>JBGPHM010000013.1:0-75035 GCA_041484365.1 Terriglobia bacterium | reverse complement strand
TGGCTGCCGAAAGACACGGTGGACGCCATCCGCGATTTCCGCATTGCGATCAAGGGGCCGCTGACGACTCCGGTGGGCGGAGGGATCCGGTCGCTGAACGTGGCGCTGCGGCAACTTCTGGATTTGTATGCGTGCGTGCGGCCGGTGAAGTATTTGGCGGGCGTGCCCTCGCCTGTGAAGCATCCGGAGCGGATGAACGTGATGATCTACCGCGAGAATACGGAAGACGTGTACGCGGGAATCGAATGGCGCGAGGGAACGCCGGAAGCAAAGAAGCTGCTCGAATTCCTGAACAACGAAATGCTGAAAGGCACCGGCAAACAGATCCGCTGGGATTCAGGCGTGGGCATCAAGCCGATTTCCGTGACGGGCACGAAACGTCTGGTGAGGCGCGCGATCCAATATGCGCTGGAGAATAAGAGGCGCGTCGTGACGCTGGTGCACAAAGGCAACATCCAGAAATTTACGGAAGGCGCGTTCCGCGACTGGGGCTACGAACTGGCGAAGGCGGAATTCCGCGCGCACGTGATCACCGAGCGCGAAAGCTGGATCGTGGACAACAAGGACAAGAATCCGAACCTGACCGCCGAGCAGAACGCGGCGATGATCGAGCCGGGGCTGGAGCAGGCCACCGAGGCGTTCCGCAAGGAAGTGGCCGCGGAGGTGAAAGGCGTGCTCGACGCAATCTATACGACGCACGGGCGCGGCCAGTGGAAACAAAAGCTGATGATCAACGACCGCATCGCGGACTCGATCTTTCAGCAGGTGGTGACGCGCGCGGATGAATACGAAGTGCTGGCGACCCCGAACCTGAACGGAGATTACATTTCCGATGCGTGCGCGGCGCAAATCGGCGGGCTGGGGATGGCTCCGGGGTCGAACATCGGCGACGGGTACGGCTGCTTTGAGGCCACGCACGGCACGGCGCCGAAGTACGCGGACAAGGACGTGATCAATCCCAGTTCCGTGATGCTTTCGGGCGCGATGATGTTTGATTTCATGGGATGGCCAGAGGCGGCGCGTCTGGTGGAGAATGGCATCGCGCGGACGATTTCGCAGAAGCGCGTGACGTACGATTTGGAGCGCTTGATGGAAGGTGCGACGAAGTTGAAGACGTCGGAATTCGCGAGCGCAATTATTGAGAATATGGCGAAGGCCGCGGCGGCGGATTGAGAAGCAGCGTAGAATAAAAAACCAAGTGTGCCAACAGAGACGGCGGCGCTATGAAACATCAGGAGAGGAAACGGAATGCGTAAGAAAGTCACAGTGGTAGGCGGGGGGAACGTCGGGGCGACGACCGCGCAGCGGATTGTGGACCGCGACCTTGCGGATGTGGTGCTGACGGACGTGCTCGAAGGCGTGCCCGCGGGCAAGGGTCTCGACATGCTTGAGGCGACGCCGATTACGAAATCGAGCGCGCACTGCACGGGAATCTCAACCGCGCAGGGCGATTACCGCGAGACGGCGAACAGCGACGTGGTGGTAATCACGGCGGGATTCCCACGCAAGCCGGGAATGAGCCGCGACGATTTGCTGAAGGCGAACTACGACATCCTGAAGGCCGTGATCGAAAATGTGGTGAAGTATTCGCCGAACGCGATCCTGATCGTGGTGACGAACCCGCTGGACGCGATGGCGCAGACGGCATTCAAGCTGAGCGGGTTTTCCAAGAACCGCGTGATCGGGATGGCGGGCGTGCTGGATTCGGCGCGGATGAGCGCATTTGTGGCGATGGAGCTGGGCGTGAGCGTGGAGAACGTGACTTCGTTCGTGCTCGGAGGGCACGGCGACGACATGGTGCCGCTGCCGCGGTATTCGACCGTGGCGGGGATCCCGCTGCCGGACCTGCTGCCGAAGGAAAAGATTGACGCGATTGTGGAACGCACGCGAAAAGGCGGCGCTGAAATCGTAAACCTGTTGAAGAGCGGTTCGGCGTATTACGCACCCTCGGCGGCGGCGGTGGAAATGGTGGAAGCGATCCTGAAAGACAAGAAAAAGATTCTGCCGTGCGCGGCGTACCTCGAAGGCGAATACGGGATCAAGGGATTGTTCGTGGGAGTTCCCGTGAAATTGGGCGCTCGCGGGATCGAGCAGATCATCGAAATTAAGCTGACAGCGGATGAGAAGGCGGCGCTGGAAAAGTCAGCGGCGTCAGTGCGAGAGTTGGTCGGAGTGCTGGGAGTTTAAATAGATAGTTGGAATTTCAAAGTTGAAGAAGAAAATCAAAAGATCTAACGCAGAGAACACGGAGACACACGAACGCCATTCTCCGAAAAAGTCTCAGTTTGCCCCAGGTTAATTCCCAGGAGATTTTGGCGTGGCCGGCGCGGGAGTGGTGACGATGCGCGCGGTTTTGATTGAATCGAGATTTGGAAAATTCTTAGAGAGATATACCTGGCCCTGCTTAGAAAGCATGTCCTGGCTCGGTCCGCGGCCCTCCGGGGGTCCATCTCCATATCCGCCGTAGAACTGATCCACCACTTCCATTCCAGACACAACCTCGCCGAATGGGGCGAACCGACTTTGGTCGAGGAACGAGTTGTCCGCGTAGTTGATGAAGATTTGAGTCGATCGACCGTTTGCCGTCGGCAGAGCAGCATACGTGACCATACCCCGTTTGTTGGACTGTTTCACTGGGTCGTCCTTGATGTATGCGCTCATCCACGCGGTGTTGACTTCCGGATAGGGGCTAAAACCGCATTGGGCCATGAATGGACGAGGTGTGCGTAGAACTCGAAAAAACGCAACACCATCGAAATAATGATGCTTCACGAGATTGTAAAAGCGGTCGGCACCGTTGGGCGCCCAGTCACGCGTCACATGGACGACAAATTCACCTTTGGTGGTGACGAATTTCACGTCGAAAGTGTCGGGGGCCTTCGCATTGAGCGATGCTGGCGTGAGGAGCGCGCGGTCGAACGGCGAAGTTGGTGGCGGCGCGGCTTGAGAGGGGGCTGGACTTTTTGGGGCGGGCGGTTTGGATTGAGGGCCCGCGAGCGCCACAACGGCAAAGAGTACGGCGGCAAGAAGTGTAAGTAAACGGTTTTTCATTTTTCCCCCACAAATTGGATTCAGTGAAGTCTGGGTGGGTCTGAAGACCCGCCCCTACAATTCAGTGCGCGCCTTCAAGCTGGCGGCTGACGCGCTCGGTCTGCTCCATTACACGGAGCAAGTTTCCGCCTAGTATTTTGCGAATGTCGTCTTCGGAGTAGCCTCGGCGGAGCATCGCCTCCGTTAACTTCGGCAGCTTCGAGCAATCTTCCATCCCTCGCGGCATGACGGCGCCATCGAAATCGGAGCCGAGGCCGACGTGATCGGCGCCGACGAGCTTTGCGGCGTGGTCAATGTGATCCACAATCACTTCCCAATTTACCTGCGGGAGTTTGCCTTCGGCGATCATTTGGTGCGCGACGCGTTCATCTGCGCGAATGGTTGCGGCTTCGTTGCCTTGCGTGGCTTTTTCGGCTTCCGCGGTGCGAGTTTTCAGTTCTTCGCTCTTCGCCGAAGCGTCACGATAGGCCTGGCTCAAAAATCCGATATGAAAATTAATCTGGATGACGCCGCCCTTTGCCGCGAGGGCCTTGATCATGTCGTCGGTCATGTTGCGCGGGGCGTCGCAGATGGCGCGGCAGGAGGAGTGCGAGGCAATCATCGGCGCCTGGCTCGCATCGATTGCGTCATAAAAAGTTTTGTCGGAAACGTGGGAGATGTCCACGAGAACGCCGAGGCGATTCATCTCGCGGATGATGTTCTTCCCCATTGGCGTGAGGCCGATGTGCTTTGCGGCGTCGCCGGATGAGCCGGCCCAATCGGTGTCGGCGGTGTGAGTGAGCGTCATGTAACGGACGCCGAGCGCGGCGAACTGCCGGAGCGCGCCGAGATCGTTGTCAATCATGTGGCCGCCCTCGAGTCCCATGAGCGCGGCAATCTTTCCTTGCGCGCGCGCGCGGCGGACTTCTTCAGCTGTGGTGGCGAGGACGAGGTCCTGCGGATGCTTGCGGATCTGCTCGCGAGTGGAATCAATCAGGTCGAGCGCGCGCTTGACCGCGGCCGGGCCGGTGACTGTGATCGGCGTCCAGATGGAAAAGAAGATCGCGTTCATGCCGCCTTCGCGCATGCGCGGGATGTCAATGTGGCCTTCGGAATCGCGATGGCCGAGATCGAAATTCTCGAAGAGGAAACGCTGCGGCGTGTCGTCGTGCGTGTCGAGCACGATCGACCCGAAGTGGAGCTTGTGCGCGCGATCCGCGATGTCGTCAGCGGGCACGGCGCGGGTGAAAAGCGCGGCGAGGAGAAACAGACCACCGGCGAGAGCAGCGTAACGAAATTTCATGGGACCTCACCCTAAGAGCCAGCCGACCAGCGCGTTGCGGATGGCGTCGCGATTCACCTGTGCAAGAGATTCCGTGAGCGGGATAGACTTCGGGCAGGCGTGTACGCAATTCTGCGCGTTGCCGCAATCCTGCACACCGCCGAGGCCGCTGACGGCCGCGAGGCGCTCACGCGCGTGCATCGCGCCCGTGGGATGCATGTTGAAGAGGCGCACCTGGCTGATGATGGCGGCGCCGACGAAATCACTGTGCGCGTTTATTTGTGGGCAGACGTCCAAGCAGATGCCGCAGGTGATACAGCGCGAAAGCGGATAAGCCTTTTCCTGGACTTCGGGCGCAAGGCGCGGGCCTTCGCCGAGGTCGTAAGTGCCGTCAATCGGCACCCATGCTTTCACGCGCTTGAGGTTCTCGAACATGACGCTGCGATCCACGGCGAGGTCACGGACAACGGGAAACTTGTTCATCGGCTCAATGCGGATGGGCTGCTCGAGTTGGTCCACGAGCGCGGAGCAAGCCATTCGCGCGCGGCCGTTGATGACCATTGCGCACGAGCCGCAGACTTCTTCGAGGCAATTTGAGTCATAGGTGACCGGCGTGGAGGGCTTGCCATCGCGCGTGACGGGATTTTCGGCGATGTCGCGCAGGCAGATGATGACGTTCATGTAGGGGCGCCATGCCAGCTCGAACTCGTCCCAGTGCGGACGGTCCTTCGGCCCGGCCTGCCGCTTCACGCGAACGATGACTTTTTTGTTTTCCGCCATACTTCTGAGCCGCCTTCCCTACTTTGCCATATCGTACCGCCGCGCGCGCAAGGGCAGCAGCGAAGTGTCAACGAGCTCATAGGTAAGCTGAATTTTGCCGTTCGCCCACTTAGCGCGCGTGGTCTTCAGCCAATCGGCGTCGTTGCGCTGGGGGAAATCGGGCTTGTAATGAGCGCCGCGGGATTCGTCGCGGGCGAGAGCGCCGAGCGCGATAACGCGCGCGAGGATGAGCATGTTGTAAAGCTCGCGCGTGAAAGCGAGCGTCTGGTTCGACCACTTGGTGCGGTCAGACAGATTGACCTTCTTGAAGCGCTCGAGCAATTCCTGGAGCTTCGCGTCAGCGCGCTGGATACCGGGATTCCTGCGCGTGACGGTGACGTGCTCAGTCATCGACTCACCCATCTCTTTCCAGATGGTGATGGGATTCTCGGAGCCCTGCTGCGAAACGAGTGCGTCATTAATTCCCTGCTGTCGTTTTTGCTCGCGCTCGAAAACGGAGGAAGGCGCGCTTTCACATCCCTTGTCGAGACCGCGGCTGTATTTGACGGAAGCGGGTCCGGCAACCATACCGCCGTAGATGCAGGAGACGAGCGAGTTCGCGCCGAGACGGTTCGCACCGTGATACTGGTATTCACATTCGCCAGCGGCATAAATGCCGGGGACGCTGGTGGCCTGATTGTCGTTATCCACCCAAATGCCACCCATGGTGTAGTGCACGCCGGGGAAAACTTTCATCGGCTCGACGTGCGGATCCACGCCAACGAACTTCTCATAAATCTCGAGGATGCCTTCAAGCTTGCGCTCAAGTGTTTCGCGCGGGATGTGCGTGACATCGAGATAGACCGCCTGCTGGCCGCCGATTCCGAGCTTCTCCTCAAAGACGATCCTATGGATGGCTCGCGTAGCGACGTCACGAGGAACGAGGTTGCCGTATTTCGGGAACCACTCCTCAAGGAAATAAAAGCGCTCGTTAGCAGGAATTGTGAGCGGGGCGCGATTGTCGCCCGGCTTCTTAGGCACCCAGACGCGTCCGCCTTCTCCGCGAGCGGATTCGCTCATCAGGCGGAGCTTGTCTTCGCCGGGAATAGCGGTCGGGTGGACCTGGATGAATTCACCGTTGGCGTAGTCAACGCCCTGCTGAAACAGCGCGGATTGCGCGGTGCCGGTGCAAACGACGGAGTTTGTCGAGCGGCCGAAGATACAGCCATTGCCGCCGGTACAAAAGATCGTGGCATCGGCGGGAAACGTTTTCACTTCCATGGTCTTCAAGTCCATGGCGCAGATGCCGCGGCTTACGCCGGAGTCGTCGAGCACGGCGGAGAGAAAAGTCCAACCTTCGTATTTGGTGACTTTGCCTTCGGCCTCGAAGCGGCGAACCTGCTCGTCGAGCGCGTAGAGGAGCTGCTGCCCAGTGGTGGCTCCGGCAAAGGCGGTGCGATTGAAGAACGTGCCGCCAAAGCGCCGGTAGTCGAGATGGCCCTCGGGCGTGCGATTGAACATCACGCCCATGCGGTCGAGGAGATCGATGATGCCGGGCGCGGCGTCACACATGCGCTTGACCGGAGGCTGGTTGGCGAGGAAGTCGCCGCCGTAAATAGTGTCGTCAAAATGCTGCCAGGTGGAATCGCCCTCGCCCTTGGTGTTCTTGGCGGCGTTGATGCCGCCCTGCGCGCAGACGGAGTGCGAACGCTTCACGGGAACGATGGAAAAAAGCTCGACCGGAATGCCGGCTTCGGCCACGCGTATGGTGGCCATCAGTCCGGCGAGCCCTCCGCCGACAACGATTATTTTAGGAGCCCTCATTTTTGAGCGTGTAAGTATGCGTCAAGAGGATGCCAGCCGTACCGGAAACAGACGACGACAGTCACGCTCATGATCAGCATGATCACGGCAATCGCAACACCAAGGTAGCCCGCTGCGCGCTGCGAACGCACGGTCGCGGCGAAGCCCCATTTACAAACGAAATTCCAAATTCCCACACCGAGATGGA
The DNA here is from genome assembly GCA_041484365.1 of Terriglobia bacterium. GTDB lineage: Bacteria > Acidobacteriota > Terriglobia > Acidiferrales > UBA7541 > DASTCZ01. The sequence goes on along the minus strand of JBGPHM010000013.1, from coordinate 67,953 downwards.
TCGAACACGCGATGACGCCGAGCAGAAAAAACGCAAAAAACCAGGTGCTTTGCATGTCTTGATTGACCATGGCGTAAGTGGACTGGCCGTGTGTAAGGAATCGCGCGGTGTAAAGGTGCCAGCCAAGAAAGAAGAACGCGACAAGGCCCGTCCAGCGCTGGAGCGTGAACATCCAGTTGCCAACCCAGGGATATTGGGAGACGTTGATTTTGCCGCGGTGCCAGACATAGAAGCCGTATGCGGCGTGATAAAGAATCGGCAGCCAGATAATTCCGATTTCGAGCGGAAGGCGCCAAGGTATGGTCTGAAGGGCGCGCGAGGCTGTGTCATATTTGTCCGGGCTGACGAGAGAATAGCTGTTTTCAAAGAGATGGTCGGCCATATATGCGCCGACGGGGATCAATCCGGAAAGAGAATGGAGTTTGCGGAGAAGAAAGCTGTGATCTGACTGGCCTGCCTGGGCGGACATGAACTCTCCGGACTCGAATTCCAGCGTTTCAGTATAGGAACTCCACGGGGGTATTGCAAGGCGCGTACGCAGGCGAAATTCACAGGGAGTTGCGAAGATGTTTCGTTATAATACTGTCGCCTCAGGAAAATCGGCCCGAGGGGTGGATGAAAGCTTCCGTAAAAGCGGTCTCCGAACTTGACGATTACCTGTCCACTTTGGCGGATAGGCCTGCCCCGACAACCCCTGAAGACCTTGCGATTCTCGCGGAAAGACTTTCACAGGCATTTGGAGTCAGAGCGGATGAAGTGGCCATTCTGAGCGTTGTGGGAAATGGGAAACATTTGCAATTTGTGATTCCGGAAAAACTGCGCGAGGTCGGGACCATTCCTCTCAACAGCACGAACGCGCTCGCTTCGCGGACGGCGCGAGAAAAACGGGCGGACATGGAGAACTCATTTGCGAACTCCCGGCACGCAAGCGTGTTCGAGGGAGTTCCTCTCGGCGTCGGTCCCAATGAAATGATCCAGAAGATATTGAGCGCCGCCATTGTGCATGAAGGAGAAGTTGCCGGCGTGGTGCAGATCTGCCGCAAGGGGCGAAATAAACAAGATGCCGGGCCGGACTTCAGTTCGGACGATTTGCGCAGGTTGAAGACTCTTGCGCCGAAGCTGGCGCCCGTTGTTCTGCTTCCAAGGCAGACATAAACTTAAATGATAAAAAAATATTCGGGACGCCTTTCCCTCCCCGCAGTCCTTTTCATATTAGTTGCAACGACCGTCGCCGCGTTTGCGGCGGTCCCTGGCCACACGCAGCAGACCCACGCGGGGAATGTCCACATCGTCCTGCTGGGGACGACAGACATTCACGGCAACCTAGTCCCGGTGGACTATTACGCGAATCGTCCCGCCAATCGCGGGCTGGCGAAGATCGAGACACTCGTCAGACAGGTGCGGGCGAGTGAGCCCCATGTCTTGCTGCTCGATTCCGGCGACATCATCGAGGGAACTCCGCTGGCGTATTACTTCGCCCGAAAAGATACGACGCAGACGAACCCGACGATCGCCGTGATGAATGCGATGGGCTATGACGCGGCAGCCTGTGGCAATCACGAGTTTAATTTCGGGCTGGACGCCTTGTGGAAGGCGAAGCGCGAGGCGAAATTTCCCATCCTGGCCGCCAACATGAAACAGGATTATGTGAACGGCGTCGAGAATTTTCTGCCATACATCATTAAGAAAGTCGGCGGAGTGCGCGTGGGAATTGTCGGATTCATCACGCCGGGAATTCCGCGCTGGGAGATTCCAGCGCATTACAAGGGCTACGAGTTCGAGCAGATCGTCGCGTCCGCAAAACGAGTGATCCCGGAAGTGAGGAAGCGGGCGGACCTCGTCGTGGTGATCGCACATTCCGGACTGGGGCCGGATCCGGCGGCGAATCAGCAGAATGGCACAGATGAAATTACCGGCGAAAACGCAATCCTCGGGCTGGCAGAGCAAGTGCCCGGGATTGACGTGATCCTCTTTGGCCACACGCACCGTGAGGTAGCGCAGCAAGTGGTGAACGGCGTACTGCTTGCGCAAGCGCGAAACTGGGGGCAGTCGCTCGCGCGTGTGGATGTGGAGATGGGACGCGATGCCAGCGGCGCGTGGCAAGTGAAGGAAAAACATTCTGCGATGCTGGCGGTGACGGATGCGACCGCGCCGGACCCGGAGATTGTGAAATTGGCGCAGCCGTATGAAACGGCGACACAGAAGTATCTCGATGCACCAATCGCTACGAGCGCCGAAGAAATGCACGGCGACGTTTCGCGGTACCAGGATGATCCGCTGGTGGACTTGATTCACCAGGTGCAGCTTGGTGCGGGCCACGCGGATGTTTCCTTGGCGACGATGTTCTATCCGGCGCTGAAAATTCCAGCGGGGCCCGTGACCGTGCGCCAGTTGGCGGGGCTTTACATCTACGAAAACACGCTATACGTCGTTGAAATGACCGGGGCGCAGCTGAAGGATGCACTCGAACACGCGGCGAGTTTCTTCCCCCAATGGCCATTTGATACATCAAAACCAATGCAAATGCCGGGCTACAACGCGGATTCCGCGGCGGGCGTGAACTATGTAATTGATCTTTCGCGTCCGGTGGGCGACCGAATTCGTAATCTAACGCGGCTGGGGAAGCCGGTCGACCCGGCGGCAAAGCTGCGCGTGGCGATCAACAACTATCGTTACACGGGCGGCGGACATTACGACGTATTCAAAGGACTTCCCATTGTGTACCGATCGCCGGAGGAGATCCGTGAGCTGATTATTGACTATGTGTCGCGGACGCACACGATCCCGACAGCCTCTGACGGCAACTGGAGCATTTTCCCGCGCGAGGCGGCGCAAGCGTTGATTGCGGAGGAACGGCGGCGCGGAGCGCCTCGGGCGTCAGGCGCGCCGAGCAGTTTTCGGTGAGCCTCATCCTTCCCCACGGACGTGCGCGAAAATAATTTCTCCTGGCTCGTAATTCGCATTGACACTGCCCCGTGTTCTTGTTATTTTCGCGCACGCTCGTATTTGCGAGCGAGTTTCTCTCGTGGAGGCACCGCAAACCGGAACCGTCGATGGCGTTCGTCGCTAAAAGGATTTTCCTGACAAAAGGTGTCGGTAAACACCGCGAGAGGCTTTCCAGTTTTGAGCTGGCGCTGCGGAACGCAGGCATCGCCTCATGCAACATCGTACGCGTATCTTCGATTTTCCCTCCCAATTGCAAATTAATTTCGCGCAGTGAGGGTCTGAAGCACATCAAACATGGCCAGGTGGCGTTCACCGTCATCAGCGAAAACTCCACGCGTGAGGCCCACCGACTGATCGCCGCGGGCGTGGGGCTGGCACTGCCCGCCGACAAATCCATGTATGGATATCTCTCGGAGCACCACTCCTTCGGTGAAACCGAAGAGATCGCGGGCGAATACTGTGAAGAACTCGCCGCGGAAATGCTCGCAACTACATTGAACGTTGAATTTGACGCGGACCTTTCCTGGGACGAAAAAAAAGAAGTCTACCGGATATCCAACAAGATCGTGCGCACGATGAACATTACGCAATCCGCTGTGGGCGATAAGCGCGGATTGTGGACCACCGTTCTCGCCGCGGCGATCCTCCTCGAAGGCGATTAGTTTTTTCTTGTATTCACTCCCGATGTTTTTCTAAGATTCCACGCGCTGCCGCAATCGATCTAGATTTTCCGCCCAAAACGTCTTCATCGCGATTGCATGCTTCGAGCTTGCCATCTTCATGTGGTCCACTACCACTTGTGTCTTCCCTGCCCCTTTGGAATAGAAACGGATTTCGAGGCGGCTGGTGTTGCCGTCCCACGCGCCGCGGAGAGTTTTGTTCGGCTGCCCGGATGAGGCATCGAATTTGTCGCCCTTCAACCAGGAGCGACGACCTTTGGGATCTTTACATAGAGCGTAGATTTCGCCGACGCTACAAGCGAATGTGCGGCTCACGGACGAACTGAAATCGCCCGCACAGGTTTCATAGCGCTCGCGAAGCCCATGCTTTTGCTCGTATTCGTTGGCGACATTCTGGCACCACCACATGGAGAGTTTGTGCTTTTCGTAAAGGAGGGTGCAGAGCTCCCGGTGGTCCATTTTCCGCGCGCCGGCCTTGCCAAGTAGTGAGAACCACTCGGGCCAAGTTCTTCCGGTTTTTGCTTTCACGGCTTCGTCCGAAGTCACTGGGGCTTTGCGGGCGTAGCTTGCTTTCACGGACTTCTTCATTGACCTCCGGAGTTCTTTCATGAAACCCGCTCCTTGCGGCCAATTCTATTTGCAAGCGGCTCAAATGAATAGTACAAGATGACACGCGCCTGAAAAGAGCTTCAGCGCCAAATCCTAAGGGGTGAAGAATGTTAGCGATGCTCGCGGCACTCGACGATTATTACCATGTATGGGGATACGCGGTTCCAAGAACATTGTTTGGATGGATTGTCATCGGCCTGATCGCCGGGTGGCTTGCGGGAACAATCGCGCGCGGGCGCGGTTACGGTTGCATCGTGAACATCCTTCTGGGAATGGTCGGCGCCGTGCTTGGGGGCTGGATTTTCATGAAACTCAAAATTGTTCCCGAAGGGGGCTCGCGGGGCTGGCTTTACAGTCTCGCCGCCGCCACGGTCGGAGCGGTCGTGCTCGTCGCGATTGCGAGGCTCTTCAGCGGCGGTGATCGCGAGTAACGCACTCTGGCGCCATCCATCATTCCAACACCGGTGTAAGCACTCCACGCTGTGATACGATGCACCGCATACAAACGCGGAGCACATATTGAGTCATAAATCACTCTGGGCAATCCCACTTGGCGGTCTCGGCGAGTTCGGCATGAATATGCTCGCCCTGCGCTGCGGCGACGACATCATCGTCATTGACGCCGGAATGATGTTCCCCGAAGCCGAGCTGCTGGGCGTGGACATCGTCATCCCGGACATCACCTACCTGAAGCAGAACAAGCACATGGTGCGCGCGATTCTGCTGACGCACTGCCACGAAGACCATATCGGTGCGCTGCCCTACATCCTTCGTGACCTGAACGTCCCGATTTACGGGACGCGCTTCACGCTCGCGCTTGTGAAGCGGCGTCTTGACGAGCGCAACTTGCTGGACCAGGCCGTGCTCAAAGAGGTCAAAAGCAGCGACGTCATCGAAATCGGTCCGTTCAAAATTGAATTTATCCACGTGACGCACAGCACGATTGATTGCGTCGCGCTCGCGATTCGCACTCCGGCTGGAGTCGTGATTCATTCCGGTGACTACAAAATGGATCCCACTCCGCCCGACCATCAGCCCTTTGACCTTCATACGTTTGCGCGTTATGGCGCGGAAGGAGTGCTGGCGCTCTTCAGCGACAGCACAAACGTCGAGCGGCCCGGGTACACGCCATCTGAGCGTGTAGTCGCGACGCGCATGGAAGAGTTGTTCCGCACCGCGCCGAGAAAAGTGCTGGTCTCGTGCTTTGCGTCGTCCATCCATCGCATTCAGCTCATCGTGAACCTGGCCGCGGCCACGGGCCGAAAGATCGGCATCGTTGGGCGGAGCATGGTGGACAACGTTGAGATCGCGCATGATTTGGACCAGTTGCGCATTCCCGACGGGATGGTCGTGCGTCCGCAGGACATCAAGTCCTTTGACCCCCACAAACTCGTTGTGCTGGTGAGCGGGAGCCAGGCGGAACCGATGTCGGCGCTATCGCGGGTGTCGGTGGACAACCATCGCATGGTGTCGGTGGAAGAAAACGACACGGTAATTTTGTCAGCCCGAATCATCCCCGGAAATGAGAAATCGATATTCCGGATGCTCGATCACATGTTCCGGCGAAGGGCGCTCGTCTATTACGACAACAACGCGGGAATAATCCATGTGTCCGGTCACGCCAGCCAGGAAGAACAGAAGCTGATGTTGCAGCTTGTGAAGCCGCGCTACTTCATTCCGCTCCACGGGGAATACCGCCAGCTTTTCCGTCATGCGGCGATGGCGCACCAACTTGGCGTCGTGTCAGATGAAGTGCTGTTGTTGGAAGACGGCCACCCGATTGAATTCACAGAAAAAGGCGCCTTCCGCCGCGAGCCGGTACCTGCCGGGCGCGTGTGCGTGGATTCAGGGTCGCTCGAGGAAATCGAAGAGGTCGTAATCCGAGATCGGAGACACCTGGCGGAAGACGGCGTGGTCGTGCCGATCATCGCGATGGACAAGCACAACGGGCGGCTGGGCTCGCAGCCGGAAATCGTTACGCGCGGGTTCCTGCCATCCGATGACGACGCGGGATTGATTGCAGGCGCGCGCGAAGTCCTGCTTCGTACGATTGAACAATCCAACGCGGAGGAAAAATCCGATTGGGGCGTAATGAAAGAAAAGATTCGCGTGGACCTGAAGCGCTATTTGAACAAGCAGACGTCGAAGCGGCCGATGATTCTCCCGGTTATCCTTGAAGTCTGATTTTAACTTCCTTTCTTTGTTGCCCGTCGCTTCCAAACTCTTTTGTCTTGCTACAATTCATGTCCGTGAGCTATCCGCTTCGCCTGTTTGTTCCAACGGACTTCGAGTCGCTTTATCTGCTTGACCGCGCTTGCTATCCCCGCGGGATCGCATATTCGAGACGAGAACTTCGCTGGTATCTTGCCCAGCCGGGAGCAATTTGCTTCGTCGCGGAAGTGGAAGGCACGGTAGCTGGGTTTATTCTCGCGGATGCCGACCCGCCTCACGGTCACATCATCACAATCGACATCGCGGAAGCACACCGTCGCCGCGGCATGGGCACGGTATTGCTTGGCGCAGCAGAGCGGGCGCTGGCCGAATGCGGGGTTCTTATGGTGGATATTGAAACTGCCACCGACAATCAAGCCGGCCTTCACTTTTGGACTGCTCACAAATACCAAACGATTGGCGCGCTGCCCCGTTACTACCTCGGACGGATTGATGCAATCCGCATGCGAAAAACGCTGTCCATAATGGAAACTAGAGCGACACCAACCGACCGGGAGATCTAAATTGAACGACTATCTTGTTTCCTTGATTTTGGGTGTTGTCGAAGGGTTGACGGAATACCTGCCGGTGAGTTCCACGGCGCATTTGCGCATCACGGAAGCGCTCATGCACATTGATCTGTCAAGCGGCTACTGGAAAATGTACACGATCGTGATTCAACTGGGGGCGATCCTGTGCCTGCCTGTTTATTTTCGCCATCGAATCGTAAAATTCTTTTCAACTTTTCCCAAAGGGGAGCGCGGCGACCGGACGATTCTCACGCACCCTTTGAGCCTCGTGTGTATTGCTTTCCTTTTCACGGCCATCCCGGCCTTTCTTCTCACCAAGGTCATTGGAAAAAATTTGGAGAGCCTGAAGGTAATCGGCAGCGCGCTATTCGTTGGTGGACTCGTGATGTGGGCGGTCGATTCGTATTCTGCGAAGTCTGAGACGGCGGGCCCTGGAGTCCCGGGCCGCATCGGCACCTGGCACATGGAAGAGATGAGCCTCGGCCAGTCTGTGTGGATCGGGTTATGCCAGATTCTCTCCGCCGTGTTTCCGGGGACTTCCCGGTCCATGTCCACGATTGCCGGAGGCCAGATTGCAGGGATGTCGCGCGCGGCGGCGCTTGAATTTTCATTCTTCCTTTCCATCCCAACCATGACAGTAGCAACGGGCTATGATCTGCTGAAGTCGCTGCGAGGGCATGGCGATAACCCACTCGGTGTTTCTCAGATTGACGCGCATGGGTGGATCATCATTGCAATTGGTTTTGTGGTTTCCTTCCTGGTGGCCTACGGCACGGTTGCCTGGTTCATGTCATGGGTAAGGCACCGTGGGTTTGTACCCTTTGCGATCTACCGCCTGATTGCGGGTGCAGCTGTGATGTACTGGGCGTTCCGCTGATTTAGGTCCAAACGGCAGGCGCAATCCTCCCTCCAAGTCCAGGTGTTTCCCTGGAACGCTGCGGCAATGATTTCGTTGTGCGCCGTATTGCGCTCGGTATACTCATTCCGCTGTTCGTGTTCCTGAATCTGGGACCAGCGTGATAGCGCCCGCGCCCCCAGTGCTCAATTCGTCGCCGCTATCCGCCCAGCCAAGGAGAAGTTTGTGCGCTTACTGACGCCAACAGAGAATCACCGCGTCAACGAGTTGATTGGCTTTCTGGGCGCCACCATGGGCCTGCTCGTTGCGCTGAGTCTGCTTTCTTACAACCCGCACGACGGGTCGCTGAACGTGTCCGCCTATTCCGGGGGCTCTCACCCGGCCACAAATTGGATTGGTCCTGTGGGCGCGCACGGCGCCGACATCCTCTTTCAGGGTCTCGGTTACGCCGCCTTCCTTCTGCCCGCCGGAATGTTCGTGCTTGGCGCGCGTTGGTTCCGCAGCCGCACTGTGGAATCGCCAAACATGAAGCTCGTTGGCTGGTTCTTGTTCCTGCTCGGGCTGCCCGCGCTGCTCGCGCTGTGGCATTTTCCGGAGGTCCGGGGAGCCGCGCCGCCGGGAGGGTTGATCGGCGACCTTCTTTCAGCGGGCTTGATGGCGGCGTTCAACAGCATCGGAGCGCAGCTTGTCGTGATCGCCTCATTGTTGGTAGCACTCTTCCTCACCACGCGATTTTCATTCCTTAGCACTCACGAAATGCTCAAGGGGCCGCTGGGAAAATTCGCATTTCTAAACCGTGCGAAGGAGCGCTGGGCCGCATGGCGCGAAGACCGCGAGCAGACGCGGCTTCGCAAACGAGTTGAGGAGATAAGGATCGCCGGACGGCCGGCGGTGCCGCCGCAAGTAAGCGCGCTCAAGCACGCGCCGGTTGTGGCGGAGGAGGACGAAATTGAAAACGATGCAGAAGCAGGCAACGAGGATGAAAAGCCCGCGAAACGCGCACCTGTAATTCTCCGGTTCAAAGAAAGACTTACTGGAAAATCCGAGCAAGAACCGCCCTCGAAGTCCGCACCCGGGCCGAAAATCGCGCACGGCCCAGCCAATTTCCGGCTCCCTTCTCCGAGTCTCCTTCGCCCGGCGGAGCGCGGCGAGAAGCTGCAGGAAGAAGAACTGAAATCGCGGGCGCGCGCGATTGAAGAAAAGTGCAAGGAATTCGAGGTCGGCGGGCACGTAACGCAAATCAATCCCGGCCCGGTGGTAACCACCTACGAATTCAAGCCTGAAGCCGGGATCAAATACAGCCGAATCACGGGACTCGCGGAAGACCTTTGCCTCGCTTTGCGCGCGGAATCCATTTTGATCGAGCGCATCCCGGGAAAATCCACCGTCGGTGTCGAGGTTCCGAACATCCACCGGCAAACCATCACTCTGCGTGAAGGAATCGAGTCACCGGAGTTCGTCAATTCGGCGTCGAAGCTCACGCTCACGATGGGCAAGGACCTGATCGGGCGCCACCGCGTGACGGATTTGGCGCTCATGCCCCACATGCTGATTGCCGGCGCAACGGGAACGGGCAAGAGCGTCTTTCTGAACTCTCTGATTATTTCAATGCTTTATAAGGCCTCGCCTGAGGAGCTGAAGCTGGTCCTGGTGGACCCGAAGCGGCTGGAGCTCGGCCTCTACGAAGACATTCCGCATTTACTGGCTCCGGTTGTAACAGATCCGAAGGTCGCGTCTAACGTGCTGCGCAACGCCACGCGCGAAATGGAAAAGCGGCTCAAGCTGCTGGCGCAGCGCGGCGTGCGAAACATTGACCAATACAACCGCACATTCAAGCTCGGCGAATCGCTTTCGCTGTTCGATGACGCCGAGGAGATGGAACACAAGCCGCTTCCCTACATCGTGATCGTGATCGACGAGCTGGCGGACCTCATGATGGTGGACACGAGCAACGTGGAAGCGTCCATCACGCGCCTGGCGCAAATGGCGCGCGCTGTCGGCATCCACCTGATTCTGGCGACGCAACGGCCTTCGGTAGACGTCATCACCGGCCTCATCAAAGCAAATTTTCCCGCGCGCATCTCGTTCCGCGTGGCAAGCAAAGTTGACTCGCGCACAATTCTCGATTCCAACGGTTCCGAATCGCTGCTCGGGCGCGGGGACATGCTTTACCTGCCGGCCGGCTCTTCGCGGCTTCACCGCATCCACGGCCCGCTCGTCACGGAAGAAGAGATCACCGCCGTTTGCGATTTCTGGCGCACGCAAGCCAAGGCCGTTTACAACGAACAACTTCTCGAACCTCCAAAGGAAGATTCCGCATCAGGAGAGGATGGCGAAGGCGGCGATGCGGCTGTGGACGATGATTTGTACCAGGAGGCCGTCCGCGTGGTCTGCGAAATGGGCCGCGCTTCCACATCCACGTTGCAGCGGCGGCTGCGCATCGGCTACGGGCGCGCCGCGCGTCTGATTGACATCATGGAGAAGGACGGCATCGTGGGCCCGCCCGACGGCACCAAACCGCGCGAAGTGCTCAAGAAAAAAGAGTGGATGCGGGAATTCGATGAATCGCTGAAGTAAATTCCCGCGCAGACTACAAAGATCCAACCTCGCCCCCAGATTCTTGTGCCGGCAGCGTCACAAGAATTACCCCAATCATGACATGCCGGGTTGCCCGTGCCCCGGAATACCGAAAGTGCCTCACCTTGATTGCATTGTGCGAATTTCGTTTTTCGCGGTGCAGTGTGTAAAATGTTTGCTCTTCACGGTGCCGGGGTAGCTCATTGGTAGAGCGCAGCCCTGAAAAGGCTGGCGTAGGCAGTTCAATTCTGCCCCCCGGCACCATTCAATTTCTTTGTATCAATTTGCAGCACCGGAGGCTTTTCCCCTGCCACGCAGAAGTGGAATCAGCGCCTGCGCGGTGTGACTTAGTTTCTCATCGCGGCGATGCACCAGATAGAGCCTCCTGGGAATATTGAGCTGCGCAATCCGCAATTCCGCCAGGTCACCACGCGAAACTTCATGCCGCACGCACATCGTTGGCACAATTGCCATGCCCATCCCCATTTCCACGAACCGCTTGATGCTCTCAATTGTTGGCAGCTCCACTTCCCTGTTCAGCGGGACATGATGGCGTTCAAAAAGCTGAATCACCTTCCAGCGATGCTGCGAATCCACGATGTGCGCGATGAAGACTTCCTTGCCCAATTCTGAAATATCCACAGAGCGGCGCCGCGCGAGACGATGACCGGGGTGAACGATCAGGGTCAGCTTGTCCTTGAAGAAAGGGATCGCCGCAAGCTTGGCGTCGCGCGGAATGTAGGAGACCACGCCGAGGTCCAGCTTGTAATTCAGCAATAGGCCGGGAATCTCCCGCGATGATGTGCGCACAACCGTAATTCTTACGTCGGGATGCAGCTTGCGGAATCGCGCGAACGCCGGGAGCAGCGCGTGAATCGAACTCTCATTGACGCCGAGCGAAAGCCGCCCGCGGCGAAGTCCGTGAAGGTCGTCAATGCCGCGCCGCGCGCCTTCACGCAGATTCAGCATCCGCTCCGCGCATTCGAGCAGCAATTCTCCAGCCTCGGTCAGCCGCCCGGCGCGCGACCCGCGCACGAAGAGCGGTTCGCCGGCCCAGTCTTCGAGCTTACGAACGGACATGCTGATCGCCGGCTGGGTGCGAAAGAGTTTCTCCGCTGCCCGTGAAAAACTCTTTTCCCGCGCGACGGTCAGGAACACCTGGAGTTCATTCAGGTCCATGGATGCTCGCCCCCACTTTCCATCATAAGTAAGACTTATTATAGACCTAAGTATTATAAATTTGACAGCGCCCCCGCGACAATATGTAATTGGGCCCGGGGGATACCGTGGACCGCGTTTGGATATTTGATACGACCCTCCGGGATGGCGAGCAGTCGCCCGGCTTCTCGATGAACGTCGCGGAGAAGCTGCGCATGGCGCGGCAACTCGAGCGGCTTGGCGTTGACGTCATGGAAGCGGGCTTCCCCATCGCCTCTCCGGGAGACATGGAAGGCGTGCGCACCGTTGCGCGGGAGATTCGCGGGTGTCGAGTGGCCGCGCTGGCCCGGGCGTGCCAGAAAGACGTGGACGCTGCGCTCACCGCGCTTCAGCCCGCCGCGCATCCGCGCCTGCACATTTTTCTTGCGACGTCCGACCTGCACCTTCGTTACAAACTCCGAATTACTCGGCAGGAGGCGGTGGACTCAATCGACGCCATGGTTCGCTATGGGCGCAACCGCTGCGCGGAAGTCGAATTCTCCGCCGAAGACGCGAGCCGCAGCGATTTGGATTTTCTCTGCCGCGCCATCGAAATCGCCGCTGATGCAGGCGCGACCATCCTGAATTTGCCAGACACGGTCGGGTATAGCATCCCCACGGAATATGCGGCGATGTTTACTCGCGTGCGCGATCATCTGGGAGACCGCCCGGGCATTATGCTGAGCGCGCATTGTCACAACGATTTGGGACTTGCGGTTGCGAATTCGCTCGCGGCAATCGGCGCGGGCGCTCGGCAAATCGAATGCACGATCAACGGCATCGGCGAGCGCGCGGGGAATGCGTCGCTCGAAGAGCTTGCTGTGGCGCTGGCCGTGCGGAACGCGCACTTCGGCATTAGCTCGGAAATCAGGCTGCGTGAAATCTATCCCACGAGCCGCCTGCTCGCACAGATTACCGGTACTCACGTGGCGCCAAACAAGGCCGTCGTTGGCGCAAACGCATTTGCTCACGAAGCGGGCATCCATCAGGACGGCATCATCAAAAACCCGCTGACGTATGAAATTATTTCGCCGGAAGCGGTGGGCGTGCCGCAGAGGAAACTGGTGCTCGGCAAACATTCCGGACGCAATGCTGTGCGCGCGCGGCTGGTGGAATTGGGCCATCACCCCACGGATGCGGAATTAGACGATTGCTACCGCCGCGTCACAAGACTTGCGGACCTGAACAAAGTCCTCTCCGACCGCGATCTTCTCAACTGTCTGCGTCAAGCGCGCCAGGGACGCGAAACCGCGGTTGCAGCGGCGGCCGGGGAACGCGCTGCCGCGAGCTGAACGTCCGGTTACGGGAGCCCTGCATCACATGTCTGAATCGTCCTCAAAATCAACAAATACAAATGGCAATGGGAATCTGGTTCCCCGCCGAATCGTTGTCCTGGCAGGCGACGGCATAGGACCGGAAGTCACTTCCGCCGCCGTCACACTACTGAAAAATTGCGCCACCGAATCGGGCCACCGATTTGAATTCGCGGAGATGCCTTTTGGCGGCGCCGCAATTGATCGCTGCGGCAAACCGCTGCCCGCCGAAACTCTCGATGCCTGCCGCTCTGCCGACGCCATCCTGCTTGGAGCCGTTGGCGGGCCGAAGTGGGATTCCCTTCCCCTAGGCAAGCGTGCTGAAAGTGGCCTGCTCGAGCTTCGCAAAGAGCTTGGCCTATATGTGAATCTGCGCCCAATCTGCGTGCGGCCCGCGCTCATCGGTGTTTCCGCGCTGCGTCCGGAACGCGCACGCGGTGTGGATATCGAAATCGTGCGCGAGCTTGCAGGCGGAATTTATTTCGGCGAACACCGTTCCGAAGGCGCGAGTGGCGCGGAGCGCGCTTCGGACCTCGAGTGCTACACATCGCAGGAAATCGAACGGGTGGCGCAATTCGCTTTCGAGCGCGCGGCGAACCGACATAACAAATTGACATCGGTGGACAAAGCCAACATCTTGGCCAGTTCCGTGCTTTGGCGGCGCGTCGTCACAGGACTCGGCGTACATCATGCAGCAGTGAAACTAGAGAATATGTATGTGGACAACGCCGCGCTGCAACTTGTGATCGCGCCGCGGAATTTCGACGTAATCCTCACGTCAAACATGTTCGGCGACATTCTTAGCGACGGCGCGGCGGGCGTTGCCGGTTCGCTGGGCTTAATTCCCTCGATGAGCTGGGGGCTTGGGCCGTCACTCTACGAGCCGATTCACGGGTCGGCGCCTTCGCTCGCGGGGCGCGATGTCGCCTGCCCCATCGGCGCGATCTCGAGCGCCGCGATGCTCCTGCGCGAAAGTTTCGGGATGCACAATGAAGCTGCGGCAATTGAATCGGCGGTGGAGCACGTACTCGAGAGCGGCTTCCGCACGCCGGATCTCGCCGCCCCCGGTGACGAAATCATCGGCTGTTTAGGATTTACCGAGAGAGTTGGCGCGGCGCTTCACGAACGTTTTAGCCAGGTCGAGCGATACGGGTGGGGCGTCTAGACCGAGATTGTTGTCTTAATGCCCCAAGCAGAATGATCACGGCCCACGCGCCAAGTGCGTACACGACGTAGCAAAGCGCAGAGGTAACCTGCATTTCATTGGTCGAAATCAATAGTCTCTTGTCACGTACAATTTGTTCGTAAGTTTTGCGATTACACCCACTCTGGTACGCAATCGCCAAAAACCCAACAAGTGCCGGGAGGATAATGCCCGGCGGGAAGAGAACCTGTAGCACTCGAGCAAATTTATCGCCGACCGCCTCTCTTGACGCCAATGCAAATCCTTGCCGGAGATAAGCAAATGTCGCCACTCCAATGCCAGCGCATAGAGCGGCTGCGCCAAAATAAGAGACAATCAGTAAAGTGTCATTCGACATTTCTTCGGCGCAGTACAACAATCACAATCGTCACCAATAGCAGATGGAATAGTAGATAGAGCCCTGTAGGAACCAGCACTCCAAGAAAAGTCTGAGCAAGCGGCCAAACGTATTCCATGAAGTGGGCCGGAGGGTTCTTCGCATCATACCCCCCAAACAAACTGTAACCCACCGCAATGAAATACAGTCCCAGAGAAAAAACACGAAGGTAAAAAGCGGTTGCCGCAGGCAGATTCACGAGCTCATCCAGTGTGGCGAGCAAGTATGTTGTGATGGATCGCTTGATGGACCAAGCGAAGAGAAAAGCCACGATCAACGACCCAATAGTAGCAATGGTGTCGGCCTTTATCCGGACCTCCTCGCGTTAGGGATTGTGGTTGCAAATTACCGCCTGCGAAGATTGAAGTCAACTGGATGAGGGCTGGAGATTCGGCCAGGTTTTGAAACTACAGGTTTAGCGTTTCGTACTTTCGTAGCGCGGACTTGGTCGATGAAGAAGCAATCACTTGCGTTGCGTGCGACTTGCTCCATACGCCGGGGATTCGAGTGCCGCAATCCGGGCAACAACCATTCTTCAAGCGATTCTCGAGCACGTCATGCCACGAGCGGCGAATCAACGTCGCGCCACAGCCGGGGCAAAGCGTGTCTTTCTCCCCGCCGTGAATATTGCCTTCATAGACGAAATGCAAACCTGTTTCGCGCGCGATGCGGTGCGCCATGTGCAGGGTTTCAGGAGGCGTGCGCGGCTTGTCTTGCAATTTGAAATCCGGATGAAACGCTGTGAAATGCAGCGGCACATCCGGCCCAAGATTTTCCATCACCCACTCGGCAAGCCGCCGGACCTCGCCCGGGTCGTCGTTCAATGTGGGGATCAAGAGATTCGTAATCTCGAACCAAACATTCGTCTCACGTTTCAACCACGTGAGCATTTCGAGCACCGGCTGCAGGTGCGTGAGCGTGATGCGTCCGTAGAATCCTTCTGTAAAAGCTTTCAAATCCACATTGGCGGCGTTCACGTGATCGTAGATGTCGTGAAACGCCTCGCGCGTGATGTAGCCGTTCGTCACCATCACTGTCGCGATTCCCTGCTCGCGCGCGGCGTGGCAGATGTCCACGACGTATTCGCCCCAAATCGTCGGCTCGTTATAGGTAAATGCGATCGTGGGGCAGCCGTGGTGCCGCGCCAGCGCAACAACATCTTCCGGCGGCATGTGAGTCGAGCGAACTTGATCCTGCTTCGATTTCGAGATGTCCCAGTTCTGGCAGAAAAAGCAGCCCATGTTGCAGCCCGCCGTGCCCAGCGAAAACACGCGCGTGCCCGGCAGAAAATGGTTGAGCGGCTTTTTCTCGATGGGATCAATCTGCAGCGCCGCGGGCGCGCCGTAACCCAGGCTGTGAAGTTTGCCGGACTGGTTCACACGAATGAAGCAGAACCCGCTCTGCCCTTCGCCGATGTTGCAATGCCGCGGACACAAATAACAATGCACGCGTCCGCCGGGCAATGGTTCCCACCAGCGCCCTTCATGGAGGGATTCCGTTTTTTGCAGGATATTCAGGTCTTGCATAAGCGGGAAAAGACTTCGGGGAATACCTATACTCCATTCACATTATACAGCAATTTCGCCGCATTGATGGATGCCCTTCCCGAAAGGAGGTTTCCCATGGTGCTCAGTCAAAACCTATTCGTATCGCAAGACAACCATCGGATCCACTCGCACTGCCCGCCGCGCGGGCAGATAGCAGGCGACCAAAGCGACGACAAAGAGGAAGACCGGCACGGAAAGAAAAGCAATCGGGTCGTGAGCGCTCAGGCCGAAGAGCAGCACGGAAAGAATCTTGGACACCGCGGCGCACCCCACAATTCCAATCAAGATGCCGATGACTACGGGCCACATCGCCTGCCTTACGATCAACCGTTTCACATTGCCGCCGCCGGCGCCCAGCGCCATGCGGATGCCGATTTCGCGGGTCCGGCGGCCCACCGCGCAGGAGACCATGCCGTAAACGCCAAGCGAAGCCAGCGCCAGCGCCAAGATGCCCAGCACGCCCGCCACGATCGCAACGATCCGCGAAGGCGTGCGCAAGATTTCGAGATTTGCTTCCAGCGGCGCGATGTTGACAAGCAATTCGGGATCGAGTCCCCGGACCGTGTCACGAATTTCAGTGGCCGTGGATGCAAACCCTAGGGAATTGTGTACCAGGACCTTCCATACGATCTGTTCATCCTTTCCGGCGGGAAGAAACACGTAAACAGGATGGGATTCAGTCAAGTGGGAAATATTTGCGTCCCTAGCGACACCAACGACCGAAATATCCTTTCGGCCAAATCCGAGTAACGCTTTGCCAATAGGATCCTCGCCGGGCCAAAACTTTCGGGCCGCCGCTTCCGTGATGATTACGACGTGGCCGCCCCCGGCAGCATCCGCATCCGTAAAATCTCGTCCGCGCACAATCGGAATTCCGAGAAGTGAGAAGAAGCCCGGCGAGATCTCATTGGTTTCGACCTGCCCACTCACTTGCGTCCCGGGAATTGAAAACGACTCACTGCTCCAGTTGGTGCCCAGAGGTGTCGCCCAGCCTGCCGCAACGCCATCCACGCCGGGAAGTGAAGTGAGCCGCCGACGCAATTCGCGATGGAATGTAGCCGCGCGAGGCCCGTCGTAGCCCTCCTCGGCCAGATCCAAGGTCACCACCGCCGTACCGCGCATCTCGAAAGCGGGTTCAATTGATTGCGCGTGATAAAGCCCGCGCAGAAGCAACCCGGCAGCGAGCAGAAGGATCATGCTGAACGCAACTTGCACACCGACAAGCACCCTGCCTGAAAAACCCTTCGTGCGGCGTCCGCCGGGTCCGGCGGCCTCGCCTGATTTGAGGGCTTCATTGAGATTCGCTTTCGAGGCGCGGAGTGCCGGCGCCAATCCGAAGGCGAGACAAGTCAAAATAGAAACGCCCAATGCAAAAACCAAAACGCGCCAGTCAGGCGCAACGCTCACCTTTATCGCACCGATTTCATCCTTGGGGGCCTGACTGGCTACAAATTTTACGATTCCCTCCGCCGACCACCAGGCCAAAATCGTGCCAACAACCCCACCCATCAGTGCGATGAGTAGGCTCTCTGTAACAATTTGCCGCACGAGACGCATCCTGCCGGCGCCAAGCGTCAGCCGGATGGACATCTCCTTCGTGCGCGCGGAAACGCGCGCCAGAAAAAGATTCGCCAGGTTCGCGCAAACCACCAGAAGAACCAATCCCACGGCGGCAAGCACAACGCCTCCGGCAGCAAAAATGTAGGGCCGCTCTTCCGGACGGTCAAACATCGAGGCCCGCTGAACTAAAATTCGCGTCTGCCGGCCGGGGTGAGATTGATCCGCTCTGGCGGCAATGACGCCCAACTCTGCTCGAACCTGTTCAATCCTTACGCCGGGCTGGACTCGTCCAAGCAACATCAGCCAGCTCATGTTGTCGTCGCTCAAACGAGTGCGCAGCGGATCCACGGCCTTCTGCATAGTGACGGGCACCCAGAACTGGGTTTCGGTAAATTCCGTGCCGTCAAAACCCGAAGGACCAATGCCAATTACTGTGAAGGATGTGCGATTCAGGCGAATCGTCTGGCCAACGATCGCCGGATCCGCGTCAAATACTCCTCGCCACACCTTATCGCTGAGCACGACCACCGCGGTTTCGCCCGGCGCGGCGCACTCGGATCCAATGAAGCCGCGGCCCAACTCGGGTCTCACATGCAGCACATCAAAATAATTGCAGGAAGTAAGCTGCCCAACCAGACGCTGTGAATTCTTGCCGCCGAGGGTCGCCTCTTGAAACGGCTCATACGCCGCCAATCCCTCCAGAACATGGCTTTGATCCCGATAGTTCTTGTACTCCACGTAGGAAACCAAGCTCCCCTCGCCATGCACGTTGCGGGAATATTTCCCGCTTAGGATTTGCGCGATGCTGACAACTTCGCCTGCTCTTGGAACCGGAAGCGGACGCAGCGCCGCCGCGTTGAGGATGGAGAAAACTCCCGCGTTCACGCCGATACCTAGGCCTAGCGTGAGAACCGCGACGACGGTGAATCCGGGATTGTTACGCATCACGCGAAAGCTGTAGCGGATGTCCTGCCAAAAAGTTTCTAGGCGCGGGAATGACCACATCTCGCGCGTAGTCTCCGCGATTCGCGTGGTGTTCCCAAATTGACGCCGCGCATCCAGCAATGGAGCTTTGTCGCTCCGCACGCCATCGCGCGCATCTTTGCGGATACTCTCTTCGCGCTTGGAAAGGTGAAAGGCAATTTCGTCGTGCAGGTCGCGGTCAAATTGCTTGCGCCGAAAAAGCGCCTTCAATCGAAACCAGATTGTGTGCATCCATTCAAATGCCATCGCGACCTCCCCATGCAGACTTAAGCGGGCTGAATCACGCGCCCGATTGCAGCCACCATGCGGTTCCAGTGAGCCAGCTCGGCTTCGAGATATTTCCGGCCGGTTGCCGTGAGCTTGTAATATTTTGCGCGGCGATTGTTTTCAGACACGCCCCACTCGGCGGCCAGCAATCCGCGCAATTCGAGGCGGTGCAGCGCGGGATACAATGCGCCCTCTTCAACGCGCAATGCGTCATCGGACCGCATGTGAATTGCTTCCGCGACAGCGTAACCATGCAGAGCGCCGCGCTGCAACGTCTTCAAGATGAGCATGTCGAGCGTGCCTTGCAGCAGATCGCCGGTGTCAGCCACAGCCCCTCCCCTAAATCACTAATGGGAGTGAACCATTCTCTCCCATAAGCTGTCAAGGGGAAAATAATCTGCGGCAGAATGAATGGATCTGAAGAGAAGGATTACTGTGGGCGCTTGCGGCGCATTTCGTTGCGGCGCTCGTCGGCCCACTTGAAAAAGCTTTGGAGGCGCTTGCGTTCGCGCCACGCAAGACGGAAGAACGTGCGCGCGTCTCCCGGCGCGGCTTCGGGGCCGAAAAAAGTTTCCATACGCCAACGAATGTACGGGCTGCGCCACGGCCGCAGCCGGTGGCCCTTGGAAGCAATCCAATAGAATCGCAGCGCGCTTAGCACGTTTCGATTAGAAGTGATTTCATTATTATTTGAAAGAACCGGAATGGATGATACCCGCTGCAGGCGCGGAAGCCAACGAAAGCTTCAAGCCTTCTTGGAAAGCTCCGCGGAAAACTTCTCAAAAAATTGCGCGACAATCTTTTTCGATGCGGCTTCAATCATGCGCTGGCCGACGGCGGCAATCATGCCGCCGACCTGCGCTTCTCCTTCATAGTGCAATTCCGTTTGCTTGCCTTTGGCGTGCAATTCAACGCGGCCTTGCCCCTTTACGAAACCGGGAATCCCCTTCCCTTCCATCTTGAGCAACATGGAATGGGGAGGTTTTCTTTCCGCCAGTTCAAGAGAGCCCGCGTATTTGCCGGAAATCGCGGCAAGCCCGAAGCTTACGGCTACTTTGAAGCGATCGGGGCCGTCCGGGTCGAGGCGTTCGCACCCGGGCAGACACTTCGCCAGCAAGACGGGATCGTTGATGCCCGCCCAAACTTTTTCGGGTGCGGCGGAGAGAATCACACTGCCGGAAAGCTTCATTTCGCTTTGCCGGACGCGCGGGCCGCAGCGGCTTCCAGAGCGCGCCGCGTGAAAACAATGGCCATCTCGCGCCGGTAGTCTTCGGAGGCATGGAGATCGCCGAGAGGTTCAATGCCGCGCGGGGCGAGCTTCGCCGCATTTGCGATTTCCTTCTCGCCCGGCTTCTTGCCTACCAAAGTTTTCTCTGCGGCCTCTGCGCGATATGCCTTCACTCCAAGCCCGGTCACTCCGATGGCTGCGGACTCAACTTTTCCATTTGCACCGAGTGACAATCGCGCCGCCACGCCGACGATCGCAAATCCTGACGCTGGCTGGTAGAGCTTCTTGTACGCCGCGCCGGTGCGTCCCCTTTGAATTGGCACGCGAACTTGCGTGAGGATTTCGCCGTGGCGGAGCTGCGTGGTGAGCATGTCCACAAAGAATTCGCGCGCGGCAATCGTCCTTGTGCCTCCGGAGGTGGCGGCCACAATTTCCGCGTCGAGCGCCAGAATTGCAGCGGGATAATCCGCCGCGGGGTCGGCGTGAGCCAGACTTCCGCCAATCGTGCCGCGGTTTCGCACCTGAACGTCGCCAATTTCACCCGCGGTTTCGGAAAGTAGCGGGCACTTCTGCGCGAGAAGTTCGGACGCCATGACTTCCGCATGCGTAGTGAGCGCGCCGATGGCGATCATTCCGTCTTCTTCGCGAACGTAACTCATTCCGCGCAGCCGGCCGATATCAATCACGAAACGCGGTGATGCGAGCCGCAGTTTCATCAAGGGCAGCAAGCTGTGTCCGCCCGCGAGCAACTTTGCTTCGTCACCGTGGCGCTCGAGAAGCCGAAGCGCCTCCTCCAGAGTTTTCGGCGCGTGGTAATCAAAGGATGAGGGAATCATCGTGCCCTCCTTCGCTTCGCGGATTTCGGTTTCGCGGGCGCGCGTTTCGCGCGCTTGGCGGATTTTGCTTTTGGCTTGCTGCGACTTGAGGGACTTGCAGCAGGCGCCGCGCACTTGCCTTCATGCATCAGGCGCCAGATCTTTTCACGCTTGAACGGCATGTCCACGTGCTTCACGCCGAAAGGTGCCAGCGCATCGGCGACAGCATTCGCAAGGCACGGCGTCGCGCCAATTGTGCCCGCTTCGCCGACGCCCTTTACGCCCATCGGATTCACGGGAGAAGGAGTCACCGTGCGATCGGTCGTCATCCACGGTATGTCTGCGGCACGTGGAATGGCGTAGTCCGTCAGCTCGCCGGTGATGAGCTGGCCCTGATCGTCGTAAACGGCCTCTTCAAGAAGCGCCTGCCCCACGGATTGCACAATGCCGCCGTGCACCTGCCCATCTACGAGCAGAGGATTGAGGACATTGCCGCAATCATCCACGGCGAAATATTTGTCGAGACGCACGTCGCCGGTCTCCGCATCTATTTCAACGACGCACAGGTGCGCGCCAAAAGGAAAAGTGAAATTCGTCGGCTCGTAGAAAACCGTGGCGTCAAGCCCCGGTTCCACGCCCGCCGGCAGCGATTTCGCAACGTACGCCGCCGTGACGCAATCCTGAAATCCGACAGATTTTTTCGGCTGCTTCTTCGAGTAAATCTTCCGGCCCTCGATAATCATCTCGCCCGGCTCCGCGCCCGCGAGGTGCGCAGCAATCAAAGAAAGTTTTTCGCGCAACTTAACGAGCGCTTTGTAAACCGCGGTGCCGCCAACTGCCGTGCCGCGGCTGCCGAATGTCCCGATGCCATACGGCACAACTTGAGTGTCACCGTGCGTAATCAGAATGTCTTCCGGGTCGAGCCCGAGCATGTCCGCCGCGAGTTGTGAAAATGATGTCTCCTGCCCTTGCCCGTGCGGCGATGCGCCGGTCAGCACATTCACTTTGCCCGTCGGTTCAATGCGGACTGTCGCGCTTTCCCATCCGCCGGCGGGCATCGCGCTCGATGGACCCATCGCGCAAATTTCGACGTAGGTGGAAATGCCTATGCCGAGGTACCTACCTTCCTTGCGAAGCTTGGCCTGCTCCGCGCGCAGTTTTTTGTAGTCAACTTTTTTCATCAACAGGTCAATCGCGCCCTGATAGTTCGCGCTGTCATAGATGAGGCCCGTGGGCGTGGCGTAGGGAAATTCCTTGGGCGATGGAAGATTCTTGCGGCGGAGTTCGAGGGGATCCATTTTCAGTTCGCCGGCCGCGACGTCCATCGCGCGCTCGATGATGTACGTCGCTTCGGGACGGCCCGCGCCCCGGTAGGCGTCCGTGGACATTTTATTCGTGAGCACACCCGTGATCTCGACACGCGCCGCCGGGATTTTGTAGAGGCCGCAAATCATCAGCCCCGTGAGAGTGGGAATGAGCGGCGTAAGCAACTGATAGTACGCGCCGAGGTCGGCAATAATCCGGCAGCGCATGCCGAGCAGCGTGCCGTCGCGTTTGAACGCTAGCTCGACTTCGTCAATCTGGTCGCGGCCGTGGATTGCCGTCTGAAAATTCTCGCGGCGCGATTCAATCCATTTCACTGGGCGGCCGGTGTGCATAGCGAGGTAGCCCAGCAGCGCCTCTTCCGGATAAACATTCAGCTTGCTGCCAAATCCGCCGCCGACCTCCGGGGTAATCACGCGAACGGAATGTTCAGGCACGCCAAGCATCGCGGCGACTTGCGTGCGCAGCAGGTGCGGGATTTGCGTGGAAGACCAAACCGTCAGACTTTTTTCACCGGCCTTGTATTCCGCTACAACGCCGCGCGGCTCCATCGCCATGGGAATCAGACGCTGGTTGATCATCCGCTGCTTGACGATCTTGTCGGCCTGCGCAAACGCCTTCTTGACGTCGCCGCCTTCAAGTTCCCAGCGAAATGCGACGTTATCTTTGTGCTGGTCGTAAAGCGTCTGCGCACCCTTGGCAATCGCCTTCTCCGGGTCCACGACGGGCGTCAGCGCCTCGTAATCCACTTCGACGAGATCGGCGACATCGCGCGCGCCGTAGCGATCCTCGGCCACCACGACGGCTACAGCTTCTCCAACAAATCGCACGCGGTCCTTTGCCAGCACGGGCCTCGCAGCGGACTTCATGTCCGGAATCACCGCGGCGCAAGGAACCATTCCAATTGAAGTCCCGAGGTCCGCCGCGGTAAGCACCGCCACGACTCCCGGCGCGGCCTTCGCTTTCGACGTGTCAATCGAACGTACTTTCGCGTGCGCGTAAGGCGAGCGCACAAACGCGGCATGGAGCATTCCGGGCAGCGCGATGTCGTCCGCGTAATGGGCAAGGCCCTGAATCAGGCGCGGGTCTTCTTTGCGCTTGAGCGGCATGCCGATGTACTTCTTCGCTGGTGCCGTTGCCATCGCTCCCCCTCTGAACTGGAATTGTTTCCCGCGCAGCGCTTCAGCGCTTGCGGCCGCGCATTTTCTTCGCGGCATATTGCACGGACTGCACGATGTGCTGGTAACCCGTGCACCGGCACAGGTTGCCGGAGATTGACTGACGAATTTCAGCTTCGCTTGGATCGGAATTCGTGCGCAGCAAATCGACTGAACTCAATATCATCCCCGGAGTGCAATAGCCGCACTGCAATCCATGACATTCCCAGAATCCCTCTTGTACGGGATGCAGTCCACCGCCGCCGTGCGCGGCTCCGCTGCCATTTCCATTTCCCTTCCAGGTTGCAGCAAGCCCCTCGATGGTCGTGATTTCGCTGCCGCTGGCCTGCACGGCCAGGACGGTGCATGATTTCACGGCTTTGCCATCCAAAAGCACGGTGCACGCGCCGCACAGAGAGGTCTCACAGCCGATATGCGTGCCGGTCAGGCCGACCGTGTCGCGCAAGTAGTGCACGAGCAACAGTCGCGGCTCGACCTTGCTCTGATACGACTTGCCGTTGATTTGAAGTTGGATTTCGACGGCCATGGAACCCTCATTTCTCAGCGCTGGGATGATGCAGCGGACAGCAATTGAGGAGCGAAACGTTACTCCCTGAAGGATGAAATTTCAAGCCGAGGCGGGAAAACGCGGAGAATTTAGCTTGCTATGCGCCGAACCCAGATGCGGCTGGTGGCAGGCGCGCCCAAATGAATCCGGCGGCCGCCCGTGCTGAGCACCATCGTCTGATCGTACTCGCGGCGGGAAACGCGCAGGCGAACACCGGGCTTTAGCTTTAATCCGGCGAGAAAAAGCAGGAACTTGGGATCACGCTCGTAAACGCAGAGGACTTCGGCGGTCTGCCCGGGGTCGATTTCGCTGAGTTGCACGGCCCCTCTGCGGCGAAGCTTGGCAAGCCCGCCAAGCAGCGGTACACCATGCGGACAAGTTCCTTCCGGACCAAATCGCGCGAGGAGCAGCGCCTCTACTTCGGGCGAAATCCCATGCTCAAGTTTCTCAGCTTCCTCGTGAGCCTTCACCCAATCGAGTCCGATCACTTCGGTGAGCAGCTTCTCGGCAAGTTGATGCCGCAGTGCGAGGTGCTGTGCGACGCTGCGTCCCTTGGGCGTGAGATGGATGCGGCCTTCGCGCCCCACGCGCAAATAATTGTCACGCGTCATGCGCTTCAGCGCAGCCGTCACCGCGGGCGGCGTCACGCTCAACTGCTCCGCGACGCGAGCGCTGATGGGCTCCTCTTCGTCTTCGAGCATCTCCCAAATGGCCTTCAAATAATCTTCCTGGGAGACGCTGGTTTTTTCACGCCGCAAGAATCCTCCCTAGCCTGCTGAAGCGCCTCCGCCGATTACGGCCGCGCGCCGCGCCCTCAACCGCGCGGTGAGTTCCGTCAAGCGCGCCTCGATATCGTCGCACGTATCGCGATAAGAGTTCATCTCGAATCCGTAGGGGTCGGGCACGGGCCAATCCTCCGTTTTATCTGCTTCCGCCGGAAATGCGGTATCTGCCGGGCTGCCCGTCATGTTGATGATGATATCCGCATTCTGCTGCGCCGCTCGCGTCAGCGGCTTCGAGTGCAGGCCATCAACGTCAACGCCGCGCTCTTCGAGCACACGAACCGTGAGCGGCGCGACAAATCCCAGCGCAATCGTGCCAGCGCTTGAAGACAAAATGATGTCCTCCGCGCTCTGACGCGCGATTGCATCGGCCATCTGGCTGCGGCACGAATTGCCCAGGCAGACAAAAAGAACGCGGTATCGTTTTGCGAGGTTCAATTTACTTTCGCTCGCGAGCGAGCTTCAACAGATATTCGTGGACGGTCAGGTCAGATGTCAACTCGGGGTGGAATGTCGCGATAATCATATTCCCTTGTCGAACCAGCACCGGCTTTCCTTCTGATTTCGCGAGCACTTCTACACTGGGACCCATCTTTTCGATGATGGGCGCGCGGATAAAAACCATTTCGAGCGGATGGCCATTGAGCGTTGATGGGCCTTCGCGAACTTCGCTTGCCAACTGGCGGCCGTAGGCATTGCGCGCGACAACAATATCCGCCAACGCCAGGGTTTTCTGCGGCGGGTTGCGGACTTCGCGCGCCATCAGAATTGCGCCCGCGCACGTCGCTAGGATCGGGCCGCCGCTCTTCGCAAAATTCGTAATCGCCACGTCGAGCCCTTCTTCGCGCAGGAACTGAAGCTGCGTAGTACTTTCACCGCCGGGAAGTACAAGCGCGCGAACACCTTCCATGTCCGCAACGGATCGCACAAAGACTACTTCCGCGCCCGCGCGTTCAAGCGCCGCGCCGTGCGCTTCGTAATCTCCCTGAACGGCCAATACGCCGACCTTTATCGATGGTTTTTCCTTCGGACTGCTCATATTCGATTCCTATCGAGGGGATTCTCGTTGAAACGTTGACGCGGTGGCGAACTACCATCCCCGCGTCTGCAGAAGATCCTTTTCCTCAAGCTGGCGGATGTCGAGGCCCTTCATCGCCTCGCCCAACTCTTCGCTCGCTTCGAGCACGGCCTTCGGATCATTGAAGTGCGTCGCGGCCTTCACAATGGCCTTCGCGCGGCGCTCCGGATCCGAAGACTTGAAGATGCCCGAGCCGACGAAAATCGCTTCCGCACCGAGTTGCCGGACCAGCGCCGCGTCCGCGGGCGTCGCAATACCGCCCGCTGAAAAATTCGGCGTGGGCAGCTTGCCCGTTTGCGCGATCTGCCGCACCAGTTCGAGCGGCGCGCCGAGTTCCTTTGCCGCATGCACCAGTTCGTCGCCCCGCAGTGTCGTCAGCCGGCGCATTTCGCTCGTGATGGCGCGCATGTGCCGCACCGCCTCCACGATATTTCCGGAGCCCGCCTCGCCCTTCGTGCGAATCATCGCCGCGCCTTCGGCGATGCGCCGCAGCGCCTCGCCCAGATTGCGCGCGCCGCAAACAAACGGCACGCGGAAGTCGTGCTTCCACACGTGGTTCTCTTCGTCGGCGGGCGTCAGCACTTCGCTCTCGTCAATGAAGTCCACTTCGAGCGCCTCGAGCACTTGCGCCTCCGCGAAGTGGCCGATGCGCACTTTTGCCATCACCGGAATGCTGACCTCGCCCATGATGTCACGGATGATTTTCGTCGAGGCCATGCGAGCCACGCCGCCTTCCTTGCGGATGTCCGCGGGCACGCGTTCGAGCGCCATAACCGCGCACGCGCCCGCCTCCTCGGCGATGCGCGCCTGCTCGACGTTTGTCACGTCCATGATGACGCCGCCCTTGAGCATCTCCGCGAGACCGACCTTCACGCGCCACAGGTCCGCGGGGCTCTGCCCGTTCGACTTCACTTTTTCCCGTCCGTTGCTCTTGTCATTTGCTTTCGCCATGTGACTCTCCCTTTTCTGAACTCTTAATTCCCTGCCCTTCGATTACTTCGCGTATTTCGCCGGGTCAATGATTACGAACCGCCCGCGCCCGCGCGCGAGCACTCGACCCGAACCGTCTCGAATTTCGCCGTGGTGAAACATCTGCCGCCCTTCGCGGCTGGTCTGATACGACTCGACTGTAATTTCCTGGTCCACGTAAATCGGTTTCAAGAATTCGACATTCAATTCCGCCGTTACGGCGCGGACATCGCTCAAGCGGCAAACTTTTCCCATCGCCTCATCAAGCAGGACGGCGATGATGCCGCCATGCAGAACTCCGTAACTTCCTTGATAGTCGCTGCCAATTTTGAACCGGCCCGTCACGTGACCCGTCTCTGTGTTCGCTTCAAACGCCAGCTTCATTCCGTGTGGATTCGCGCCTCCACATCCGAAGCAGGTGTTCTCCGGCCGTGGTGGAAACTGACGCACCGCCTCGCTCATACCAGCGCCAGCCGCGAGGTATCTTCGCGCCGCGCGCCGCGTTGGCGCTTGCGCATCTCTTGGCGCAGGAGGTCCGCGAACAGCGCCACGCCTCGCGTGATTTTCTTTTCATCCAAACTTGTGAAGCTTAGCCGCAGCGTGTTCGGTTGCGGATTCTGCTGAAAGAAATATCGCCCCGGCGCGAAGAGCACGCCGCGTTCGCGTAGATGGATCAGCAATTCACTCGCATCAAATCCCGGCGGCAACTCAACCCAAACGCACATTCCGCCGCTTGGTTCCGTCCAACGCGTCCCTTGCGGCATGTAGCGCTCGAGCGCGGCAGTCATCATTGCGAGACGCTTCGCGTACACTTTCCGCATTTTTGCGATGTGCCGCCCCAGTTGCCCACGTTTGATAAATTCCGCGAGGATCGCCTGCGCGAGTTGATCCGTGTGCAGGTCGGTCGTTTGCTTCACGAGGCGCAGACGTTCGATCACGCTTGCGGGCGCAACGCACCAGCCAACTCGCAATCCGGGAAACGCCACTTTTGAAAAACTGTCGATTTGAATTACAAGATTCGTTTTGTCGAGCTGCTTGAGCGGGGGCACGATCGCGACCGAACCATGCAGCCGCGCGTAGATGTGATCTTCCACGATGGGCACTTGATGCCGCCCGGCGATTTCCAAAAGTTTGCGCCGCGAAGCCAGCGGCATCGTGGTGCCCGTGGGGTTATGGAAATCGGGCGTGAGCACCATCAGCTTCACGCGATTGGAAAGCAGAGTCGCTTCGAGAGCGACGAGGTCAACGCCCTGCGGTGAATCTGGATTCGCGCCCGTTTGCACCGGCACTCCCAGGCAGCGCACTCTCGCGGACGAAAAAATCGCAATCGCTCCGGGATAAGTCGGATTCTCCAGCAATACAGCGTCGCCCGGCCGCAGAAACGCTTTGCAAATTAAGTCGAGTGCCTGCTGGCAGCCGCCGGTGATAAGAAGGTTCTCGTCCTTGAGCGTCAGACCTTCGGCGCGCAACATCTCGATGAGCGCGCGCTTCAGCGACGGATAGCCGTCCGAAGGCCCAAACTGTAAAATCTCCGCGCCTTCGCGACGCATCACCGTCTGGCAACATTGTGAAAGCTCAGAAATTGGGAAGAAGGTTTCGTCCGGGCGCGCCGTTACAAACGAAATGCTGTCCGCCATCGCGGGCTGTAATAGGCGGCTGAGCGTCTCTTCGCCGCGTTCGTCTGCGAAAAGCGACTCCCACCGCACGCTGCCATTTCCATTGAGTGTCGGCGGAGCAGGCGTAATCGCCGAGCCATTCGTCGCACCGCAAATAAATGTCCCGCGGCCAACGTGACCGCGGATCAGTCCATCGGCTTCCAGTTCAGCGTAAGCGTTCGCGACAGTTGTCCGGTGAACGCCCAATTGCATTGCCAGCTCGCGCGTCGCGGGAATGCGATCGCCGGGACGCAAGTCCCCGCCGTGCACCAGCGCGCGAAGCTGATCGCGGAGCTGCACGTACAGCGGGATGTGACTTTCGAGTTGTAATTGGAGCGGAAGCATTGGCTCTTTGTACTGGGCCAATCTACACCCTAATTATGGGCTGTAAAGAGCCAATTTGTCTATTCGGTAGAAAACCTCTTAGGTGGGCCCACGCAGGCGGAATCGCTGGATCTTCCCCGTCGCGGTTTTCGGCAGGGCGTCAAGGAATTTCACTTCAGAGGGACACTTATACCCGGGCAGACGGCTGCGCACGAATTCACGCAACTCCTCCCCCAACGCAGGCGTCGGCGCGGCATCCATCTGGACAACCACGAATGCCAGCGGGCGTGTAAGCCCCGCCGCATCGATCACTCCCACCACAGCCGCTTCCACAATCGCGGGATGGCCAAGCAACGCGTTCTCCACTTCCGTGGGCGCCACCCACATCCCGGACACTTTCATCATGTCGTCGGCGCGTCCGCAGTAGTGATAGTAGCCCTCGGGATCACGATAAAATTTGTCACCTGTAATGACCCAATCGGCTTGCTTCGTTCGCGCGGTCAACTCCGGAATTCCCCAATAGCCTGAGAACGCGCTTCCACCCTTCACCCACAGATTCCCGATCTCGCCCTCCGGCACCGGCCATCCCGCATCATCAACAATCTTTGCGTCGTAGCCCTGCACCGGCACGCCACAGCTTCCCGCCCGCACGCGGCCGTGCCGAGCGGAAAGGAACATGTGCAGCATTTCCGTCGAGCCGATGCCGTCCAGGATTTCCAAGCCGAACCGCGCCTTGAACCGCTCGAAGATTTCCGGCGGCAGACGTTCGCCGGCCGAAACAGCCAGCCGCACGGAAGAAAAATCCGCGGTCAGACCTCGATCCACCTCGCGCAAAAGTGCGGCATAAAAAGTGGGTACCGCAAAGAAAAGCGTTGGCCGGTGCTTGGCAAGGAGCTCTACCGTGCGCTCGGGACGCGGACGCTCTGGGTCAAGCACGCACGACGCGCCCGCCGAAAGCGGAAAATACATCCCGTTCCCCAGCCCGTAGGCGAAAAACAATTTGGAAACGGAGTAGGTGCGATCCGCGGAGTTGATCCCGAGCACTCCCCGCGCGAACCCGCGCGAAGTGACCAGCATGTCCTTGTGCAGATGCACCGCGGCCTTGGGTGTGCCGCCGCTGCCCGACGTGTAAAGAAAGAACGCCGGGTCCGTCGCCTGAGTTGACCGCTTTGGCCGCGCGGAGGTTTTTTCTTCGCTAGCGCCAATCCAATCGCGCCAGCGCTTCATCTTTGCGTGGCCAGCGAAGCCATCACCAACAACTACAACCGATTCCGAAGGAAATCCGCTCGCGGCAGGAAGGAATGCCGCTAGCGCCCCTTCGTGGACAATCGCCAGCCGCGCACCGGAATCGCGCAGATAGTGCGCATAGTCCGCTTCGCGCGTCATGGGATTCACAGGCACGGAAATCGCGCCAATCTTCGCCCCGCCGAAAAACGCCGCCATAAATTCCGCGGAATCCGGGAGAATTATCAGGACGCGCTCGCCCGGTGCAATTCCCTCCCGCATGAGAGCGGATGCAGCGCGGTTCGCCAGCGCCGCAAGCGCGCCGTAACTCACTGGCGCTGGTTCCCCCACAATTGCAATGCGATCCGGATGTTCTGCGGCGGGGCGATTGAGAAAATACTCAGCGATATTGAATTGCTCTGGGACTTGGATTGATTCGGATGAGCCCGCGCCAGCCTGCTCTCGCATGCCGGCATTCTACGCCGCATGCGCCGCGCGCCCAAATGAGCTGTGCGTTAATTTACTTTGCGGATTGTGATTGCCCGAGCTTCCGCAAACGCTCCTGCAGCTTCCGCCGCATGGGCGCGGGAGTGTTCGGGTTAAACGCCACTAGGTACCAAAGCGGCTGGCTCTTGTCTTTCGAGAGCCACGTGAGCGTCGCTGGATCCGCATTCGGATGCCGCGCAACGTTTTCGCGAATCGCGGCGTATGGATGTTTCGCCAGACGGGTCAGCGTCTTCGCTGAAACTCGAGGGTGTTCGCTGATCAATCGCAGCAAGTAATAATCGCGCTCAGGAGCCTCTCGCGTGAGCTTTTCCAGCGATTCAGCCCTCGCTTCCGCGCTGAGCACCAGACCAACTTTTTCATCCCAATCTTCATTGATGGAATTCAATTCCTGCGTCCGCGCATGGATCAACTGCTCGATCGAGCGCCGTTCCTGCTCAAATCGCGGCCGGGATACGCTGCTATTCTCAATGGAATCGAGCACCCGCAGCAGGTGCTGCCGCTCGCCAAATACGATTTGCGTTGTCCGGTCGGTATGGTGCTTCTCAGAATGCTGCACTAGATCAGAGCGTCTCATCTTCCCCTCGTCGCGATAGAGGCGCTCGAACGCGATTTCGAGCGCGAGCTACCATTATCAAGGCGGCAATCAAGGGAGTCCACAGCGGTGCAGAGTGCGAGTTCCTCGGCTGCAATACCGAAATGGGGGTTGCGAGTACTGGGACTAGCTTTTGAGGTCGAGGGCAGAACCTCCCCTCTTGCCGCCCCAAACCGTGAAGCGTAATTTGTACAGGGCTGCCACAGCCACGCCCGGGAGACACCATGTCCGCCTTTGAGGAGCACAAAGAGGAGTTGGAGCATTATGAGCAGATGCTGGGGCGGCATCGAGGGCGGCTGGCAGTCTCGCTCGACCGCGTGACCAACGCAATGGTCCTCGTCGGCCAGCACGGCGTCTATTGCACCAGCCAGCGAAATCCCGCGAAGCCCGCAATGGACATTCAAATTATCCAGGAAGAATTGCGCAGCGCGAAAGAAATCATGCAGATAGTGATGGAAGAGCTGCGCCAGGAACGCGAGCAACGGCTTCGCTCGCAATAGTCCCCAGTTTCTCGCGGCGCCCCAAAGAATTATTTATCCTGCAAAAAGGGATTTGACTCGCGCTCATCGCCGATGGTCGTTACGGGCCCGTGTCCCGGAAATACGACCGTCTCATCCGGCAGCGCGAGCACCTTTGTCTGTAATGAGTGGAGGATGTCTTTCATCGAGCCGCCCCAGAGATCCGTCCGGCCGATGCTGCCTGCAAAGAGCGTGTCGCCCGCAAACAACGCGCCGGAATGCGAGAGTTCGTTTGTGTGCAAATCGGTCCCCTCGCGCTGCGGCAAATAGAGGCACACGCTTCCCTCTGTATGCCCCGGCGTGTGCATGACGCGCAATTCGTAATCGCCCCAGCGAATCCCGCGGCCTTCGCGAAGGAACTCGTCAACTTCCGTCATCGGTGGAGCGGGAATGCCAATCCACGCCGCCTGCATGTCGAGCGCGCGGTAAAGGCCCAAATCGCTTTCGTGCATCATCACCGGCGCGCCGGTTGCTTCCCGCATCGCGCGCAATCCACCAACGTGATCAATGTGCGCGTGCGTATTGATGATGGCGCGGACATTCAGATCATTACGCGCAATCACTTCAAGGATGCGCTCCACTTCATCCCCGGGATCAATCACGATGGCTTCGCGCGTCGCGGGGTCGCCCACCACGTGGCAATTACACTGCAGCATCCCGACGGGCAGGATTTCGTGGATCAGTTCTGCGTCGCCGTGACCGCCGTTCGCGCTCTTTGGTTTTTCGCTCAAAGTTTTTTCCTTCGCGCCCTATTATAACATCGGGCGTTGCGCGGCCCGGCTTCGCGCTTCTGTTAATATAACCGTGAGAGAAATCCAATCGATGCCACCCGAGACTCCAATCGACACTCCATTGCGCGCTATCCACGAAGGCGCGGGCGCGCGCACCGCCGAATACTGCGGGTGCCTGCTCCCGGCGCAATTCTCGGACACGCGCGAAGAGTATCGCTTCGGCCTGGAAGCTGCCGGAGTTGCCGACAAAAACTGCCGCGCATTCTTCAACTTCACCGGGCCCGACCGCGTGCGCTACTTGAATGCCGTTCTGACAAATAATATCCGGGATCTGAAGCCCGGCGAGGGCACGACCTCCCTTCTGCTTAACCCGCAGGGCCACATCCTCGCCGAAATCGCGACGTTCGTGATGCCCGAGCGGATTTTTGCGGTCACATACGCGGCGAGCCGCGCGCGTGCGGGAGCGACGCTTGAAAAGTTCATCATCATGGATGACGTCACTCTCGAGGACGTGACAGATCAATTTGGCGCGATTTCCATCGAAGGCGCGCGCACGGCAGATGTTGTGCGCTCGCTTGGCGCGCCCCCGCTCGATTCACTTTCCGAGATGGGACACGCGGAAGCACAAATTGCCGGCGTTTTGTGCCCGATGTTTCGCCGCTCTCCCGGAGGGATTCCGGGCGTGGAATTTGTAGCGCAGCGCAGCGACCTGCCGAAGTTGTGGCAGGCGCTCGTGCGAGCCGCGCGCGCTGCCGGCGGAGGCCCGATTGGCTATGACGCGCTAAATGTCTTGCGTCTCGAAACCGGAATCCCCTGGTTTGGCTACGATTTCGACGAAACCGTGATTCCCCACGAAGCGGGTCTGGAGAATTCGCACATCAGCTACACAAAAGGTTGTTACACCGGGCAGGAAATTGTCGAGCGGGTGCGCTCGCGCGGCCATGTGAACCGCCGCCGTGTCGGCGTTTCGTTTTCAGGAACCGCGGTACCGCCGCCGAAAACCCCGCTCATCGTTAGCGGCGCGGAAGTTGGCCACGTTACTCGCGCAGGGTTTTCTTTCGCGCTCGGGCGACCCATAGCGATGGCCTACGTGCGCCGCGAGAACAATTCGCCCGGCAGCCACCTGACGTGGTCCGGCGGCGAAGCCGAAGTGATCGAATTACCTCTTCGCGTGGCGCGCGCGCAAACTTAACCGCTCAACATATTCGCTTTCTATGGAGGATTCCATGCCCTGGCTCTTGTTACTTCTCGCCGGATTCTGCGAAGTTGGCTGGGCGATCACGCTCAAGTACACGCACGGCTTCTCGCGATTCTGGCCAAGCGTCGGAGTCTTCGGCGGCGGCGTGGTAAGCGTTTATTTGCTGGGCCTCGCCACGAAACAAATCCCCATTGGCACAGCTTACGCTGTCTGGACGGGAATCGGAGCAGTCGGCACCGCGCTGTTGGGGATGGCGCTCTTCGGTGAACCGCGCACGGCAATTCGACTCGGATGCATCACGCTGATCGTTGCGGGAATTATCGGACTGCGGCTTGTTTCACAATCGTAGGACGCCGCCGAAAAGAAATTAGCTTGAGAGGTTGAGCGCGCGGCGAAAACTTCCGCGCTCATTCTGGATTTTCTTCTGCAACTGAAGAATGGCGTAAAGCAGCGCCTCCGGCCGTGGCGGGCACCCGGGAACGTACACATCCACGGGAATCACCTGATTCACTCCCTGCACGATGGCGTAATTATTGAAAACTCCCCCGGAAGTCGCGCACGCGCCCATGGAAATTACCCATTTCGGCTCGGGCATCTGGTCGTAAAGCTGCTTGATCACCGGCGCCATCTTCACCGAAACGCGCCCCGCAATAATCATCAAGTCGGCCTGGCGCGGCGAGGGGCGAAAAACCTCGGAGCCAAAGCGCGCAACGTCAAAACGCGCCGCGGCCATGGACATCATTTCAATTGCGCAGCACGCCAGGCCAAACCCGAGCGGCCAAATCGAATTCTTGCGTCCCCAGTTGATGGCCTTGTCGAGCTGCGTGAAAATCACGCCCTCATCGGACAGAAACTTTCCGACGTCTTCGGGCCGCTCCAGCGTTGCGTGTTTGCCCAGCGCGATGCTCATGGCAAGTCTTGGCGTCTTCTTTCAAGAACAATTGTCGCATACCAATTCGGCGAGGACAAATGCCGCGAAATAGATCAAGAGGACTGGATTGGTTCCGCGAAACCACTGACGCCTGAGTGCAGACGCGACAGATCTCTAGGAGCGTTCCGTATCGCTTCTGCGGCGGCTCGTTGGCAGCGGTGCGTGAACACTGTGCGCCGCCGTGGGAGCCTTTGCTTCGCGCGCAATCGCTGCCGCGGGAGCTTCTTCCGCATGCCCGCCGTGCGCGCTTGCGGCTGCGCCGATGCCCGACGGCGTGAGTGTCAGCGTCGTCGGAATCACGGCGCCTTCGCCCTCGCGCTCGAAAATCAGCCCGTCCTCGCGCGAATCCCAGTCAATGCACAGGACGTCGCCCAGCCTCACCTGTTCCGTCGCCAGCAGATTCGCCAACGGATAGACCAAGTGCCGTTCGATAGCCCGCTTCAAGTGACGCGCGCCATAACGCGTGTCAGTACCTTCCCTCAGCAGGAAAGTACGCGCGCCGGTCGTCAGCCGGAACAGGAACTGCCCGCGCGCCGTTTCCAACACGCGTTTCTGCACCTGTCCTAACTCGATCTGCAAGATTTGCTCAAGCTGCACGTCGCGCAAGGGGTGAAACACAACGACCTTGTCCAGCCGGTTGAGGAATTCCGGTGAAAACTTTCGCCGCGCCGCTTCGGTGGCCGTACGTTCGACCTTTACGTCGAGACCATCCGAGGGTTTGTCCGCGGGCTGCACAAAACCCATGCCGCCGCTCATCAGCTCGGTGATCTCGCCGCCGCCAAGATTTGACGTCATGAAGATTACGGTCTGAGACAAATCCACGCGGCGGTTGTCGCCCAGGGTAAGCGTGGCCTTGTCCAGCATGCCGAGTAACAATTGCCAGAGCGCGTCGCTCGCCTTTTCGATTTCGTCAAAGAGCAGGAAGCTGAGCTTCATTTTGTCCGTGTGATACTTCGACAGCTCTTCCTGCGTGATGAGCGGATGCGTCTCGCGGTGCCCGAGGTAACCCGGGGGCGAGCCGATTAGTTTTGCAATTTCGTGCGAGTGCTGGAACTCCGCGCAGTCCACCTTGATTACGGCGCGAGGGTCGCCAAACAATATCTCAGCCGTAGCTTCGACGATGCGCGTCTTTCCCGAGCCGGTGGGCCCGAGGAAAAGGAAATTCCCCACCGGCCGCCCCGGTGAGTTCATTCCGGCCATGAACACTTGATACATGTCCACGACGGACTGAACGGCTTCCTCCTGGCCGACGATGCGCGCGCGCAGGGATGTTTCAAACTCCTGCGATTCGCTGCTTCTGCGGGATGGGTCCAGATAACTTGTGCGGCTGTTCATATCGCTACCCTCTTACCGGTATATCCTTTCGCCGGGCAGCGCGCGGAAGCGGACCTCGCCAAACTGGTCCAACTTCACGCCCACCGTCGAGTGGAGGAGCCGGAGCTGCATCAGGATCTCCCGCCCCACTTCGGGTTTCCCCGAAAGGTTTAACAATGGCGGGAATAGGTCGGCCAAATCAAGATTCAAAGAACGCATTGTTTCCAAAAGTTTCTGTGCTGAAGCGGAACCTGCCTCGAAGAGTTCCACACGGCTGTTGACCTCTTCGCGCAGCTCTGTCCAGTCCAGGTTGAGAAATGGATGTACGCGGTTTACGTGGCGGACAACATCGTCCGTGATGCGCGGGCGCTCGCCGAGCCGCGCAAGGTGAAGCTGCCGCACCTTCCCGCCCTTGCGGACGTTGTGCACCAGATAGTAGGCGTTGCCTTTTCGTCTCAAGAAAGCCATGTTCAGCGCTCCTAAATGAGCGTGGGAGACGTAGTGTAGGGACTTTCCACTACACTCGACAACTGACCTGTAGTACAGGTGTGTCGTTCTGCAACTTATCGGTTACCTTCCCAGGCGGGACCGGCCGCTTGGGTGGTTGGCCGGCGAGTTGTAGGTGCGGCTCCTGCTCATCGTGAATCCGCTCTCCCATTCATCTAACACATTGGATGCATCAGGGTTGCGGAAGGTAGCCTGAATTTGAAATAGTTGAACAGCGCAAATGAAAAAGTTAGGCAATCGAAAAAGAAACCCTGCGAAGAGTTCATGGGAGCCGATCTATCGGCAGGTGAAACTCATTCCGCGCGGGCGCGTAATCACCTATGGAGAGTTGGCGCGCATTGTGCGAGTGCGCGGTGGCGCGCGTGTGGCCGGATATGCGATGGCGGCGTGCCCGCGGGGACGCGGCATTCCCTGGCACCGCGTGCTTGGCGCGGGCGGCCACATACGGCTACGCGAACCTGTTGCCGCGCTCCAGCGAAAACTGCTCGAAAGCGAAGGCGTGCAGTTCATCGGGAATCGCGTGGACATGAATCTTCACGCATTCGCCAAGCCGAGGCGCAGCAAGGCGCCTTCGCGAACATCCCGCTGACTGTGTTATAAACTTGGAACCCAACTCGTGAGCACATCCATCATTGAAGTCCAGGATCTCAAGAAGAACTATGGCGCCGTCGAGGCGCTTCGCGGTGTTAGCTTCGGCGTGCAGGAGGGTGAAGTATTCGGCCTGCTCGGACCGAACGGCGCGGGAAAAACGACTGCCGTTGAGATTCTCGAAGGCTTGCGCCAGCCGAACAGCGGAAGCGTGTCAGTTTGCGGAATGGATCCCTTGAGTGGTGGCAAGTCTTATAAAGAACTCATCGGCGGAGTCCTGCAGTCCACCGCGCTTCCCGAAAAAATGAAAGTTGCGGAGGCGCTCGACCTCTTTGCCGGCTTCTATCACCGCAAGCGCTCGACGAACGATCTATTGAAACGTTTTGGGCTTGCAGAAAAACGTGGCGCGTTTTATTCGCAGCTTTCCGGTGGACAAAAGCAACGCCTCGCTCTCGCCATGGCGCTCGTCAACGAACCGCGCGTTCTTTTCTTCGACGAACCGACCGCCGGCCTCGACCCGCAGGTGCGCCGCGAAATCTACGACATCATCGAAGAATTGAAGTCCGAGAAAAAAACGATCCTCATTACCACGCACTATATTGAAGAAGCCGAGCGCCTCTGCGACCGGGTCGCAATCATGGACGCCGGTCAAATCATCAAGAGCGGCACGCCCCGCGAATTAAAGCAGGCTTCCGCGGGGACCACGCGAATTGAGGTCCGCCTCGCGCGCCCTGATTCAGTGGAGACATTGAAAGGATTGGAAGGCGTCGCCGACTGCCGCGAATTCGACGGCTATTACGTCGTGCATTCCAAAGCGGTGCCGAAAACGATCGTCGCTCTGGTCAAGCATCTTGAAAGCACCGGCAACGAATTGGCTGGCTTGGAAATCGCTACGCCGACGCTTGAAGACGTCTTCATCGAATTGACCGGTAGGAGGCTGCGCGATTGAGAAACGCGATTGCTCTTACGGTTAGTCGCATGCGCCTGATGATGCGCAACAAGATGTTCCTTTTTTTCAGCCTCGTCATGCCGTTGGGTTTTCTCTTTCTCTTTCTCGGAGTTTTCTCGCGCGGCAATCCTTTTATTCTTCCCGTTATGCTCGCCCAGGTTATTGCAATCACCGTGATGGGCAATTACTGGGGCTTAAGCGTTCAGTTAGTGATGTTCCGCGAGGCTGGAATTCTGCGGCGTTATCGCCTGGCGCCGGTCAGGGCAAGTGATTTGCTGATTTCCAGTATCATTGCCAATTACTTACTCACTCTGCCGACGATTATCCTCGAGTTCGTTTTGGCCCGCGTGGTCTTTCACGTTCTCACGATTGGAAATCTTGCCACGGTCTTCCTCTTGAGCACGGTGGGAACAATTTGTTTCGCTTCGATGGGCCTTATCATCGCCAGCGTCACGAACACAATGCAGGAAACCCAACTCATTAATCAGGTGATCTGGTCCGTTCTCCTCTTTCTCTCCGGGGCGACGCTTCCGCTTGTTACTCTCGGAAAGCACATCACTCAAATTGCCTACTACCTGCCGGCCACCTACCTTGTGGTTGGTTTTCAGCGCGCCATCCTGCATCACGCCGGAGCCTTGGAGCTAATTCCCATTTTCATTTCCCTTATTGGCACTGGCGCAATCGCATTTATCCTTTCCGCGCAGCTTTTCCGTTGGGACCCGGATGAAAAAGCGCCTCGCAAAGCAAAACTCTGGGCATTGGCCATCATCATTCCATTCCTCGCTCTGGGCTATTGGGAAAGCGGCCACGTGAATTTGGTGAGCGAATCACAATCGTTCTTCGACTCTGGCGGCCAGCAGCGTCCGCAAGCCCCTCAAACGCCTCAAGCTCCTCCTCAATAACGGTGCGAAACCTTTAGCCGCACTAAGAATTCTGACGGCCAATTTGGTACCAGCCCCTCCTTCGTTCCAGTACGCGCAGCCCATAGCCTGCAAATTTCGTGTGCTATAATCCGCATCGTTGAAGGAATTCGTTCACACCAAATCTTCTCGCGGAGCTAGCCGATGAGCATCCCTGTCACGGAATACATCTGGCACAACGGGAAATTAATCCGTTGGGAAGACGCCAAGATTCACGTCCTCTCCCACGTCGTGAGCTACGGCTCCGCGGTTTTTGAGGGCATCCGCTGCTACAAGACCAAGCAGGGCCCCGCCATTTTCCGTCTGAAGGATCACATGCAGCGCCTTGGGAATTCCGCGCGCATCTATCGCATGGACATGCCCTTCACCGCCGACGAACTCTGCAGCGCGGGCGCCGAACTCATCCGCGCCAATAAATTGCAGGAATGCTATTTGAAGCCCATCGCGTTGCGCGGCATGGGCGAAGGCGGCGTCAATCCCTTCCCTTCTCCCATCGAGGTTTACATGGCGTGTTGGGAATGGGGCAAATACCTCGGCCCCGAAGCGCTCGAGCAAGGCGTGGACGTCTGCGTCAGCTCCTGGACGCGCATGGCCCCGAACACTTTGCCCGCCATGTCCAAAGCCGCCGCGAATTACATGAACTCGCAGCTTATCCGCATGGAAGCGATGATCAACGGCTATAAGGAAGGCATCGCGCTCGACACAAACGGCACGGTCAGCGAAGGCTCCGGCGAAAATATTTTTCTCGTGATGGATGGCGCCGTTGTCACGCCTCCGCTTTCCGCGAGCGTGCTCCCGGGCATCACACGCCGCAGCGTGCTGAGCCTATGCGCCGATCTCGGTATCCCAGCCTCCGAGCAGGTGATCCCGCGTGAAATGCTCTACATTGCCGATGAACTCTTCTTCGCCGGCACCGCCGTTGAAATTACGCCGCTGCGCTCTGTGGACCGCATACCTGTCGGCGGCGGCGCGCGCGGCCCTATCACCAAGCGTATTCAGGACGAGTTTTTCGCCATCGTCACCGGCGAAAAGCCGGATCGCCACAACTGGCTTACCCCCATCGCGGTTCCGGTTTCTGCCGCGCGGTAATCCCCTCGGCACCGCAAGTAGCCATCGCCCGGGAATCGGTGTCTAATATTTCAGACTCTCGTGGCTTCGCACTCAAACCGGCTGACATTTTACCTTTTCCTGGCCGTGTGTCTCGGCGGTGCGCTCGCCGTTGGAAGTAGTTCCTTGCTCGCATCGAGGGTCAGCCCTCAAGCAAAAATCAAGCATGTGACAGCATCCGCCGATCGTCCGCTCTGGCGATTGGACCTTCAACCGCTGGGATTCCCCGCGGACAATTCCCAGTTTCAACTCCGCCGCGGCCTGGAAAAATTCAACACAATTGATTTTGTTAGCGAAAGCGTCGTGGCTGCGACTTTTCTCACCCGTGAACTCGTCCCTGACCTTCAGCGGCGCGACGATCCAAATCGCACGCGCTCGTACAAACTGCGCGCCGTTTTTCTGGAAGTCGCCACGGGAAAAGTGTTGAAGACACT
The DNA here is from genome assembly GCA_041484365.1 of Terriglobia bacterium. Taxonomy (GTDB): domain Bacteria; phylum Acidobacteriota; class Terriglobia; order Acidiferrales; family UBA7541; genus DASTCZ01. The sequence continues at coordinate 27,677 of JBGPHM010000013.1, read as the reverse complement.
CGAATGGCCGGTTGACAATCCGGCGGCGGGAATTTTCCCGCGCTTCGATGGCAGCTTTCTTTTTTTCTCCACAGATCATGTTGTCCTTTATTCCGCGGATTGGACGAAAGTGAAGGAGCTTTCATTGCCTCAGTTGCAGGGCTCCACTTCGTCGCTCGGAGGAATCGCGCAATCACCTAGCGGCAAATTTCTGGTGGTCCAGTTTCGCCGTGGCGTCTCAACGCTTTGCCTCAGAATACATACCAACAGTTTGGATTCATCCGAAGGCCCCTGCGAAATATTGGAACTGTTCACCGCCTCGGACGAGGGAGTCGCTGCTCCCAGTAGCCTGCCTGAAGAAAACCTGAGCGAGAACAACCGTTCCGGCCCGCTTGTGCAATATGACGTTTCGATGCCGGACTCCTCTTTGGACCCGCGTGGCAGAATTCAGAACCCAGATCACAAGAACACAGCGCGGACGCTTTGCAATTGGTGTGTTGGAATGCCGCAGTTTGTCAACAACAACACAATCGTCGTTTACACGCCCACGCACCTCAGTGTGACCGGCCCCGGCGGAAATATGAGATTCGAGCAGGCTTTGAATCAGAGAGAAATCTGGATTGACGAATTGGGAAGGCCGGTGCGTTCCTCGGCGAATGGCGAACGGTTTGCCGTGGCATTCAATACGTCTCTACTGCGCGTTGACGCGCCGACTGCCATCCGCATGTCCACAGGCGATATGCCGGCCGCATTTCCAGATCACATCGAGGCGTATGACCTGACGACCGAGCAAGCGATTTACACATTGCAAATCAAGGGATCGCGCCTCCAACAAATCTGGGGCCTCGCACTTTCTCCGAGCGGAGAAAAGCTTGCGGTCGATTCCGGCGGGGCCATCCAGGTCTACTCGCTGCCGCCTGGACCCCACTCCGCAGCATCCAGTCACTAAATTCCGCGCGGCCTTCGCGCATACAGGTCCTCTGCAATTCCTCTTTTGACTGTCATCGCCCCTTTCAGTAGAATCGCGCCCGCGGAATCTACTGGTCCCCTGATAGCGTCATTAGCGTCCTGCATCCTGGCTCTGGAGGCCAATCCATGTACGGAAAGCCACAAAAGTTGTTCGCGGAGTTTGTCGGCACTTTCACGCTGATATTTATCGGCGCCGGCTCCATTTGCACCGCGCAATTCCTCAACACAAGTAATCAAGTAAGTGTCGGCCTGCTTGGGATTGCGGTGGCCCACGGACTTGCCATCGGAATCATGGTCTCCGCGCTTGGCCACGTCTCCGGCGGTCACTTCAACCCTGCGGTCACGATCGGATTCTGGGTCACGCGCAGGTTTACCCTGGCGGATACGCTTCTTTATTGGTTCGCGCAACTTGCGGGAGCTACCGCAGCCGCCTTCACCCTTCGCGGCCTGATTCCGGAGGAGACCTGGAAGGCCGCCATTCCGAAATTCACGCCGGATTTGGCTCACGATCTTACGCGCTTCCGCGGCATGGCCATTGAGGGTGTTCTTACCTTCTTGCTGGTATTCGTCGTCTTCGCCACAGCCGTGGACACAAAAGGCGCTTTCAGCAAGATTGCCGGTTTCGCCATCGGTCTGACCATCACGATGGATATCCTTGTTGGCGGCCCTTTCACCGGCGCGGCAATGAATCCCGCCCGCGCATTTGGTCCGGAACTGGCCGCGAATTTTTGGAAGAACGCGGGAGTCTATTGGGTTGGACCGCTGCTTGGCGGCGTGATAGCGGCGTCCATTTACGATGTCTTTTATTTGAAGAAGGAATAGCCCGGGGTAACTCCAAGTCTCACAAATGATGAAACGCAGAATAACTGCATACACCCTCGCCTCTCTCTGTTTTTTCGCCGTGGCGGCATTGGTAGTAGCTCGCCCGCGCTCTCAGAACCCTTCGGCTGGCGCGGGGCTCGAAGGCAAATGGGAAGGTCAGCTCGGCCAAGGCGCGAATCATCTGCGCATCGTACTTCTGTTCACGAAACTTGCCGATGGTTCATGGTCAGGCCAGCTCAATAGTGTCGACCAGGGCGCTGTCCTCCCCATGTCCGCGGTCCGCATCGAGAGCAGCAAGATTCATTTCGAGATTCCAGCCGTGGGCGGCGTGTACGAAGGAGAAATGAATGCGGCGGGAACGGACATCACCGGGAGCTGGACTCAGACCGGCGTTCCTGCCCAGCCATTAAGTCTCCATCGAGCCGCAGCCGAACCTGCGCAGCAACCCCCCGCTGCCACCACCCCTGCCGCACCTGCGACGAAACCGTTAACCGCGCCCCTCGAAATTTACACTCCCTCTCCTCCACGCGCTTTCTACGCGAATGGCGCGACGCATCTGGCCTATGAACTTCACGTCGCCAACTATGGAAGCTCTGATTGCTCGCTCACGAAGCTCGAAATTCTTTACCCCGGGGCTCAACAACCATTTCAAACTTACTCTGCGGCCGATCTCGAAGGCATGGCCGCTCGCCCCGGCCAACCTGCGGCCCTGCCACACACCAAGTTGGCTCCCGGCACAACCGCTATTATCTATCTGTGGGTCACTCCACAGACTCCGGGCGATTTTCCCGGAGCTTTGCGCCACAGGATCAGCATGAAGGTGGGGGCGTATCCCGAGGACGTTAGCGTCGAGACCGCACCTCTGTCTGTGAGTCTCAAACCCGTCCCGGTTCTCGCTCCCCCGCTACGCGGAGACAACTGGCTTGCCGGAAATGGCCCCTCGAACACGTCCGGCCATCGCCGCGCGCTGATTCCAATCGACGGCCGTAGCTGGATTTCGCAGCGTTTCGCCATTGACTGGGTTCAACTCTTCCCCGATGGCGGCACTTCCCATGGCAACAAGGCAGATAACAAAAGCTACCGGGCCTACGGACAAGAGGCGCTCGCCGTCGCCGATGGCGTTGTCACCGAAGTGAAAGACGGAATCCCGGAAAATGTTCCCGGGCCCAATTCACGCGCGGTGCCCATAACGCTTGAAACCATCGGGGGCAATCACGTCCTATTGGATTTAGGCAACGGCATCTTCGCGTTTTACGCGCATCTCCAGCCCGGCTCAATCCGCGTTCACATTGGAGACAAGGTCAAGGAAGGGCAGGTGCTCGGCCTCGTAGGCAATTCCGGAAATTCCACCGAGCCGCATCTCCACTTTGATATTTGTGACCGCAGCTCGATGCTTGCCTGCGAAGGCCTCCCCTATGCGCTTCCGCAATTTGACGTGCAGGGAAGCGGCTGGGCTTGGAAATCCGCCGAATCAAAGGAAGCCCCCGTCCCGCACAAAATGGAGATCCCTCTCGAAAACCAGGTTGTCCGATTCGTGATTCCTCCCCACTAGAGGGAGGCCATCGAAAGGCAGTCCGCCCCTCTCCCGTTACTAGCCCGCAACCCGTACCTCAGGTCAGCTTGTCGCACCCCCCGCTGGGTGTTAGCGTGAATTGAAGCACCTCTTTGGGAGCTCTGCACAATGGCACTGAGCATTGACGATCTGCTGCGTCGCGCCGTCGAGAACAAAGCCTCCGACTTGCATCTGAAAGTCGGCAACCACCCGTATCTCCGCATGGACGGCGTGCTCTACCCGCAGGCTGACGTTCCGCGCGTCACGCCGGAAGAGATGCTCTCGATGGCCTTCAGCATGATGACCAACCGGCAGAAGCAGAAATTCAAGGAAACCGCCGAATTGGACATGGCCTATGGCGTCGCGGGTCTCGGACGCTTCCGCGTCAACGTCTTCCAGCAGCGCGGCAACGTCGGCATGGTGCTGCGCGTCATTCCCACCAAAATCCGCACGGTGGACGAGCTAAACCTGCCTACCGTCGTCGAAAAGATTTGCGAAGAGCAGCGCGGTCTTGTGCTTGTCACCGGCACGACCGGTTCCGGCAAGTCCACCACACTTGCCGCGATGATTGACCGCATCAATTCCGAGCGCTCCGACCACGTCATCACCATTGAAGACCCCATCGAGTTCTTGCACCGTGACAAAAAAAGTTTCATCAACCAGCGCGAAATTGAGGTGGACACCGCGAATTTTTCCACCGCGTTGCGCGCCGCCTTGCGTCAGGATCCGGACGTCATCCTCGTCGGCGAAATGCGCGACCTGGAAACAATTTCCACGGCGTTGCTCGCCGCCGAAACCGGCCACCTTGTTTTCTCGACCTTGCACACCCTCGACGCGACGGAAACAATTCAGCGCATCATCGCCGTCTTTCCGCCGCCCGAACAAAAACAAATCCGTTTGCAGATGGCCGCGACGCTCAAGGCCGTGGTCAGCCAGCGCCTGGTGCGCCGCGCCGACGGCAAAGGCCGCGTGCCCGCCGTCGAAGTGATGATCGCCACGGCCTATATCCGCGATTGCGTCGTCAACCCGGACAAGACGCGGCTCATCCACGACGCGATTTCCGCCGGCACCAGCCAGTACGGCATGCAGACATTCGACCAGTCGCTCTACGATCTCTACACGCGCAACCTCATCTCGTACGAAGAAGCGCTGCTCCGCGCCTCGAACCCGGACGACTTCCGCCTGCGCGTTCAGGGCATCCGCTCCACCGCCGACGCCGCGCGCGAGGAGATGGAGCGCCAGATGAACGAGTACGAGCGCACGCTCCGCAAGTAATTCATCCCGGCGTCAACATCCTGCTTCCATAACTTGCTTCCGTGCCTTGCTTCCGCACCTCGCTGCTTCTATGCTCTCCACGTGCGCGCGCCCCGCAAACTGGCAACCGAAGAGCTTCTACACACCGCGGCGATGCGCGCGCTGATGCGCCGGGCGCATTCAGTGTACGAGATGCGCAAGGCGCTCGAGCGGCGCGCGGCGGATGAAGCGCTGGTGCGGCCTGTGCTGGACCGGCTGAAGCGCGACAACCTGCTCGACGATGCGCGTTTCGCGCGCGAGTTCGCGCGGACGCGCGCCGCGCACCGCAAGCAGGGGCGATTCCGCATCGCGAGAGAGTTGCGCGCGCGCGGAGTTCCCGATCGTCACATTGATGCGGCTCTCGACGAAGCGTTTGCCGAGACCAACGAAGAAGAGTCACTGAACAAACGCGTGGAGCGGAAATTGAGATTTGTGCGCGGCCCGCTGGACCAACGCAAGCGCGCGTCGCTTTATTCGAGTCTGCTGCGCTCCGGCTTTTCATCGGATTTGATTCGCCGCGCAATGCGCGGCGCGACGGGCGGCGCGGCCGATCTTCCCGAAATTGAATCCGCGGAGGACGAATAGCGGATGGCGCCCGGCACTCCCACCACTTCTGAAGCGATGGCGGCATTCATCGTTACTTATACTGGTGTCTTACTCGCGGAACTCACCGCGAAGCTGGTCGAGTTCCAGCAACCGGGGCAGCGTGAGCCGCAATCCATTGCGGCGCTTGCCCGGCCGCGCGCTCTCTCGGCGCTCTACTGCCTTGTGTCTTCAATCCATTCCAAAAATAGTCCGGTCGCGGTTGCCGGCCAATTCCCTGCCTATCTCGCGGCCACGCGGACGGAATTGAAGCGCCTGCATCCCGATTGGAAAGGGCCATTCTCGATCGAAAGCACCGTCCAACAGGGCGTTGGCCTTTACCTGCGCAATGCGCCGAACCTTACTGAACTTGTGCGCAGCAAACCCGATTACGTCTTCGCCGACGAATTGGATCGAGTCGAACATTCCGGCGATTGGCTGGCAATCTTCGCGCTGAAAGCAAAAATCCAATTGCTTGAGGCCATGCGCATCCGCACTCATGATGCGGCGTATCTTCCGCTCGACGAGGTGATTGAGTCATTCCTGCGTCGCGCCGCTGATTCGCTGGCAAAGATGCAGCCAGCGCTTTCATAATTCAATCCTGTCAGATTTCTGCAATGTACCTGTGAGCTTACTTCGTTGCGGCTTTGTCTTTTTCCTTGGAGGACCGTTTGTCGTCCTTTATGCACTCCACTGCTTTAGCGACGATGTCGAGAATGTGCTCCGACGTTTGGACGTGCGTTGGAAGTACACGAATTTCGCTTCCGGATGCGATTGGCGCTCCACTTAAACCTCGCTGAATATTCACGAAGCGGTTCCCCAGTAGGCCCTCCGTCAGCACTGATGCGGTCGAATCGTCGCGGATGACACTCTGATAGCGTTTCAGAATTCGTAAGACCACTTCAATCCTGCGGTCGGGATTTGCCGATTCCTCCGCCAGCTTGATTGCATCAACTATGCCCACATTCATCCCGTTCAAACGCACAGGGGCTCCCACATCCAGTGAGGACACCTCAGGAAGATAAATGCGCACTCTATACTTGGGTAGAAGAACGTCCGATGACCAAACGTATGAGCTGATCCAGACCAAACAGATTACGGAGAGAACAAGCCCGGCAACCTTCAGAGTTTTGCTTGAAATGCGAATCGTAATCTCTGCCATTGATCCCCTGCCTACCTCCCTTGTACCCCTAGAGGTTTCGCAAATCAAGAGACCAAGTGAGAGATTTCACTCTCGGCGGCGTTCATCTCGCACCGGATGAATTGCGAGATAGGTGACCAATTCGAGCGTGGAGGTATTCATTTCCACGGTGTATGCGTTCAGCACCTCAGTGAAATAGTTGAAACACCAGACCGCGGGGATGGCCACGATGAGACCGAGTGCGGTGGTCACAAGGGCTTCGGCGATGCCCGCGCCTACCGCGGCGAGGCCCGTCGCGTGCGAACCAATGGTCGCCTTGAATGAATCCACAATGCCAACCACTGTTCCCAATAGGCCGACGAATGGCGCGGTTGAGGCGATGGTTCCGAGGCCGCTGAGCCTGTGATTGAACTCGGCACGATTGAGCGCGGCTGCTTGCCGCGCGTCGCGCTTTGCGGCTTCGACCTTTTCGGATTCTGAGAACGACGCTGGGGCCGACGTGAAAGCTCGTATGCCCGCTGCAACGATTCCTGCGACGTGGCTCTTCCTTTTCCCTTCGGCGATTCGCTGGGCCTCGGCAAGATCTCCTTCGCGAAAAGGCGCGGCGGAAAGACGCACGAAAGATAGCGTTTGTTTGCGAGCGACGGCGAACCGGATGTACCTATCGAGCGCAACAACCGCGGCGCGCGCAAGCATGGCCAGCAAGAGAATCACGATGGTGCGGGCAAACGGCCCCATCGCAAAGTAGATATTCGCGGGACTCCAATCCGAAAAGTGGTTCATGGCGCCTCCTCTAATTTCATAGACACCGGATGCGCGCGTTTTGTGCCTGGGATGGCTTAAGCGAAGGATGGGAACTTGACCCAAAAGTGCCCCCGAAGTATGTTTCCTGTGCACTTTTTGGTTTGAATAAAAGAGAATCGCGCAGGGCGCTGACGGAGACATCACGGATGAATTGTCTAAACTGCGGTACTGAAATGACGAACAATGAAGTTGTCACGAAAAAGGACCGCATCTCATATGACATGTGTGAAAAATGCGGAAGTCTTTGGCTGGATGCAGGCGAATTAGACAAAATGGCCTTCCGGGTTGAAGGGAGCATCGAGTTTTGCGAGAAAGACAAAGACCCCGAACCAGAAAAACAAGTTAAGAAATGCCCGCGATGTGACAACTCCGATCTTGAAAAAGTGAGGTTTTTGGAATCCGAAGACATTTTCCTCCACTATTGCAGGAACTGCGGCGGCTTCTGGCTCGATGGCGGTGAACTCAATTTGATAGACAAGGACCTTGCGCGGATCATGCCCGTGAAGGGCAAGGGTTTTTCGGATTTCGTAAACAATGTTCATGTTCCCTACTGGTTCCAGAGGGTCAAGAAGAAGAGCAGCGAGACGGATTTTCACATCGAAGCTCCGCCGATTCCTCATGCGAAGCTGGAAAAGCCTACGACGGACCAATGCCCTTCCTGCGGGAACAACTTGAATCTTTACAAGGTTTTCTCGATAGAGATTGAAGGCTGCCCCAAGTGCAAAGGTATTTGGCTGATCAAGGATGAATTGCGCGAGCTGAAGAATAACATCGAAGGGCCGTCGCTGCGCTGGCTGAATGATGAGATCGAGAACATCGACAAGACAAGTTTGATTGCGGGCAGACGCGCTTGCGTAAAATGCAAAACAGAGAAAATGATCTCGGTGATTTTTGGAAAGTCCTTAATCGTTGTGGATTGGTGTCCGAAGTGCCATGGAATGTGGCTCGATCGAGGGGAATTCGACGCAATCGTCGACTACCTGAAAGACGAGCTGTCTCACATGCAACACAAAGAAATAGAAAAGCAAGCCGCAGCGGATCTGAAACGCGTCTGGAGCGGCGGGCCGGAAAGCAGATTTCAAGAACTCCTGGACGCCAAAGCCGCTGTGTCCGCGATGATTAATGCGACCATCTTCGAGCATCCGAAACTGCGTAATTTTTGCATGAGCCTGCCCCGCGTTCTTTAGAAGGATCCAGATCCACTAGTTCCTGCCAAGCGGCTCTATGCACTACTGTTTTCTGGCCCATACTGGATGCCTCGCGTTGCGGCGCGTGTGTGCGGTCTGCAATAATGAGAATTCAGCCATGCATCATGCGATGATTGCGCGTCGTGGGATGAATGCATCCGTCTGAGGGGGATTGTGACCGGCAACGAAATCCGCGAGATGTTTCTGCGCTTCTTCGAGGAGAAGGGGCACCGGCGCGTGCGCAGCTCGTCGCTCGTGCCGATGAACGACCCGACGCTGCTCTTCACCAACGCCGGGATGAATCAGTTCAAGGACGTCTTCCTCGGCCTCGACAAGCGCGACTACTCGCGCGCGACCACCTGCCAGAAATGCGTGCGCGCGGGCGGCAAGCACAACGATCTCGAAAATGTGGGCTTTACGAACCGGCACCACACGTTTTTCGAGATGCTCGGCAATTTTTCATTCGGCGATTATTTCAAGAAAGATGCGATCGCGTTTGCGTGGGAGCTGCTGCTCTCGAAGAATTGGTACGGTCTGCCGCTCGATAAACTCTTTTTCACTGTGTTTGGCGGCGCGGACGTCACGCCGGAAAAAAGGTTGGGCGTTGATGAAGAGGCGAAGAAACTTTGGATCGAAATTGGCGCGCCGCGCGAGCGCGTGTTTGCAATCCCGGGCCTCAAAGAGAATTTCTGGGCGATGGGCGACACTGGCCCGTGCGGGCCGTGCAGCGAAATTCATTTTGATATGGGCCCGGCCGCCAGCGAAGATGGACACACAGACTGCAAATTTCCCTGCGAATGCGGGCGATACGTGGAGATTTGGAATTTGGTCTTTATGCAATTCAATCGCGGGGCGGATGGGTCGCTGACTCCGCTGCCGAAGCCATCAGTGGATACGGGAATGGGACTGGAGCGGATGGCGGCGGTGCTGCTTCATTTGCAGGATCCAAGCAAGGTGTCGAACTACGATGCGGATTTGTTTAGCTCCTTGACGGAACGTGCGCTTGATTTGTGCCACACAGATCTCGCGCTTCAGCCGGAATTGGGCCCATCGGTTCGGATAATCGCGGATCACTCCAGGGCCGCAACATTTCTAATCTCCGATGGAGTAGCCCCTTCGAATGAAGGCAGAGGTTATGTTCTCCGAAAAATTATCCGGCGCGCTCTTCGCCATTCTCGGCTGATGAATGCCCCCTTCCCGTTCCTCTCTCGGATTTCTGACGCTGTTCGCGAACAAATGGCCGGGGGTTATCCCGATCTGAGGGACTCCGTAGCGCGCGTAAATCAGATTCTCGATAGTGAGGAATCACGATTCGCCAACACGGTAAATGTTGGGCTGAAGAAGCTGGATGAAGATCTGAATGAACTGCGTACACCCGGGCTCGACCTTGCCATTCACTTCAGCGGGATGCGCGAAGCAGGTATCGCGTCCGGTACTTATCCCGGCGAAAAGGCCTTCAGACTGTATGACACGTATGGGCTCCCACGCGACTTTATTGAAATTGTTTGCCGTGATGCAGGCTTCAAAGTCGATTGGAGCGGATTCGACCGGGCGATGGAGGAACAGCGGACTCGGGCGAAGGCCTCCTGGAAAGGCGCACACAAGGAAGTCGCGAATCCGGTTTATGCGAAGCTGGCGGAGACTTACAAAACGGAGCCGGATTTCTACTATGGGTCAGACGCGAAGGATTGCCGCATCGAGTCCATTGTCACGAAGAACGGCGCGGTGAAGGAAATCAAAGCAGGCGAGGAAGCGGAGATCGTTCTCGACCGCACATCGATCTATTCCGAATCGGGCGGCCAGGTCGCCGACACCGGCAAGATTTACGACAACGCAGAGAGCATGGAACTCGCCGAAGTAAAAGGCGCGTATTACCCGGTCTCCGGCCTTGTCGCACACAGAATTCTTGCGAAGGAAACTCTGCGTGTGGGCGACCGCGTGGCCACCATCGCCGACGGCGCGCGCCGCGAGCACATCAAGCGCAACCACACCGGCACGCACCTGATGCACGCCGCGCTGCGTAACATTCTTGGCACACACGTGAAGCAGGCAGGCTCGCTCGTGGAACCGGGTCGCCTGCGCTTCGACTTCTCGCACTTCGCTCCGGTGGACCCGGCCGAACTGCGCGACATCGAGCAGCAGGTGAACGAGGAGATCCGCCTCAATAGCGAAGTCACGACCGACGTGATGGCGATTGACGACGCGCTCGCCTCCGGCGCGCTGGCGTTTTTCGGCGACCGCTACCCGGAATCAAACGTGCGCGTGGTGACCATCCCCGACGCCAATTCCCCCCGCGGCTTTTACAGCAAGGAGCTTTGCGGCGGCACCCACGTCACGCGCGCGGGCGACATCGGCGTTTTCAAGATTGCGATGGAGTCGTCGGTGGCGGCGGGCGTGCGGCGCATTGAAGCCGTGACGGGAGTGCGCGCGTTTGAAGAATTCTCGCGCGCGGAAGATACGTTGCGCGCGCTCGCAGCGAAGCTGAACGCCGCGCCGGACGAACTCGATGCCGCAGTGCAAAAGCTGCTTGACGCACGGCGCGACCTCGAAAAGCAGCTTGGCGCGGCGCAGCGTGCAGCCGCACAAGGCAGCGTGGACGATTTGCTCGCAGGCGTCCGCGTGATTAAAGGGGTGAAGCTCGTCTCCGCGCAGGTGCCGACCATGCCCCGCGAGGCCTTGCGTGGCCTCGTGGACACCCTCCGGCAGAAGCTCGGCTCGGGCGCCGTGGTCCTCGGAATGGTGGAAGACGGCAAGGTGGCCCTCATCGGAGGCGTTACCAAGGACCTGACCGCTAAACTCCATGCCGGCAAGATCATACAGGCACTCGCCAAGGAGGTGGGCGGCAGCGGTGGCGGCCGGCCCGACCTGGCCGAGGCTGGCGGAAAAGACACATCCGCCCTAAATAGGACTTTAGACCTAGTGCCAGCCCTCATAGACCGGATGCTATAATTCCCGCAGGCGCTAGAAATGGTCCCGGAGGGGTGTATTTGGGATGCCCCGTGGAGACCACCACGGCTTGCATCCGCAACTCGACTTAGGTCCCCTTCCAGAAAAATATATGAGCCTGCGCATACACAAGAGATTCGCTATCTTATTGGCAGGACTGGTTTTGGCGGCAATACCCGCGCGCGGCCAAGTCGTATCTGTCCTCGATGATCAAGGGAAACGTGTGTACATCAACGTCGGGCCGCCTCCGGCGAAGGCTGCCAATCCGCCTGCCAGTGGCGCGGTGGCGCCGAAAGATACCTCGAACGCGATCAAGACGAATCAAGCGGGCATAGCTGTGAGACAGGGCACCGTTGATCCAAACCTTCCGAGAACCATTTCGCGAGACAGGATAGAGCAGCTCGTGCAGGCGATTGCCGTGCGTCACAGCGTGGATCCGTCGCTTGTTCGCGCCGTAATGGAAGTGGAGTCGGGCGGCAACCCAACGGCGGTTTCACGCAAGGGTGCGATGGGGCTGATGCAACTTATGCCGGATACGGCCGTCCAAATGGGAGTGACGCGCGTCTTCGATCCGCAGGAAAACTTGGAGGCGGGCGTGCGGCAATTGCGCTCGTTGCTGGTGCGCTACAACGGCGATTTGGACAGAGCGCTCGCGGCGTACAATGCGGGAACGGGCGCAGTGGACCGCGCCGGTGGCGTGCCGCGCATCCGCGAGACGCGCGACTACGTGCGCAAGGTGACCAATAATTATTTCCAGAGCAATGCGGGCGAGCCCTCTGGCGCGTCTTCTTCGCAGCGGAGAACGGCGCCAGTGGCAAGCGCGGCTAGGTCAACAACCGCAAGCGCGCCGCCTTCGAGCGCGAAGTCTGCGGGCAGCAGCGCGACATCGCCAAGCAATGCGACATCATCACCAAATACAACTGCGCCCGCGCCGGCGCATCGTATGTATCAGATCCGAGACGCGCAGGGGCGCGTGGTGTGGGTCAATGAATAAGGCGAATGGCTGAAGGTGAATGATCCGCGAGGTTTAGAGATTTCTTCCCGGTTGTTTGGGTGTTTCACTGGTAGCATTGGGTTCTTGCCGTGAGTCGTGGGGGAACAATCCGCAAATGGGTCTATAGAAGGCCCCTGAGCAGGGCGTTGGCGCGAAGCGCGTCACTGTGCGGAGCGCTGGCTTTAGCCCTGTTATTTTGTGGCGCCCTGCGGGCAGACACTCCTTCCGCGCGCGAAAGGGCGAGAGTGCAATTCGACAAGGCGCAGAAAGAGCGCGCGTCGCTGGAAGTAATCCCCGAGCAGCAGCGCAAGCTCGAGCAATATCAAGAACTCGTGAAATCCTATCGCCGCGTCAGTCTGCTGACGGCGAGCGCGCCTGAAGTTCCCTTCTCGCTTCTGACCGTCGGCGATCTCTACCGCAAAATGGGCGATCGCTTCGACCCGAAGTTTTATCAATACGCGGTGGACACCTACCAGTTTCTGCTCCACGAATACCCGCAGAGCCGCTATCGCGAAGACGCGCTCTTCTCCGTGGCTCAGGTGGAAAAAGAAGATCTTCACGACTCGGCGCTCGCGAAGAAATCATTTGAAGAATTCCTGAAGCTGCATCCAAAGTCCCCGCGCGCAAAAGACGCGCAGGCGGCGATCGCCGAGATTGCCGGCTCTAAGCTGGCAGCGAAGAAGAATTTGCTGCCCGCGCCACAAACCACTTCGCAGGCCGCACCAAATGTTGCGCCGCCTCAGCCAAGCCAGCCGACTGCGGAGGTAAACTCAAGTTCCGCGCCAAGCGCCCCGCCGACGCGGGTAAATCCCGCGGAAACGATGGAAGAGCCGGTGCCCGGCAGAATCGCGGAAGTGCGCGAAATTAAATCGTGGACGACGCCGGACTACACCCGGATTGTGGTGAGCCTGGACGCGCCGGTGAAATACCAGGCGGCGCGCCTTTCGGATCCGGACAGGATTTATTTTGACGTGAAGAATGCGCGGCTGGGCCGCTCGGCGACCAGTGCGCCGGTAAAGGTGGAGGGCGAATTATTAAAGGGCGTGCGCGTGGCCCAGAATCAGGCCGGAGTCGTGCGCATCGTCCTCGAAGTGTCGAAGATCAAGGATTATTCGGTTTTCCTGCTGCGCGACCCGTATCGCATGGTCGTGGACGTTTATGCGAAGAAGGACTCGTCCGTTGCGCAGAACGCGCAGCCGCATGCGCCCCCGGCATCCAGCGCTGGGTCCAATCAGCCAGCCTCACACATCAATACGCGGACCATTCGCGCCACCACTGCGAAGCAGCCCCCCGCGCCGTCACCGGATCCGCCGCGCGACGGCCAGCAGTCCCTTACACGCGCGCTCGGATTGAAGATTGGCCGCATCGTGATTGACGCCGGGCATGGCGGGCACGACACCGGGACAATCGGCCCTAACGGCTTGATGGAAAAGGACTTATGCCTCGACGTTGCCCTGCGCTTGGGCAAGATGATCGAGGAGCGGCTGCCCGGGACAGAAGTCATCTACACCCGCAACGACGACACATTCATTCCGCTTGAGCAGCGCACAACCATCGCGAACGAGGCCAAGGCGGACCTCTTTGTTTCCATCCACGCGAATTCAAGCCCGGACCCGAGCGCGCGCGGCGTGGAGACTTACTACCTGAATTTCTCACCCTCGCCTGAGGCGATGCAGGTGGCGGCGCGAGAAAACGCCACTGCACAGGGAAATGTGCACCAATTGGAAGACCTGATCCAGCGCATCGCCAAAAACGAGAAGATTGAAGAATCGCGCGAACTGGCATCCGACATACAGGACTCGCTGAGCAAGCGCCTGCAGAAATCGAACCACAACATCCGCGACCGCGGCGTGCGCAAGGCGCCATTTGTGGTGTTGATTGGGGCGAATATGCCGTCAGTGCTCGCGGAGATTTCGTTTATCAGCAACCCATCGGATGAATTGTCGCTGCGCAAGCCGGACGGGCGCGATCGCGTGGCCGACGGACTGTACAAGGGCATCGAATCCTACCTGAAAAGCACCAACAGCCTCGCATTCCACCAACAGCCCAAGCCGCCCACGAACGGACGGCCCGGAGTAGCGCCGGGCGGGAACCAGCGGTAAACTTCCGGAGTCTAATATCCAAGAGGGTTTTGTGCGTCGAATTCTACTTTCATGCGTAATGGCGTGTTCCCTGCTGGCGACGGCGCATCCGTCGGCGGCGCAAAGATTGCTGCCATCTTCGATTGGAAGCTGGAAAGCCGGCGCGGCGCAAACTGTTTCATTGGAGCAGATTGCAGGAGCGGATGCTCCAGTGATCCGCGAGTACGGCTTCGTTGCAGCCGAGCGCGCGGAATACACGCGTGGCACAGATGCGCTAGGCGTCACCCTCTACCGCATGGCGGACCCATCGGGCGCGTTTGGCGCGTTTACATATTTGCGGCCGGCGGGAATGGCGGCATCAAATCTGTCGCAATATGCCGCGGCGTCCCCGAACCGGGCGCTCGTGGTCGTCGGCAACTTCCTTGTTGACGCAAGTGGTGCGGCCGTCGCCCAGTCGCGAAAAGATCTTGAGAGTTTGGCCGCGGCGCTGAAGCCCAAAGCCGATGCCCGGCCGTTCCCTTCCATTGGTTCACATCTCCCTGCGGAAAACATGGTTCCTGGTTCTGAGCGTTATGTCGTGGGGCCGATTACACTTCACGCGCTGTTTCCAGTTGGCTCGGGAGACTGGCTCGGCTTTTCCAACGGCGCGGAAGCGATTTCCGCGCGATATCGCAAGGGCAATTCGGAAGCTACGCTGCTGATAGTGGAGTATCCCACTCAGCAAATTGCGTCGAGACATTTTGACTCCGCCCAGGCGACTGTTCACGCGATCTCTGTTGCCCCCACTCCGGGCTCTCTCTTTCTTTCATGGGAACGGGATGACAACCTGATCTCGATCGTATTCGGCGCGGCGGCCTCTAATTTCGCAAGCACTCTTGTGAAAAAAGTCATTTTCGGCCACAACATCACTTGGAACGAGCCATCGTACAAAGCGACGGAGTTGAGCTGGCCCACGTACGTGATTGGAGCGTTCACTGGTGCTGGTATCATCATGGTGTTTTCCATTGTGAGCGGAATCGGCTTCGGCCTCATTCGAGTTGCGATCAAAATCTTCCTTCCCGGGAAGGTTTTTGACCGCCATGGCCACATTGAAGTGATTCAATTGAACCTCACCGGGAACAGTATCTCCACAAAGGACTTCTACTGAAACTTCACCTTCGAGCATTCCTTCAAACCTGTTTATTTCAAGGGATTTCTGTGGATTTTCCTGTAAACCATTGAATCTAAAAGACTTTAAGTCCAATGGTTTCAATGCTTTATTTACTTGACTAAATTCTGGGGCCTCTTTTATGCTCCCCGTGAGGAAAAAGAGTTCGGGGCCTTCCGCGCATAGGCCTGGAACGATTCTCCCCTCTGGAGAGCCCACCCTTACGGGTGGGCTTTCTGTTTTCAGGGGATCAGCGTTCCAATCTGGCACATCCATTCAATCGATCAGATTCGCAACCACTTTCTCTCCAACTCTTCTTCCGTGGGAATAGTACCGTCTCCGCGCCAAGCCGCGAGGTTTGTAATGTTTGCAGCCATCACAGAGGTGCCATCGTGCGTCCTTATAAAAAGCACAGCTTCATTACCGCTCGTGAAGAACACTTCATCGGCAGTATTTTGCGGACCATAGATCCGCTGAATCACTACGAGGATTTCATTTTCCCCGCGTGTCAAGTCTCTTCCAGCCATTGGGGACCAACCCACTCTTTCTCAGACGTATTTGCAAAAACGACCGCCCTGAAAAGACTAGCGCAAGTTTATAAAAAGACGAATGTTCTTACATGTTGACATTCAACAGATAGAGGCGTAGCTTCCTGTTGATTCTCAACAGGAGGTGTCCCATCTCCGATCCACGGCTCGATGTCCTGCAAGGCACTCTCGATTTGATGATTCTGAAAACGCTGGAGACCATGGGCTCGCTGCACGGTTATGGCATTGCCCGCCGCCTCGAGCAGATTTCCCGCGACATGATGAAGCTCAATCAGGGCACAGTCTACCCTGCGCTGTTGCGGCTCGAGCAGCGCGGCTGGATCACTTCTAAGTGGGGAACATCCGACAATAATCGCCGCGCGAAATATTACTCAATCACGCGCGCAGGCCAGCGCCAACTCACCGCGGAAACTGAAAACTGGGAGCGGTTGACCGGAATCATGTCGCGATTGTTGAGCGCGACCGAGGAGTCTTGAGATGGCCTGGCTTCGGGAACTTGCTTCACGTTTGCGCGGACTGTTCTCCCGCGCGAAGCGCGACGCCGAACTGAGTGACGAGTTGCGCGCGCACCTCGCCTTTGCGGAGGAAGAGAACCTGCGGCGCGGAATGCCGCCGAGGGAAGCGCGCTACGCCGCTCGGCGCGACTTCGGTGGCGTCGAGCAAGTGAAAGAAGATTATCGGGAACGCCGGGGGCTGCCGGTAATTGAGACACTGATGCAGGATCTGATCTACGGAGTTCGGCTCTTGCGGAAAAGCCCCGGGACTGCCGCCCTCGCCATCCTGACCCTCGCGCTTGGGATTGGAGCGAGCGTGGCGATATTGACGGTGATTGACTCGCTCGTTTTTCCGCGGCTTCCCTACCCCCATTCGGAACAGCTCTATCTGTTGCCGCACGCTCCAGTTCAAATCAATCACACGCTAGCCGACAAATCGCTGCCGATCGATTGGATGGATCGGACGCGATCATTTGAGGCGATTACGAGTTATTACATCGATGATTTGGCCGGGAACCTTCACGCAGCAAATGCTTCCGAGCACATCCTTCGCGCGGAAGTCCAGCCGAACTTTTTTGACGTGCTCGGCGCTCATTTTATTCTTGGGCAAGCTTTGCCGCGAGATGGCGCAGGAGTTCCGGTCGTCATCTCGTATAGTCTGTGGCAAAGGGTTTTGAATGGCGATCCGAATGTGATCGGAAGCCAAATCAAATTCCAAGGAGTGCCGAAATCTGTTGTAGGGGTCGCTCCTCGCGGATTTTCATTTCCCCCGGGCGTTGAAGCTTGGATCCTCCCAAATGTTTCGGGTGAACAGAAGGTCATCTTCTTTGGCAGCGTGCTCGCGCGGCTGAAGCCCGGAGTTTCGCCCAAAGCGGCGCAGGCGGAAATGAACGCGTTCGGGCAGCAGGTAGAGAAACTGGCCGGCCGGAAGTTGAAGCCGATTGAAGTGACTCCGCTCGCTGGGTTTGACGCGGGTTCGATTCGCGACGCACTGTATCTCTTATTCGGGGCGGCGGGGCTGGTGCTGCTGATCGGCTGCGCGAATGTAGCAAGCCTGAATTCCTCGCGCGTCGTGGGCCGGCGTCGAGAGCTCGCCGTCCGCACGGCGATGGGGGCGGGGCGGCTCCGGCTGCTGCGTCAATTGCTCATCGAGAATTCGGTCACGGCGCTTCTAGCCGGCGCGGCTGGGTGGGGGCTCGCATATGCGGGTGTGGCGGCCGTCAAAAGCATTGGCCGCGACGTCCTTCCGCGCGCGCAGGAGATTCGTCTCGATGCTCGCATTCTGTTTTTTGCAATCGGAATATCACTGCTCACAGGAGTCTTGAGCGGACTCTTGCCCGCGCTCGCCGCAATGCGCGTGAGCCCCCTAGAAGCTCTGAAGGAAGATAGCGGAAGACAATCGGGTTCGGCGCGCTTCTCGCGCCTCACGCAGAGATTGGTGGTGGCGGAGATAGCACTCGCGCTGCTTCTTGCGATGGGAGCGGGCCTCTTGGTGCGCAGCTTTGCGCTCGTGCTTCGCGTGCCTCCGGGCTACGACCCCGGCCACGTGCTTACGGCGGCCGTATTCTTTTCATGGAGTAGTTATGCGACGCCGCAGGCCGCGAATGAACACCTTGATCACATACTCAGCAAAATCTCCGCAATCCCGGGCGTTGATAGCGCAGGCGCGACGACTCTCCTCCCGCTTCGCAAGTCATCGGCCGGCGGGCTCCGGTTCACGATCGCAGAGGACCCGAGCAGGAATTCTGAAGACACGGGAGACGACGCGATTTTCATTGGAGTAACTCCGGATTATTTTCGGGCGCTCGCAGTTCCTTTGCTTGAGCGGCGGCATTTCAACGCTGCGGACACGAAAACGTCTGCGCCGGTGTTGATCGTGAGCCGGTCATTCGCGAACCGCTACTGGCCCGGCGGGAGCGCCATCGGCAAGCATTTGCTCATCAGCGAGAATCGACCCCCAAACCTGCCAAGAGAGATCGTGGGAGTCGTCGAAAACGTCCGGCCGTTTTAGCTCGAACGGGACGACGGTCTCGCGCAGGTTTATATGCCGCAGGTGCAGGACTCCTACTATGTCATCACGGCGCTTGCAATTCGCAGCCGTGCGAACCTGGCGGGAATTGTACCGGCGGTTCGCGCGGCCATGGCGGAACTGGCTCCTGATTCTCCGCCCTATGACATCCGCACCATGGATGATCGTCTCAGCGTTTCGCTGGGTCGGCGACAATTGATTTTGCTTTTGATGGGCGTGATGGCGGGAATGGCCGTTGCGCTCGGCGCAATCGGAATTTTTGGCATGACCGCGAATGCGGTGACTCTGCGCACGCGAGAAATTGGGATCCGCATGGCGTTGGGCGCGCAATGGCGCGACATCGTGCGCATGATCCTAGGCCAAAGCATGCGCTGGGCGGTCATCGGAATTGGCTTGGGGCTGGTGGCCTCGGCCACGATGACTCGTTTGCTTTCGAGCATGTTGTACGGAGTGCACGCGGGTGATCCCATCACATTTTTTACGGTTATCACGGCACTCGTGGGCGTGACCATCCTCGCTGCGTATTTGCCCGCGAGGCGCGCGACGCGAGTGGATCCTGTCGAGACTTTACGGCATGAGTGAGATTGAGCTTTATCAAGGAAGGCTCAAAGAGTGCTCAAGGACGACTCAAGCATCGCGGGAAAACAGTTCGAAATCTCTTCGAAGAAACTTCGAAACCTGATTTGGAACGCTGACGGAGAAGGTTGAGCCGAAAAGTGACTTGGCTGCGAGTTTTGATCGCGCGATCGTCCAAATTGTTTCACGTGAAACAATTTGAGCGCGAGCTCTCTGATGAGGTCCGCGCCCACTTGGAAATGGCGGAGGAAGAGAATGTCCGCCGAGGGATGTCGCGGAAAGAGGCGCGTTACGCTGCGCGGCGCGATTTCGGCGGGGTTGAACAATTCAAGGAAATTTACCGGGAACGAAGGGGGCTGCCCATGCTCGAAACTTTTCTGAAAGACCTGCGATTTGGCGCGCGGATGCTGCGTAAGAATCCGGGCTTCACTGCCGTCGCGATCCTCACGCTGGCGCTGGGAATTGGAGCCACGACTTCCGTCTTCAGCGTGGTCAATACGCTGCTCCTCCGTCCGCTTCCCTTCCGGGATTCAGGCCGCATCGTTGTGTTACAGGAATCAGTGCCAAAACTTGTGCCGGGGAAATTCCCAGTCTCCGCGCCGGATGTTGCCGATTTTCGCCGGCTCAACCATTCGTTTGAAGACCTCGGCGCGTTTTTCAGCAATCCGATGGATCTTTCCGGAACCGGTTCGCCGGAGCGCGTCGCAGCCACGCGAATTTCTGCGGCGGTGTTTCGCATTCTCGGGACCACACCCGTGCTGGGCCGCACCTTCACGGAAGACGAAGACAAGTTGGGAAACAACGTAGCAATTCTTGGCTACGCGCTGTGGCAAACGCATTTCGGGGCGGACCGCGATATCGCTGGGAAAAAAATAATTCTAGACCGCCAGCCTTTTACCGTTATCGGTGTCATGCCCAACACATTCGAGTTCCCTTCCAGTGGATTACCCTTCTCCGCGCCCGCGCAATTGTGGGTGCCGATTGCATTTAGTCCTTTCGAACTTTCCGCGCAGGGACGCGGTGACAATTTCAATTTCGGCGTGCTGGCAAAATTGAAGACCGCGACATCTTTGAACTCAGCCAACTCCGACGTGATGGTGGTCTCAGATCAAATTCAACAGCAATTATATCCGGCGGAATTTCGGGACCGGTCGAAATTTGCACTGGAGGCCAGTGTGACACCGCTGGCCGACCTGATTGTAGGGCCAACACAGACACTGCTGATGCTCCTGCTTGGCGCGGTCGGTCTATTGCTCTTGATTGCCTGCGCCAATGTCGCGAACCTAACGCTCGCGCGCGGAACACAGCGGCAAAAGGAAATTGCCGTGCGCGTTGCGCTGGGAGCGGGACGCAAACGGCTGGTGAGGCAACTCCTCGTTGAAAGCGGCTTGCTCGGACTCATCGGAGGCGCGCTTGGACTACTCGCGGCTTACGCCGGAGTAAAAGGGCTGGTGGTTCTCGCTGACAAAATTCTGCCCCGCGCGCAAGAAGTCGCGCTGGACACCACTGTGCTGATCTTCACTCTCGTGATTTCGGTGGTCTCCGGTGTCCTCTTCGGAATCGTACCTGCCCTCGCGGCCACGAAAACGAGTCTGAGCGAAACTTTGAAAGAATCGGGGCGCAGCGAATCGAGCTCGCGCGGTCACCGGCATATTCGCGATGTCTTTGTTGTGGCACAGATGGCGCTGGCGTTTCTGCTGGTGGTTGGGTCGGGCCTATTGATCCGGAGTTTTGTTCGCGCGCGGGAGACGGACCCCGGCTTCCGCCCGGAGAACACAATCGCTCTATCTATTTCACTGCCCGGCTCGCAATACAAGACGATGGCGGAGACGCAGACATTCTTTGACCGTCTCTCTGCTCAGGCGCGCGCTATCCCCGGCGTGGCCGAGATTGGCGTCAGCACGGACCTACCCCTGAATTCGGGATGGACTCACACCTTCACCGCGGAAGGTCATGAGGCCGACCAACGCGACACCGTGCGTACGAATTCTCACACACTCGTGGACGGGGATTACTTTCGGGCGCTTGGGATCCCGCTGGTGCGCGGCAGGTTCTTCAACGATGCCGAGATGCATGGGCAAAACAACGCCGTGATCATCAGCGAGGGAATGGCGAAGCGTTACTGGGCGGGAGAGGATCCAGTCGGGCGGCGATTGAAATGGGGAGCCTCGACGGCGCAGAATCGCTGGCTCACGATTGTTGGAGTTGTGGGAGACGTCAAACAGGGGCCGCTCGATGCCGCGACTGAGCCCCATAGTTACGAACCGTTTCAACACATTTGCCAGGGCCCCGATGCCTTTCCACTGTGCAATTCCCGAATTGTCCTCTTGCGTTCGCATGAATCTCCCTTGGGGCTCCTGCCGTCGGTGCGAAACATCGTTCAGCAACTGGACTCGCAGCAGCCGATCGGGCGCGTGTTCGTCATGGAGGACATTGTTTCGCGTTCGCTCGCGCCGCGCCGTTTCAACACCTGGCTTCTCGCGGCATTTGGCGGCGGAGCGCTGCTACTGGCGGCCATCGGGGTTTATGGAGTGATCTCTTACAGTGTGGCGCAGCAAACGCGGGAGCTGGGGGTGCGGATGGCGCTTGGCGCGCAATCGTCGGATGTCTTGCTGCTTGTTCTGCGAAGAGGGTTGTCGCTCGCGGCAATCGGCCTCGTCCTCGGTCTTGCGGCATCACTAGCCGCCACGCGGCTGATGGTGAGCCTGCTTTACGGCGTGAGCGCGACGGACCCGCTGACATTTGCCTCGGTGGGGACGCTGCTCGTAACTGTTGCGCTCGCGGCTTGCTGGATTCCGGCGTGGCGCGCGATGCGCACGGATCCCATGGTCGCGTTGCGATACGAATAGCAGTGAATGGCTTGTGATCCCGAAACCGGGTGACGGCCCTACGTTAATTCCTAGAACTTCAATTTCATCCCTTGTGTCAGCGAACTAAACTCCCTATATTGCCGGGGTGTAACCGTTAATTGGATTCGGCTGCGGCAAGAGTAATCACTTTTTTTGTGTTACTTCAAACACGCGCGTCTCATGCCGGACACGAGTTGTTCGTTGGCAAAGGCGGAAGCCGGTCAAATCCCCGCAAGCGAGGCGGATCACTTCGGCATGGCGGTTGCTGGCATCCAAGCGGAGAGATGTTGCAAGGCTTCAGAGTGGGAGACCATGAAGACCTTCACTAGAATTCGATCCAGGTCATCTACCAAATCATGAAACACTCCCGGCAATTAAGGATTCTGATGATCACCGCAGGCGCAGGTATCCTGTTCCTGGCAACGGTGACCTTTGACAGCGTCGGCGCTTCCGGCCAAGTCGCCAAGACTGCCTCTTCAAAGTCCGCCGCCAGCCCCGTCCATGCAACCACTCCTGATCTGGAAGACCGCTTCGGGGATGGCACGCCAAACTTCCTGCGATTGGACTCCGCATCGGATCAAGAGGCATTTCGCCGATGGTTCGCGCTGATTGCTGAGTTCCAAGCCCTTCGTCCTAAAGGAGATGTGCCTGCCGAGATAAACGACTGCGCCGCGCTGCTCCGGTACTCTTACCGGAACGCACTCCGCGAGCACAACGACGCGTGGGGCCGCGAAAATCAAACCGCGCCACCACGTCCCCTGCCCGAAATCAAAAAGTATCACTACCCGTTCACCCCATTGCGAGCCGCGTTTTTCCGGGTGCGTCCGGGACCGTTCAACCCGGAGGATCTGCAGAACGGAGCGTTTGCCGAGTTCGCGGACGTAAAGACGCTCAAAGGATTCAACGCTTATCTTGTATCGCGAGACGTTTCCGCTGCCCGTCCCGGTGACTTGCTGTTTTACCGCCAGTTGGAACAGGACGCATCCTTCCACTCCATGGTCTTCATTGGGCACAGCCAGTGGACTTCGGAAAGTGGTCATTCAAGTGCGAACGAGTTTGTGGTCTATCACACGGGGCCCATCGGAAAAGAGCCGGGAGAAATGCGCATGATGCGGTTAGCGGATTTGCTGAATCATCCATCGCCCAAATGGCGTCCGCTGCCTGGCAATAGCAATTTCCTGGGCGTTTATCGTTGGAACATTCTCAGGGAGACGAACTAGTGCGCTGGAAAGCCGCCGTCCCATTCCTTCTGCTCCTCTGCGCGCTTCCAGTCGGCGGGCAGAGGCCGGATGCTTACTTCTCCGTCTCGACGGATAAAACATTTTTACCGGGCGAAAAGATCGGTCTTCGTGTTTTCGCAAGGGACGTTGCCGAGCTGGAGTTCCGCGTTTACAAGGTAAAAGATCCGATCGCATTTTTTGAACGGCTGGAAGACCCGACCAGATTTGGACATGTTTCCCCGAAGGAAGCGATTGAGACGCCAACTCTTCTGGAGCGCTTTCACGACTGGAAACGGGGGATTTGGATCGATATCCGTAATTTCTTCCGCAGGCAGTTCTCTGCTCCGTCGCGCGAGCAAATCCGGGCAAAACAGGGTGAAGCGCTGAAATCAAAAATCGGAAGCGCGGCGGTGTTTGCCCAGATGCCACTGCTGAATGCCTCGCAGCTTGTACTGCGCTGGCGCCAACAATTGCCGCCTCGCTTTTTTTCCGAGACTGACAATGTGCAGGTCAATTCGCTTTCCAAGGGGGTTTACCTCGTGGAGGCGACCGACGGCGCCCTTCGCGCATACACGATCGTAATTGTTTCCGACCTTGGCGTTATCACGAAGACCGCGCCGCAGCAGGTGGTCGCCTATTCAGCGGACCGCCGCACCGGCGCGCCGGTTGCGGGCGCGGACATCCGCCTCTGGGCGGACAAAAAGGAGTTGGCGCATCTCAAGACCGATGCCAGCGGATTGTCGGAAACTCCGATCGCTGAATGCCCCTATCCTGAATGTCACTATCAGGACGTGCGAGTGCTCGCGGTTCACGGCGACGATGTCGCGATGGTGACGCCCGAATCCTACAACTTCAGCAGCAATCCCAGAGAGGATTGGGAAGGGTATGTGTACACGGATCGCCCGGTCTACCGGCCCGGGCATACGGTCCACTTCAAGGTGATTCTGCGAAAGCGAAACGGCGAGCGCTACGTGGTGCCCGCAGGAGCACAAGCGCAGGTCAAGATTGAAGACTCCGCAAGCAAGCCCGTGTTGCAGTCCAATTTCCAGGTCTCATCCTTTGGCACAATTCATGGCGACCTGGAGCTGCCTTCCGGCGCGGCGCTTGGCTATTACTCCATCACTGTTCGCGGGACCGGCGGGCAGGGTTACGGGACATCGGGCGGCTTCCACGTGGAGGAGTATAAGAAGCCCGAATACGAAGTGAAGGTTACGACATCGAGTTTGAGGGTGCTGCAGGGAAACGCGATCGAGGCAACGATTGAAGCGCGCTACTTCTTCGGGGAACCCGTAGCGGGCGCTGACGTAAAATACGTGGTTCATACGTCGAGATACTGGTCGCCTTACTTCGACCGCGACGATGAGGATGGCTCGTCCGACGGGGAGGGTGATACGGAAGGCCGCACCTCTTACGAATACGACTACGCCGGTGAACAAGTGTCCGAGCAATCCGGAAAACTGGACGCCGATGGCAAATTGAAAATCCGGATTCCCACCAAAATTGAGGAGCACCATTACGACTCTCGGTACCGGATCGAGGCACGGGTCACCGACGCGGGGAATCGTGAGATTTCGGGCCACAATTCAGCCCTCGCCACCTATGGAAGTTTTCAAGTTGGGATTTCGGCGGACAATTATTTCTATCAGAAGGATGAAAGCATCCACGCCACGGTTCTTGCGAAAGACTACGACGGCCACCCAATTCAAACACGGGTCCAAGTGGCATTGGTAAAGAATAGCTATTCGGGCCAGCAGTCGCACGAGACTTTGCTGGGAACTCAGGATGTAGAAACGGACGCGACGGGATCCGCGCGCGTAATTTTCCCCGCCAAGGAAACAGGAAACCTCACTCTGAGGGTCCGTGCGTACACTCCGGAAAAGCGTGAAGTTGAAGGGACGAGTTGGGTATGGGTAGCGAGTTCGGACGAGGCATCGTGGGGCGGGGAGAAGCGCGAGATCCGCCTTCTCGCGGATAAGAAATCCTACAGCGTCGGGGACACGGCTCACGTGTTGGTGATGACGGGAATGCCGGAGACTTATCTGCTCGTTACAACTGAGGCAAGGACAATCCAAACCAAGCGCGTTATTCATGCGGTCTCGCCGAACGCGACAATCGATGTCCCAATCCTGAGTGACCACCAGCCGAATGTATTCGTTTCTGTCGCATTTCTGCGGGACAATAAGTTTTATCAGTCCAATAAGAATTTGAAGGTCCCCGCGGTCCAGCAAAAACTCAAGATCGAAATTCAACCATCGAAAAAACAATTCGTGCCGGGACAGAAAGCGAGTTACGCGCTTGCCGTCCACGATTCGCAAGGAAGGCCGGTTTCGGGAGAATTCAGCCTGGGCATTGTGGATGAGGCCATTTACGGGATTTATCCGGACGACAGCGGAGACATCGTGGACTCCTTTTTTGGATCTGCGTATGACCGCATCTCTACGGATTCATCGCTGGAATTTGAATTCACCGGTGAGGCGGGCAAGAAGGCGATGTTCCTTGCCTACCGCGGCCCGGTGAACCCGAGGGCGTTGGCGCAATTGAAACCGGAAACGCCATTGCAGCCCAAGATCCGAAAGGTTTTCCCGGACACAGCCCTGTGGGCTCCTAATATCCACACGGACTCAAGCGGCCGCGCGGAAATGGACTTAACTTTCCCGGATTCTCTGACAAGTTGGCGCGCCACGGTTCGCGGAGTCACGCTGGACACGAAAGTCGGCAGCGCGATCAACAATGTTATCGTCCGGAAGAACCTGATGGTGCGGCTGGCGGTTCCGCGCTTTTTTCGGCAGGGCGATGAAGTCACGATTTCAGCGATTGTTCACAACTATCTCACGAGTGCGAAGAGTGTTGAGGTCTCGCTGGACATGAAGGGGCTTACAGTTCTCTCAGGAACCACGGCGCACATTGAAGTGCCCAG
The DNA here is from genome assembly GCA_041484365.1 of Terriglobia bacterium. Taxonomy (GTDB): domain Bacteria; phylum Acidobacteriota; class Terriglobia; order Acidiferrales; family UBA7541; genus DASTCZ01. Next base: position 1,547 of record JBGPHM010000013.1, on the reverse strand, counting down.
TAAGGGCGAGGCAAAGATTGATTGGAGAGTCCGCGCGCTGTCCGTTCATGAAGCGGTGTTGGATGCGAAAGCGCTCACAAACGAAGAGTCTGACGCTTTGGAAATCACGCTGCCGGTGAACCCCGCCGGCGTGAAACTGACCGATGCGAAATCGGGAGCGATAAGTGGAGGAGACCAGGAAGAGAGCACTGCTGTGAATCTGCCCGGGAACCCCGACCAGGCTTCGCCCGCGCTCGATATTAGTCTCAACTCTTCCTATGCGGGAAGCATCTTTGGCGCATTGAACTATCTGACTGCCTATCCTTACGGTTGCACCGAACAGACGATGTCGAGTTTCTTGCCGAATATCGTCGTGGCCAAGGCGATGAAGGACCTCTACCTTCAGTACAAGGTGGACACGCAGGACCTCCAAAGCAAAATCCAGGCTGGAATTGCGCGTCTCAAGGACTTTCAGCACGAGGATGGCGGCTGGGGTTGGTGGAAGGACGACGATACGTCTGTTTTCATGACGGCGTATGTCGTTGCGGGCTTCGGCCAAGCTCACGATGCGGGCTACAACTATGATGCCGATTCGCTCAAGCGCGCGGAAGATTGGCTGCACGCAACATTGGTCAAGTACCCCAACATGCGGCCCGACTTGCGCGCGTACGTTGTGTATGCGCTTGCTGTGAATGGCGTGGCAAATCCGCAAGAAATCCAGGCGGCATGGGAGGAGCGATCGAAAATGGCCACGCAGGGCCAGGCAATGCTGGGCCTCGCGCTCCATATTACGGGAGATCATGCAAAGGCCACCGAGATTGCCGGCGCATTGGAATCCACCGCAACTGTGAATGACCGCGAGGCTTCCTGGACGGCCACTTATGACTATTTCATGGAATTTGAAATCAACGATGCCGCGGAAACGACGGCGTACGTTGTCCGACTCCTGAGCCTCGCGAAACCCGAAAGCGCTTTGCTTCCCAAGGCTGCGTTCTGGCTGGTTGACCACCGCAATGGCGGTTATTTCTGGGACAGCACGAAGCAGACGGCGATGGTAATCTTTGGCCTCACCGAATACATGAAGGCAAGCCACGAGCTCGATGCCAATTTCCGGGCAGAGGTCTATGTAAATGGCAAGCGCGTGATGACGAAGCAATTCACTTCAGACGACGCCATGAATCCGGTGCAACCGATGATTCACCTCGATGCGTCCCAGCTTCGCCAGGGCGCGAATGACATCCGCATTCACAAAACGGGCGCCGGCCGGCTCTACTGGGCCCTTACCGGATCGTATTATTCCAACGACAAACATTTGGTGCAGGACAACAAGTTCTCTCTGAATATCACGCGGGACTATTTCCGCCTCAACCCGGAAAATACCGGGCAAAAGATCGTCTATCGACTCGATCCGTTGCAGGGCGACTTGCACGTTGGCGATATTCTCGCGGTACGGGTTACGGTGGGTGGCGGCGAATGGCGCTACTTGCTGATGGAAGACCCGATTCCCGCAGGCGCCGAGTTCATCCAGCGCGATGATCTCTACGAACTCAAGCAGCGGCCTGATTGGT
>JBGPHM010000012.1:0-76110 GCA_041484365.1 Terriglobia bacterium | reverse complement strand
GGGAAGCAGGTACAGCGCAGATTCACGCGGCACGCCGCGATCGAGCAATTCATTTTTTGCGGCCCAGGCGTCGGCCATGGCGCGCTCGTACACTTCGCGGGCGCGTGTGTTCCCGGCAATCAACATGGGCACAATGTAATCCGGCTGGCGCGTATCCGTCAGCGTCAGCAGCGGGCGCGACCCGGGCACCATGCGGTGCCGCTGGTCCTGACTGTCAGCGGTGTGGCTGATTTTCTTGGCAAACGTGTAATTGGCATGCTGCAGGGCGCGCATCATCGGGGCATGCACTCCGATGTTCAGCGTCTGCAGGCGGTAGGGGTTGCGCGCAGGATTCAGCAGCCGGTCGAGCGCTTCCCCGTCGCTACAGGCCTCGCGCGTAAGCCCCACGACGGCGCGATACGCATCGGCGAGCACGTACTTCGCGCGGTGCGACCAATCAATGAGCCTCGACACGCGCCCGGCAAGCTCCTTATCAAACTCGCGCGCAAAGGCTTCGCCATCATTTCCTGAAACAGTTTTCTGCGTTCCGCCAATCTGTTCCCACTCCGGAAGCGATTCGAGCGGTTCATTGTCAAAGCGGTCGAAAAATTGCGGATCAAGTTCGCGGACGCGCGCGACCATTTCGCCCACAACTGCGCGCGACTCCGCCGGCGTATCCGACGCAATCTGCATCCGCCACAGACGGTGGAGCACGATGCCCGAAAGTGTGTGCACCATCGTGGTGGCCGCCGCCACGGGCAAAACGTAGCGAGCGACTTCGATGGCGCGCTTCTCAGCTTGCCTCTCTACCTTTTGGACGCGCCGCGGGTGCGAAAGTTTTCCGACATGCCAGATGTCGCCGAGAATCTCGCGCGCTTCCGGATGGAGAATCGCCGTCAGCTCGCGATAGTAATCCCACGCGCGGGCGATGGCGCGCTCGTAGATTGTGCGCTCGGCGGCGCCGAAGCCCGGTCCCGCGGGCGGAACGTACGCTACGGCGCGATCCAAGCGGACGTAGCGCTGGCTCTGCTGTTCCGAGTTGTAAAACGGATGCGCGTGCAGAAACGACCAGACGAATTGCCGGCTGACGTTTTCCAGGCCAAATTCAAAATGCGCGTGCTGATAGACCGTGTGATGGCCGGAATAAAACGTCGCCGCGCCGATGGTCAGCCGCTGCTTGTCGGTAATCTCCTCAGGCGTGATGAGCTTCGGCGCATAGCACGTCCGCGCGGCGGCGATGGCGGAATCGTAGGCGTGCGCGAAGGCGTTGCGCAGCGTGACGCGCGGAACGGCCGCATCGACGGCTGCGCGTTCAGACGCTTCATCCTGTGGAAGAGGTTGCGTGGCCATCGCTCGCCGCATTCTACACCGCTTTCAAAATGAGGTCGCGGGCATGAGAAAGCCCGCCCGCAAAATGAAAACGAAGCTGGATGCGCTACTTCTTGGCGGCTTCGGCGGCCTTGGTGGCTTCGGTGGACTTGGCGTACTTGCGGTTGAACCGCTCGATGCGTCCGGCCGTATCCAGCAGCTTTTGCTTGCCTGTAAAGAATGGATGGCAGTTCGAGCAGATTTCGACCCTCAGCATTTCGCCCTTGATCGTCGAGCGGGTCTTAAACGTGTGCCCGCAGGCGCAGTGGACCAAGACTTCGTGGTAATCGGGATGGATTCCGGATTTCATGTTTGCCTTCCTCGCGGCCGGTCTGCGCGGTGCAGGGTGGGACCCCGCTGCCGTGTCGCTAGGCCACGAACAGGGGATTAGATTACGCGAATCGCCGTCCGGATGCAAAACTACGGCCCTCATGGCCTGCTGATCAGCATTTCGATCCGCGGTAGTGGGTCAATCTGGGAGCTGGCAATCGAGCCGTAAATTCGGAGGACCCCTTTTCAAACCAACTTCCGAGTCGGCGACTATACGTCCACTGACATTCGTTTGGTCTTCACCTACGTCATTTCTCAATCGATTTGTCTTCCACGACACAGGAGAACTCCTTCTGGCGCGAACGCTGAAGTGTGCTTGGTAAGCTATTCTAAAGTGGAGTGGTCCCTATGTGGATGCTAGGCACTGGACGCAAGTGATGAACGTGGACTCGCTTCTGCAAGACATACGCTTCGGATTTCGCATGCTGGTGAAGGCGCGCGGCTTCACCGCCGCGTGTGTGCTGACCCTCGCGCTGGGGATCGGCTGCGCCACGACGATGTTCAGCCTATTTGAAGGTCCGATTCTGAATCGCCCTCCCGTACGCGATTTGGACCGGATCGCCACCGTTTGGGTCGTCAATCAGCAGACGGGGACGGATCGCGGCCTTCTTTCCGTCCCTAATTTCCTCGACCTAAGAAGCCGCAACAACGCATTCGAGGAACTTGCGGCGCTGGCAGATTCTGACAAAGTGTTGAGGGCCGCGGGGGAGCCGCGGAGGGTCGCGGCATTAATGGTCTCCGCAAATTTCTTCCACTTGCTGGGTGCGAATCCGAAACTTGGACGCGTGTTTTCTCAAGATGAGAAACAGCCGGGCGCACCGCGCGTCGCAGTGATCAGTGAGACGATGTGGCGCACGAATTTCGGCGGAAGACCAGATGTGCTGGGACAGAGCATCCGATTGAATGACGATCCGTACACAATCATTGGCGTGATGCCTGGGATCTTCTGGTTTCAAAGCCAAGGAACCGAAGTGTGGACGCCGCTCATCCTTGATCCGTCAGCGAATCGAGCTGAGGGGACCGTCATGGTCGTTGGCCGCATGAAGAAGGGCGTTACCGGCGAACAAGCGAATGCAGAAATGGCAGTTCTCGGGCGCGCGTTGAATCTTCAATTCCCTTCGGCGAACAGCGGAATCGGAATGCGCGCCGTCACTTACGAAAGTGAGATGAGCAAGAAAACGGGGCTGGGCCTCGCATTCGGCATCGGCCCGTCCATCCTCGTTCTTTTGATTGGGTGTGCAAACATAACGACTTTGCTTCTGGCGCGGGGATTCGCTCGCCAAACCGAGTTTGCGACACGCGCGGCCCTGGGGGCAAGGCGCAGCCGGATTGTCCGGCAACTCCTTTCCGAATACTTGCTCATTGCCATCGCGGGCGGTTTTGTGGGGATACTGGCTGCGTACGGTGGCGTCGCCGCGTTGCGGCGCGCTTTCCAATCTGTGCAGCCGCATTTAGCCGCTACGCTCAGTCTGAACGGACATGCACTCGCATTCGGGACGATAGCCGCGCTGTTCATTCCCTTGTTGTTTGGTTTGATTCCGGCGATGCGCGTGACCAAGACCAGTTTGAACGATGCGCTTCGGCAGAGCTCGACGACAACCGGCGCTCAGATTAGCCTCAAGAGGCTACCGCTGGTAGTACTTGAGATTGCGATGTCCATGGCCTTGCTTATAGTGACTGCTTCGGCTGTCCGTACCATGTCCTCCATTGAGCGGATGATGCCTCCGAGAATTGATACCACTAAGGTGATCGCGTTCACAATTACGCCCACTCCATCTGGCTCGAAATTAGACCGGTTGTCGGCAGAGCTAATTTCAGCGTCCGGCATCGACGCAGTGGGAATCACTTCCAGTTTCCCCATGACGGGTTCCCGCAGTTACCTCCATTCCCTGCGGGTGAGACAGGAGGGCACTAATATCGAAGCATCTGCTGTCCAGTTAACCGTAGATCTCGGTTTCTTCAATGTGTTGCGACTCCCCACACTTCAAGGAGAGATTGCCCCCAACGGTGAACTGGCGGGTGCGGTCGTCTCAGAAGCATTTGCGCGGCGCTGCGGCGGCAACGCACTTGGACTCCAAATTCGCAATGGAGATAATTCCTGGGTCACAGTCACTGCTGTTGTGCCGGATTGGCTTACTGATGCTCGTTCGGGTGACTCGCTTCCGATGGTCTACTTTCCACTTTCAAAGGCGGATACCGCATCGCACGTTGTGGTGCGGGCCGAGGGTGGGCCTGCTGCAATTCCAGCGCTAAAGCGAGCTGTTATGGCGTGGAACCCCGATCAGCCACTGGATGATTGCAAGACGGTAGCTCAATCTATCAAAGAGGAGTTCGCAGGATCGGATCTCGTGGTCCAATTAATGGCCTCGTTCGCGATTCTCGCGCTTGCGCTGGCCTGCATCGGCGTGTATGGCGTGATGAGCTACTCCGTCACTCGCCGGACGCGCGAAATGGGAATTCGTATGGCTCTGGGGGCCACGCCGAGCCGGGTCTTCAAGCTTGTTCTGAAGGAGGCGGCCCTTTTGATGGCCGTTGGCCTTGGCGCTGGGTGGTTGTTCGGAGTAGGCGCGGGGCACCTCATTGCGCATGAGCTTGTCGTTGGGCCCTCCGATCCTCTGACAGCAATCGTATGCTCGGCAACGATCCTAATCACGGGATTGGCCGCGAGCTACATCCCTGCGCGGCGCGCGGCTCACGTAAATCCGATGGTCTCCTTGAGATTCGAGTGATCTTTCAGCAGCGCGCGTATTCTCGACCTGTGCGGTACGGCAGGTTCTTGGAGTGGACTGGCACGAGGTTCAGGTGTTTTCTGGGCAGCAACCTGCGAGCCATCGAGTTTCAGTGCTCGATAAAGGCGCTAACCGAACAGCGGACTTCCCATAAGTCTGGTTGTGGAAAATTGAAATCTCCGTTTGGAGCCTGCCGCCGATCGTGGGGGGATGACGGCGTACTCGGAAACTACCAGGGGGTTGTCTCGGTCGTCAAGAAGTCGGATTGTGGGAAACGGCTGTGGCTTTCAAATTGACCCAATTCCCGGTTCGCTTGACGGTTCCGCCAACCTGCGCTATCGTCTTTGTGGGATAAAGGTTTAACCACTCAAGTGCACACAAATTATTCCAACCAGATCTCGACCGTCCTACTGCTGAATTCCTGCGTGTGCACGCAAACCGTTGAGGTCTGCGCCTGTTGTATGGCCATGTGTAATTCGCCAACAACCAGAGCGGGCGACCCTATAGTTTAGCCACAAAAGAAATACCGCGAGATTCCAAGGCCGCCCCTTACCGGGCGGCCTTTTTTATTTTCCGAGGAGAAACACATGAATACGACGCACCCCGAAAAAAAGAACGGCAAGAAAAAACCGATCGCCATTTATTACGAGCACCCCGACTGGTTCCGGCCACTGTTCGCCGAGCTGGACCGCCGTGGCACGTCCTACGTCCGGCTTGACGCGCGGCACCATCATTACGACGTCGCCTCGAAGAACGGCGACTACGCGCTCCTTTTCAACCGCATGAGCCCTTCGGCTTACACGCGCGGCAACGGCCAAGGGATCTTTTACACGCTCGGCTACCTCGCGCATCTCGAAGACACCGGCACGCGCGTCGTCAACGGCCATCGCGCGTTCACCGTGGAAACCTCGAAGGCGCTGCAACTTTCGCTGACCGAGGCTCTTGGCCTGCCCTATCCGGCCGCGCGAGTGATTAATCACGCGTCGGAAGCTCCCGCAGCGGCGCGAGGGCTGCGCTTCCCTGTCGTCGTGAAGCCAAATATCGGCGGCAGCGGCGCGGGCATCCGCCGCTTTGAGCGCCCCGAAGACCTCAAGCAAGCCGCTGCCGAAGGCCGCCTGGATCTCGGGCTCGACAACACCGCGCTGGTGCAGGAGTTCATCCCCGCGCGCGGCGGATACATCACGCGCGTCGAAGTGATTGGCGGCAAGTATGTTTATGCCATTCGCGTCTACCTTTCGGGCGAGGGATTCAACCTCTGTCCCGCGGATATCTGCCGCACCGCCGATGGGCAGGAACTGGTTCGCTCGGCATGCCCTGTGGACGCGCCGAAGTCCGGGCTTCGTGTGGAAGGCTACACGCCGCCATCCGAAGTCATCTCCGCAGTCGAACGCATCATGGCCGCAGCAAAAATCGAAGTCGGCGGCGTGGAATACGTCATTGACGACCGCGACGGCAAGCTCCTCTATTACGACATCAACGCACTCTCCAACTTTGTCGCGGACGCGCCGCGCGTGGTCGGTCTCGACCCACACGCGCGCCTCGCCGACTTCCTCGAACGGGAGGCACGCTAATGCGATACGGATACTGGCTTCCTGTTTTCGGCGGCTGGCTGCGCAACGTGGAAGACGAAGGAATGTCCGCAAGCTGGGACTACGTAAGCCGCCTCGCGCGGCGCAGTGAAGAGATCGGCTACGACATTACGCTCATCGCGGAGCTGAACCTGAATGACATCAAAGGCCCGCTCGCGCCGTCGCTCGACGCCTGGTCTACCGCCGCGGCGCTTGCCGCGGTGACGCGCAGGCTCGAGTTGATGGTTGCCGTGCGGCCGAATTTCCATTTGCCTGCGCTACTCGCCAAGCAGGCGGCAAACATTGACCACATCAGTGGTGGCAGGCTCTCGCTAAACGTCGTCTCGTCGTGGTGGGCGGATGAGGCCAAACAGTACGGCGTGCCATTCGAGCAGCACGACGACCGGTACGCGCGCACGGCCGAATGGCTCGAAATACTTGATAGCGTTTGGTCGCGCGAACGAACCACCTACTCCGGCAAATATTTTAGTGTCGAGAATACTGCGCTCGAACCAAAGCCAGTCTCGCGCCCGCGGCCCGTGATTTACGCGGGCGGCGAGTCAGACGCAGCAAAGGACCTCATCGCGCGGACCTGCGACGCCTATGTGATGCACGGCGATCCGCCGGACATCATCCGCAAACGCGTCGAAGATCTTTCCACGCGCCGCGAACGGCTCCGCCTGCCGCCAATGAAATTCGGAATGGCCGGCTACTTCGTCGTGCGCGACACTCCGGAAGAAGCGGAGGCCGAACGCGCGCGGATCACCAATGTTCAACAACACGCCGCGGGGTTCCAGAATTATCAGCAATGGCTTGCAGGCACGAAGCTGGAGCAGAAAATTTCCCTTGAAGATTACTCCGTCTCGAACCGTGGGCTGCGCACAGGGCTCGTAGGCACGCCAGAAAAGGTCGCCAACCGGATCGGCGAATACGAGCGCGCGGGCGTTGACCTGTTGCTTCTGCAGTGCAGCCCGCAGTTCGAGGAGATGGAACGCTTTGCGGAACAGGTAATCCGTCCGCTCGAATCGCGCCAGCCGGCTTCGGTACGGGAAGCAACCAGCGGAGAATCGCGGGTTGAATATGGAGATGAGCCGTCCGCGGCGGCGGTGGGAGCATGAACTCAAGAGCAGTTTTTCGCTTGTCGCGCGCGCCGTGACGCGATAGCTTTTCCGCTATGCGCGTGGAAGCCGCAAATCTGCTGAGTGATAAAACTGCTCGCATCGAATTCCCGTGGAAAGATGCCAGCGGCGGCGAGTACCTCGATCTTCACGAAAACCCGGGCGCCATCATGCAAATCGCGGCGGCGCGCGAGAACCCTCCCTTCGCTCGCGTGCTTCTGGAATTGAACGAGGAAGGCTCTCTCTTCCGCACGGTTCGCGCAAAGGTCTGGCCCACGCCTGCCGATCAGCCCGGTGGCGAGGATTCATTCCACTCAACAATTGTTCTGATCTTCGCGCATGATCCCTTCAACGCCATGCCGGAACGGTTCGAGGAAGTTGTGCGGCGATTGGTTGAATTGTGGATGAAAGATGCGTCCGCGGACACGCTCGCGGCTCGGCTCGAGATTCTGCCGTGCGTGTACAAGGATTCCGGTCGTAATGGCGCCGCTCTTCGCATCACTCTCACGGCTCGCGCCGCGATTGCGGATCAGGCTCGCACTCGATGGGGACTCGGCCTCGTGCGCCTGCAGCAAGCGCTGCTTTTTGTTTCCAGGGCAATGAAGCAGAAGCTGGGAGTTGATGTGTAACGGGAATTTCTTCGCTGGTCGGTCAATTCCACTGGAGTGATTCAGCGGAAATAATCCTGCGGAAATAAATCCTAAATCTCAGCTTAAACAATAAATTGGCAGCCGACGCGCGCTTGCGGTCCATTGCCCGGATGCGTGTAAAGTTTTTTCAACCTCACTCGCGTGGCCGGCAGGATCGGCACGTGGAGAACGGCATGGAATGCGTCCCCTAGATTCAAACTTCCATCCGCCTCCAGCGCTACTCCGCCGTGGCTCATATCGATAACGCGCAATCTCATCTCAGACCCGTTTCCTACCGTCGCGAAAGCCTTTTTCCCCGCAAGGGAGATGCGCTCCCACCTCCGCCGTTCCACGCTGGATTGCCGCGCCGCCGCGGCGACTGCCGAGGGTGGCTTCAGCGACGGCTCTTTGGGAGATGGATCCTTCGCGGATTGAGGCGTCTGCGAAGTTGGGGGAGCGGACTCGCCGGTCCCTACTGTTGCTCCTTGAGGCGAAGCAACCTGAGATTGCGGCAGATCCGTCACGCGCCGAGAAGGAGGCTGCGGCATCGCGGTGGCACCCGGCCCCGGCTGCGGGCGATTTGCGTATTTCATCTGGTAGAGCCGTTCATCCGCGGTCTTCATGAGGATCGAAGTTTGATCTCCATCCTGCGGGTACACGGCCAGCCCGTAGTCGAGCCCCAGGGGAAGATCCATCCGTTGCGGTTGCAGGACCGCGGCGAAATTCGTGTGGATGCGGCGTCCAAGAATTCCCGCCTGTTCGGAGTCGGCTTGCGGCAGCAGCAACGCAAATTCGTCCCCGCCGATTCGGAAGGCGTAATCGGAAGTTCGCATCGAATGGCGAAGAGTGCTCGCTGCCAGGCGCAGTACCTCATCGCCGCGCGGATGTCCGAACCGGTCATTCACGTCCTTAAACATGTGAAGGTCGAGTACGATCAGCGCCAGGCTCAAATCATAGCGTCGCGAGCGGTTCAGTTCTTTCTCGAAGTACTCCTCGAACAAACGCCGGTTGTAGAGACCCGTGAGCGGGTCCGTTGCAGCGTTGACCTGCAACTTCTTCAACTCCTCGTACTCCATGAGGATTGGCTGCCGAACATAATTCGAGGAAGTGAGTACATCCATCATCGCCGTCTTCAGCGCCACAGGCCGGCCGACCAACTGCCGCAGTTCTGCGCGCCGGTCAAGAATTCGTTCCCAAATTTCGAGGCTGAGTGATTCGGTAAAGTCTATCTGCGTGAGCGATTTCAATAGTCTCTGAAGAAACAGACCTCGGGCGGGCCGATCCAGCCCTTCAAGGGTGTCGATCAGCATTTCGTAGAAGCTATCTTCAGCGGGCAGGTTCGTGCCCGAAGGGCGTCCGGGATCGGACATCGGCATTACCTGGTTCCGTCCTGGCCTATCCCAGCGGGGAGCGGGGAGAGCGCAGATACTATGTCAATTCATAGCACTCGGGTTGCCATTGCGCAACCATCTCTAAATCGTTGATTTCGCGCACTTTGCGAACATGGGATTTATATGGAAACGGACTGGTGCGACTGTTTTCTCCATTGCGGGAAGAGTTTTGGACGCGAGAAAATGGAGCATGCCAATTCTTGCACATTCTACTTGTCTGCAACCGACCCGAAAGTGACTTTCCTACCAAAACATGGCAAATTCCCAGAATCACTCAAGCGCTTTTAGAAACTCAACTCCAACCAAAAGCGCATCACCATCATTCTCGTGCCGCCTTATTTTCGCTTGAATTGGCGGAGTCTCCGGCGGAACACGCGAGTAAATCGAAGCGGAAGGTGACGGCGCGGGGATCGTCAATTGGACTACAGAATCATGGTTGAGGACGCGCGGACTCGCCAAAAATGCGCCTGTAGAGCTGATATCAAACGTCTTGGTCAAGTCCAGGAATACAGATCCGGAGGAATCCACACCCCGGATGAACATGGGAATTTGCAGTCTTATTCGCGGTGAACGACGGCGCTCGGCGGGGGTCAAGCGTTTGTCATCCCTTCATTCCACAAATTATGGAAAAAGTTTTCCTGACCTCTAGTACTCATGGGCCAGTACCTGAAGTAGGTAGCAGATTCGATGCCAAGAGGGTACTCACTTGTGGATATCCGCAAACGTTAGCAAGATAAGGAGTTAGCGGACAAGAATCATTTTGGGAAATTGCACCCTTAACTCATTACTGCCCATTCAGTCAATTTCCTTGGCACTTTTGTGCAAACAGGGACTCCTTTACCATTGACACGATGAACCTTGTTTGCCACTATTTGCCGTCCTCGTTGCATCCCTGCCTGAGAGTAAAAGATTGGAGCGGTGTCTTTTCACCCCCCATCGTCCCAGCGCGGGAGCCTTAGGAGGCAGTTTTGTCCAAGGAAGTGGTTGCCGAGAATTCGACCGGGGCAGGTCTCTCTGTGGGCATCGTGCAAGGTTTACTTGATGCGCTGGAGCGCCCCGTCATTGTTGCGGAGCGAGCCGGACGCATTGTGTTGACCAATCTCCGCGCTCGACAATGCGTCGAGTCTTCCAGCGGCCCCAATCTTGGCGAATTAAACCTGTTCACACATCTGTTGCGTGTCGACCCCGGCGTCCTCTTCGGCCAGATTGAAAGTGGCGAGCAGGAGATATCTCTCCAGGTGGATTGCCATGGTGAGATGGTGCAGGCGCAAATACGCTGGTTGCCGGAGCCGGATTGGCTTGTCGTTCAGGTGGACGCCACTCCAAGCGAACAGGAAGCAGACCCCAAGGAGCAGCATACCGTTCAGGCTCTGTTGCAAGAACGAGAGATTACTTATCGCAATTTACTCGCGGCCTACCTTCGTCTGCAGGAAGTCAATCGCCAGAAGACGGTGTTCCTGGCTTCGGCTGCCCATGAATTGAAAACGCCGCTGGCGGTCATCAAAGGGTATTACGATCTGCTGCTTTCGGGATCTCTCGGCAAGCTGGGTGACAAGCAGCGCGAGATCTTGCAGGATTCCAAAGAGAGTTGCGAACGGCTGGTTCGATTGGTCTCGATGTTCCTGAATTACTCCGCGCTCGAAAGCGGCAAGCTCGTCCTTCATCTGAATGAAAACGATATTCGCGATTGCCTGACGGATTTGACGGACCGCTGGCACGAGGCATTTCAACGCAAGCAGGTCCGTTTGGAAGTCCGGCTCGCCGCGGATTTGCATTTCTTCCGCTTTGATTACCAGAAAGTGCAACAAGCCGCCGCGAACTTGCTGGACAATGCTCTCAAGCATACGCCCGCCGGCGGGAGCGTCCTGCTCGTCGCGGAGCCGCATTTTTGGGAGCGGCGGAGTTCGGGAGAACCGCTGGAAGCCGAACGCCGGAAGCAGCTTCTCCGCCAGCCGAATAGCGTAAAGATTTCAGTGACGGATACCGGCCGCGGCATCTCCGCCGAGCACCATCAGGAAATCTTCGAGGACTTTGTGCGCGTGGACCGCACGTCCTCCGGCATGGGTCTGGGACTGGCGATTGCCAAGCGGCTGGTCCAGGCGCACCGCGGGAAAATTTGGGTGGATAGCGAAATGGGGCGTGGCGCCACGTTTACAATTTTGTTGCCCATCGAAAAAATTCAATGAGCCCGGCGCGAAGGGAAATCGCTGTGACAGAAAAAGAACGCATCATGGTTGTGGACGACGAGCCCAGTATCCGCAAATACTTGCAGACTCTGCTCGAAGTGGACGGCTATTCCGTGGAAACAATCGGCTCAGGCGTGGAAGCTATCGAGCGTATCACTGCTGGTGACACCCCCGATTACATCATCTTGGATATCCTGATGCCCGAGCTGAATGGCCTTGAAACTCTGAAACGGCTGCTCCTGGCAAATCGCAAGCTAAACATCATCATGCTTTCGTGCACAAACGAGGTCGGTACGGTGGTGGAGGCCATTCGCCTTGGCGCCCAGGACTACATCACGAAACCCTTCGAAAAGAGCGAGTTGGATGCCGCCATTCTCAAATGCCAGCAGAAAAAGAAGCTGCGCGAAGAGAACACCGCCCTCCGCGAATATTGCGATCAGATAACGGAAGACCTCAGTTTCCTGGCCGCAAGTCCGCAGATGGTGCGCATCCGCCAGCAAATACTCCAGATCGCGCCCGTGGATGTGCCCGTCTTCGTATGCGGGGAGAGCGGCGTCGGCAAGGAAGTGGTCGCGCGGATGATCCATCTGCGTTCGGTGCGCCGCAACCAACCTTTTGTGAAGGTCAACTGCGCCGCGCTGCCGGGCGAGCTGTTGGAGTCGGAATTATTTGGCTATGAGCAAGGCGCCTTCACTGGCGCCGTGCGCTCAAAGCCCGGCAAGTTCGAGCTGGCCAACAAGGGCACCATCTTCCTCGACGAAATCGCGGAAATGAGCTCGCATATGCAGGCCAAGCTTCTCCATGTGCTGCAAGACCACCAGTATTCCCGTCTCGGCGGCCGGCAGCTTATCGAAGTGGATGTCCGCGTCCTCGCCGCGACAAACGTGGATGTGCAGGAAGCGATGAAGTCTGGCCGCTTCCGCGAAGACCTCTACTATCGCCTAAATGTCCTTTCGATTCAGATTCCTCCGCTTCGCGAACGCAGCCAGGAAATCCCGATGCTCTTCCGCCATTTCCTCCGGCAGTACAGTGAAAAATTTAACAAGGATGCCCCCGTGCCGTCGCAGCATTTGTTGGACGCCGCGATCCGGTACGAATGGCCGGGGAATCTTCGTGAGCTCGAGAACTTCGTGAAGCGATATGTAATTCTTGAAGATGATGAAGGCAGTCTGCGCGAATTGGTGGAAATGTCCGCCGCGCGGCAGCGGACCGCCCCGCGCGCGGAAACGACTGTGCCGAAAGAGATGGGCCTGAAGGCGCTCGTCCGTGGCTTGAAGGATGAAGCCGAAATGGAAGCGATCGGTGAAGCGCTGGAGAAAACGCGATGGTGCCGCAAGGATGCCGCGAAAATGCTCGGCATCAGTTACAAAGCGCTTCTTTACAAAATGCGGCAATTCAATCTGGATAGCGGTCGGGGATCTCGGACGACTGCCGCCGCCGGCGCGAAGGAAGCCCCGCCGAATGCCACTCCGGCACCCGTTGGAGCAAGAACCGAGTCATAGGACTGATAGGCTGCAACAGATTGCAGCTTCTGGACATGCAGGTGGGGTATCAACCCCTAATTCTTATCCGCCGGGGGAGTCGCAAAACCGATGATTAACCTGAAGCGGAAATGAGATACTGCAATACGGGTAGGGGTGAGTCGCATGGGGGTGCATATTGTTGCAAATAAACAGGTTAGCGACATTCCTTATCCACTTGGCATAAATGGAGCTACACTTAGTATGCCGAATCGTATTCGCTGGCCGCAGGGTGCCTTTGGTATCCTGATTGCACATTTCATCTAACCGGGTAATTTTGTGCCGATCCGGGAAGACGAAGCAGGGGGAATATGACAGAACGTCGAACATCCCGCCGATACGACCTTTCTTTGCCGGTCGTAATTCGTGTCCCCGTTGAAAAGACCGGGGATTCCCAGAACGGAAGGACACGCGACATTTCCACTCGCGGGGTCTATTTCACTCTGGACAAGGATCTCGAATCAGGAGCGGAACTCGACCTCACCCTGACATTGCCCTCTGAAATCACTCGCGGCACGGAAGTCTTGGTACGGGCGCAGGGCCGGGTGATCCGCGTTGAGCACGATGACCAGGAAGGTTCCAAGCGCGTCGGCGTCGCCGCCGTCATCGAACGCTATGACATCATCCGCGGCGAGAACTCAAAGACTCACTAAACCTCTTTCTGAAATCCTCATTATTTCGGCAGAGTGCCACCAGTGGAATCTGAAACCGTCTGCATTTGTTGGCGCTGCAATTCCGTCCATTTGCACACTACGCGAATCTCACCAGAAGAGAGCTTCGCCTTCCAGTGGATCAATCTGTAAGAGCTGAGTGGCATCCCGCCTGATTGGATTTCTTTGCAAATTCCCTGCAACCGTTCTTTCACCCAATCCGGCTGTGCCTTCACGCCATCCCAATCTGAGAAATTCATCCGGTTTCTACCGATTCGCACATGGTCAGCAATAAACCATGAAATAGGCGAGACGTTTGTGTACCAGGGCCAGTGAGTTTCATTGGAATGGCAGTCGGCGCACGCCCGGGAAAACACGGCATCAACATTCTGCGGAACACTCATTTGCGCTTCCAGTCTGTGCGACTGAATAACCGGCGGGTTCGTCCGGTCCGGCCGCCAGAATTGGATCACCAGGAACATGAGAGCCGCAAAACTGGCAACCAATTTCAGAATTCTTCGCAAGAAACGCCTCCGAATCCTCTTGTGCGAAACTGAAGCTCATTCATCCCCACAACTCGAGTCACAGCAACTCTCGGCGAAACCTGTTATTGCATTCGTGATTCCAACTGAACGTAGGACGCATGGACGAGGACAGAGTTAACAGCAAAGGCTTACGCGTGTCGCTATTTGCTTGGAAAGTCTCGCTTCCATTCGCGCCACCATTCGATATCTCGAAGACCAAGCGCGTCCCACCACAAATCGCGCATATGGGGATCACCGGCGATAATTCCTTCGCGGGTCACTCCCTTGGGTGGAGGAATGAATTCGGCAAGCCGATTGTATACATGCGCGCGGTCATTACCCTCCGTCCGAGAGAGAAGATGCCAAAGTGTGATGGCGTCGCGGGGACGGGCATGCTCAAGCACCAACTGAAGGAACTCGCTGTGAGAAATGTACGGATATGCGCCATCTGGCGGTTTGGATTTCATCCGGTCAAATGACGTCAGCTCTTCTTGAAAAGACTTAGGTGAATCTTCGTAGAATGGCGTGCCAGGGCCCGAGCCGGGGTGAATCAAGCACATCGCGCCCACGGGGACGAAGGACTCATGATCGTTTCGCTGGAATGCGACCCAGCCGATGGTAACGCGCATCCAGCCTTCCCCATTGGGATCAACATGCAAAGTGTACCTGCAGCCGAGGTCGACTGCGACGGCGGATGATGTTTGCACAGAGAATCGCCGGGGCGGCGCCCAAATCAAAGCCTGTATTGTGCCCTGATCCAGCGCAAGGCTGCCATCCTGACGGTGGGCTTCGAGCAGTCGCACGCGAGAATTCGGCCCCACTTCCACTTCACCGATTTCACCCACGTCAATTCGCGCGCGGGAAGTTGAATCTGTCTCAAGTGTTTGTCCTGAGCGAAGAGCTTGAGTTACACCAACTGCGTTCAACCCTATTCGAGGCGAGCCTTCCAAACTCGCGACCCGCCACGAATCAACAGGGTTGCCCTGCCAACGCAGTGTGATCCAGGCCGCCGCGATAATGACGGCGGCCGCGGCAGCGATGGCAACCGGTGTGCGCCAACCCGCGAGCGATAACTTGCGCGGCATCACATGAATGTAAGCTGACTCGGGGAGCGGGCGTTCGCTTGCCTCGGGTGCGCGGAACTGTCCGAGGAGTTTTTCCAGCCGCGCGATATCCGCGTCCGGCGCAGTACTTGTCTTTTGGGGCTCCCAAAGATAATCGTCATGCATATTCGTCATCCCTTGCCTAGAATCTCGCGGAGTTGCGTCATTCCGCGGTGAAGATTGACGCGCACCGACCCGGGCGTCAGTCCCGTGCGTGCCGCGATTTCAGGGCCGCTCATTCCTTCTACAAGTCTCAAGATCAATGTTTCCCGGTACGCTCCGGGCAATCGGCGAATTGCCGCCAGCGCTGCGATTGCTTCGGCGTCCGGTTTGCCCGTCTTTGCGGCGAGCGTCTCCGGCAACTCATCCTGCGCATGCGAACTACGAAAAAAATCGTGCGCCCGGTTCCGCGCGATCGTGGCCAGCCATCCACCGAATGCCGCGGTGTCGCGTAGGGATGCGAGTTTGCGCAGGGCCTGCAGAAAAACTTCCTGCGCCAGATCATCCACATCCGCGTACGGCACGCGCGCAAGCAGAAGTCCGTGCACCATCGGGAGAAAGCGCGCGTAGAGACGGCCAAAAGCTGCGCGGTCTCCCGCACGAGCTGCGGTCACATCGGCCTG
This sequence comes from Terriglobia bacterium, assembly GCA_041484365.1. Taxonomy (GTDB): domain Bacteria; phylum Acidobacteriota; class Terriglobia; order Acidiferrales; family UBA7541; genus DASTCZ01. Next base: position 60,392 of record JBGPHM010000012.1, on the reverse strand, counting down.
CTCCACGAGTGGATGTCTGGTTTCCGTCTGCTGATTTCGCTCCACAGGCTCAGTGTAGGGCAACGAGTCCAATGTCACTCCGATTCCAGGATAGTATCTCGCGCCGGTCACGTTTCCACCCGCAAATTGAATCCGCGGCTAGACAATCTCCATACAGGATGACGGAATTCGACTTGCAACTGTTAACCGGGAATTGTTTGGTGGAATGAAGAATGATGCGTGTGGTGCAAACCGGAGAGGGTGACGCGCTTGTCCACCCTCCTCGATGTTAAGAATGTTTTCCATTGAAAAGAGAATCTGATCGTCCTACCATCGCGACAATCGTCCGCCCGGGAGGCTATGGATGCGCGTTGCAGACTTAATCAGTTCACGTAAAGACGTTTACTCGGTTTCGGAAAGCGCCACAGTCCACGACGTCGCCAGGTATCTGCGCGATCGAGGGGTGCGTTCTGTTGGCGTGCTCAATGACGCCGGCAAACTTGCGGGAGTCGTCTCTCAAAGCGATATTTCCGACCGCGTCGCCGCAGAAAACAAATGCCCCGCATGGATGCGCGTGACGGAAATCATGACGCGGGACCTTATAACCGTCTCGCCGGACATGGGTATTGAGGAATGCCTCCTGCTGATGGATAAGCACGGCTTTTTTCACCTGCTTGTTGTTGATGAAGGCGGCGGGTTTCTCGGAGCGATTTCCGTGGCGGACCTGTTGCGCGTAATCTCGCGTGACCATAAGGCGCGCGCCGACATGCTCGAAGCGTTCGTTTTTCCCCAGCGCTAACCTTCCACGCGGCACCTACAGCGCTCGAAGCCGTCGAAGAAGTTGAGTCAGCCGCGCCCGCGCCTCGGGCTGCATAGCCGTAAACTCGATCCCCATCCCTTTGTTGGTCACAGTATTTCGCACGACTGCTCGCGCGCGAACTTCTCCACCGGGAACATCGAAGACGAGTTTGAGGACATCCCCGACGGCTGCGGGCTGCTTTGTGTATATGAAAATTCCGCCCAAGCCCAGAGTGCCGATGCGCGATACAACGCGCGCACCACCGGCTTGCCACGCGACTGTCATGCCCTTTGGCAACCCGATCCTTGGGTAGCGTCGCGCCCTCTCACCTGCTTCTTGCAGCATGCTAACGATTCTATGGTTCCTTTCAAAAACGTAAAGCTACTTCCTCGGGACTATGTCCTTAGGAATTAGCCCCTATCAGCATCGGTACATTGTCCCAAGTTGGGTATCTCATTGATTGTCTGCATGCGATGATAGCTGCGTCATTCCAACGTAACGTTTGTACCCATGTGTGCAACCAATTTCCCTTTCTGGTGTCATTGCCGGGATGGATTCCTTATTGAGCCGAAGCCAACAAAGGTCACTGCCATGCAGCATTAGGAATTCGATCTAGATGTAACTAACACAAAGCAAGGCACTTAGACCGCATTAAATTCTCTTTTCCACAGCGAATTCCGATTTGGCATTCGGAGTGCGATTGTCTTCCCTCGTCCGGGGATTCTAAGGGTTCAATTCCATGGCTACGCCAGGCCTTCAATTCGCGTCTATTGGCATTAACGGGTCGGAGGAATTACCCTCCGATGCGGTCGTATATGGCCACTCCGAGGCCATGCGCGCAATCCGTCAAAAAGTGGAAAAGGTCTCAGGGACGAAGGTACCAGTTCTGTTGCAAGGCGAAAGCGGCACGGGCAAGGAACTGATAGCCCGGATGATTCACAGGCTTTCGCAACGCGCCGCAGGACCATTCGTGAAAGTGAATTGTCCTGCGATACCCGGAACTCTACTCGAATCTGAATTATTCGGATATGAGAAGGGGTCATTCACAGGAGCTTACGGATCAAAGCCTGGCCGCGCTGAACTGGCGGACAGCGGAACTCTTTTCCTCGATGAAATTTCCGAAATGGACATGGGCCTGCAAGCCAAGCTCCTGCAGCTCTTGCAAGATAACCAATTCTGGCGCATTGGCGCGCGCGAGGAAACGCAAGTGGACGTCCGCATTATTTGCGCCACAAACCGTCAGCTTGAAGATGAAATTCAGCACGGCAGATTCCGCCAGGATCTTTTTTACCGCATCAATGTCCTGAAAATTCAACTTCCACCGTTGCGGGAGCGCACCGAAGATTTGGGCGAATTGGTTGAGTATTTTTTGAAGTTCTTCACGCACAAGCATAACGTGCATCCTTTAGCGCTGTCGTCCACTCTCGTCCGCCTTCTGCAAAAGCATCGTTGGCCCGGTAATATTCGCGAGCTGAGCAATCTAATCGAGCGCTACGCAATTCTCGGCTCCGAAGAATCAATCACAAATGAATTGCTCGGCGCGACTACGGGGGCGGAAAGCGAAGTGGAGATCCCATCTTCTGGGCCCATGCCGCTCAAGGCTCTTACGCGTCAGACGGTCCAGCAACTCGAACGTAAGATCATCCTGAGGACGCTGATTGCGCACCGCTGGAACCGGAAACGAGCCGCGAAGGACCTGAAGATTAGCTATCGTGCTCTTCTCTACAAGATTCGCCAAGCTGGGCTTCCTTCGCGCCGGCCATTGGCCGCGACTCCCGTGCAAAGCCTCGCGACTGCGATGCCCAAACTTCCTTCCTCGGGCTAGACCCTATATTGAACGAATTCGTTTCTTGTTGCTTTTATGAGTTTCAGGGGCTTTCCAGGCAAAATCCTGACCCTTCAATGTGGCCAAAACCGCAAATTCGGGCCACGAAATAGGTGGAAACCCAGTGGATAACTCTTTTCCGCCAAGTGGAAACGGATTTGACTTTCTGCCGGCTCAGGGTGAATTCCGCATTGGTTAAGGTGTTCGGTAACCCCATTATTTTCATGTGTTTAGAACGAAATTTGCCCGGTTCTTCCTATTGTCCCCTGTCTTGGCATCCACCGTGCTCTTCCACTACGCGGTACCGAACTGCTCATTAGTGGTGTTTCCAGCCGATCCCCTTCGGAGGAGTAATGAGGGCAAGTCCATACGAATCATCGGCGATTGAACCGGATGCCGGTATACCCGCTCCCGCGAACCAAATCTTCGTCTGGGGGATGAGCCCGGCAATGCTGCGGTTGCGCCGGGTCGTAACGGATACCGCGCGGACCGACATTCCGGTCCTGCTTACTGGAGAAAGTGGTACGGGAAAGGAAGTGCTCGCACTTCAGATACACCAACTTTCTGATCGCCGGAACGAGCCATTTACCAAGACGCGTTGCCGCACTTTGGTGCCGGATCGGATTTCCTCACGACTGAAAGATCCGGCTTATGGAGGCTTCGCGAACGGGACATTTCGTGGCACGGTTTTTCTCGACGAGATCAACGAACTCGATTCCGAAGGCCAGCGGCAACTCTTGGATCTCCTGCCGGACGGGAATGGAATTCAGAATGGCGGATCCACTGGCGCCCGTCTTATTTCGACTTCACGCCGCAATCTGGAAGAAGAACTCCGGTCCGGTAAATTCGCCGAAGAGCTCTATTTCCGAGTGAACGGCGTGTCCGTAAAAATTCCGGCGTTGAAGGAACGCAAAGAAGACATCCCGGAACTGGCGAATTTTTTCCTGACGAAGTACGCCACGCTTTTCGAGCGGCAACGGCCGGCGATGACGGAAGTTTTGCTGGCCCGGCTGGCCGCCTATTCGTGGCCTGGCAATGTACGCCAGCTCGAAAACGCCATGAAAAAAATCGTTGCCACCGGGGACCCGGACGTTGCGTTGGCCGATCTTGTCGAGATTACTCCGGAGATTTTGAAAGTCGGCGGTGAATCCATTCCTTCTTTGAAAGCGGCCGCGCGAGCGGCAAGTCGCCACGCGGAGCGCGAACTTATTTCCCGTGCGTTAACGCGCACTCATTGGAACCGGAAAAAGGCGGCATTGGAATTGCAGATTAGCTACAAGGCCCTACTTTATAAGCTTAAGCAGTTGGGACTCGAAGATTCCGAAGGTTCATAAGAGGAGTTCTGCAGGAGATGATCATGTGCCGAATTTCAAAGTATGCGATGGTTGCGCTGGCCGTGGTACTGGCTGTCCCGGCGTTCGCGCAAAAAGAAACTACGAAATCGAATCATCAAGACAATCGAGGCTCCGCGCCTTCCGGCAGTCCCGGACAGACCCAGCCCGCTCCCGCAACCAGCGATTCCACTTACATTATCGGCCCGAGCGACGAGCTGAACATCAGCGTGTGGAATGAGACGCAGTTAACTCGCACCGTCCCGGTGCGGCCCGATGGGATGATCTCGCTTCCCTTGATCAATGACCTGCAAGCCGCCGGAAGAACGCCCGCTCAACTCCGCGTGACCATCACCGAGAAACTAACTGAGTTCGTCAAGGATCCTAAAGTGACCGTCATTGTGACGGCCATGAACAGCCAGCAAGTGTATGTAACCGGGAATGTGGTTCGCGCGGGCGCTTATCACATGCTTCCCGGCATGACTGTTTTACAGGCCATCTCCAGCGCAGGCGGTTTCACCATGTATGCGCATGAATCGAACATCATCGTGCTCAGGACAGACAACGGTAAGCAAGTCCGTATGGGGTTCAATTACAACGAAGTCGTGAACGGGAAAAAACCGGAGCAAAACATTGTCCTGAAGGCCGGCGACACAGTCGTCGTGCCATGAGCAAGGAGAAGCATATGTTGAACGCATCAAAACGCATTTGGTTCCCAATCCTGGCAGCCGCTGTGTGCCTGGTTTCAGCTCAGGCACAGCAGCAACAACCGCCACCAACGAATCCGGGGCAACCGTCGCAACCGGTGCAACCGATTACGAATCCTGAAAACAAGCAGCCGGCCTCAAAAGGTGAACCCGCTTCTCCCGTGCAAACTACTCCACCGGTGGTAACAGGCGGTCTTACGCCCAGTATTGGAGAAGTGAGTGAAGAGCGGAACAATGTTCGCTTTGGTTTTCAAGTAGGAGAGTTCTTCGACTCAAATTTTCCCGGAGTCACAGTTCCCGGCAAATGGAATGAAATCACGAACTTCGGTGGACACATTGACTTGCATCGAATGGGGCGCAGCTCGGACTTGATGTTTCGTTATGCAGGCGGAGGATTGTTGGACCCCCAGACTTCAGGTCTCAATACAACCTATCACCAATTTGAAGCCGGAGAAATGCTGCAGTTCCGCCACTGGTCATTGCGGTTGGACGATCTATTCAGCTACCTGCCGGATTCTTCCTTTGGGTTTCAATTGTACGGTGTCACCCAATCCAATTTAGGAAACGTGACGCTCCTGAACCCGTCGGTTCCGCCGAGCCAGAGCATTCTGACTACGCAATCCATGCGCCTCAGCAATGTCTTCCTTGCGCAGGCGCAGATTGACGCCAGCCAGCGCACTTCGTTTACGTTTACAGCGGGCTACGGCTTGCTTCACTTCATGACGGCAGGGTTCTTCGATCCTACAAACTACAACGTCGGCTTTGGTTACAACTACGCTTTGAACGCGCGCGACGTTCTCGGCGTGAGCTACCAGTACAACAATTACACTTTTAACCCAACAAGCGCCTCGATTGAAGACAGCACGGTTTTGGTGAGCTACGGCCATCACATCAATGGGCGATGGGCTTTCCAGGTTGGAGTGGGCCCGGAATTGAATTTCTTCAAGCCGACGGCCGGCTCTGCTTCGATATCCAAGACCCTCATCAGCGCAAATGCCGGTTTGACTTACCGGTTCAATCGAACAATGGTTTCCGCCTCGTTCACTCGCGGCATTACAGGGGGATCTGGAATCCTGAGCGGGTCCAGCGCCGACACTGCGCAGGTTTCCGCAAGCTATCAAGTGGGACGCAAGACGACTGTCTTGGTGAACGCCGGCTATTCGTTTAACGAATCCTTGCCCCAGCAATCGCCCACTGCAACTACCTACAGCAGTTTCTATGGAGGTGCGGGCCTGGACTACAAGTTCAGCCGGGGCGCGGATTTCTTTGTAAATTACAACTACCTGCGCCAACTCAGGGGCGGTCCCGTCTGCGTCGGCGTTGCCTGCGCTGTAAATTTTAGCCGCAATCAAATCTGGGTCGGGATCAACTTTGACTTTCGTCCAATCCCCATTTACTGAACGGGGCGCTTGATAAAACTGGGAGAGAATTGATGCTCGGACACCGCGACATGACAATGGAAGATTATCTGGGAATTCTGCGCCGCCGTATCTGGCTGCTTATCCTGCCGCCGATCGCGGTGTGCGGGGCCGCTTACTTGGTTTCGTGTCTTCTCCCCAGCCGATACGCTTCATCAACGCAGGTTTTGGTGCAGACACAGCGCGTACCCACGGCTATCGTTCAGCCGATTATCACCGGTGAGCTAAATGACCGCCTGGCCTCGATGAAGGAACAAATCCTGAGCCGAACGCACCTGCAACCCCTCGTTGAGCGTTTCAATCTATTTAACGATTCAAGTCTTTCCTTGGAAACAAGAGTCCAGAAGCTACATGATTCGATTCAAGTGGACGCGATTCAAGCGATGGAGCAAACGAGATCTACCCAGTTTCCGGGGTTCAAAATTACAGTAACGCTGGGCAGCGCCCGCCTCGCTCAAACGGTATGCGCAGAAATTTCTACTCTATTCCTGGAAGAGGATCAGAAAAGCCGCGAGTCTCAAGCGGAAGGGACAACGGATTTTCTCGATAAGGCCCTCACTGACGCGCGCAATAAAATGAACGACCAGGACGCGAAGCTGGCCGAATTTAAGGGAAGATACATGGGATCTCTCCCCGATGATGCAGCCAGGACTTTGGGGATGATCTCATCTGTCAGTGCACAATTGGATGCTGTCACCCAGGGCTTGGACCGCGATTTCCAATCCAAAACATTTAATGAATCCATGTTGCAGCAGCAACTCGCCACATGGCGGGCTTCGCAGAATTCCGCCACCACGACAGGACTCAGCTCGGACACACTTCAGGAACAGCTCAAGAAAGCGCAAGATGACCTTGTCAAACTCCGGGCTCAGTACACTGACGAATGGCCCGATGTTAAGAACAAGGTTTCGGAAATTGAAGAACTAAAGCAGAAGATCGCCGCGGCGCAGGCGACCAAAGTGGTCACCAACCCGCCGGAAAAGACAACCGATACTGCCTCTAATGATTCCGGTTTGGAACCAGCAGCGATTCAGAATATCCGCGCGACACTTAAGTCGCTCGACCTTGCAATTCGAGACAAAACAAGGCAACAAGATGACTTGCGAACCAAGATTCACAAGTACGAAATCAGCCTTCAGATCAGCCCTGGTGTCGAGCAACAATACAGGCAGCTGACTCGCGATTTCACCTCTGCCCAGGATGAGTACAACTCGCTGCAAAAATCGCGCGGGACAGCTGTAAGGGGCGCTGAACTCGAGCGCCGTCAACAGGGGGAACAGTTCCATCTCCTGGACCCCGCAAACCTGCCTGAGAGACCCACATTTCCAAACCGGGTTTTGTTTGCGGGCGGCGGCTTCGGTGGAGGGTTGGCGCTGGGTATTGCTCTGATTCTTATGCTCGAGATGAAGGACAAATCGCTGCGCACCGAGTCCGACGTCGAATTGTTCTTGAAGATTCCCACGCTCGCGATGGTCCCGGTGATTGATAAGAGGTCGTTTACAGGAAAACGGTTTGTTTTCACGGCCGGCAACAGGGATGGTTCGTCCGAGGCAAATTCATAAGGCTCAAAGGGGTCCATGTACAAAGAATTCTTTGGGCTGAAAGAAAGCCCGTTTAACGTCAATCCCGACCCTCGCTACCTGTATCTGACCAAACAGACGCAGGAAGCTTTCGCATGCCTGACTTACGGCATACAGCAGAAGAAGGGTTTCATCTTGCTCACCGGGGAGGTCGGGACCGGCAAGACGACATTGCTCAACCGTCTTCTCGACTGGCTGAGGACACAGCGCGCGACCACAGCGTTTATCTTCAACCCGCGGCTTTCCGTCACGCAGCTCCTCGACTTCATGATGACGGACTTCGGCATCCCGTGCGAATCCAAGCTGAAGAGCCAGGTCCTGCTTCGATTGAATCAATGGCTGCTGGAGAGGTATAAGGCCGGAGAAACCGCAGTCCTGATTATTGACGAGGCGCAGAACCTCTCGCCCCAAGTGCTGGAAGAGATTCGCCTGTTGACCAACCTGGAGACTTCAACCGAAAAGCTCCTGCAAATTGTTCTCGCGGGCCAGCCCGAACTCGAAGTCAAGCTTGCCCAACCACAGTTACGGCAGCTTCGTCAGCGCATCACGCTGCGGAGCAAGACCTCGGCGCTGTCTCTTGAGGAAACGAACGGGTATATCCAGGAGCGCCTGAAGATTGGCGGCGCTACAGACACAGGTATTTTCTCTGCCGATGCAGTGGAAGCTGTCCACCGATTCGCGCGTGGGATTCCACGGGTGATCAACCTGCTCTGCGAACATTCGATGATTAATGCGTTTGTGGAACACCAGAAACCGATCCAAAAGGAAACGGTGGAAGAAGTCGCCAAGGAATTTCAACTCGACAAAATCGACCCGGTTGCCCAAGCGGTGGCGACGCAACACGGCGAAGCGGCGCCGCTGGTCCAGTCGCTTCTGCAGAATCTCGCCAACCTGATTGAGCGGATCGGGCAGCAAGAGCAGACAGTGGAATCATCGCGGGAAAGGAAGCCATGAGCAGAATCCATGAGGCATTAAAGAAAGCACAGGAAGAGCGCGCGGCACAGCAAGTGAATCGGAGCACGAATGCGCCGGATTCCCCGGAGAGCGCGGCGTCTCTCCCTTCCACCCACACGGCGGTGATGGAAGTCCCCAGTCTCGCGCCATCTTTGCCCGCGGAACATCAGAACGGCCAATTGACCTTTGACATGCTCATCGCACGTTGCCGTCCCGGACGCTGGAATCCAGATCCGGCGGCACTGCTCTTCAGCAATGCGGATGAGAACGCGGAAGGAAAAGAAGTGTTTCGCACTCTGCGCACGAGACTCTACCAGGTGCGCGCAGTTCAACCATTGAAAACCGTATTGATCACAAGCGCGCTTCCAGGCGAAGGAAAGACGTTTGTCACTTCAAATTTAGCTCAATCCTTGATCCGCCAGCACGAAAGGCGCGTCTTACTCATCGACGCAGACCTCCGCGTGCCCAATCTCCATACGCCTCTTGGCGCCCCACTTTCTCCGGGCCTGTCCGATTACTTGCTCGGCGAAGTGGATGAGCTCGGCATCCTGCAGCGTGGACGCGAGGAGAACCTTTTCTTCATCGCTGGCGGAAAATCGGCGCCCAACCCAAATGAATTGCTGGCCAACGGAAGGTTGGAGCGGCTATTCGAGAGGTTAGCTCCCGTGTTCGATTGGATCTTGGTGGATTCGCCTCCGACGATTCCGGTATCTGATGCAGCGATCCTCGCGAAGATGTGTGATGGCTTGCTAATGGTCGTCCGCGCCGGCTCCACTCCTTTCGCTCTCGCTCAAAAAGCGTGTGCGGAGTTTCACGATCGTTCGTTGCTGGGCGCAGTCCTGAACCGCGCGGACAGCCGTGCGGGTTACGGCGGCTACTATTACCAGGGCTACTCCGCGGAACTGAAAAACGGCAAACATTAAGCTTTCTGGATGGGCCTGGCTTGTCGCAATCCGAATGTCAGGTCTGGCCAAGGAAGGGGCCCCATTACATTTCTCATCCGCCTCCTCTCCAGATCCCCTCACTTAACTCCCATTGAACACCCCTTAAGCACGCGCCTTGCCCAGTGCGGTTAAATCCGCTAGCCTGCTTACTAGTGATTAAAGACTCCAAGACTCGGCAGCTGAAAGTGTGCATCCTCTCTCCGCACCCGCTCGTATTGGGGGAATTTGAGAGGCTTCTTACCCGGCCGGGTTTCAGGCCCGTCATGCGCCAATTGGACCAGCCGCCCGGCGCAGACCTTGCCACGATTGAATTGCCGGAAGCCGACATCTTCGTTGTGGATGCCCACGCCGCTCGACCCACCACCAACTCGCTGATTGCTGGAATTCTCGATCGCCAGATGGATGCCCACGTGATTGTGGTGTGTGAAAAGCTTTCAGAAGCTACGAGCCACTCGCTGCTCCGGCTCGGCGCCAAAGGATTGCTGACCTATGCCGAAGCGGTTGAGCAACTTCCGCGCGCCCTCCCGCTCGTCGCGGCCGGAGGCTTCTGGGTGCCGCGGAATGTGCTTTCGACATTTGTGGACTCCATCTTGACGGACCAGCACCGTCGCCGGCTCAAGCCGGACGGTCAAACGTCACTGAGCCGCCGCGAACGCGAGGTTCTTGATTCCCTGCTGGAGAATGTCTCGAACAAGGAAATTGCGGCCAAATTGAATATCTCCGAGCGGACTGTAAAATTCCACGTTTCCAAACTCCTGAACAAATTCGGTGTCCGCCGCAGGGCAGACTTAATCCTCCTTTGCTATCAGCGGAAAGAGGTTGCCGTCTGAGGTTCCGCGCTCAGGAATTCGCCTGGAGAACAAGTTCGTCAAATATTCCTGGAATAATTTGCCGGCGAGCGAAACTCCCATGCTGACAAGCTTGTTTCAACCTGCTGGCCTTTCGCCGGCACGCACAGAAATCAACGGAGCCTCCGCGCACACCGGGAGGGGCTGCGCATGATCGTCCTGATTACCGGGGCAGCAGGATATGTGGGGAGCGTTTGCGCTGAAGCCCTTATCGCGCGCGGCCATAAGGTAATAGCGTTGGACAGTCTGGTGGAAGGGCATCGCGGCGCCGTACCGCCGGAATGTATCTTCCATCAGTGCGATTTGTTGGATTCAAGCCGGCTGGAAAACATATTCCGTACATCGAAGGTTGACGCGGTCATGCATTTTGCCGCCGAATCACAGGTTGAAAAATCGGTCCGGGAACCGAGCACATTCTTTCGGGTCAACGTCGCCGGAGGAATCGTCCTTCTGGACGCGATGGTGCGTAACAATGTGAAGCAGCTCGTTTTTTCTTCCAGTGCTGCCGTTTATGGGGAGCCGGAACAGATGCCGATTGTCGAAGATTGTCCCAAGATCCCAATCAGCCCGTATGGTCAGACCAAGTGGGTCTTTGAAAACGTCCTGGCTGACTACGGTCGCTATACAGGCATGAAGCACATTTCTTTGCGCTATTTCAACGCTGCCGGCGCCTCCCGCGACCGGGGGGAGGCCCATCGCGCCGAATCGCACCTGATCCCGCGCGTTCTCGAGGTGGCGGCCGGTCAACGCGAATATTTCGAGCTCCGCGGCGATGACTACCCAACACCCGACGGCACCTGTGTTCGCGATTACGTCCATATTTTGGACATCGCCGACGCACACGCCATTGCACTTGATGCACTCGACAGAGTGTCCGGCGAAGCATTCAACGTCGGCAACAGCAACGGCCATTCCGTTCGCGAAGTCCTGGAGACGGCTCGCCGCGTTTCGGGCAGGCCGATTCCGGCAAAAGTGGCTCCGCGCCGGACCGGTGATCCTTCCATATTGATCGCCAGCGGGGAAAAGATTCGCGGCATGTTGAAATGGTCGCCCCGGTATTCGACACTGGAATCCATTATTCAGTCCGCCTGGGACTGGAAGCAGAAAAATCCCCATGGCTACGGGGAATCTGCAGGGAGCGCGCGAGTAAATAGTTGATGATTCCGCAAGCAGGACGCAAATGGGGTGTCTTTGAATCCGGTTGCGGGTTGCACACATTTCGATTCGGCAGGCACTGGCTCTCGATTGCGTTCCTGTTATATTGAGACTTCGCTTTAGGCGCGTGGATTTCGTGATAGTCCGGCGCGGAAAAACAGAGGATAGACGAGGCACATGGCGACAGAGCGCAAGGCGGAATACTTCAAAGGCGCGCATTTGAAAGTTGGCATCATCGGCTGCGGGTATGTCGGCCTCCCGCTCGGACTTCGCTTCGCCGAGGCCGGGCACCACGTCATCGGCTTCGACGTTGACAGGTCAAAAGTCGAAAAGCTCAATCGCGGCGAGAGCTACATCCAGCACATCCCGGTTGCGAAAATCCGGCAGCACGTCGCTTCAAAGCACTTTTCAGCATCGACCGACTTTTCCAAGCTGGCCGATATGGACGCGGTCATCATTTGTGTCCCCACCCCGCTCGACGAACGACGCGAGCCGGACCTCTCTTACGTCCGCGACACCGCGGAGGCCATTGCCCCGAACTTGCAATCGGGGCAGCTCATAGTGCTCGAATCAACCACTTATCCCGGCACGACGGAAGAACTCGTGCTTCCGATTCTCGAGCGGGGCGGAATGAAGTGCCCCATCGTTCGAGGCCCTGACGCCGAAAATATCTCCACGGATTTCTTTCTCGCATTCTCACCTGAGCGCGAGGATCCGGGAAACAAGCAGTACGGCCTGGCGCAGATTCCAAAAGTTGTCGGCGGCACGAATCCCCCAAGCGGACGCGCAGCAGCAGCGCTCTACGCACAAGTGGTTTCGCGCGTGGTGCCGGTCAGTTCGACGCGTGCCGCGGAAATGGCGAAGCTCCTCGAAAACATCTTCCGCTGTGTGAATATCGCGCTCGTCAACGAGCTAAAGCTACTCGGCCTGCGCATGGGAATCGATATCTGGGAAGTGATTGACGCCGCCGCAACAAAGCCCTTCGGCTTCATGCCTTTCTATCCGGGGCCGGGCCTCGGCGGGCACTGTATTCCGGTAGATCCATACTACCTTTCGTGGAAGGCGCGCGAGTACGATTTTTCGACACGGTTCATCGAACTCGCCGGCGAAATCAATACCGCCATGCCCTATCACGTGGTGGACGCGATTGCCGAAGCCCTGAACGGCCAGCGCAAATCTCTGAAGGGATCGCGCGTCCTCATCCTGGGAGTCGCCTACAAGAAGGACGTTGACGACCTGCGAGAATCGCCTTCGCTCAAGATCATCGAATTACTCATCGCCCGCGGCGCGGAAGTGGACTACAACGACCCCTATTTCCCGCAACTTCACAAAATGCGCCATTACGACTATTCACAAAAGCGGTCCACTCCGCTCGACGCCAAGTCCCTGGCTTCATTCGATTGCGTTGTAATCGCCACGGACCATACGAGCTACGATTACGCCGCGATTGTCGAATCCGCAAAGCTTGTCGTGGACACGCGCAATGCGACACGCCGGCTCCTTCGCCATCGTGAACGAATCGTTCTCTGCTGAACCAGTCTGAAACACTTCCATTTTTCACGAAGCTCTATTGGTTACTAGTTGGGGAGCGAGAACTGCGTTCCTATTGCTCATAGCAGAGTCATCCCCTAATCTCACGTCGATGCCACTGCCAGAAGTAACCACGAACAAGAAGGCCGCCCAGCGGCGCAGCCAAAGACTACTGCTTCGTGTGCCGGTTCTTGTGGAGCGGAGCGCACGCGGCGGGCAGGCCAGGCAGGAAGACACGGAAACGCTTGCGGTCAATGCGCATGGGGCTTTGATCTTGCTAGACCCGCCGATAGAAGATGGTGAGCACCTTTCGTTGACGAACAAGAAAACAGGGGAGATGCAGGCTTGCCGGGTGGTTTATCTTGGCCCTGTAGAATCAGGACGAACGCAGGCGGGCATTGAGTTTACAAACCCATCCCCCCAGTTCTGGAGAATCGCGTTTCCGCCGGAGGACTGGGCCAGTTACGGGAAAGATACTCGCCCGCCCGCGAAGATTTAGTGCGCTGCACCGGCGCTCAGCAATTCCACACGGCCCGACCCAAACGGAAGTTCTACGTCAATCACCACAGGAGTGTGCGCGGGATCCTGGGCGATCCAAATCGTTAGCTTAGTCCCCGTAAGTTCCATTCCGCGGTCGTATACTCGCAGACCTATTGCAGTCGCGTTGAATTTTCCCGCCCTCACCGAAACTTCCGCGCGCGGAGTTGTCACGCGCGCGCGCACCTCATAAATCTTGCGGCCGTCAAACACGTGCGCGCGCACCTCCGCGGTTTTCTCCCAATTTATCGTCCGCAGGTAATACACGAAGCCCAGGGCATCGCGTGTGTTTGGCAGCACCTGCACTTGTGTGGCTCCGGTTGGCGCGGGAGAGGAAACACTGGAGAGGCGAAAGATGTGGTTCTCCGCTTTGCCCTGCTCGTGCAGATACATCTCGAATTGCATGCCGGTCAAATCGATTCGACTTGCATAAGAATCAAATTGGTCGTCCACGGTGACGACGTATCGCAGCGGGTTGTTCGTGTGCGCCTGCGCCTGAACGTGCCAGGCGGGCCGCCCAAAGAAATCCTGCTCTCCCACAATCGTCAGCCGCGCGGACACAGCGTCATTTATCCTTAACCATTGAACTGTATATTCGAGGCTTTCGCCGGCATGAAATGGCGCGGCGGGGATTGCCGGCGGCACCGCCTTCGGAGCTGGGTTTGGTCCCTTCGTTCGTTGCGGTGCAACAATCAAAGCAAAAGTCGGGAGCGCCATTAGCGCAACAATTGAGCAGACCCGGGTGAGTCTCCGCAAATAGCAAAAGTTGAGCATTGAAGCAAGCCTCGCGCGATTTGCCATTTGGAAGTTCATGTCGCGCACGTACTATGGAAGCGTATCGAAAATCGAATCACGAAGCTACTCGCGCACCCTGGATCAGCTCACGAATAATCTTTCAGCATTTGTAGTTTTGAGGAGAACAGAAGATTCACATGCGTTACTTGGTCACCGGCGGGGCTGGGTTTATCGGATCGAATACCGTGGATGAACTTGTGCGCCGGGGTCACAAGGTTGCCGTGTTGGATGATTACTCCGCTGGCAAAGAGGAGAACCTGCGGGATGCCGCCGGCAAGGTGGAGGTGTTCCGAGGCAGCATCACCGATCTTGATGCCGTGCGCAAAGCGTGCAACGGCGCGGACTACGTTCTTCACCTTGCCGCCCGCACCTCTGTTCCACGCTCTGTCAAAGATCCGCTGGAAACGAATCGCATCAATATTGACGGCACTCTCAATGTTCTCGTCGCCGCGCGCGACGCAAAGGTGCGCCGCCTGGTTTACGCCGCTTCCAGCTCTGCATACGGTGAGACGCCCACGTTGCCCAAGCGAGAGAGCATGACTCCCGCGCCGATCTCGCCCTATGGCGTTACGAAGTTCGTCGGCGAACTCTATGCGGTGGTCTTCGGGCGATGCTACGGGCTTGAGACTGTTTCTCTCCGCTACTTCAACGTTTTCGGCCCTCGGCAGGACCCCAGCTCGCCATATTCTGGCGTGCTCTCCAAGTTCATGCTCGCTCTGATCGAGGGCACTCAACCCGTCGTCTTCGGCGACGGCGAGCAGTCCCGCGATTTCAACTATGTTGAAAATGTGGTCCAGGCAAATTTGCTTGCCTGCGAAGCGCCCGGCTGCGCCGGCAAGGTCTTCAATATCGGCACCGGCGGGCGCTTCACACTCAACGAAACTCTCCGTTTGCTCGAAAAAATTTCCGGCAAAAAAGCCTCCGCAAAATACGACCCCCCGCGCGCAGGCGACATCCTCCACTCGCAGGCAGACATCTCAGAATCCCGCAAGATGCTCGGTTACAATCCCAAAGTTGGATTCGAGGAAGGTCTCCGCCGCACCTGGGATTGGTACTCCGCCGAATACGCGAAGTAAACCTCTCCCTCATGGAAAGTGGCTTGATCAAATGGAAGGCCGCTAATCGAGCAACGCCGGCAATTCCACAAGGCTGTCCACCATCACATCCGGCGCGAATTCTCCAGTGAGCCGGTCGCTCCCCAATCCATAGGACACTCCGCAAGCCCACGTGTTCGCGTTGCGAGCGGTCTGCACGTCCACCTCGGAATCACCGACCATGATCGTCTCACGCGGCGCTGCACCCAGGTCTCGCAGTAGAGTTTCCATTCCCATCGGGTCTGGCTTTTTTCGCTCGAAGCTGTTGCCGCCGTACACATGACGAAAATACTGCGCGAGTCCCAGCCCTTCGAGAATCATCCTGCTGATCCGCGTGGGCTTGTTCGTCAGGACGGCCATCGGCAGGGGCGCCAGCGCGGCCAAACCCTCGCGCACGCCCGGGTACGCGACGGTATTGTCCAGCATGTGCGTGCGGTAATAGCCGAGGAAATGTTCGAGCGCGCGGCGGCTCTCGTCTTCCGAAGTGCCCTCACCGAGCGCGCGCTGAATCAGCATCGGTGCGCCGTTCCCCACATACCCATAAATGCGTTCGTGCTCGATGGGAGGCCGCTTCATCCATTCGAGTGTCGCGTTCACGGCCAACGCCAAATCGAGCTTCGAATCAATCAGCGTCCCGTCCAGGTCGAAGACGACGACCCGCACGCCAGTTATTCTTCCGTTTGTCTGTGACTCGTTCATGAGCGCATTCTTATTGTAGCGAAGCGTTCGACCACGCGCACATGAGAGCGCGATCCTCCCTGGCCTGTTAAAATACATTTCATAAGTTCTGGCGAGGTAAATACCGAGTGGCCCAACTCTTCCCATTTCGCGCGTACCGCTACAATCCCGCAAAAGTAGAGCCCACGCGCGCGCTCACGCAGCCTTACGACAAGATTACGCCCGAGATGCAGCAGCGTTACGCCGCATCGAGCCCTTACAACCTCATCACGGTTGAGAAGGGCCTGGCGCATCCGGCCGATTCTCCTTCCGACAACGTTTACATTCGCGCCGCCCACGCCCTAGACGAATGGATCGCCGCCCAGATTCTCGTGCGCGACCCAGCTCGCGCTTTCTACGCCTATTTCCAGGAGTTCACTGCGCCCGGTTCAACCGCGCGCCAAGTGCGCAAGGGCCTCATCGCTCTCGGCCGCGTCGTGGACTACTCCGAAGGCGTCGTCTTCCGCCACGAGCAAACTCTCTCCGGCCCCAAGGCCGACCGCCTCGAACTGCTGCGCCACACCCGCGCGCACACCGGCCAGCTTTTCATGCTCTATGACGACCCTGCCAGCCGCGTTGATGCCTTGCTCGATGCGGCCGCCTTCGCGCCGCCCGATTTGGAAGTCCGCGACGAATACGGCGTCGCTCACCGAATCTGGCGCATCCCACAGCCGGACACAGTCGCCGCAATTCAATCCGCCATGGCTGATAAGAAGCTCGTCATCGCCGACGGCCACCATCGCTACGAAACCGCGCTCGCCTATCGCGATGAACAACGCAAAGCGCACGGAGTTTCAGACGTACGTGCCTCCGCCTCCGCCGGCGCTCCCTACGAAAAAGTGATGATGACGCTCGTCAATGCGCGCAGTAAAGACCTCGTCATCCTGCCAACGCACCGGGTCGTCGCTGGTCTCACCCAATTCGATTTCGGCGCGCTACGGGCGCACCTTGCAGGATTCTTTGACGCCCGTGAAGTCTCTCTTTTCGGCGATGCCGCGCAGCGCGCCGCCACCGCGCGCGAACAACTCGCCTCAGCAGGCCGTACCTCCCACGCAATCGGCGCGTACGCAGGCGGCGATCGCCTTACAATCTTCACGCTCAAGCCGTCGGCAAATCTTGCCGCTGCGTTTCCCGGCGCCTCTCCCCGACAACGCCAGCTCGATGTTGTCCTACTGCACGGCCTCATCCTCGATAAGGGTCTAGGCATCACGGCCGAAGCCGTTCGCGCGGAGCAAAATCTCCGCTACGAACGCGAAGCCGCCTCGGCAATCTCCGTCGTCTCGGAAGGCCGCGCACAGGTCTGCTTCATGCTAAATCCTGTCCGTGTCGAACAAGTCATGGAAATGGCTCTCGCCGGTGAAGTCCTCCCGCAGAAGTCCACTGACTTCTACCCCAAAATGCTAAGCGGTGTGACAATCTATCGCGTTGAAGATGAATCGGAAGTGGAAACTCTCCAGAAATAAAAACGCGGCACTCCCCGCGTTACCCGCAGAGCGCGCCGCGTCAGAAATCTTGTATTAAATTGCGCGGATTACTTGGTGAAGCTCTTAATCGCAGCCGCTTCGGAATCGTACACGTCGAAGACGGTCAAGAGCTTGGTGACCTGAAGCACTTCCTGGAATTTTGACCCGAGGTTGCACAGACGCAGTCCAGCACCCTGTTGCTTCGCGCTGTGGTGCGAGGCCACAAGTGTCCCGAGGCCCGCGCTGTCAATGTACGTAACGTTGTCCATGTTCAGGACAATTTTCTTCTGGCCTTTGGCAAGGTGCGCCTTCACCGACTCGCGTAGCGCGTTGCTCTCTTCGCCGAGCACGATGCGCCCTTCGAGTGACATCACCGCTACTCCATCCATCTCCCGCTGATTAATCTTAAGTGCCACGTTCAGACCTCCTCGATTGGCCAGTTCAGTTTACTGGATGTCTTGGACTCCGCTGCTTTCAGAATGTTCCCGGCGCCTCCACCCGGATGCGCTTCCCAGGCCCATACGCGGGAATCAGTAGTAATCCGAGCAGGACATATAATAGCCGCAAGCGGCGCAAATCAGCTTGCACTTGCGCGGCGTCAGCCGCTCGGAACACACCGGACAAAAAAGGGAAGCATTCTCAGCGGCCACCACAGGCTCCTTCTCTTGCTCGCTTCCAGGCGCTGCCTCAGGCGCATTCCCCACCGGACCTTCCACGGCCCGAAGGTTATAGCACATCGCGGGGGGAGTGGGAAGCCAGCCACACACTGGTCCTGCTGCCCTTCCGGCCTATCCCGGCTTATAAGGATCGGGCATAAGGAGCCCTCCACTTTGCGGCAGCCCGGCCCGCTCAAACTGAACCGTCGTGTGCGTGATGTGTAGTTCTTCCGCCAATCGCCCCCGGACCTCAGCGAGTAACCGCTCACTCTCTTCCATGTGCATATCCGGTATGCGAACGTGACACGAAAGCGCATGGAGGTTCGTCCCCAGCGTCCAAACATGGATGTCGTGCACTTCCTGAACGCCGGGCACGGCCAGAATCGCTTTCGCCACGGTGTCCAGACCCAGCCCGCGCGGAGACCCCTCCAGCAGAATGTGCGCCGCCTCGCGCAAGATCCCGATGCTCGACCACAGCACCAGGGCGCCGATCGCAGCGCCAAGCAGCGGATCCACCCACTGCGCGCCCGTGGCCCGAATTACGAACGCCCCGCCCAGGATTGCCACGTTTGACATCGCGTCACCCAGGTTGTGAATGAACACGGCACGCATGTTTAGATCGCGCCGCCCGCGTGCCACTGCAAGTGTGATTCCGCCGTTCACGGCAAGCGCCACAAGCGAAATCCAGATCATCACGTTCTCGTGCACCGGCTGCGGCTGCCGGAAGCGCTCCCAGGCCTCTACAAAAAGAAATCCAGCGACAATCATCAACAGGATCGCATTCACGAACGCCGCTAGAATTCCTGCGCGGTGATACCCATAAGTTTTTTCGGAATCGGCGGGACGCTGCGCCCAGCGTATCCCCAGCCATGCGATCAGCAGCGACGGCACGTCGCTCAGGTTGTGCACCGCGTCACTCACTAGCGCCATCGAGTGCGACGCGAGCCCGCCCGCGAGTTCAACCGCAACAAGCAGCAGCGTCGCGCCAACCGACCCCGCAAGCGCGGCCGATCCCGGCTCAGCGGCATGGGGATCGCCATGCAAACCGTGGTCACCCGCATGGACGTGCCCGTGCGCCGTGCTGTGCGAGTGAAAGTGCATTACGCTTATTCTACCTGCTCGTCCTCGTAGTGTTGAGTCGCATTCCTGCGGCAGGAAAATGCGCCGGTAACTCTAATTTCCTCCCCCGGTCAAAACATATTCGACCACATACTGCCGCAGCTTGTCTCGATGCTGTTGGAGATATGCGGGGTAATCTTTTGTAATCCCCGCGTCGGCTTTGACGATTAGTATGTATGCCTCCAGCAGCCCTTCATCATCCAGTTTCTTCAACTTCGCAAGCGCCGGACTAAGCGTCTTCACTTTCTTGTCATTTGCCGCGAGAGAAATGGTTGTCCGCAAGGCGTCAACCTCTTCAGCGAGACTGTGCCGGTAAGCCGGCTCGTTCGGGTAGGTCTTCGCAAATTTTTCATCTTTCCAAACCTTCCGAGTTCCTCCGTAGATAATCCACGCGGAGGATCCATCATCTGCTTTTGACAACATGATACTGGCATCCATATTGATATTCATTTTTCCGCTGGCGTCGTATGTGACCGTGACCGGAATATCGATTTTCGGATGAGCCAGAGTCGTCTTGGTGGCTTGTCCCCATTGCAGGATGCCCGCTTGTGCGAACTTGCTATAGGGCTCGGTAATGTAGGCCTCGATGTAACGGTCTCTCGCTTCCTCTGTTTTCTTTTGCTTCATCAACGGAGTCGCGGAGTATCGATAGGCGGTTTCGCGGTTCGGATTGATCGCAATCGCCTTCTGGTACCAGACCTCTGCCTGTGCGTAATCTTGCTTGTTCATGTATACATCCCCGCAGAAGAGCGCGGCGTCATACAACTTCGGATCAAGCTCCAGTGCCTTCTGGTAGCTTGAAAGCGCTTCATCAAATTGTCCCTTTGAGAAAAACGCTTCGCCGAGTGTCATGAAATTATTCGCACCGGGGTTCTCGGAAAACGGCGATGGTTCCGTGCCATCGGCCGGAATTGCTTGAATCAGCGCGTCTACCGCGGGCGCCTCGGAATGAAGCTCTTTCGCTTTCACGAAGGCATTGTGCGCTCGAACGCGGAGAGCCTTGCGCTGCGCCGCGTCCTGCACGGTCGACGATACCGCGAGCAATCCGAAGCCGAGGTTGAGCTGGTCCTCCGCATTGTCTGGTTCCGCCACGACCAGCTTCTCTAGCAACGGCACTGTTTCGGTAAGCTTTCCTTCCTTGATCAGTTCCGCCACCTCCGCCTTCATCGTCTTGATGCTGTCATCCGCCTGCGCGCGCAGCGGCGCGGCACGCAGACTCAGCAACACAACCAGCGCTGCGAACATGAAACCTGCGTGAGTCTTGTCGTACTTTCGACGAGTCGTCATTGGTCATCTCCTGATAATCAGGCTCCCTAAAAACTGAGAGGTCCCCCGAACCCTTCTCTTAAACTCCGATGATTTCACCCGAAGCATCCACGTCGATTGACACGGTGCGCGACACCTTCGGGAGACCCGGCATCAGCATCATGTTTCCGGAAATCGCCACGATAAATCCCGCCCCCGCCGAAAGCGACGCATCCGTCACGCGCAATGTCCACCCTGTCGGGGCGCCCAGCACTTTGGGATCGTCTGTGAATGAATACTGAGTCTTCGCAATGCAAATCGGGAGCTTCGCGTACCCCCATTCCGAAAACTGCTGCAGTTTTGCCGTGGCTTGCTCGCTGAAGCTGACGTCTCCCGCGCCGTAAATTTTCCGCGCGACCTTCTGAATCTTCTCGACGATTGGCTCATCAAGCGTGTACACCGGTCGCACCTGCGGAGTGGGATTCTTGGCGATCAGCGCAACCACTTTTTCGGCAAGCTCTCTCGCTCCCAGAGCGCCCTTTGTAAACGCCTCCGAGAGCGCCGTCGGTGTTCCATGTTCCGCGCAATAATTGTCCAGCCGCTTCAGATCCGCGTCCGTGTCATTCGGGAACCGGTTGATCGCCGCGATCGTTGGGACGCCAAATCCTTTGAGGTTGTCGATGTGCCGCCCCAAATTCGGCAGCCCGCGCTCCAAGTCGCCCCCGCCTTGATTCCGGATACTCTGCACCGTTGTCACAAGGACCGCCGCCGAAGGTGTGATCCCCGACTGTTGCATCACAATATCAAAATACTTTTCGCCGCCCAGATCGGCCGCAAATCCCGCTTCATTCACGACGTAGTCCGCAAGCCGCAGTCCCATCTGCTGGCAGAGCACGCTGCTTGTTCCGTGCGCGATGTTGCCAAAGGGCCCGGTATGCACCAGCGCGGGAGTTCCGTCGGTCGTCTGCACAAGATTCGGAAGAATTGCATCCGCAAGCAGCGCCATCATCCCGCCCACCGCTTGCAGGTCCCGCGCATACACCGGCTTCCCATCGCGCGTCACGCCAACCAAAATTGATTCCAGCCGCTGCCGCAAATCCTTCACGTCCGTCGCCAGCGCCACGATTGCCATGATCTCCGAAGCGGCGGTGATCACGAATCCGGTTTTGCGCCCGCCGCCGTCCTTCTTGCTGTCCAGCGAAACGGCGATGCGCCGCAGGGCGCGGTCGTTCATGTCCAGCGCGCGCGGCCAGGTTATGCGGTCGGGGTCGAGGTTCAAATCGTTGCCGTGGAAAAGATGTGCGTCAATGAGCGCCGCGAGCAGGTTGTGCGCGGACGAGATGGCGTGAAAATCCCCGTGGAAGTGAAGGTTGATCTTCGCGGCCGGTTCAATCTGGCTGAGCCCGCCGCCGGCCGCGCCCCCCTTCATGCCGAATACGGGGCCGAGCGATGGCTCCCGCGACGTGATCACCACGCGCTTCCCGACGAGTGCGAGCCCCTGCGTCAGCCCAATCGCGGTGACGGTCTTGCCTTCTCCACTCGCGGTCGGAGTCGTCGCCGTTACCATGATCAATTTCCCGCGCCGTTTGAACGCGGGATCGGCGAGCAGCTCCAGACGCACCTTCGCGCCATAGGGCCCGACTTGCTCAATGTACTTTTCTGGTATTTCGAGTTTCCGCGCGACAGTCTGAATGGGAAGCAACGTTTTTTTCATATAGGGTTAGGGATGCAATCAGTGATTTAAAATCCGCGCGACAGGGTACCACAACAGCGGTTCCCTTCTCCCCCGCGCATTTCAGACAGTCCTCAATTGGACAAGCCGTCACCGCCTTGGTTCTTGGCTCGCTTGCACCTGTGATTGACAGGCGGCCCGGACTGTAGAACAGTACGCGGTGCGCAAGCCGGCCCGCGTCTCGATGACGCCCGCCAAGGAGAGCAATTTCCATGATCGGCCAGACCGTCTCCCACTATGTCATCGGCGAAAAAATTGGTGGCGGCGGCATGGGTGTGGTCTTCAAGGCCAGGGACACGCGTTTGGGCCGTAGCGTCGCGCTTAAGTTTCTCCCCGACGGTTTCGCCGAGGACGCGCAGGCGATCGAGCGATTTCACCGTGAGGCGCGCGCCGCGTCCACGCTGAATCATCCAAATATCTGCACGATTTATGATGTCGGCGAGTTTGAAGGAAAACCGTTCATCGCCATGGAGCTGCTCGAAGGCCAGACGCTCAAGCACCGCATTGGTGCGAAACCCTTTGAAACGGTTGAGCTTCTGGACATCGGAATTCAGATTGCCGATGGTCTCGAGGCTGCACACTCCAAGGGCATCGTCCACCGCGACATCAAGCCAGCGAATATTTTTATCACCGAACGCGGCCAGGCAAAAATTCTGGATTTCGGTCTGGCCAAGCTTGCGCCCGCGCGCCACTCCGCGGGTGAATCCGCGCAGGTCTCAGTCGGTGCCACTCAGACTCGCATGTTGCCCGATGAGCAATTGACCAGTCCAGGTAGCTCCATGGGCACGATCGCCTACATGTCGCCCGAGCAGGCGCGCGGCGAGGAAATTGACGCTCGCTCGGATCTATTTTCGCTCGGAGTGGTGCTCTATGAAATGGCCACGGGCGTGCCGCCCTTTTCCGGCACCACATCGGCGCTCATCTTTAATTCGATTCTCAACGCCACTCCTACGCCGGTTGTCCAGCTCAACGCCCACTTGCCCGCTTCGCTCGAAACTACCCTTAACAAATTGCTCGAGAAGGATGCCGACCTTCGCTGTCAAACCGCCGCCGAATTGAAAACAGATTTGAAGCGCATTAAACGGGACCTCGATTCGGGCCGCCGCACCACCGCGGAGAAGCCAAGCGGTTCGGGCGCAACGCCTTCGGCCGGCACCGCAACGCAGAAAACCGTTGCCGTTCTCTATTTTGAGAATCAGAGCGGCGCCAAGGAAGACGAATACTTCCGCGACGGCATCACCGAAGACATCGTTACAGAACTCTCCAAGATCAATCAGCTCCAGATTTTTCCACGTTCGGAAATGCTGGCCTTCCGCGACAAGCCGATCACAGCCTTGCAAGTCGGGCAGAAGCTCGGCGCCGCCTATGTGCTCGAGGGTTCCATCCGCCGCGCCGGAAGCCGTTTGCGGGTAACCACGCAACTCATCGAGACTCTCTCCCGCCGCTCTGTTTGGGCCGAGCGTTATGACCGCGAGATGGACGACGTTTTCGCCATCCAGGAGGAAATCGCGCGAAGCATCGCCCAAGCGCTTCGCATCACTCTCAGCCCGCAGGAAGAAAAAACCATTGCGCGCAAGCCCACAGAAAGCACCCAGGCTTACGATTTCTACTTGCGCGGCCGCAGCTACACGCGCCGCGAGAACATGGACTACGCGCTTCAAATGTTCGAGCAGGCCATTCAGCTCGACCCCAATTTCGCTCTCGCGCACGCGGGCATCGCACATCTGTGCGGATTGATCTACGAGCTCCGCGAGCAGAATCTGAAGTGGATCGAGCGTGGACTTGCCGCCTGTGACCGCGCCATGGCGCTTGCGCCCGATTTGCCGGAGGTGCTCGTCGCGCGCGCGCGCATTTTCTATGCCCAGAAAAAATACGAGGAATGCGCCTTGCTCGCCTGGCGCGCCATCGAGCGCAAGCCTGATTGCGAGGGTTCCTGGAATATCCTGGGCCGCGCCTATTTCAGCCTCGGCAAATATGAGGAGGCTGCCGCGCTTGCCGAACGCGCGTTGGAAGCAAACGGTGACGATTACAATACTTACATCCCGTATGATCAAAGTCTCGCGCGATCGGGCCAGAAGAAAGAATCCGAGCGGATCCGCCAGCGCATGTGTGAAGTGCTCCGACAGCAATTGGAAATTGTTCCCGAAGATGTTCGCGCGCGTATCCTGCTTGCCAGCAACCTTGCCTACTTCGGTGAGAAGGATGAGGCTGTCCGCCACCTTCAAACCGCCGTCGCTCTCCGGCCCAATGACGGCAACACTCTCTACAATGCCGCGTGCACGTACGGCATCCTTCTGAGGAAACCGGAAGCGCTTGAGACACTCAAGAGGGCCTTCGCCGCCGGATACGGCAACCCGAATTGGGCGGCGCAGGATTCTGATCTGGATTGCTTGCACGACGATCCCGAATTCCAGAAGCTCGTCGGCCGCAGCTACCAGGCCGCGGGATAGCTCGCCCTTATCCGGCCGCAGAGACTTCGGCCCGAAAATTCCCAGGGAATCGTGGGTTTCTTCTTGGCGTGGCGCGTCACATGCAATTGCGCGCGCGATTTACGATTGCTGAGGATTGAAAAGCGCGCGGAGACGTTCCACCAAATCCGCGCCGGCATGGCTCGCATCCTTCGTGGAAAAATCGGATGCAAGCATCAGGAACTGTGCATTGGGAGCCGTAGCGCGAAGGCTATCGAGAGCAAACTCATCGGCATGCAACCCCGGCCCACACACAATTGCGCCGGGATTCGTCGCTTTCACAAGAGTCCTGGCGTCAGAAAGGCGATGCGTCGTCAGAACTTCATAGCCTGAGCGCTTCAGCAGCGCATTCAAATAGGCAAGGAGATCGAGAGAGGGGTCAATGCAAATGATTTTGGCGCCGGTACCCGAAGTAGCCGCGCCGTGATGTTGCGGGCCTTCAAGGAACGCATCAACGGCTTCTTTTTCTGATGGATAGGTATGGAACACCTTCAGGAGAGCGGTGGCCTCAAGCACCTGGTGAACAAAAGTGGATAGCTGGCAAAGTTTCAAATCGCCGTGATGGGCCCGCAGCGTGCCTGCAAGTCGAACCATCGCGCCCAACCCGCCGCTGTCCACGTATTTAACTTCCGCCATCTGCAGCACGAACTTTTTCGTCTCCTGCGTGTGCTTCTCAATCTCCTGTTGGAGAGTTTTGGTCTCTACTCCGGTAACGATGCGTCCCTCGCACCGGATTACCACGACCTTTCCCATTTTTTGGGAATGCAGCGTGAGTTGCATGGGCGGAAAGTATCACATTCCCGTTCACCGGGTAAGTTGACTTCGCGCTTCCAAACACTTAGTATTCCGCGAATTTCAGGCCCCTCGTTGTTGTAACCATCAAACTCAAAATGTTGCAGCCGCCACAGGCGGAGAAAGAGTCAGGTACTAAAGAAATGCGTTACCGAATTATCGGTTTGTTGCTGGTGTTGTGTGCGCTCGTGGTTCTACCGCTTTGCGTGAGCCAGGTACGGGCGCAGTCGCAGAGCATGGAAAAGCCCGTGTTGTACACCTACGTTTCCGAATGGGCCGTGCCGCGCGCAATGTGGGCCGACTATCAAAAGGTGGAAGACGCCGACAATGACTCCATGAAGAAATTTGTCGCCGACGGAACGCTGATCTCCTTCGGCAACTACGCGGTGTTGAATCATCAGGAAGGCTCGCCAACTCACGGCTCATGGTTCCAGGCGAGTTCGATGGTTAACATCATCAAGGTGCTCGAAGGACTGCGCTCTGTGCCGAATGCGGTGTCAGCGCCTTTGGCGGCATCGAAGCACTGGGACTACATCATGTCCAGCCGCGATTACGCTGCGCACGCCGGCACATTTACAAACGGCTACCTTCGCGTGGGCAATTGGAAATCGCGAGCAGGCTCAAGCGATCCCGATGGAAAAATCATGAAGGCCACGATGGTCGCGTTGCTTGATAAGTTGATGGCGGCCGGCGCGCTCCACCTTTACCAGATTGACGAGGAGACCGTGCACTCCGCCGACCCCGGCGCATTCTTCGTGGTCATCGTCGCGAACGGCCCCGAAGGCCTGGATAAGTTCTACTCCATGCTCGATGACGCGGAGAAGAGCAATCCGGCAGCCTGGGCGGGATTCGGGTCCACGATTGATTCCGCCGGACACCGCGACATGCTGGCCCACGTCGTCACAATGACCCACAAGTAGTTCGCAGTTCTTTTTTGCAGCCGGGTGCCCCATGTTCGTCCCGTATTAATGGGCGAACGTGGGGTCTCTGCCGTTGTGTGCCTTGCGTCTTACTTGCCGTCATCCCGAACCGCATCGCAGGTGGTGGTCTTGCCTCATTCCTGATAATCTCGAAGCCACTGGTATGGGACATTACTATCCGTCTGGCGGTCGGAATCCATTTCTTGAACGACCTGTTCCCGCCCCGCCGCCACCCGTGAGAAATATTTTTATCTCCTCGTTTCACGAAAATCGGAGAGAGGTCGACGCGTTCATTTACCATTGGGCGACCCTTCAAAGAGTCTTTAATCCCAAGGCTTTGTGTTCTTTCGACAACGATGACTTCATTGACAGCTCAGACCCCGAATACGTAATGGGACAAATCCGAAAGAAATACCTACTGGATTCGACCATTACGATGGTTCTGATCGGTACTTGTACACACAGCAGACGTTACGTTGATTGGGAGCTGAAATCATCTCTTAGGCGGGGTGAGAACTATACGCCAAACGGTTTGGTTGGATTTCTCCTGCCGTCTGCGTTGCCGCAAGCAATACTGCCCGATAGGTTTGCTGCGAATTGGAGACAAGATCGAAACTGCTACGCGAGCTACCGATACATACCTGACAAGACCGAGGAGATGCGAAGAATAATTGAAGATGCACAATCTGCCCGACTTACACGAGCCCACTTGATTCAAAATGATGCGCAAATGATGAAATACAATGGAGTCTGCAAGGTATGCCGATTCACACACTGATGTCTGGTTTTGACTTGCTTCGTATCCATATCGAAGGCTGGTCCGTTGGTCTTGACGTTTCCGCTTGGCTACTTGCTGTAGTAATTCTGTGTTTAGTAGCCTTTGTACTGTCACGAAAGAGTGGTGCCATTCGTTTTCGGCACTATGAGCTTGTCCGTTTAAACGTTCAACTTGGGGGCGTCGGGAATGTCGAGTTGCGCCCTAACAACGAGGATATTCAGATCGCTCACAAGATATGGACGGAGCTCGTGACCAGGAAGGCGGCCGTTCCGATAGATATTGAACACGACGTAATAATTGAGATCTACGACTCCTGGTATTCCTTGTTTGGCCGCATCAGACAATTAATTTCTGAGATTCCTGGCCAAATGTTGCGGCAAGAAAAGAGCACTCAAAAAGTCGTCGAGATTGCTATACAGGCTCTCAACAACGGCTTACACCCGCACCTGACTCGCTGGCAGGCAAGATTCAGGCACTGGTACGCACAGCGGGTCGACGAAAAGAAAGGCGATTCCCCACAGGACATTCAACGTCAATTCCCAGAATATGAAGCTCTAATTGAAGACATAAGGCGAGTCAATACACAACTAATTCAATATGCTGGAGAACTAGAAAAAATAGTACACGGCACGCATTTGCAGATGGGACGGGTGGCTCAGCCTTAAGTCTTTTCGGGTGGCCCATTCCTTTGTTCGCTGCGAACAAAGGGTGGGGCAGTTGATCTTAAGATTCGATCCGCTCACTCCCCCTCATTCGAACACTCATTCGAATGAGTTTTGTGTAATATCTTCCCATAATTCCTAACTAATTCTCTTGACATCAGTTTACTCTTATTGTAACATGCACCATGAACTCCTCGCTGCGCCCTCCTGCACCGCTTCCCTTCCCACCTTGGGAACGAATCCACGCGACTTCCAATCCACAGCTTCGTCGAAATCAATCGCTTGCCTCGCACCCACGATCCAAATCGCGTAACCCCTTGTGTTTTCTATCACTTCCGAATCTCTATCAGAAAGCCTCAAAAAGACTCCATTGTTTTCTATCACTTACAAACCTTCTTTCTTGTAACTATGAGTTTTTTCTATCACTTACAAAAAACGCGGGGGGGGTTATCCACGTCCTGAGCGAAGCCGAATGGAACGCGGGTGGGGGTGTGCGCCGTTTGCATCCCGATGGTTTAGATCGGGAGGGGGCCCCGAGACTGAGAGAAGCAAATAAGAAACGCTCTGTAGTGCCGGGCTTCAGCCTGGCAGGAGTTCAGAGCCGCGGATTGCGCCCCGCGCACCAGCGGCGGC
Organism: Terriglobia bacterium; assembly: GCA_041484365.1. Taxonomy (GTDB): domain Bacteria; phylum Acidobacteriota; class Terriglobia; order Acidiferrales; family UBA7541; genus DASTCZ01. The sequence goes on along the minus strand of JBGPHM010000012.1, from coordinate 31,711 downwards.
AATCGCAATTGACTTGGCCGGAAGCGGCTTCTACCATTTTTAGGTAGGGATGTTTGGTGGTTCCCCGAAGGAGTTCAACGCAGGGAGTACCCCGAGAATTTTTGCTTGGTGCAGGAATTCTGGCCAAGCGTGAAAAGCGCGGGACGTTATTAACAATCTTTGCTGCTCGCGCTGTGAAGGCGTTCGCAGCGGCAGGGCAGGATTGGCTGTGCTACTCAAGGACGAAAGCGGAAGGCAGGCCTGCCTAACCGGCAGGCAAGCACACAGACTGAAGTCTGTGTTACCCAAGAACGAAAGCGAAAAGCGCACAGCCAGGATTGGCTGTGCTACTCGTAACGTGACAAGGACATGACAAGGAATTCTGCACAAATACGGTTCTGGGGAGTGCGCGGGTCAACGCCGACGGTGGACCAGGCGACCACGCGCTACGGCGGCAACACGCCATGCCTCGAGCTGACGACTCCGCGCGGCACTCGCTTCATTCTGGATTGCGGCACGGGCGTGCGAATGCTCGGCAACCAGCTTGCCGGGTGCGGGATATCCGTCACTGGGGACCAGAGCGTGTATGCGGGGCAGAATGAAATCATTGGAGCAGAGCGACAGAACCCACCGGCAAAAACGGCGAGTGGGGCACCCGCCAATGGATCAGAATCAGAGAACCCACGCGCAAAGACGGCGAGTGGGGCACCCACGAAGCGAAATCCGGACGACACGGGCGAGGGCCCGGAATTTTCCGGCAGCGCGAAGCACGCGAGCGGCGGAAAAAGCGTGGCCGTCGCGGAGAGGCCCGAGGCGTCTTATCCTCAAGCGAATAGCCCTGCTGGTGCTTTTGCCCAAGCAAATAGCCTTGCTGGAATAAACGACGCTCCGCTGCGCGCGCACATTTTCCTGACGCACTACCACTGGGACCACATCCAGGGCATCCCGTTTTTCGCGCCGCTCTATTCGCCGCAAAACCAATTTCACTTTTACAGTTTCCGCTCGAAGTTCCTCGGGAAGGACAGCCTGAAGCAGGTGTTCGAGACGCAGATGGCCTATCCGTATTTCCCGGTGAATGTTTCGGCCATGTCCGCGAAGCGCGAATTTACGGAAATTAACGGCGGCGAGACATTTCAAATTGACGACGCGAAAATTTCCGTCTTCTGGCTGAACCATCCGCAGGGCTGCCTGGGATTCCGGTTTGAGACGTCCGCGGGCGTAATCGCTTACGCGACCGACAACGAGCCGGGCGACGCCGAGCTGGACAAAAATTTGCTGAAGCTCGCGGCGGACGCGGACATTTTCATCAATGACGCGCAGTACACGCCCGAGCAGCTTGCCGGGCCGCGACGCGGCTGGGGACATTCGTCGTGGCTTGCGGGCACGACCGTGGCACGCGAGGCGGGCGCTAGAAACCTGGTGCTGTTCCATCACGACCCGGATTCGTCGGACCGCGCGGTGGACGCGCTGCTGCGCCAGGCGCGGCAACATTTTGACAACGTGTGGGCGGCGGCCGAGGGCATGGCCATGGGACTCGGCGCGCAGCAAATGGACGTGCATCTGCCGACGGGACGCAGCGGTCAGCGGCGCGACGGAAATCTGCGCGCGGTGGTGACCGGATACACGACGGAAGGCCGCGCGTTTCAGGAAGAGACGGTGATCCGCGACCTGACGCTGCAGGGCGCGATGATTTATTTGAGCCACAGTCCGAGGCTGCAATCGGAATTGCAAGTGGAGATGGGCGACCCCGGCAAGGAAAATCCCACCGCGCATCCGATGAGAATGCGCGGATACGTGGTGAAGCTCGAGCCGGGGCCGACGTCGGGGCACACGGCGGTCGGAGTGGTGTTTACGGAATGAGGACTTCGTGGGGCTCGCCTTCAGGCGGGCCTGATTTCAATTCGAGAACCGGCCGACCTCCCGACATTGTCGGGATAAATTCCGGCGAGCCCCACGAAAGACAACGCGGGATACGGTCAGGGCTTGAGCGCGGGGACTTCCCTCATGCGCGCGAAGGCGCGGCGCAAATGGGGGATGACGATGGAGCCGCCGACAACGAGCGCGACATTCATGGCGTCAATCACTTCGGCGCGCGTGCTGCCGGTTTCGGCACAACGGATGACGTGATAGGTGATGCAGTCGTCGCAGCGAAGCACCATCGAGGCGACGAGGCCGAGCAGCTCTTTCGTTTTCGTGGGTAGCGCGCCGGGCTCGTAGGCCTGATGATCGAGCGCGAAAAAGCGCTTGATGCCAAGGTGGCCGCAGCCGAGGATCTCTTCGTTCAGGTCCGCGCGAAATTTCTGAAAGTCATCCAGTTGTGCGGCGCTTTTTGCGGCACTCTTTGCGTCACTGGCCGCGGTCTTCTTCCCTTTCGGCATAATTCCTCCTTGCGATTAGAGGGATTATCTTCAATGCTCGGCGAGCGCAAGTCAATGCGTTGAGACAACGACGCATTGACAGAATGGAATCGCGCAGCTAGCCTTCCGCGACTTCTACGTTCCTATGGAGAATCAATCTGTGGACGCACACTGGTTTGCGGGGACGAAGACCGAGTTCCGGCTCCGTTGGATATTTATCGCGCTGGTCTTCAGCGGCGCATACTTTTGCTACACGTTTGACCACGTTCCCTCGGGAGTGGTCGTCGCGCGCTGGCTGGAGCACTGGCTCGGCCGGCTGACCGAAGACGGGTGGACGCGCGCGGTGTTCCTATTCGGTGCGGCGCTGACGTTCGTGGGCGCGATCATACGTACGTGGGGCACGTCCTACTTGAAAACCGCCGTGATGCGTGACTACAAATTGCACACGGACAAACTGGTGCCGGACGGGCCGTACCGCTACGTGCGCAATCCGCTTTATTTCGGAAATATTCTTATGGCGCTTGGCATGGGGCTAACGGCGAGCCGCACGGGATTTTTTGTGCTGGTGATTGGTATGACCGTTGTTGTGCTGCGCCTGATCCTGCGCGAAGAAGCGGAACTGCGCGCGACGCAGGGAGAAAGTTATCATGCGTATTGCGCGGCGGTGCCGCGGCTGATTCCATCGCTGACGCCACGCTTGCCGTCGGCGGGCGGAGTGCCGAACTGGCTTGATGGATTCCTAGGTGAACTTATGATTTGGGGATTCGGCGTGGGCGTGGTGGTGCTCGCGGTGACGTTTAAGGGAACCCCGTTCCTGATCATTGTGTGGGCTTCGTTCGGCGTGCAATGGGTTGTGTTTGCGATACAGAAGAAAGCGGCGGGGGCCGCGGCTCCGAATACTCCGCGATAGTCCGTGAGATGAGTGAATCATCACAAAACCCTCAGGTCTTTCCCGGCAAAGAACGCCGGGCCGAGACCTGAGCTAGAAGAAAAAACTCAATCCAATCAGTTCTTAAGGTGGGCGAGAGCGGGATCGATGAACTTGGCGCGGTCAACGTCGAGGGAATCGATGGCCTTGAGAATGTCCGGCCAATTCGCGGCGAGGCGGCGGAGTTCGGCGAGCGCGGATTCGGGATGAAGCGAAATGCGGCGGCCGGTTTGCGCGGCGTAGAGGAGAGCGTCCGGGGCCCAGCCGCGGTCCCACGAGCCTTCGAGGATGTGCATCGCGCCGTGGAGTCGCGCGAATCTTCCGGCGGCGCCGTTGAGCAAAGCTTCCTCTTCGGGTGAGTGAGCGGCATACTTCACGAGGATTTCCACTTTTTTCGTATCAGATAATCTCGGCAATTCGATGATGGTGGTCGTGGCGTCGCCATCGTAGCGCCAGCCGGTTGGAGCGGATTCAGGGCCGGTGTAAGCGATGGGCTGGCCGTTGATGGAAACGGATTCCGGCGGGAAAGAAACTGGAAGGCGGATTTCGTAAGAACGCGCGGCCGGCATTCCAGGGAAACCGCCTTCGGCGGGAAGGATTTCAATTTTGAGTGTGCCGTCGGCGGAAAGTTGCTGGCGGAAGTTCGTGCGGGCGGATTCGGTTCCTTTGTAACCGAGGGTATCGCCGGCGTCTTCATAGAGGCTTCCTTCGCCGCGCACGGCGGAGAAAACCTGGAGGACGAGGGGGTCGGGCAGGGATTGGTCAGGGGGAACCAGCTCCATCCCTGAAGTTTCGGCGGAGGCTTGATACGTCCGCTGGGCAACCGACAGCGTTGAAGTCTGCGCGGGGGATTGCATGGGGATGATTGCGCCGGCGCGGACGTAGACGGGAATCTCGTCTAAACGGAAGGTGCGGTCGAGGGTCGCGGGGCCGTGGAGGCGCGCGCCGGTGCGCCACTCGATCCAATCGCCGGGCGGGAGCCAGACGGAACGCTTCGCGAGTTGCGAAGCTGGATCGAGCGGCGTGGCGACGGGCGCAACGATCATGCTGTCGCCGAAAGCGTATTCGCTGTTTGCATTGGCGTCGTAGGCTTCCGGCGAATCGGGGTAGTCATAGTAAAGCGGATGGCAGATGGAGATGCCGGTGTCGTAAGTTTCGCGCGCGGCCGTGTAAATATACGGGATGAGTGAATGTCGAAGCAGAAGCGCATTGCGCATGATTTCGGCGTACTGCTCCGGATAGGCCCACGGGCGGCGCTCAGCTCCGGGGTTCTTCGTCATGTGAGTGCGGAGGATAGGACTGAACGCGCCCCACTGGAGCCAGCGCGTGTATAGCTCGGCTTCAACGGGGCCGGGGAGATGGCCGCCGATGTCATGGCTCCAGTAACCGTAGCCGACATTCGCGGCAGTGGCGGTGAATTGCGGCTGGAATGCGAGCGACGACCAATCGGAAATTACGTCACCGGAAAAACCGATCTGATAGCGATGATTGCCGAGGCCGCCCCAGCGATGGTAGATGAGCGGGCGCTTACCCTCGCGCTCCATGTCCGTGAAATGAACGTAATTGAGCCACCAGGTGGGATTGAGTCCGGGGAGGCTCGTGGTCTGCTCCTGCTGCCAATCGAGCCAGAAGAAATCCACGCCCTGCTTTTCGAGCGGGCGATGGAGAATGTCCATGTAATTCGTTGCGAATTTTTTGTTGGCGATGTCAAAGGGAACGTATTGCTTCGTGGCGGGATCGATTCCCATCGCGCGAGCCATGTCCGGGTAAGCCTGCTCGAAAGGCTGCGCGCCGGAGGCCGGGTGCATGTTGAGCGTAACGTGCAGGCCTTCGCTATGCGCCCAATGGAGGAATTCGGGTGGGTCAGGAAAGTAGAGATTGTTCCAGGAGTAGCCGGTCCAACCGAGCGTGTGGCCGGAGTCGTCCTTCTTATTCTCCCACCAGCGAGTGCCGAAAGTGGGGTGCCAGTCCATGTCAATGACGAGGACATCGAGCGGGACAGCGTGGTCGCGAAATTCCTGGACGAGTTGCTGAAGTTCGGCGTCAGTGTATGCCCAGTAGCGCGACCACCAGACGCCGAAGGCAAAACGCGGCGGGAGTGGGATGCGTCCCGCGACTTGGGTGAAATCACGGAGCGCGCCGCGATAGTCGTGACCATAAGCGAAGAGATACCAATCGAGGCGCGGCTTTGTTGCATCGGCGGTGGGCGGACGAGCCATAGCCCAGGGCCAATCGGAATTGTCGAAGAGCGGGCGCGCGGAGTCGTCCACGAGAACCCATCCGTCGCGGGAGAGGAGACCGGGGTCGAGCGGCTTGGCGCCTTTTGCGCCATCGAGAGTGCGGATGGTGCCGCCAAGATTGCCGGTGTCGGCGAGTCTGGGATGCCAGGTGAAATTGGCTGCGCCGATTGAGAAAGTGACATTGAGATTATCGGCAGTGAATACGCCGGACTTCTGTTTGTAGCGTAAGGTGATCCTGCCGGTGGTAATCGTGAGCCAGCCTTTTTGGACAGATTGCTTGAAAGGCGGCACGGGCATGAGGCGATTGATGAAGACGAGCGAGGCGTGGTCTTCAAATTTTGCGTCGTCGGCCCATTCAATGCGAATTAGTTGTGGCGTGAGGATAGTGAAGCGGGCCTGGCCTGAGATGACGACGGCGCGCGGGTCGGCGACGGGATTGGGCGCGGAGTTCGGGAGAGTTTGGGCCGCGGCATTGACCGATATTGCCGAGCCGAGAAGAATCGAGATTGCGAAGATGCGAAGTAATGCGGAGCGGACTGTTGAGTAATGCATCGCCGGGTGGCGCGCGGGAAAGCCGGGCGCGCAGAGAGAATCTACACCAATGGGGAATGAAATTCAGCCGCAGGTTTGAGTTCGATGATGTCGCTTTGGCGGCAACTTCGTTGTCCCCATTGCATGAGAAGCAAACGGCGCACAAACCAAAGATCCAAATCGGAAATTCCGGCTAAAATTAATTGGTTATAAAAACATGCGTTTGACAATAGGAAGAACTACATACACGCGCGGTGGTGAAGTTGCGAAGCTAGGGCTGGCAAATGCCATCGGCTATCGCGTTCGCAGCCTGCTTGGTGAAGATTTTACGGACCGCTGCTTTGTAAACGTGGCAAGACTCTGGCGTCCGATGCTCAAGAAGCCCGTTTTCATTGGCGTCGCGGGAAGCCTCGGAAAGACCACGGCGAAAGAACTCCTGGTGGGCCTTCTGTCAGCCAAATGGCAGGGGATAGGAAATCGCGGGTCGTTCAATATAGTCCACCAGATAGGCAAGACCATTCTGAGAGTGCGTCGGAAGCACGATTTCTGCGTGGTCGAACTGAGTGAGGACGCTCCCGGCCAAATGGACGAGCCGCTTGCCATGTTGCGGCCGAGCATAGGTATCGTCACAGTGATTGGAAACGATCACTGGAGCGCATTTGACTCCCGCGAAGGAATCGCCAAAGAAGTGGGCAAGCTCGTCGCCTCCCTCCCAGCCACCGGAACCGCAGTCCTCAACGCCGATGACGAACATGTGTTGAGAATGAAGGCGACCTGCCCCGCCAAAGTTATTACCTATGGCACATCGCAGGGTGCCGAACTTCGCGCTGAAGACATCAGTTCAACTTGGCCGAATCGGCTCGCAATGACTCTTGTATGGGGCAAAGAACGCGTGCGGCTACAGACGCAGCTGTGCGCGTCGCATTTGATTCCTTCGGTGCTGGGTGCGATCGGGGTCGGTTTGGCATGGGGGATGCCCCTCGCCGAGTGCGCGCAAGGCATTGCGAACATTGCGCCATATGACGGCCGCATGCAACCTGTGGCGACATCTGACGGAGTGACGTTCATCCGGGACGATTTCAAAGCATCTTTGGGAACGATCGACGCGTGCTTCCAATTCATGAAAGCCGCACAAGCCAAGCGGAAAATCTTCGTGATCGGCACAATTTCGGACTATGACTCAAGCGCATCTGTCGAGTATGTGAGGGTGGCGAAGCGTGCGCAGGAAATTGCCGACATTACGATATTCGTGGGAGCTTGGGCTCCGAGCGTCCTCAAGGCGCGAAAGCCAGGCAGAGAACACGCATTGCGCGTGTTCAGCCATGTCCGCGATGCGGCCGAGTACATCAATTCAATCACGCGCGAGGGCGATCTGGTCTTGCTGAAAGGCTCAAACAAACAGGACCATCTACTTCGCATCATCTTGGCGCGTACCGGGGATATCGCATGCTGGCGCGAGGATTGTGAACGATACTCGTTTTGCAACGAATGCGCTGATCGAAACAAACCTTCCGGGTTCCCGATATTGATGGGCAACGCCACGATTTCAGGGGCGACGTCTCAGGCACTGCCACCAGACGGGAATGCCATTGATTCCGATGGACAGGTCATCATCGGACTTGGCAACTTCGAATCGAAGTATGCCGGAACGCCACATAACATTGGCCACGAGGTTGTGAACCGGATGGCTGCTTCGTTGGCTTTGGTCTGGGAAACAACTCCGGAGGCCTGGATCGCGCGCGGGTCATCACATGGTAGAGGCTTGTGCTTGATAAAGATTCGGACGGCCATGAACCTCACTGGCGTAGGACTGAAGCGGCTATCGGAAAGCATGGGGTTCGCCCCCGATCAATGCGTGCTTGTATTCGACGATCTCGACACGCCACTCGGAGCTGTCCGCACTCGAATGAACGGTGGCGCGGGAGGACATCGTGGCGTGGCTTCGATCCTCGAGGCGTTTCAAACCGATGAATTTCGGCGGGTGAAAATCGGCGTTGGGCAATCGGGGGTAAAACTAGACCCCGCCAAATATGTTCTAACAGCTTTTGATGCAGCAAGCCGCGCGGCCGTAGATCCGGCAATCCCGATTGGCGAGGCGCATGTACTTGAATTGGTGAAACGCCGCGGGACGGCGAAACCACAATAGCCAGTGGAAAAGTACAATCAGTTCCTCCCGCAATTCGATGATCCAGCATACTTCGGCATGCATGGTAAGAGATGAGTGAAGAGGCGCGAGTGACGGATTTGAAGCGGGCGTTCGAGCGGCGCTTTGGCGCGCGGCCGCGGATTTTCCGCGCGCCGGGACGCACCAACCTGATTGGCGAGCACACGGATTACAACGAGGGGTATGTGTTGCCCGCGGCGATTGACCGCGCAACGTGGGTGGCGATTGCGGCGCGTGGCGACCGGGAGCTACACGTTTATTCGGAACACTTTGCGGAAACAGTGGGATTCGATTTGGATGATGCATCGCTCACACCTCGGCGACATTGGAGCGATTACGTGCGCGGGGTCGCGCTGATGATGGCGCGCGCGGGATGCTCTGTGAGTGGGGCGGACTTACTAATCCGGAGCGATGTGCCGGTGGGGGCGGGAGTGAGCTCGTCAGCGTCACTTGAAGTGGCGACGGCAATAGCACTGGCAGCTATCTCAGGCTGCGAAATTCCGTTCCTGGAGATTGCGCGGCTGTGCCAGCGCGCGGAAAACGAATTTGTGGGCGCGCGGTGCGGGATCATGGATCAGTTTATTGCATGCTTTGCGAAAGAAAGACATGCAGCTTTTCTTGATTGCAGGACGCTCGAACATGACACCGTGCAGTTGCCCGGTGATTTGCGGCTGGTGCTATGCAACACGATGGTAAAGCATGAGATTGCGGGCGGGGAGTACAACAAGCGGCGCGAGGAATGCGAGGAGGCGGTGCAGCAGTTGGCGCGCGTAATGCCGCATGTGCGAGCGCTACGGGACGTGACACCGGAGCAAGTCAAAGAGCATCGGGCACTTTTGACGGACACGCTTCATAAGCGGGCGCGCCACGTGACGACGGAAAATGCGCGGGTGCCTGCAGCGCGGGATGCGCTGACGCGCGGAGACCTGGCAGCGATGGGCAAATTGATGGCGGAATCGCACGCAAGCTTGCGCGGCGATTACGAGGTGAGTTGCCGGGAGCTGGATGTGATGGTCGAACTTACGCGCGGGTTTGACGGTTGCTACGGCGCGCGAATGACCGGCGGCGGGTTTGGCGGATGCACGATCAATTTGCTGAAGGCAGAGCACACCTCGAGGTTCGTGACTTACATGCGCGATGCGTATCAGCGCGTGGCGGGCGTTACGCCTGAAATCTACGTTTGCAATGCGGCGGGCGGCGCGAGCGAGGTGGTGTAGTTAAATCGTATGTGGTGTACGACAACCCACGTTCCCTTCCGGGATGCGAATTCACGTCGATTTTGATTTGGCCGCTGAATGATGTTTCCTCACGCAGCTCGCAGTGCGCGACTAATTACAACTTGCCAGATGGATTCGTTGTGCGGAGAATGTGTGGGTTTCCCCGCGAGATGATGATCTAGCCACCGATTCATTGTCGTCCCGCCCCTCAAGGAGGATCGAATGCTGCATCTCGATACTGGCAATACTGGATTCATGATTCTGTGCAGCAGCCTGGTGATGTTGATGACGCCCGGGCTGGCGTTTTTTTACGGCGGACTCGTTGGACGGAAAAACGTGCTGGCCATCATGATCCAGAGCTTCGTTTCGATGGGCTGGACAACGGTTCTCTGGTATTTGTACGGCTTCTCCATGTGCTTCAGCGGCGATTGGCACGGCATCATCGGAAACTTTAACAACGTGTGCTTGCGGGGAATCGGTCTGCACACGGCCTCTCCAAATGACACGATACCGATGATGGTGTTCATCGCGTATCAAATGATGTTCGCGATCATTACGCCTGCACTCATCTCGGGCGCGTTCACAAACCGCGTGACGTTTAAGGCGTACATGCTGTTCCTGACCGGATGGCTGACGTTCGTTTATTTTCCGTTTGTGCACATGGTGTGGGGCGGAGGAATGCTGCAACAGTGGGGCGTGAAGGATTTCGCCGGGGGAATCGTGGTGCACAATATCGCGGGCATCGCCGCGCTGGCTTCCGTGCTCTACGTGGGAAGACGGCGCACCCGGGACAATGGTCCGCACAGTATTCCGCTTGTCGCGCTGGGAACCGGCCTCTTATGGTTCGGATGGTACGGATTTAACGCGGGCAGCGAAATGCGCGTGGATTCGGTGACGGCTTCCGCGTTTCTGAATACGGACGTCGCGGCTTCCTTTGCCGCAATCGCATGGCTGGTGGTGGCGTGGTTCAACGAGAAGAAGCCAAAATTCCTCGGACTGCTTACGGGAGCGGTCGCGGGACTCGCTACAATTACGCCCGCAGCCGGCTATGTTTCCGCCACGACTGCCGTGATCATCGGAATCGTCGCGGGCGTCGTGTGTTATTACGCGGTGGAGTTGAAAAACAAATTGCGGTGGGATGACGCGCTGGATGTCTGGGGCGTGCACGGCGTGGGCGGCTTTATTGGCATTGTGATGCTGGGAATTTTCGCCGACCAGCGATTCAATCCCGAAGGGGCCAACGGGCTTTTATATGGAAATTCCAGTTTCTTCTACAAACAGGTCGCGGCGGTGCTTTTCTCCTCAGCATGGGCGTTCATTTTTACGTACGGCATGTTGATGGTGATCAACATATTCACGCCCGTGAAGGTCGATGAAGCGAGTGAGGAAGCCGGCCTCGATCAATCATTGCACGGCGAACAAGCGTACGAGGAAAACTTGGCGCAGGATACTTCTTCGAGGAGTCTATAGACGCGTCAAAGCCGGATCTCGCCACCGAAGGCAAGGGTGGCCAGCCATCGGTGTGTGGTAATACTCAGATAATTTTGCCGCAACCGATATAAAATCGAGAGGCAGACCAAGGTGGGGCCCGTAGCTCAGCGGTTAGAGCAGCGGACTCATAATCCGTCGGTCCCAGGTTCGAATCCTGGCGGGCCCACCATTCGTTTCCGATAACCTGCCTTGCACTTGCCCGTTCGCCGTGCCGGAGCTGTACCCAGCTATGTGGCCTCCCCCCCTGAGATTAATGTGGTCGTCAGCACTTCAAATCAGCAGATGGCGCCTCATTTCCCTCGGAGTCAAGCATGGGGCTGTCCCAATACTGGCCGGTCGGACAGTAGTTCCATTCAAGGGCTGGCAATAAGCTTGAAACCAGAAGATTGATTGGGAGAGCCATGAAAACCGGGCAACTGAACACAACAGGTCTTGCCAAGAATCTGAAGCACAAGAAAATCTGGTCATATAGGGGTATGGCGCTGTTTGGGAAGTGTGCCATCTTCTTTGTATGCATGACCTTACTGGCGGGGGCGGCCTCAGCCGGTGTGGCCAATGCCTTCGTTACACAATCCGGCGCCCCTTCGGGGAACTGCACGACAAACGTCCAGCCGGTAACCTGGTTTGATAGCGGAGCCAACTGGGGTGCAGGTGCGAGCCAAATCGGGCCCGGGACGACAGTGCATATCTGCGGAACAATTACTTCTGTTCTTACGCCTCAGGGCAGCGGCGCAAGTGGCAACCCAATCGTGATTCAGTGGGAGCCTGGAGCCAGCCTGGCGGTTTGCAATACGACGGGAGCCCTCCAGATCGGCAACAACTTCCTGATTTTTGATTTGGGCGGGAACTCCGCGGCCATCACGTGTCCAAACAACGGAATTGGAATGGGTTCGGCGGTAAACGCCGTCGGAGTAACAGACCTAGGAAACGGATTCTCGAATGTGGAAATCCGCAACGGCACGATCGGGCCGATGTTTGTTTATTCGGGTGGAACGAACTCTGGTTTCAGTTCCGGGTGCCTCATCGTCAATACGAACTCGATTGCCAACCACTTCCACAATCTGACTCTCAAGGGCTGCGCGAACACGATCATAAACGGACTTGGGCCAAATAGCGGGGCGGGCTCGGAAATAGACCACAACACCGTGGACGGGTCGGATGGCCGGTTCGTCAACTACGCAAGCCAGATAGACGGCGGCAATTACACAGACACGGGCGGTTCAATTCACGATAACGATGTGAATTATTCATCTGTGTGGGCGGTTTCGGGGGGATTCCAACATTTCGAAATCATCCATGTGTATAACCGAGGGACTGGGAGCGGCACCGACCACATCGTGAATCTACAGATCTACAATAATTATTTCCACGGGACGACGCCGAACAATTCCGGATCAACGGCGGGCATCTTCATTGGCGAGGGCGGGAGCACCTGCAGCACAAATAGCTCGGTTTCGGTTTCTATTTTCAACAACCTATTCAAGAACACAAAGGGTGGGATTGGCTGGTCGAGCGGGTCGGGTGGCTTCATCTACGACCAAGATTGCGAACACACCATGGCCATCTATAACAACACGATTGACGGAGGCGACACGGCAACGGATTCCTGTTTCGAGATCCTGAGCCAGTCAACCGGGAACACCTGGATTTTATCCAACAACATCTGCATGAACGTCCAATTCGGTATCTACAATCCGCAGGGGAACAGCCCGAGCAGCTTTACTTCCGACCACAACCTCTTCTTCAACTTGGACTGGAACGGCTTCGGAGGCATGCAGTGGCACAATACGGCCTTCGCGACCTTAGCAGGCTGGCAGGGAGCGTCAGGCCAAGACGCACATTCGCTTTCGGTGAATCCGGGGCTGAATGCGGACTACACCATCAGCAGCGCGAGTTCTCCGGTCGTTCAAGCGGGGGCAAATCTTACATCGCTCAATATCTCGGCATTGAATACTGGAAAGCCGTTAATTGTGGGTGCAGGAAGCAGCGGGGTTGGAAATGCTCGCTCCGGCGCGGGGAATTGGGACCTGGGTGTGTATCCGTGGAACAACGGAGCCAAACCAAACCCTGCGACCTCTCTGACGGTGACAACAGTAAAGTAGTCTGGGATAGAAGACTCTTCGACTTTGTACATGGACGAAGCGTTGACGCCCGTCGCGGAAGGCGCGCATGAAGTGCAGCTCGACGTCCTTCTCATCGTTGGCGCAGGCGTGAGAAACTAGAACTCGTCACAGAAATATCTTCGGCGGCATCTTTCGCTTCTTACAGACCTTTCATTTGAATCATTCCAGGAAATACATCACTGCGATTCGCTACAATCGAAGCGGAGTGTATCCGCAACGGATTCCATGAGAGTTGCAATCACAGGCGCGAATGGACTGCTGGGAAATGGGCTCGTGCGCGTGTTCAGCGAGCATCACACCGCGATTCCGCTGGGGCACGCGGAGTGTGACATTACGGACGACGGGAAAGTGCGTGAGGTGTTTGCGCGCAATAAAGTGCAAGCCGTGATCCATGCGGCGGCGATTCCGGATTTGGATATTTGTGAGGCCGATCCCGGGCTTGCGTATCGTGTGAATGTGGAGGGGACGCGGAATGTGGCGGAGGCTGCGCGAGAACTAGGAGCAATCGTCGCACACATTTCAACGGACGCTGTGTTCGACGGGGAGAAGCGGACCCCCTACACGGAAACGGACGCTGCGAACCCGCCGACGGTTTATGGAAGAACAAAGTTGCAGGCGGAAAAGGCTGTCAGGAGCCTGGCTGAACATTTCATTTTTCGCGTACCAGTGCTATTCGGGCCAAGCAAAGAGAATTTCGTAAGTAAGGGATTGCGCAAACTGGCGAATGGAGAGGAGTACGAAGTCGCGTCAGACCAACTTGGTGGCGCACTTTACACCTTGGACGGAGCGCGGAAGATGATGGAAGTGACGGAGTCAAAGCACTTCGGAACGTATCACCTGGCAAACAGCGGCGCATGTGACCGGTTGGAGCTAGCACGGCTCGCGGCGACACTCGCAGGGTTCGACGCGGGAAAAATCATTGGAAAACCGTCTGCGGAGATGGGACGGCGGGCGAAAAGATTGAAGTATGCCGTGATGGATATGCGCACATTGCGGGAAGCGGGATTCACGCTGCCGCGGCCGTGGCAAGAATCTCTTGCGGAATACGTCCGCGAATGGCAGGTCGGACAATAAGATTGAATGAAAATAGATTTGAGTGAATAGGGGCAAACTAGCGCATCGTTTCACTCTGAAACAATTCCTCCAGTGTATTTGTGTCCGTAAGTGCCGATTTTGGCTACTCGCCTTCATACTCTTGAGTGTTTCACATTTGCAAGTCGTTGATTCAGCGGTGGATATTTTTGGACATTGAGGTGCGATTAGATGATACCGAGAGGATCGCGATGGCGATACAAGCAACTCTTAGGATAATAGTTCTGACGGTGATTGGGACTATGGCGCTTGCCAGCGCACGAGCCGATTCGCTCGTGCTGGCAAGCACGGGGACTGCCGCGAATCCAAACCAGACAAATTCCAACGGGGCCACGGTACCAGTCAAGAAAAACAGCGCATGGGCGCCGGCTCTCGCGGGTTCTTCGTGGGTGTCATTTGCTCCGACCGGCGACACGACAAATCCGGAGTTCACTTCTGTTCCAGTGGGAACCGTCGTCACTTTCTTTGACGTGTTCAGAATTGCGCAGAACGCGAGTGGCGGGACACTCCGGCTCATGGCGGATGATTCGGCAAGGGTGATCTTGAATGGGGCCGTCATTTACGGTGAAGTGTCGCCAGACGTCAAGACTCATGTGAAGTGCTCCGCCGGCGAAGATGTGTGTTTGACGGCGGTGACGATCAAAATCCCAGCGAACTTGCTGCATTTCGGCTCAAATACGCTGGAGTTTCGTGTCGCACATCGCAATGGCGTCTCCTTTGGCCTTGACTACATTGGCACAGTGAATTTCACGGACGCAATATACCCGATAAAATCTGTGCATTTTTCGAGCGGCAGGGGAAATCCCATTGCAGTACCAGAGCCGTCGTCCCTTGCCATGCTCAGCGCGGGCCTCTTAGCGCTTTGGGCTCTGACGCTGCTATGCACGAGAAAAACCTCTACCTAACAGCAGGGCTCCACACGCGCGTCTTCTCTTCAGTCTTTATCCACGTGAAATCCTCTACTTTGGCTCCATGACAAGCGGCAGACCGTTTTTCGAGTTGCCGATGATGACGATCTTTGCGTTTGTACTGTTCGCAAGTTTTTCGGTAGCTTCGATTCCCTTCCATTCAAGCAACTGCGGACTGATTCCTTTCGCGACAATCGTCTGAAAGTCGGCGACGCCCTGCGCTTCGATGCGCTTGCGTTCCGCTTCCTGTTTTTCTTTCTGCAGGACAAAGTTCATCCTCAGCGCATCCTGCTCGGCCTGCTGCTTGGCTTCGATAGAAGCCTTCAGAAGCGCCGGAAGCTGGACATCGCGCAGGAGAACACTCTCTACGATGATTCCGCGCGCGCCGAGAGTCTTGGCCAACTCATCCTGAATTTTCAGGGCGACCTCTTCACGGGCGCCCGTATAGAGAGCGTTGGCGCTATGCGCGGCCGTGACGGCGCGGATGGCGGAGCGCAGGTTTGGTTCGATGATGATACTTGCGAATTCGGGACCAACGCTGCGGAAGACGTCCGCGGCTTTCTGGGCATCCAAGCGATATAAAAGCGAGGTGTCCAACGTCATGATCAAACCCTCGTTTGACGGCACCGTGGCGGCCTCCTTGGTCTCTACTGTTCGCACCGAAAGCGTATTGTTCACTTTGAAGGGATTTACAAAGTGAGTTCCTTCGGGAAGAATATCACCGGTCACGCGACCGAAAAGCGTAAGTACGCCAACGTGACCAGCGGGGACATACGCAATGGACATGTAAAGGAGTATCGCGATTGCGACTCCGGCGACGATCTTCATGAGGCCGGACTTGAACCAATTTCTGCTTATCGCCATTTTCAACACCGAACCTGAATCGTCTGAATCTTTGCTTGAAAACGTCATGTTGCCTCCAGTGAGATGGGATGGATGAACCTGTTGGGAGGCCATTCTACAACGTCGCACCCAGTGAAGGCGGGAGTAACCGCTGGACGAGTATCGCTAAGCCTCCCCACGACATCGGCGGACCCTCAAAATTATGTCCGGGATCAAGGCAACGAGTCACAAGCGAAAAACTCTGACATGAGCGGGAAGGTTCGATAGAATCCCGCGACACGACGGCTTTTGCGCGGGAATGGGGGGCGAAGGCGATGCGGAGACTTAAGACACTCAATGTGCTGGTTGCTTTGTTCGTTGCGGCCACTGTCTCCTGCGGAGCAGCCGAAGCCCGAACTCATTTCGCGAGACAGACGCAGAAAGACTCCACGCAAAAACCGGCGGTGATTGTTTTCTGGGAGGATGGATTCCCTGCGGCGGACACGGCGCAGCCCGCACGAGGACAGTTGAGCGCGATGCTGCCCGGCGCGGCGCTGACAAACGCGGATCATCTTTCGGAGGCACTGAACTCGCAAGAGACCGAGTTGCTGGTGATGCCCTTTGGATCGGCGTTTCCGGAAGAGTTGTGGCATGCGATTCACGGATATCTTGCGCGTGGCGGGAACCTGCTCGTGCTCGGCGGACGGCCGTTTACGCGCGCGGCTTACAAGGAAGAAGGGAAAGAAAAAGAAGGCTGGAAGCTGCGACCGGCGATTCAGGCGTTCGCGCGAAGTCTGTTCCTGAATGATTACCAGGAGACGCCAGGGTCGGATGCGGCTGCCTTTGTTGCAAACGAGGATTATTCATTTCTGGCGTTGCCCCCATTCGCGTGGAAGCGCTCTTGGAGCGCGACGGTGCGGTTGACTGATGAGGATCTCTATCATCGCGAAGGCTCGGCAGGGTCACTCGATGCGCGGCTCGACACACTGGTCTGGGGCGTGGCGAATGGACGGAAACTAGCCGCACCGATTATTGAGATTGACCACTTGCAGAACCGGTTCGCGGGCGGAAGGTGGATGCTGGTTTCGTGCGAACTGGGCGACGGATTCTATTCGAGCGCAGCGGCGAAAGATCTCGTGGGGAAGTTGGCGAAGCGCGCGGCGGATAGCGCGGAGGATTTCACGGTGCAGCCGTCGTGGCCGGTGTTTTTGCCGGGAGAGCCGCTGACGATATCGTTGCATGCACAACGATTTGGCGTAATGCGTGGTTTTGGCCACGCATTCATCCTCCCCGAGAAGAAGTGGATAGACATTCCCGGCATGGAAGTTGAATTGACCGTGACCTCTGAGGACGGCAAAACGAAAACGCAAAGGTTCGAGTTTTGGCCGATGAGTTTTCCATTCACTACCCAAATCACGATGCAGACCCCGAGCGGACGAGGACTTCACTCGGTAACGGCTCGCATGTCCGAACTCGGGGAATTACATTCCATCAGCCACACTGGCTTCTGGGTGCATGATGCGAATTTGTTGCGTTCAGAATCGAAATTAGGAAAAGCGGGCGACTACTTTACTGTGGACGGTAAACCAGAACTCATTGCTGGCACGACATATATGGCGAGCGATGTACAGCGGGAATTCTTTCTGCGGCCGAACCCGTGGTTGTGGGACCGCGACATGGCGCAGATCCGCGCGGCTGGCATCAACACGCTCCGCACGGGCTGGTGGACGGCGTGGGATCAGGTGATGAAGCAGAGCGGCGTGATGCACGAAGAGATGTTCCGCGCGCTGGAGGCATTTCTGCTGTGCGCGCATAAAAACGGACTGGCGGTTCAGTTCACATTTTTCGCGTTTACGCCGGAGGTGCTTGGTGGAGACAACCCGTATCTCGATCCCGAGGCAATCCGGCGGCAAAAGGAACTGATCGGCGCGTTCGCCGAGCGATTCAAGGACGTCCCGTATCTGGCGTGGGACTTGATCAACGAACCGAGTTTTTCCAACCCACAGAAAACGTGGATGACGCGGCCGAACGGCGACGCCCACGAGCTCACGGCATGGAACGCGTGGCTGGCAAAACATTTCGCTGACCATGGCGCGATTGCGGAGGCATGGCGAAGCGTTCCCGTGGCGAGAGACGCGCCAGTGCCGCTACCGGCAGAGCCGGAGTTTTCGTCGCGCGCGGCTTACGAAGCGTGGCCGAGTAGCAATGCGCTCCGCGCAATGGATTATCAACACTTCGCACAAGATGCATTCCGCGACTGGGCCGCGGAGATGGTGAGCACAATCCGAGGCACAGGCAGCCGCCAGCTTGTCACTGTTGGCCAAGATGAGGGCGGAGGCGGCGACAGGCCATCACCCGCATTTTTCGGGGAGGCCGTGGACTTCACGACAACACATTCGTGGTGGGCGAGCGATGCGCTGCTGTGGGATTCACTTGTGGCCAAGCTGCCGGGCGAACCGATGCTGGTGCAGGAGACCGGGATCAGCCACGAATTGCGGCTGGATGGCGAAGCGCATCGCAGCCCGGCGCAAGAAACAACTCTCTTTGAGAGAAAGCTTGCAGTGGCGGCGGGAACGAGCGCGGGCGCGATTGAGTGGCTCTGGAACGTGAACGCATATCAGCGCGACGACCGTGAGACGACGATTGGGGCGATCCGCGTGGACGGAACGGAGAAGCCAGAAGCGGAATTGATGCGGCGCTTTGCGAAATTTGCGAGCGAAGCGGGTCCGCACCTGTCGGGCGCGGAGTTGCCGGATGTAGCCATCGTGACCTCGCAAGCGCTGCAATATTCTCCACTGCAAAATCTGGCGTTGGAGGCGCAGCAGAAAGCGGTGCGGGCTCTGCACTATTTGTGCAACGTTTCAGGATACGTGATCACGGAAAATCAGGCGGCGCAGCTCGCGAAGCTCAAACCGAAGCTCGCGATTTTGCCCTCGCCGCAGGCGCTCAGCGATGAAGCGTGGAAATCGCTGATGGACTATGTGGCAGGGGGCGGAACGCTGCTCATGACTGGCTCGGTGGAACGCGACGCGCACTGGCGCGCAACGCAGCGGTTGGCGGCGCTGGGCGCGCCTTCCGCGCTGGAAGCAATTCTGCTGCGCGGAGCAATGCAACGCGTGGGCGGGCAGGACGTGGCGCTCAATTTCGGATTCGATAAGCAGCAGTCCGCGGAGATGCTGCGTTTCGCGGATGGCGAAACGCTGCACACGATTTCTCATGGTAACGGACACATTCTGATCGCGAGCGAACCGATCGAATTCGCCGAAGGGCTGCGCGCGACAGGCCAGCTTTACGCGTGGGCGCTGGCGCAGGCGGGCGTGCAATCGCCTTACGAAGGAAAAGTGCCGGAAGCGGTGCTGGTGCGCCCCGTCATATTGGCGGACAGCGTGCTCTACTTGATCGTCTCTGAGTCGGCGAATGAAGAAGAGATTGCGGTGCACGACCGCATGACAGGGGCGGAGATTAAGACGAAGTTAGCGCCGGGGCGCGCGCAACTCTGGCTCATCAGCAAGACCGGCGGCAAAATCCTCTCGCGCTTCGGCGAGTGAAGCGGGTTCTCTCTACATCGCATCGGCGTGATTGCCGCGCGCCGGATCGTATGTTCTAATACGCCAGTTTTTATTTTAGGAAGTGCCGCCGATGGAATCACCACTAGAAGCGCTCGCCTGGCTCCTCGGATTCTTCATAGTCATCGTGGTGCCGGTATTCGCCATTGCCGCGTTTGTGCGAACCAGCAAACATGAAAAACTGCGAGGCACTGACCCTGCTCTTCTGAAACATGTCGAGGAGTTAACGCGGCGTATTAACGATCTTGAACGCCGGGTGAGCGCAACAGCGGATGTGTCCGCAACGCCAATTGTTCCGCCTACCAAGCAGGGTGCGCCAATATCTCTGACTCCAGCCAAACCTGTTGTGTCTCAGCCGCAAACGTCTGCCCAAAAACCCCCACTGCAGGCTACGCCGCCACTCCAGAGACCACCGGCGGAGACGGCTCGCGCCACCAAACCTGTGGGGCTGGTTGACCACTTCCGAACCTCGCCGAAGGAACCGGGGACAGAACTTGAATCCGTGATTGGCGGGCGCTGGCTGAACTACGCGGGAATTGTGGTGATGCTGTTTGGCGTGGCGTTTTTCATTAAGTATGCGTTTGACAATCACTGGGTCGGGCCGACGGGCCGGATTGCGATTGGTCTGTTCATCGGCGCCGGGATGGTGGTGTGGAGCCAGGTACTGCTCAAGCGCGGGTACAGATTCTTCAGCGAAGGGATGGCCGGGCTCGGCGCGGCGGTGCTGTACGTGTCTCTGTGGGCGGGCTGGCGTTTCTACCAACTTTTTTCGCAGGCTGCTGCGTTCGGATTCATGATCATCGTGACCGCGACGATGATGGCCGTGGCCGTGGGCCGGAATTCGCAGCGCATTGCAGTCCTGGCAGTAGCCGGCGGGCTCGCAACTCCGATTCTTCTTACAACCGGACAGGACCAGGAACTTATTCTCTTCACCTATTTGATGGTGATTGGCGCGGGCGTGATTGCGGTCTGCTGGAAAAAAGGCTGGCGCGTTCCTGGCCCCGTGCAATTCGTGATGACGATCGCCTACTTCTGGGGTTGGTATTCGACATTCTATCAACCTGACAGACTGACGTTGACCATCGGGTTCGCGACGGTTTTCTTCATGCTGTTCGCGATGGTGCCTGTTGTGCGGAGCGCGCGCACCGGCGAACTTCACGGCGAAGAATACGCGCTGATTCTGGCGAATGCGTTTTCCTATCTTGCTGCGCTGCACGCATTGCTCTGGCCTGAGAGGCGCTGGACATTGGCTCTCGCCGTCCTGGCGCTGGCAGCGGCGCACCTTATGCTTGTCCGCGCATTGCCGCGGAAATCCGGAGACCGCGCAGGCCAGGCGGTGCGAACCTTGTTTGCGGGCATGGCGCTCGTATTCGCAACCCTTGTGATTCCCATCCGGCTAGACGGTAAATGGATCACGATGGCCTTCGCGGTTGAAGGAATGCTGCTGATTTGGAGCGGCGTTCGCGAAAAACTCCAAGGATTGCGGGCCGCGGGCCTTGTACTATTCGGCATTGTGGGTCTGCGATTTTTTGTGGCCCCCGAATCGGCGCCGGTGGCTTTTTGGAATGCGCGGTTCGCGACATTCGCTGTAACTGTCGCCTGCCTGGCAATTGCCGCAATTGTCGTAGGGCGGGAAACCGATGTGCTGGACGAGCGCGAAAAGGGCATTTACATCGTGCTCCCAATCGTGGCAAACGTTCTCGGGCTAGTGGCGCTTTCGCTCGAAACGTGGGATTGGTTCGGGCAAATGACAAGCCTGGCGATGGATCGCTGGCTGGCTCAGCATCTGGCGCTTTCGATTCTTTGGACTTTTTATGCAATCGGATTGCTGCTCTCCGGGATTGTGCGCAAGAGCGCGATCCTGCGGTGGGAAGCGCTTGTATTGCTTGGAGTTGTGGTTGGAAAAGTGTTCCTGATGGATTTGTCGTCGCTCGATAAGATTTACCGGATCGCGTCCTTTGTGGTGCTGGGCGTGGTGCTGCTGCGCGTCTCGTTCTACTACCAGAAAAGATTTGGCACACGCGTTGGAGAAAAACAGTGAAAAGGTTCGCGAGCACAAAGATAGCGGCAGGGCTTGCGATTGCCTGCATTGGAGCGGCGGCAATTGCGGCAACCGCGCTGCCCGATGCGTGGAAGAATTGGCAGTATCTCCGCAAAATTCAAACAGGAACAATCCAGCAGCCGCAACTCGTCGAATTCTTCCTTCCCAATGATGTGTACGCGGGAGCGCAGCCAAATCTTAATGACTTGCGCATCGTTGATGATCAGGGCCGCGAAGTGGCTTACGTTTTTCCGAATATCGCCAGCATCCCGGAGCCCTTTGAAGTCGGCTCGAAAATTATCGAGAGAAGCCATTCGCCCGGACAGTTTTCACAAGTCGTGCTGGACGTGGGACAAGCGGCGGGACAGCCCGGAGCGGCGAGAAGACATTGCATGGCTACTTTGGATGTCGCGGGCGACAACTTTTTCGCATGGGTGGAAGTTGCCGTGAGCGACGACGCAAAAGAGTGGCGCGTTGTGAAGGACGAGGCGCCAATCTTTCGGTTCCGCGCTGAAAACCGAGAGGGGACGCAAACTGTGAATTATCCGCAAGCGTCCGCGCAGTATTTGCGGCTGCGCGTGGTCGAGTCAAAGGCCGCAATCGCGATCAACGGAGTCTCTGTTTTCGATGATGCCTTGCCCGACAAACAATACAATCCAGCAGGCTTTGCGCTTCACGAAGAGACAATGCCGCAACGCAGCGCGTGGCGAGTGGACTTGCCGGCGGGAAGCATCCCCGTCACGCAAGTCCGGTTTACAACATCGCAGGAAGAATTCGACCGCAGCGTGCAGGTCTCAACAAGCGGCGATGGCCGGCAATGGCGGGCCGCAGGAAGCGGCGATATCTACCGGTTCCACCAAGCCAACAAGGTATCAGAACAATTGAACGTGCAAGTCCAAGCCGATCTTACGAGCCGCATGTGGCGAATCGAAGTGCTGAACGGGAACGACGCGCCGCTTGAAGATATCCACGCCGAGTTGATGAACACGCCGCGCCGCGTACTCTTCAAGCAGCAGCCCGGGCGCTCCTACATGCTGATTTACGGTCAGCCGCTCGCACACGAGCCGAGATATGACCTGGAATTAATTGTCTCCAAAGAGGCGAAAGGATCATCCGAAGTGACGCTGGGTGAAAGCCAGCCGAATTCCGGCTATGTGGACCCACAGCCCTGGACGGAAAAACACGGTGCACTACTGTGGATTGCGTTGGGGGTCGCGGCGGTGCTACTGGGTTACGCGGCTATCGGCGCACTGCGGAGTTCAGCGAAGGAAAAAACAGCAGGATAATTAGAGATTCTTACACTTCCATTTAATCTTTAGGACCCATGGCGGCAAGCTTGACGTCAATATCGGCAAGGGCACGCGTCAATTGTTCGCGGTAACGCGGGTTTTCGGCGGCGTCAAATTTCTGCTGAATATTCACGCGCTGCAGGCGCAGCAATTCGCGCTCACGGTCGCGGGCCTGTTCCTCTGGATTTTTTCGCAAGTGTGTGAAAGCCCTGGAATCTTCGCGGGCGGATTCGATCTGGTTCTCTACTGACTTGCTTTCCCAGCCGCGTGCCACGAATTCATTATACAGGCTTGCGCCGAATTCGGAGGGAGATTCGGCGGGCTGAGAAGGCTGGAGAAAAAAAGGCGGCCCGAGGGCCGCCCCCGCATCACACTTTCGCCTGACGACTTTATGCAGACGATAACTTCTCGCTCCTTAGTGGATAGCTTGTTCGAGAGCCGCGGCGGCGGCCTCAATCGCCGCAGCTTCCCTGTCAATGACCCCGGAGACGCGCGAAATTTCCTTGTCGGCGAGTGCCCACTGCTTCTGCTCGATGGATTCGCGGACGGCGGGGATCGTTTTCACGCCATAGCCGGTGTAGAAGCCGGGCGCGTAGAGCATGTGTTTGAACCACGGCCGGCCGGAAAGCCCTTGCGGATCCGTCAGCGCGCGCTCGCATTGAAAAACCATCTGGTTGACCGATGCGAGCGAGGCCGAAGCAAGTTTTGATCCGCCGCCCTGCATGGCGCTGGCGTGCGCGCGCGCGAAGTGCTCGGAAGCGCGCGTGAGTGCGTCCAGCGAATTGCGCAGCGGGGCGAAGTTGAGGTACGGCGGGACGTCTTCGTGCTTTGGCGCCACAATCGGGTCCTTCGGATCACTGATTGCGTCAAAAACGCCGTCTTGAATTTGCCGGTTGCGTTCGATGATCTGGTCGCGTTCCGTTTGCGCCAGAGTTTCGAGTTCGGTTTCGTAGCGGCGGACAGTGGCCGTCATCGCGCCGAAATCAAACGGCAACAAATCGGCATCGGCCATGCGCATCACAACCGTGCCGATGGTCTGCGAAAGCGCGCGGCTGAACGAAAAATCCGTGTCGCCAAAGTGCGTGACCCAATAGAAGTCGTCATAAATAGAATGGTAGACGCCGGCGCTGTTGGCCTCGCCGCCGAAGCGAAGATCCATCGAGGCGATGCCGAGAAAATCGAGATAGACCGTGTAGTCCGAACCGGAGCCGAGCGCGCCAATCGTGAAGCCGCCGCTGCCCTGAGCAGGAGCGGCATCCGCGGCCGGCCCACCGCGGCCACCGCGCCCGCCGCCCGGGCCGCCCGCTGCGGCAGCACCGCCGCGCCGAAGGAGATCCCGCTGCAGAATTGTCATATTCGATTTTTCCGGGTCCGTGATGCTGCGCGCGACATCACGAATGAATGGCTCGAGCGAATGCGAACCGGAAGCATTCAGGAAGCCTCGGCTGTTGTTATCGGAGTTCACATAAACGACGGCGTGTTGGCGCAGATCGTCGGCGTGCGTTTCCGCCCATTCGGTCGAGCCGAGAAGGCCCGGCTCCTCGCCGTCCCACGCGCAATAGATGATGGTGCGCTTCGGTTTCCAACCTTGTTTCACAAGCTCGCCGAGGGCGCGGGCTTCTTCAAGCAGCGAAACTTGTCCTGAGATGGGATCGTCTGCGCCGTTAACCCAGCCGTCATGGTGATTGCCTCGGATGATCCACGCGTCGGGCTCGGTGGAACCTTTGAGCGTGGCGATAACGTCGTTGACGGGCTTCAGCTCCCAATTGGATTTCACTTTCAAATGAACTTTCGCGGGGCCGGGGCCGATGCGATAGGTCATCGCGAGCGCACCGCGCCATGCTTGGGGAGCCACGGGGCCGCGAAGCGCTTCGAGAAGGGGTTGCGCATCGCCGTAAGAAATCGGCAGCACGGGAATTTTCGTGATGGTCTTCGCATTGTTGATGTCAAATTGGCCGGGCTGGCTCGGCGAGCCGACGCCGGGCGTCAGCGGGTCGCCGGGGTAGAGCGGCATGTCCTCGACGCTGCCCCGCTGCACGCCATCTCTCGGACGATATGGCCCATCCGGGAAAACGGGACCTTCAAAATAGCCGTCGTCGCGCGGGTCGGAATAAATGATGCAGCCGATGGCGCCATGCTCCGCGGCGACCTTTGGCTTGATGCCACGCCAGGTTTGTCCGTAGCGCGCAATCACGATGGCGCCCTTGACGGAAATCCCGCGGCGGTCGAGCTCCTCGTAGTCAGCGGGAGCGCCGTAATTTACGTAAACGAGCGGCCCGGTCACGTCACCATCAATCGAATAAGCGTTGTAACTCGGGAGCTGCTCGCTGGTCTGCGCGGCGGTGGCGGTGGGATCGCCAGCGACAGGCGGCTCTTGGAGCTTTGCGACGAAATGCGTCGGCTCAAGAAGCTCGACGGCGCGCTCTTTGGGCGTTGGAAAGAGAACGTAGAAGGTCTCAATCTTTGCGTCCCAGCCGTACTGCTTAAACTGGGCGAGAAGCCATTCGGCATTGTCCTTGTCATAGGGCGAGCCAACGTGGTGCGGATGCGCGGTCAGGCGCTGCATCGCGGCGCGCATGTTGTCAGCGGATGGGATGGCCTTGAACTTCTGCTCCCATTGCGATTCGGCGCGTGCGGAATCGGCGGAAAAGCCGTCAATCGCTGGCGCGCGCTCTTGCGTGAGTGCGGGAATTGCGAACGCCGCCACAACAATGATTCCAAGTCCAAGAAGCCGCTTCATCGTACCCTCCATGATCTTGCGTAATATTTCCGAGATCTGTCGAATCCCATCCACCCGGTCGGGGCGATGCTCACAAGCCCGCCGATTATACAGAGGCGGATTGCGAATGGGACATTCTATTTAGCGGGCGGGGAAATTGCCTTCAGCGTTCGTGAATGGTAAAAACGTGTCAAGAAAGGACTCACCATGTTCAAACCAAAAGGGCCGTACTGCCAGAGTTGTGGAATGCCGCTTTCAAAGGATGCGCAAGGCGGAGGGACGGAGGCGAATGGCGCGAAGTCCGCGGACTATTGCAGCCACTGTTATGCGGGCGGAAAATTCACGGAGCCGAATTTGACCGCGGATGAAATGGCGGAAAAGGTTCGCGCAAAAATGAAAGAGATGCACATCCCCGTTTTCCTGGCCAAGGGGTTCACAAAAGACATTCCCACGCTGAAGCGCTGGACGCGGTAGGCCTCAATGACTGGGTTTGGCCGAGCGGAATCTCGCGCAAGCTATCTTGTAATCCTGTCCAGCCCAACGCCGACAATGATCCCGACTACCAGGCAGCCGAGCACCATCCATGGGCCCGCGATAAGGTAATAGAGACCCAGAAAGCGCAGCGCGACAGAAAAAGTACCCGCGATACCCGACGGGATATTGTCCCAGAGCTGACCGGTGCCGTGGAGCGTTCCTGCACCCCACCAATACATCAGCAGCGTGGCTAGCGTCCCGAGAACCAGGGACCATCCGATTCTCGCAAACCAACTTTCGATGACCTTGCGGCTGCACATGAACGCGACTAGTGCTGTCGCTACTGTCAAGGGGGCTGCCTGCGAAAAGAATTCACCTACTGTGAGGCTCGTGCCCATAGGGCTCCTTTTTGTGGGAAATGACCTGAAATCTGGGGACACAATACTAAAAGAGATTCGAACCAGCAAGCGGTTTCGAGGGCGGCGAATTACTATTCACTGAAACAGACGATTCACTTTTTCCTAGTTGGCCGTGTCTGTTAGCATGGCGTGTTAACCAAATTTAAGGATAAGTGCGTGCGGGAGGCGAAGATGCGTAAATTTCGTGGCACGACATTGGCGGTAATGATGGGAGTGGTTTCGATTGGCGGATTGCTGGGCGTGCTGCCGTCAACATCGTTGCGCGGCGCGCAAACGGCTCCTGGTAGAGACTGGCAATTCACGTTCTCAGGCGACTCGCGGAACTGCGGGGATGTGGTCATGCCGACGATTGCCGCGGACGTACTAAAGCAACATCCCGCTTTTTACTGGCACCTGGGGGATTTTCGCGCGACGTACACTTTTGATGAAGACATTCTCCACCAGCCCGAGCACATCACAAGACCGCTCTCAATCAGCGAATACTTGAATGTCGAGTGGCAGGATTTCCTCGACAACCAGATTGCGGCGTTTGGCGACCTGCCGGTGTTCCTGGGTATCGGCAATCATGAAACTACATTTCCGAAGACGCGCGAGGAGTTCGTCGCGCAGTTTGCCGACTGGCTGGATAGACCCGAACTGCGCGCGCAACGCCTGAAGGATGATCCGCGCGATCACAAATTGCACATTTATTTCCACTGGCGCCAGGGAAACGTGGATTTCATCAACTTGGACAACGCGTCCACGGACCAGTTTGATGCAGCGCAAGTACGCTGGATTGAGCGTGTCTTGCAGCGGGATATGGCCGATCCGGAAGTCGCGACGATTGTGATTGGGATGCACGAGGCGCTGCCGGACAGCATCTCCGATGACCACAGTATGAGCCAGTCGCCGATGGGAGTGGAAAGCGGGCGGCGCGTTTACCAGGATTTGCTGAAGGTGGTGCGTGACGGGCACAAGCGCGTTTACATTCTGGCCAGCCATTCACATTTTTACATGACGAACATTTTCAACACGGATTATGTGAGCGCACACGGCGGCGTGCTGCCGGGAATGATCGTCGGAACAGCCGGAGCAGTGCGCTACGCGCTGCCGCCAAAAGCGAAGGATGCAGGCGTGGCGCAGACCAACATTTACGGGTACATGCTCGCGACCGTACACCCCGACGGGCTCATAGATTTCCAATATAAGAAGCTGGAGGAATCGGACGTCCCACCTGCGATCGTAAATCGTTACAAGCAGGATTTCGTGCACTGGTGTTGGGTGGAGAATACTCAAGCGAAATAGGCGAGCCATAAAAATAGAAATGGAAGAGAAATTCATGCAGCGGGCCATCGAGCTCGCGATTGAAAATGTGCGCAGCGGGCGCGGCGGTCCGTTTGGCGCTGTGATTGTGAAGGATGGCGCGGTGATCGCCGAGGGCACGAACATAGTAACTTCCTCAAATGACCCGACAGCGCACGCGGAAGTGACTGCGATTCGCGAGGCGTGCCACAAGCTCGGCAGCTTTCAGCTCGAGGGCTGCGAACTCTACACAAGCTGTGAGCCGTGCCCCATGTGTTTGGGCGCGATTTATTGGGCGCGGCCCGCGCGGGTATTTTACGGAGCATCCGCTGGAGACGCGTCCGCGGCGCAATTCGATGACGCGTTTATTTTCCGCGAAATCGCGCAGCCCGCGCGGCTGCGAAAAATCCCCATGACACAAGTGATGCGCGATGAGGCGCTGGCCGCGTTCCGCGCGTGGCTCGACAAGCCCGATCGCGTCCGGTATTAGGCAGCTTCTCCCGCAAACGATTACCGCGCCGGCCCTATTTTTCAGAAATCAACAATTGTTGCGGCACCGGCAATTCGTGGAATTTTGTCGAGGTGAAGCCCGCGTTCGCAAACATCTTCTGATATTGCGCGAAGGTGTAGGCGTCGCCGGAGGGCGTCGTGGCCAGCACGATCATGCTGAATTTCGCCGCCACCGGAGGCGAGATACGGTCTTCGTTGGGGATGAACTCGAGGGTGACCGCGCGCCCTCCGGGCGCAAGCGCCGCGTGAACTTTTTTCAAAAATTTCTCGCACGTCGGAACGTCAAAGTGATGTAGGAAATTCGTAAGCAATACGATGTCATAGCCGGTGCCGAATTCCACCTGAAAAGCGTCACCCGGCAAGGTGCGGTAGCGGCTTGCCACGCCCGCCTTGGCCGCGTTTTCCTTCGCAACCTCCAATACGTTGGACCAATCCGCTGCGAATATTTCCGCGTTAGGGTTATGGCGGGCCAAAGCGATGCCGTAAAGTCCGTGCCCTGCGGCGATATCAAGCACCTTCCACTTTTTGCCTTCCGAGGCTTTCACGATGCCCGCGATTAACTCTGCGGGGAACGCCATCATGGGCGCCATCGAGAGCGCAAATTCCACCCAGGCAGGATTCTCTGCTTGCAGAGTCCCCTCACCTTTGGGGCCGATTTGCGTGGTCCCTTTTCGCACGATAGTCGCAAGATCCTTGAATCCATCCAGGATTGCCGGCGCAAGAAGGAAGCCGACGATTGAGCCCATCGCGGCGGGCGAGCGCCGGTCGAGGAACATCGCCGCATCCGGCGCGAGACCATATGCGCCATTCTGCTTCGTCAGAAGGCCGCTAACTGTAAGGAAATCGCAAAGAATGCGTACCCCGCGCTCCGACGCATTGCAGCGACGCGCGATGGAAGTTGGCTCCTTATTCCCCTCACCGATGGCCGTGAATATGTCGAGTTCGACGGCTGCTTTCAGCGCGGACGAATTCGTGTGCGCGTTGATCAATTCAAATATCCGCTCGGGTGTGGCGTGGGGCGTTGGCTGTGAAGATGACATGGCGATTCCTCCGGTGTGCGGATTCTCGCACAATGAAGTCGCGCCTTCCAGCCTTGCCCGGCTCGAACTGCGGCCTTGCGCGGCGCGTTCACAGGGCGGATAATCTCGCGAAACCGCAGGCGCGTCTTAGAGGAGGAATCGATGAAAGAGAATGGCTTGAATCGCCGCCAGTTCGCGCAGAGCGTGGGAGCATTGGTTGGCGGGACGCTTATCCTGCCCGAAATTGCAAGGTCCCTTTCGAGTACGCCGCAGCACGCGCCGCGCTCGACCGACGGGGCGGTACAAATCGATTCCAATGAGAATCCCTACGGACCATCTCCGCGCGCGCGCGAGGCCATTACGAACTCGGAGAACATCGCCTGCCGCTATCCCGACGTGACCGAAACGCGTATGACCGAGTCTGTCGCGAAGCATCATGGCGTTTCGACCGAACAGGTCGCGCTCGGCTGCGGCTCGACGGAAATTCTGCGCATGGCGGACACGGCGTTTCTCGCATCGGGCAAAAGCGTCATCGTCGCGGAGCCAACCTACGAGGCCGTGCTGAGCTTCGCACAAGTTCTTCATGCAAACCCCCTGAAGATCCCGCAGACGCGCGACCACTTGCACGACCTTGACGCCATGGCGGCGGCAGCGAATGGTTCGACGGGACTCATCTATATCTGCAATCCGAACAATCCGACGGGCACGATTGTGTCAAAGGCCGCGCTCGGTCAATTCATGGACCGCGTGCCGAAGACCGCGATTGTGCTGGTGGATGAAGCGTATTTCCACTTCGTCGAGGACGCGTCGTATGGCAGCGTGATGGACTGGGTTGGAAAATACCCGAACCTAATCGTCGCGCGGACTTTCTCGAAGATTTACGGCATGGCCGGAATGCGGCTAGGGTACGCCGTCAGCACGAAGGAAAACATCCGCGCGATGCGGCCGAGCAAGCTGTGGAGCAGCACGAACGCGGCGGTGATGACCGCGGCTATCGTGAGTCTCAGCGACCCTGGCCACGTCACCGACCAGCGCCAGAAGATCAACGGCACGAAAAAGTGGCTTTGCGCGGAATTGGAAAAGGACGGGCGGCGCTACATCCCGTCGCACGCCAACTTCGTCATGGTGGACGTGAACACCGATGTCACGCCCTTCATCCATGCCTTCGCGGAACGTAACATCCTGGTGGGCCGCAAATTCCCTTCGATGGGTAACTGGATGCGCGTCTCGATGGGCACGCCGGAAGAGATGCAGAAGTTTATGGCGGCATTCCGCGAGATCGTCCCCAAAAGCGCGAACAAGGCTGCGTAGGCGCGCCTCGACATTGCGCAGAATCGGCCCGCAAAAATACTTCGGCCCTTCGATCCTCCCTCAAGGGACCGAAGGGCCGTTTTGCATTTGAAGATGATTTCAGTTGTTAAGGATTCCCGCAGTTTGCCACGTGCATGAAGCGAGACTCAGGTATTAATTTCCGGCCGAAACTTCATTCTTCGCTACACTTCCCGGACTAAACCGGCGAGCCCATCGAGCGCCGCTGCTGAAAACATTCGCGGCAGTAAACAGGCCGCCCCTGGGTCGGCTTGAAGGGAACCGTGGTTTCCTTCCCGCATTGCGAGCAGGTGGTTTTCGTCTCGGAGCGCTGAAATCCGCCCCCCGAGTTTCCGCCCTCCGCGCGCTTGGACTTGCAGGCTTTGCAACGCTTTGGCTCGTTCTTGAATCCCTTGTCGGCGAAAAACATCTGCTCGCCGGCAGTGAAAACGAACTCCGCGCTGCAATCCGAACACTTCAGGACCTTGTCGTGATATTCCATGGATGGCTCCAAAGCCCCCCACACCAGGGCTTGCAGCTTGCGATTCCGGACGGGAACAGACTGATGAGAGCTGCGCAGACCTCCAAGTCCAGCGCAACTCCCGCCTGCCCGATCCCACGGACTGCCCGAAACCTCAAAAACCTGCCAAATGGGCCTGATTAATCTTGTTCGCGGCGCTGCTTTTTCCGGAGTCGCTTTCGTGAAAGCGCCTGTTTCACTCGGCGCTTTTCTCCGGGCTTCATATAGAAGCTGTGCTTCTTGATCTCCTTGATGATGTCTTCCTGCTGGACCTTGCGCTTGAAACGGCGCAAAGCGTTTTCCAGCGATTCACCCTCTTGGATAATTACTTCAGCCACGCAGACTTCACCTCCTCATCCCCACTCCCTATACCTTTTTGGGCTGTCGCACCCTGAGAGGATCACTTATCTGCATTATTGTCCGCCACTTCTAGCGAACGCGCAACCCGAAGTCAAGGATTGTTTTTTCTGGATCCTGAACAATTCGGAGATCCCCGGCAGGCAGTGCAAGGGCCCCCACCCCCACTTTTTTGTAAGTGTTGGAGATAAAGGACTTACAGACACAATTTCTGTAAGTGTTGCAAATAAAGGACTTAGGTTGTGTACTCATAAGGTAACAGTCCCTAGTGTTTTCAATGACTTACGGAAACCGGCTTTCGATGGTCTGTAAGTGCTGATTCTAAAGGACTTAAAGTCCAATGCTCTCTATCACTT
>JBGPHM010000011.1:0-76180 GCA_041484365.1 Terriglobia bacterium | reverse complement strand
CTCAAAACGGAAATTCCGGTTAAGTTATTCACGATGCCAAGCGGGGGAATCCCAAAAACAGGCGAAGTGGCGCCGGAGTTCGATCTGCCGGATTCGACGGGAGCGCCGAGGCGGCTGTCGGAGCTGAGTGCGAGGGGTCCGGTGGTACTCGTCTTCTACCGCGGCCACTGGTGACCCTTCTGTCTCCGCCAGTTGGCGGATTACCGGAAGCACTACGAAAACATTCGCAGCGCCGGTGCGAGCGTCGTTGCAATCTCCGTGGACCCTCCCGAGAAATCGGAGCCTGTGCGGCAGGAACTTCGGCTCCCCTTTCCGATTTTGTGTGATACCGAGCGGCGAGTCGTGCAGGACTGGGGCATTTACAACGCCCGCGAAAAAGGCGGCATTGCCATCCCGGCAGTGTTCCTCATCGGCCGCGACCGCCTCGTACGCTATCACTCAATCGACACGGTTTCGGCCCGCGTCCCCGCTTCGGAAATCGTGCGTCTTCTGCGCGCAAACAGTGGCGCGAAGCCGGCGCGCCGCACGCTCTGCATTCCTCGCCCCGCCGATTGGTTTCGCGCCGTGCGCAACGCGGTCCGCTTCGGCATCCGCTCAGGTCGCGCCTAGGGCGGGTGGCCCAGAGATAGCGCGCTGGGAACTCTGTGGGTGCCCCAGACGCCGGTTTTGCCCGCCGCGGCGGGGGGTTTTTGATTCACATTAATTTCAAATCTGCAGTCAAAAGACCCCCACGCGTAACTTCGACGAGTGGGGGACCTGCAATTCAAAACGAATCGTGCACGTGGTTGGATTTTGTGGAGGGTTCATACAGATCCTTCGCTGCGCTCCCTTCGCAACTCAGGGCTGGCAGGATGACAAATGGTGAGGCGAGGGCGGGACGTTGATTAACACGCTTTGCTGCTCGCGCCCCGATTGCCTCATCGGGGCAGGCTTTAGAAGGCACTCGCAGCGGCAGGGCAGGATGACGGATTTAGAGGCATAGGATTCTTTCATGTCAGCGAAAGTTAATAAGCCAATTAGCGCAAAGAAACTCCGTCGGCTGCTAAACCTCTACCCGCCATATTTGGGAGCGGGGGTGCGGGTGAAGCGCGTCTCGGAAGATTTCCGGACGGTGGAGGTCGAGATGCCGCTGCGGTGGTGGAACAAGAATTATGTGGGCACGCACTTTGGCGGGTCGCTCTACTCGATGTGCGATCCGTTTTACATGCTCATGCTGATTCAACTGCTGGGGCCGGAGTACGTCGTGTGGGATAAGTCGGCGACCATCCGGTTTAAGAAGCCGGGGAAGGGCGTGATGCGGGCGAAGTTTGAGTTGACGGCGGAACGGGTGGAGGAGATTCGCGCTCAGGCGGATCGAGGGGAAAAAGTGGAGCCGCTGTTTCAGGTGAAGGTGATGGATGCGGAGGGGAATGTGGTGGCGGAGGTGGATAAGTTGTTGTATGTGAGGAAGAAGGGGAAGGGAGAGTCGATAAAATAAGACCATTACCCCAAGAAAAGCACGGCCTAAAAGCATCACCGAGTACACCAACGCCGCCCCCAAAAAGGGGCAGAAGAAACTCCGTGAAATGCGCGCGTGTGTTCGAGCTTCCGCACCCGGGGCCAAGGAAAGCCTGAAGTGGGGGATGCCCGCGTTTTCCTGCCGGAGAATACTGGTGATGTTCGGCGGTTTCAAACATCACATCGGCTTCTATCCCACGGCGCGCGCAGTGAAAGCCTTCACAAAGGAGCTTTCGAGATTTGCCACGTCGAGGGGGTCGGTGCAGTTTCCACTGGAGAAGCCGCTACCGCTACCCTTGATCCGCAAGATCACCGCGTTCCGAGTACGAGAGAGTACCGAGAAAGACGGGAAGTGGAGGACGTGACGCGCAACTATACGAGGAACCACGCCCTACCCGGAAGTGAAAGCGACCGGAAAACCCGCGGGAAGCCAACACGACAGGCAAACTAAGGCTTGAGTATTGGGATTAGTTCTAAATTGCAGCCGGGATCGCGATGCTCTCCATATGCTGTCTGAATGTTGTGCAAGTACTCGCCAAAGAAGGTAGGTTTGTCTTCGACAGATGTAACTACGCCGTGGATTTTGGAGTGTAATACCGCAACTTTTGTTCCAACAGCGAACCGTTTCTTATCGCTCAGAGTTTGGACTTTCCTCCGAACTGAGGTTAGCACACAAAGGAAGGCTCAGTATGACGGCAAGAGAGAAGCAACAACAGCGCCCTCAGGAACGAAAGGTGCGGCCCAACGCGAATTGGAGGTACAATCCGGAAGATGAGTGGAGAAGCAAAGGATCTGCTGAAGAAGGCATTGACTCTGCCTGTGGCCGAGCGAGCAGAGCTTGCGGGGTCGCTAATCGAGAGCCTGGATAAAGCTGAAGATGAACAGGTTCGGGCGGCGTGGGATGCGGAGATCGCGCGGCGAATGAGCGAGTTCGATTCCGGGCAGGTAAAACCTGTTTCCATTGAAGAAGCGCGACGAAAACTTTCCTCAGCCATCGAATGACCACCAAGCAGGCCGTATTTCATCCGGAAGCGATTGAAGAGGCTGAGGCCGCGGCACGTTGGTATCGCGAGCGAAGTCCACAGGCAGCGGCGCGATTCGTGGAAGAAATTAACTTGGTGGTTGACAGGATCCTCGCGGCGCCGGAGCGCTGGCCTCGCGGGCCGCATGGCACACGCAAGCTGAAGCTGCCCTGCTTTCCCTTCCTAGTGACCTACCGAGAAGTCCACGATGTGATTCAAATTCTGGCGGTGGCACACGGCAAGCGTCTTCCTGGATATTGGAGGAAGAGAGGGCAGGACACGGAGGATCGTTAGGTGGTTGAAATTCGGCAACTGAGTGCGACAGCGGGGCGCGAACACGTCGAAGCACTTGCGGAAGTGCTGCTCGATTGCGTGGAAGGAGGCGCCTCGGTCAGTTTTATGGCGTCACTTACGAAGCGCGAGGCGGAGCGGTTCTTCGAGAGCGCTGTCGACGGAGTGGCGCGCCGCGATCGCATCTTGTTGGCGGCGTTTGCGGAATCCAAATTAGTTGGGACGGTGCACATCCTGACCGCGATGCCGCCCAACCAACCACACCGAGCGGATATCGCGAAATTATTGGTGCGGCGGTCGGCGCGCGGGCGAGGAGTCGCAACACTTCTTATGGAACATGCTGAGCAGGCCAGCCGGATGGCGGGCAAGACGCTCCTCGTGCTGGATGCGGTGACGGGAGGGGACGCGGAGAGGTTGTACACGCGCATGGGATGGACGAGAGTCGGCGTGATTCCGAAGTATGCGCTGTTTCCTGACGGAACATTCTGCGACACGACGTACTTCTATAAACAGCTCGGGTAGAGCGCCGAAGGCAGCGAGACTCGAACCCAACGATATGCAGCCGGAATCGTCCTGGTTTCGATATCGGAATTAGCCATCACTGTTTTTTTTCCGCAAAGAGCGGAATCCGAAACACGGCGAGCACCGTCGCGACAAACGCGTGCGTTTGTCCTACCTGTGGGGCGAATGGATTGACCTGCTCTCCAACCCTGCCAAGGACCGCTTCGACGCCAATGCGCAGGTGCGGAAGAACCGCAAATTCCTGATAGACCAGCCCGCCGCGAAGGCGGCTGGCCGTAACCGGGCATGGATTCGAAGGAGTGGCCCAAGTGCACCCGCCAATTTCATATTCGCCGAGGACGTCGAGGCGCCCCGCAGCACCTAACAGGGAATCGCGCACACTCACCCCGGCAATCAGGCGGACTGGCGTTTTGCTAATGCCGCTGAACCACACTTGAGTTGGCCGCACTCCGACGACAAAACCAAAGCGCGGTTTGACCCACAAAATGATGCGTACGTCTTCGAGCGCGTGCTGTCCGCGTTGCCCGCCACCCGCGTCGACATAAGGCGCATAGCGCGCCCCTGCCAGGAATTCAAAGCGGGAACCGACAAACTTTTGGAAGGATGCGCCGAGATCACCTTCGATTGAATTGCCCGACGAGGTGGCGCCGGAATAGGTGTACGTTCCGACATAGCCGTCGACCAATATATTGGAGGCGTTGGTTCGTCCGGCGTGCTGCGCTTGGCCAAAAGCGGGGGCAGGAAGGAATGAGAAAGCTAGCAAAAGTGGAACAAACAAACGGTTGCGCACGAGTCCGTCTCCTTTTTCCAAGCAAAGATTCCTAGACGCCCAGGGGAATGCCGAAAGACTGCTCGGGGAAATACGGTTTCGGTTTAGTGAGAGCCGAAACGGAAAACGAGACCAGCCGTGACGCGAATGTTGTGCTCATAATTGGTCGCGCCGTCTGGGAAGTTCGTGAAGAAATAATCTATTTGGAACAACCGGATTGCAAAATGTGTGCTTACTTTTGCGTCCAAGCCGCCACCCAACTCCATGGCGAAGGCATTTCTGGGGATAGCAGGGCCAGATCCCACATGGAAGGCGCGGGTGTAAGTGGTGCCACCGGCATGGGCTCCGCCAAACAGCGCCTGCACGTAAGGCGTGAACGTCTTATGCTTGCGAATCGAGATGCGCGGTCCAAACGTATAAGGGAAAACGCTCAGGGTTAAACCAGTGTTGTGAATGTTCCCCGCGTAGTAGGCGCCGAAATCGCCGACGATGCTAAACCAATTGTTCGCGCGGAAAGCCGCCGAAATGCCTCCACCATTCATGGAAAAGCAGCAGCCCGTGGCGACAATGGTCCTTGCATTGACGTAAGTGTAGCCGAGAGAAATCTCCACTTTGGGCGAGTCACCGCCGCTCTGCGCGGCCGCGGGAATCGCTGCGACGAGGAATCCAAGAGTCAGACCCAATCCTATTCGTAATTTGCGCATCAGCATTCTCCTGAATCCTCCTGGGCCAGCGAATTCCTACTGGACGACCAAAGTAACCGTTGTGGTCCGTTGGACAGGGCCAGAAGTGGCGACGACGGTCACGTTGTAATTCCCGGCGGGCGTGCCGGGCAAAATCGTTTGCGCCGGGAAGCCCGTGCCAAGTCCTCCACATCCAGCGAAACAGCCTGCGAACAGGAGGAGCGCGGCGAAGACACCGATGGCCGAGAGACGCGCGCGGGTTTGCTTGTATGTGCGCGTGAAAAACAAAGCCATCGAGACAGCAAGCATTGCGAACAAGACCAGCAATCCGGGCCGCAGGGAATTGACACCCGGATAATTGAGCCTGTTGCCGGTGCCGATGTTTGAGGACGTATGGGGGGCGGTGGTCGAAATCGCCAGCGTGAACGGCGCGTTCCCGGAATTGGCCGGGAAAGTTGCCGGGTTGAACAAGCACGACGCGAGCGACGGTAGGTTCTGACAGGAAAGCGTCGTCGAATCGGTTGTGTTGCCCACGATTGCGATGAAATTGAGATTGTAGTCTGCGGTGCCGCCAGCCGAGACCGTCTTTGTTATGGTGACGGGCGTGACGTTGTAATCCACGTTCGTTAGGGAGAATGGTGCATCAAGCGGCGTTGACGAGGTGCCCGCTTCTGCTGGCGACGCGAATGTGCCATGCACAACATACGGACCGCCCGAAGTGCCATTTGCCGTAAATGTGTTGGATGTAGCCACGCCGCTGCTGTTTGTGACCGCTGTATTGCCACCGGAGAACGTACCGCTTGCACCGCTTGCGGGAGGCGTAAATGTTACGGTCACATTGGAGACCGGGTTCCCTCCGCTGTCTTTCACCGTCGCCTGCAACTTTTGCGCGAATGCAGTGGTGACAGTGGCCTTCTGCGGGGTGCCGCCGGTTGTGGCAATCGATGCCGGTGGTCTCGGCGAGAAGGCGATCGCATCGAGTCCCAACTGGGTTTGAGCGGGGGCTCCAGGAACCTCCTGTGTTTTTGCGGGTCCAACAGGCGCAGTGAAAAAAGTCACGACGCCGGTAGTGGTGTTAATCGTGGCGAGGAAGTTCTCCTGATTGTCACCGGAATCGACTCCAGTTACAGATCCGTAAAGAATCCCGGTACCAGGCTGGAAGTCCATGGCATTTACACGAAAGTTCGAGCCAACCCCGGTTGGATAAGTAAGATTCACGATGAGTGTCGCAACGCCGTTGGTCGGACTCAGTTGATTCAGGACATTGTTGTCGGCTTGGTACAGCGTATCATTCGGCGAGAATGCGATGCCGTTGCCATTTGGAAAACCTATGCCCAATGGCCCCACAGACGTAAAATGGCCGGTCGAAGTGTTGAGTGTGCCCAATGTCAGTGGACCTCCAACGAGGGAAAAGAGAACACCATCTGAATGACGGAACGAAATGTCCGTTGTGGCACTGAAGCCCAACCCTTCGATTCCCATGTTGCCTATCTGAGTGCCAGCGCCCGTACATGGGTTAATCGTGATCAAGACCTGGGTTTCGACTGCGGATGGACCGCCCTCAGTCACCGAGCTTATGTCTTGACGCGAACCGGCGCCGAATAATACGCCCGCAGAATTGAACCTCATGCCGCCGACTCTCTCAAAACCAATCGGTCCAATTAGTGTAGGCGCCCCTGAGGATGGATCCAACGAGTAAAGCAGGCTCGGGCCGGTCGGGCCGATATTCGCCGCGCCATAGAGGGGCGCCAGCAGCGGGCATACCGGTGGGCTGCTGCCAAAAACCATTCCCTTATCGTCGCCACCCCCGGTACTTAAGAAACTCAAATCCTTCACCCGCCCATCGGTGCTGACGAGAAACAAATTGCTATTATGGTCCGCCATCAGGAGGAAATTCCCAGCCCAATAGGTCAGCGCCGTTGCCTGGTTATAAGTGTCATGCGAAAGAGGAATATTTGTGACTGCCAGGCTGACGGGGTCGATCTTGTTCAAGAATTGACTGTCATTGATAAGGCCGCTTCCGTACATACGATAGAGAAAACCATCAGAAGTGTTGAAGGCAATTGTCTCTCCCATATTGCCGTTCCCGAATGCCAGCACCAATGTTGCTGCGCCGGAGGTGGTATCGAGAGTAAAAAGAGTGTCTGGATTCGTCGCGTCACTATGGCCGCTGACCATGTAAAGCGAAACGGCGCCGCCCGATGCTTTCCGAAACGTGATGCCGCCAACGTTATGCCCGGTGGGGCCGATGTCGGTCATTTCACCCGTGCTCGGGTTAATCGTTACGAGTTCCGTGCGTCTCCAGATCGCGAAAAGCGTTCCTGTCGCAGGATGCTTGGCGAGGCCCCAAAATCCCCCCGTGACGCCCTCGCCCGACTGCACAATGGGCGTACTTGTCAGGAGATTACCGGTTAGCGGATCAACAGTCTCAATGTTGTTGCTATTGTGATGCACCACGTAAAGAGGCAGACTCTGCGCCTGAGTGATTGGAGCAAGGAGGCAGAGGACAAAGAGCACGCCCGTAAGAGAGAACAAAAACTGACGGATGCCCCGGTGGCTGGGAAGGGCGATCATAATCCCTCCTTAAGGCGGGCTTATTAAGAGTGCATTAATACCTGTCGCTAGAGGGCCGGACGATATGCCCACCGGAGTGTGATGTCAAGCCCCGGGAGCGGTGAGGCCGGACCTTCGATGGCTACGGTGGCGCGGGGCGCCGATTCGAGGGCCGCGGGCGAAAGATTGTCGATGATTTGTATGGACAAAAAGGGAAAAACATGAGACATTCAGTTTGCGTTTGTTGCTCTTGTAAAAACCTTTAGATTCGATTTGAGGGGCTGCAAGTTCACACTTGCGGCCCCTTTTGTATTAGCGGCTAGGGGCGTCACAAGCATCAAATAGCTCAAATAAAAAAGAGGAA
Source organism: Terriglobia bacterium (assembly GCA_041484365.1). Taxonomy (GTDB): domain Bacteria; phylum Acidobacteriota; class Terriglobia; order Acidiferrales; family UBA7541; genus DASTCZ01. The sequence goes on along the minus strand of JBGPHM010000011.1, from coordinate 68,479 downwards.
TTACGTGAAAGAACAAGGAACAGTAAAGTGGTTCAACGCCAGCAAGGGCTTCGGTTTCATCCAGCGCCAGTCCGGCGAAGATGTATTTGTGCATTTCTCCTCGATTCAATCCGAGGGGTACAAATCGCTGAACGAAGGGCAAGCGGTTGAGTTCGAGGTAACCACGGGTCCCAAGGGCCTGCAGGCGTCGAACGTTAGCGCCCTCTAGTCCAACGAGGCGAGCTGCGCAAACGCGCGGCTCGCCTTTTCTTAAGTGCCGGCCCAGCCCTTACCCCTGTGGACTCCGGCGATTCCAGTTCCAGACAATCGAGACAGCAAATGGGATTGGAACCGAGTGAAGCGGTTCGTCCCGCTGTAAACGAGCACATAAGGAGATTCCTTGAAAGCTCTGGCGAAAGATCTGTACATCAAGCATTTTCAGTATGGGTGCGGAATTGTGACTGAGTCCGATTCGGAGCACACAAGAATTGATTTCGATCTGCACGGCATGAAGTTATTTATGACCGGGCTGATGGTGGTCGAGCCGGCGGAGGGAATTCCGCCGAAGCGTTCAAAGCGCCGCAAGAAAGTACTTGTGCCGGGCGCGCCGATCAGCGCCAAGGACGCAGCGAAAGCGGTTGCTGCCGCGGCCAAGAAAGCGGCGAAGGCAGCGCTCAAGGGCGCAGCGAAAACCGAGGATAAACCTGAAGTGAAGGTTGCTGCAGGCGCGAAATGAGCGTCGCCGAAACAATTGTTCAGTACACCGGTTTTAAGGCGAGCATACGGACCCGCGATTATAAGTTCACAGTGCGCGAGACGACGACCGAGCAGCGCGACTTCACGCTGAGCATCGCGAATGAAGCGTTTACGTCGCACCGCGCGCGTTATCAGGACGCTCCCGATATTTGCTCAATTCGTCTTCGGCGCGAACTCGCGGCCACCGCAAACCATCCGAGCGAAATGAAATTTTCCGTGGACGATGCCGAGTTAGCCGAATATTACACGGCGCGCCCGCAGAAAGCTTCGCGTTCCCGCTACCCGAACAAGAAGGCTGGGCTGGCGTTTTGATTGGTCAGCCACCCGCCAGATCATTCTGCTGAACACCAAACGTTGAATCAAATTCCCCGAGAATAGAATGGGCATTTTTGAGTGAAGGCCTTTGCCTTTGCATCGTGTACGGATTGTCTGGGATCTTGATTTTGCAGGCGTCGCGGGCGTAAAGTTTGCCCGAATTCGGCCACGTGACCGGGAAACCTACAGGTGGAAGGGCATAGTGCCCTCCCTCAGGAGGAATTTATGAATAGATACGCGGCAACCTTTGCTTGCGTTCTTGCGCTGGCATTGGCAGTCGTAACAATTCACACCGCCAACGCGCAAAACGGGCCCACAATTCCGGGTTGGGTGCGTCCAGGACTCGTGGTGGCATACGACGGCGTGTCGGCGTTTGTGCAGAATGGTCGATTCACACAGGGCATTCAGGTTGTGATGACTTCCCGCGTAAACTCTGTGAACAATGGCCAGGTCTCGGCTGTCACGCAGGTGCAAACGGTGGGCTCGCCCGTCGGTGGAACTCACGCGTGGACCTGCAACGCGGCCGAGATTTGTACGACAGACGCGACGGGCTTTCATGGCAAGTTCTGGGTTGATCCCGCGAATCCAATTGCCTCAAAAAGGGGCCCCAATGGCGAGACGTACACGATTATGGGAAGCGCACCCTATTCATACAACGGAAGAACCTGGGACGCAACGACGATGAGCTATCAGAATCAGGCTACTGGCTGGCAATTGATGTGCGTTTTCGAGACAAAAAGCGGTCTCATTATCGCGTACTCGGAAACCAGCCCCGCGCAACAAGTGCACACCTACTTCAGAAGCATGAGCGGGCAGTAGGGTGCAAGCCAAAAGACCAATTCCATCAATAGGGAATTGACGGCGCAGGCAACCGGGAATATGTTTTGTACATTCTGGGCAATGAGACAAAGGGTTGCGGTCTGCTGTTTCGCGCGGACGAAAGTCGAGTCGGGGCGGGCATGAGGAGGCAACTTTGAGGCATCGCCACTTAGCAGGAGCTTTGGCTGTTCTTTTACTGGGAGTCGCCGGGACGATTGTGTCGCTTGCTGCACGGGCGGAAGGGTTCTGGGAAAAGAAAGATTGGAAGCAATGGTCAAAGGATGACGTCCGCAAAATGCTCGAGGATTCTCCGTGGGCGAAGAAGTATTCCGTGGGAAAGTCCATTGTAAGCCGGGGGCTCCCCTCGGAAACGGGTGCGGCGCAGCGAGGCGCGGCTGGAGAAGGCAGGGAAGAGATCATCTATTACGTGGAACTCCGGTCGGCGCTGCCGGTGCGCGAAGCTTTTGTTCGACAGGATCAGATCAGGAAGAAATACGACAAGATGACCGAAGAAGAGAGAAAGAAATTCGATGCCGATGCGGAAGCGGCGCTCGCGCATGACTATGAGAATGAGATCGTCGTGCATGTGATGTACAGCTCAAACATTCAGAGATTTGAGCGCGCGCTTGCGGTGGACTGGCAGAGCGTTCCGGAAGAGTCGATACCCTCAAACACTTTTATTATCACTCCACGCAGCGACCATGTGGGTCCGGTCCGGTTTATCTCTCCAAAAAGCGGCACGTTGGAATTCGATCTTGTTTTTCCGCGGATGTTTAATGGGGAGCCGACCGTGAGGGAAGGCGACAAGTCGTTCCAGGTTGAGTTCCCGAATCCGCGCATCGGAGATCTTCCTCCGACGCGCGGGCTGGTGGAATTCCACACGGAAAAGATGATGTTTAAGGGACGGCTGACGTACTAAGGGCGCAAACGCGAGATTACATGCGGACGCGGCCCTTAGCGATAACGACGGATACATCCGCGAAGAAATTGTTCGCCCGGTTGCGATCCATGCAATGGAGTGCGGCCGAAACCTTCCACTCGACATTTTCGAGCATGGCCTCGCGCCCTTTCCCGCGCGCCCAATCCTGATGCTTTCTACGATCCGTACCTGTGGAGCCCCGATCTCCATTGAAGCAACCGGCATTGGAAACATTCCGGCCGACGAGAACTGAGATGTCCGCAAAAAAATCGGAAAGCTGGCTATCGTTCAGAAGGTTGCAGCGGAAAAGCATTTCGAGCTTCATGCGTAGATTGGCATCGACTTCCTGGAGATTGTGATCGCGCGCCCAGCGGAAGTGCTCGTTTCGATCCGTGGAGCCGGGGCCTGAACCGTCCGCAATACAAACGCCGCCATACACGGCACCGCCCGGATTAAGAGGCCGAGGAGGGTATAGCGGCTGAGGGGCGGGCTGCCGATCGTCGTCCCAACGATTGAAATCGCCACGGAAGGGATTGATGCTGCCGGGAGTGACCTCGACTGTCTCACCGCGCCCGACCCTGAAGGAACGGAGAGCAGGATTAATCGGGTCAACATCCAGGCGGCCATCATCCACGGCAATTCGGGTGGTCTGCCTGCGTTCGTCGTATCGAATTGCGAAGACACCGCCTTGAACATCAATCCTTGTATTGGGCGTGTTGATATCGAAATCTGCAATGAATGCCGCGATGCGGTCAACCCGCGCGTGGAGAACACCGGCGATAAGCGTCAGCTCGATGCGGGAGAATCGGCCGCGGTCCATTGAGGAGCGGACCTGAAGGAGGGAATCATCGCCGACCGTAATCCGTTGTCCATCGGCGAATTGCAAAGTTGCCTCCGTGGACCGGCGAGTGCGGAAATCGAAATCGGGCGGTAGCTCCATTCCGGAGCGGGCATCGCGCCAATCGCGACCATTTTCCTGGAAATCCGCGTCGCCGCGCAGTTCGACGAGGCGGGCAACGGGGCGGCCCTCATATCTACGATCTTGCGCTTTCGAGGCAGAGACAAGAGATACCAAGCCGGAGAAAAGCAGCCCAAGCGTGGTAAAGAAAAATACGACGCGGCCAGCGCGCATCACATTGCCTGCCGGATGACTATTGACGCTCAACATATCCATGCTCCTTTTGAAACGAAACGCATAGTTGATTCAATAGGCGCGAAGCGCCGTTTGAGTCCATCAATTAAGAGCAGGTCGCTTGCGGACGTGACTAATCTCCGATGAATCCCCAATTTGAAAACAAAAAGGCTGGATGATTTGGCAATTCTAACACACAGCGGTGCGCGAAGCTGTAACCAAAAGGGCGCGGCCTCCCTCTGAATAGAGGGGAATCGGCGGGTACAAGTCTGTATAATCCCGCACGACGCAAAATGGGAAAATTCTTTCGATGCCTGTGGAAGGCCCTGGGACGCATCTGGCCGGCGTGTGTGACGCAAGCACAGGCGGCAGCTTTCAACATGTTCATCGCGTTTTTCCCGATGATCCTACTCATCCTGGGCGTAGTGAGCAGTTGGAATGTCCTACGGACGGGCGTTGAGGAAATGATAAGCGGCCTGGGCCCGCTGATGCCCCCCGGCATTGCGCAAGTGATGCAAGATTTCCTGAAGCGCCACGCGGAACACCCGGTGAGTTGGATTTCCGTCGGGCTGCTGGGAACGCTCATCGCCGGGACGCAGATGATGCGGATGCTGATCGAAGGATTTCATCTGGCGCAAGGGAAGGAGCGTCCGCGGCCGATTGAACAGATCCCGCGAGCGCTGCTACTGCTCAGTGTGACGCTCGCGCCGACAGTGCTGGCGATTGCGCTCGCTGTTTTCGGGAAGCAAATGCGCCTTGTAATTCAGCAGCAATTCAGCTCGCCCGTGCTGATCCGCGTCCTCTTTTCAATAGGACTGACCGCGGCGGCGTGGGTCCTGGCGATGCTGGTGCTTGCGGTGGTTTATCGCGTGGGCGTGTCAGGAGTGAAGAGCTGGCGAGAGGTGCTGCCGGGTGCGATCGTGGTGACACCGATCTGGTGGCTGGTGAGCTGGTGCTTTGGCCTTTACATGCGCCATGTCCCGTACAACCTGGTTTATGGAGGGTTGGCGACAGCGATTGGTTTGCTTCTGTGGATGAACCTCACGACCGTGATCATCATTCTCGGCGCGGCATATAACGCGGAGCATTGCGGTTGCGGCAAGAGCACCGCACCCGCATAGTTTCTGCTACGCTTTGGATTACCGGCGATGAGCGAAATTCACGTTCAATGCTATTCCGGCCATCGCGCCGACGAAAGACCGGTGCGATTCGCGCTGGGCGAGAAATTCCTCCAGGTTATTTCCGTTGATGACCAGTGGTATTCGCCGGATGCGACCTATTTTCGTGTGAAGGCGTCGGATGGAAATTCCTACGTGTTGCGCCATTCGCTGGAAAAGGATGTCTGGACTCTGGATGCATTTCGCGCAGGCGCTACGAACGTTGATTAGTGCGGCCCATTGTATCTGCGCCTGCATCCAGAGGAACAGTCAGCGAATGGCGCGCAACTTTGCCGTGGCATAGGGGTTACACTTAAAAGAGAGAGAACTGGAAGACCCGCGCTCGACGATGAAATTGCCACGCACGAGGAGAGATTGCATGGCCGGTCGGATTTCGCACAAACAGTTTGCATCCGCGGAAAGAAGGAGATGGCGCCGAAATTCAGTTGTGGGCGCTGTTGCGTGTTTCCTTGCCGCACTGCTGATTCTTAGCGCGCCGTTTGCCGCCGCGAAGGGTGGCCAGCAAAAGGGTCAGAAAAAAAACAAGAAGAATCCGAATACTCCCGCGGCGGTTGCGAGCCCCGCTATCAAGGGACTCCCCATTACAGAATTGGATGAAACAGAAGCGATACTTCACGCACTAAACCGGTTGACATACGGGCCGAGGCCCGGAGATGTGGAACTCGTCCGGAAAATGGGGCTGTCGAAATGGATTGAGCAGCAACTCGATCCGGATTCGATCAACGATTCAGAATTGCAGTCGCGATTGGAGAAATATCCGACGCTGAAAATGAGTTCAGCCAAGTTGCTCAATGAATTCCCGCAGCCGCAAGTGGCCGCACGGCGCGAAGGGAAGACCATCGAGGAATACCGCAAAGAGCAGCAAGCAAAGCAGCAGCAAGCCAACCGTCAAATGAATGCCGCGATGGGAGACCAGCAGAATGGGGATGCGGGAGGCGATATAGATGCATCCGGCCGGCCCTCGAATATCAATCGGCAGGGTTATAACGGCGGCGATCCCAACCGAAGCCCAATGCAGGCTTACCTGCAAAATAAATCTCCACAGCGCGTGACGTCCGAGCTCAGCATGGCGAAGGTTGACCGCGCGGTTTACAGCGAGCGTCAACTTTATGAAGTGCTGGCGGACTTCTGGTTCAACCATTTCAATATTTTCGCGAACAAGGGCGCGGACCGCTGGATGATGACGGCCTACGAGCGCGACGCGATCCGTCCGCACGCCATGGGGAGATTTGAAGACCTGGTCGTAGCGACGGCGAAGAGTCCGGCGATGCTTTTCTACCTGGACAATTGGTTGAGCGCCGATCCGAACACGCCGCAGCGCATCGCATACCAGCGTCCCATGCAGCGCAGGCCGCTATTTGGAGGGCAACAAGGACGGTTTCCGCAACAACAGCAGCAACAGCGGAAGCGCGAATTTGGTTTGAACGAAAACTATGGCCGCGAGCTGATGGAGCTTCACACGCTCGGCGTGGATGGCGGCTATACGCAAAAAGATGTCATCGAAGTGGCGAAGTGTTTTACGGGTTGGACCATTCGCCAGCCGCAGCAGAACCCCGACTTTTTCTACAACGATCAAATGCACATTGGCGGGTCAAAGCTGGTACTGGACCACACCATCGAGCAGGGCGGGATGAAGGAAGGGTTGGATGTCATCCACCTGCTTACACACGACCCACACACGGCTCATCACATCGCGTTTCAGATTGCTGAGCACTTTGTGAGTGACACGCCGCCCGCGGCGCTTGTCGACAGGATGACCAAGACATTTATTTCGAGTGACGGCGACACCAAAGCCGTTATGCACACGATGATTTATTCGCCGGAGTTTTGGTCGCGCGAGGCGTTCCGCTCGAAGATTAAGACGCCCTTTGAACTGGTGGTGTCCGCCGCGCGCGCGGTGAATGCAAACATTGACATGCCGCTGCCCATGGTGATGTGGACGGCGCGGATTGGCCAGCCGCTGTACCAGTGCCAGCCGCCGACCGGGTACAAGGACAATGCGGAGACCTGGGTAAACACGGGCGCGCTGCTCAACCGGCTGAACTATTCACTCACGCTGGCAGGGGGCCGGATGCGCGGTACGCATGTGGACATGGCGCAACTGGTTGGAATGGACGCGACGCAGGACCCAAAGAATGTTCTCGACAAATCCATCGAGATATTGCTGTACGGAAATATTTCCGCGCAAACGCGGACGACGCTAGAAAAGCAACTGTCAGACCCGAATTTGCTTCATGCGCGGCTCGACGATCCCATAAAGCAAGTGAATATAGGCATGGTGACAGGGCTTGTGTTGGGTGCGCCGGAATTTCAGCGCAGGTAGCGAACTTTCGTAGGCACGGATTGCGAGGGGAGAACGGCAATGCAGATCTCGCGGCGAATCTTTATCAAGAATAGCGGAATCGCGATGCTGGGACTGAGCACGCTGCCCACTTTCTTGCAGCGGGCCGTGGCCGCGACGGGCATGCCGAACAAGAAGAAGCTTGTCGTTTTATTTCAGCGCGGCGCAGCGGACGGATTGAATATCGTCGTGCCATTCGGCGAGACGAATTATTACAAAATGAGGCCGTCCATCGCGATCCCGGAACCACGGCGCGGAGGAGAACTGGCGGTGATTGACCTCGACGGGTTCTTTGGCGTGCATCCATCGCTTGCGCCGCTCAGCGAGTTATTCCACAAGGGGCAACTTGCCATCGTTCATGCGGCAGGATCGCCGGATACGACCCGATCACATTTCGACGCACAGGATTACATGGAGTCCGGTACTCCGGGCGTGAAGTCCACGGATGACGGGTGGTTGAACCGAACGATGCAATTTCTGCCCGAAGAAAACGCGACGCCTTTCCGCGCGGTGGCGTTGGGGCCAAACCTGCCGCGTACACTGCTCGGCTCCGCGCCCGCGATTGCGATGCCGGACGTAAAGCAATTCCAGGTAATGGCGGGCGCCGGATCGCAAATGATTCAGGGCGGTTTTGAAGCGATGTACGCGCAGACTGTTGACACGGCGTTACGAGGAACGGGCACGGAGACGTTTGAAGCGATTGACATGCTGAAGAAGGCGAACCCGAGCCAATTCCAGCCCGAAAATGGGGCGGACTATCCGAAGAACCGTTACGGCCAAAGCATCCAACAGGTAGCACAACTCTTGAAGGCCAACATTGGCATGGAGGTTGCGTTCCTCGATACCGGCGGCTGGGACAATCACGTGAATGAAGGCGGCGTGCAAGGGCAGCTCGCCAACCTGCTGCGCGATTTGGGGCAGGGCCTCGCGGCGTTTTACAAAGATATGGGCGACCGGATGGAAGATATCGTGGTCGTCACGATGTCGGAATTCGGACGCACAGCGCATGAAAACGGAAACCGCGGCACCGACCACGGCCACGCGAACTGCATGTTCCTGATGGGCGGGCCGGTGAAGGGCGGCAAAGTGTACGGCAAGTGGCCGGGGCTCTCGAATGAACATCTTTACGAAGGCCGCGACCTTGCGGTGACGACAGACTTCAGGTCTGTGCTGGGCGAAGTGCTGACTGGGCACCTCGGCACAAAGAATTTGAACGCGGTGTTCCCGGGCTTTGACAATGATTCGCGAAAGTTCCCACGGCTGCTGAAAACATAGGCCTCGATTCCAATCGACATCGCAGGGAATTCTCTTGAAGGGCGGCCTACGGGCCGCCCTTATTGCAATCCTCTTGTCGATTGCATATCTTTTGCGTGCTGAAAGACCGATGCCTGTGATTACAGGCGGAGCGAGCGAGGGGAAATGATTACGCGGAAAAGGCACTTTGTGTTCTCGGGCGTGAATGCGAAAAGCATCCGGAGAGGCGCTGCGCTGTTCGGCGCGCCATTTCTGGCCGTATGTCTTGTGTTCGGCGGCGTGGCGGCGCAATCGCAAGGAACTCCTCAGGCTGGCGCGCAGGGAACTGCGAAGGCGCAGCCGCCTGCAAAGGCGGGTCAATCGGCCACGCCGCGGCCCGCCGGACCTTCGCGCCCGGATTTGACGAAGACGCCGACACTGTACGTCGTGGGCTACGCTCACCTCGATACGCAATGGCGCTGGGAATATCCGCAGGTGATCTCCGAATATCTTGGGAAGACGATGCACGACAACTTCGCGCTCTTTGAGAAATATCCGCACTACATTTTCAATTTCAGCGGCGCAAATCGCTACATGATGTTCAAAGAATATTACCCCGCCGATTTCGCGAAGCTGAAAGAGTACGTCGCGAAAGGGCGGTGGTACCCGGCGGGCTCCTCGATGGAAGAGAGCGACGTCAATTCGCCCTCGGCGGAATCCGTGTTCCGGCAGATTCTTTACGGGAACGAATTCTTCCGGCGCGAATTGGGCAAGGCCAGCGCGGAATACATGCTGCCGGATTGTTTTGGTTTTCCATCTTCGCTGCCGAGCATTTTGAATCATGCGGGCATCAAAGGATTCTCAACTCAAAAGCTGACCTGGGGCTCGTCCGCGGAAGGCTCGCCGGGCACGACAAGCGAAAACACTCCCATCGGAATTCCATTTAATGTGGGCTTCTGGCAGGGGCCGGACGGGCGCGGCGTGATTGCCGCGTGGAATCCCGGAAGCTACAACGGCGACATCACGTATGACCTGAGCAAGAGCAGTGCGAATCCGGCGCGCGATTACGTGGACTGGCCGCACCGGATTGACCGGAACGGCCGTGTGAGCGGCGTTTTCACGGACTACCACTACTACGGAGTCGGCGATACGGGCGGTTCGCCGCGCGAACCTTCCGTGAAGCTTCTCGAAGCAATCGTAACGAAGAGCGAGACTGTAATTCCGACTCCCAACGCCGGGCGCGGCGGAGGTGGCCAAGCCGCGCAGCAGGCGCCGCCTCTGGCGGCGAATCCTCCCGTTAAAGTCGGAGACGGGCCGTTGCGCGTGGTCTCCTCGAATGCGGACCAGATGTTCCTGGATATACCGCCTTCGCAGATTGCGCGGATGCCTCGCTACAGCGGGGAATTGGAATTGACGAACCACACAGCGGGGTCGATCTCCTCGCAAACGATTCGTAAACGTTGGAACCGCCAGAACGAGTTGCTCGCAGACGCCGCCGAGCGCGCATCCGTCGCCGCCGAATGGCTGGGCGGCCGCGCCTATCCCATGGAGCGGATGAACCGCGCGTGGGCGCTCGTGCTGGGAGGGCAATTTCACGACATCATGGCGGGCACGGCCACGCCGAAGTCGTACGAGTACTCGTGGAACGATGACGTGCTGGCGATGAACCAGTTCGCGGGCGTGCTCACGAGCGCGACGGAATCGATTGCCGCCGGAATGGACACACGCGCTACGGGCGATTCGGTAGTCGTCTATAACCCGCTGAATATTTCCAGGGAAGATGTGGTCGAAGCCCGCGTTCCAACTCTGCCACATGCGATGGGCGGAATGCCGCGGGGAATACAAGTTTTCGGCCCGGACGGTAAGGAAGTGCCCACGCAAGTGATCAGTGATGATCAAAGCGGATTGAAGTTGCTTTTCCTTGCGAAAGTGCAATCGGTCGGATTCAGTGTTTTTGATGTGAGAGGCATTGGCACACCAAATTCAACGGTGGGAGAACTGACGGTCGGCGATCGATCCCTTGAAAATGCTCGCTACCGTGTGAAGCTCGACGACAGCGGAGACGTCTCCAGTATTTTCGACAAAAAGATCAGTCGCGAATTGCTTTCCGCCCCGATCCGACTCGCGCTGCTGACGGAACGCCCACATGACTGGCCCGCGTGGAATATGGACTACGTGGATCAAACGCGCGCGCCGCGAGCGTATGTAGAAGGGCCGGCGCACATTCGAGTGGTGGAGAATGGGCCGGTACGAATCGCAATCGAAGTGGAGCGCGACGGCGAGCGGTCGCATTTTGTGCAGGCTGTCCGGTTGTCTGCGGGCGATGCCGGGAACCGCGTCGAATTCTCAAATGTGATTGACTGGTTCACGCCGGAAGCGGCCTTGAAGGCCGTGTTCCCGTTGACTGCTTCCAATCCCGAGGCGACGTACAACTGGGACATCGGCACAATCACGCGCGGCAATGATGAGCCGCGCAAGTTCGAGTACGCCTCGCACCAATGGTTTGATTTGACGGACGGCAGCGCGAATTTCGGCGTGACGATTCTTTCCGATTGTAAGTACGGCTCGGACAAGCCGGACAACAAGACTCTTCGGCTGACGCTGCTTTACACGCCCGGTCTCGGTGAAGGCAACAGCCGCGGCTACATTGACCAGATCTCTCAAGATTGGGGCCACCACGAATTCGTCTTTGGCCTCGCTGGACACGGGAGCGATTGGCGCGAAGCGGAAACGGATTGGCAGGCATACCGGCTCAATCAGCCATTGATCGCCTTCGCGACGACGCAGCACGATGGCGGCCTCGGCAAATCATTTTCACTTCTTAAGACGAACAACAGCCGCGTCCGAGTGCTGGCATTGAAAAAAGCCGAGCTGAGCAATGAAGTAATCGTGCGCATGGTGGAGATGGAAGGCATTCCGCAGACGAATGTGCACATCGGCTTTGTGGCACCAGTTGTCTCGGCTCGCGAAGTGAATGCACAAGAACAACCTCTTGGCGTGGCCACAGTTGCGAACGGGGAAGTGGTCACTTCATTCGGCGCGTTTCAACCGCGCACATTTGCCGTGCGATTGGCGGCGCCCACGCACGCTTCGGCGGCAACAAAGTCTCAAGCCGTAACGCTTACGTATGACCGGGCAGTTTCCAGCAAGGACGGCGAGAAGGTCGCGACGGGATTCGACGATGCCAGGCATGCCATTCCTGCTGAAATGCTCCCAGCAACCGTTTCTTATGGCGGGATTCAATTCAAGGTCGCCTCGGGCGGGGCAGGGAATCCAGATGCTCTCACGGCACGCGGCCAGACGATCACTCTTCCCGCTGGCAACTTCAATCGCGTTTACATCCTCGCGGCGTCATCCGATGGCGACCAGCGCGCCACATTCCGTGCGGGCTCCTACACACCTGTCGATCTGACGATTCAAGATTGGGGCGGCTTTATCGGCCAGTGGGACAACCGCGTGTGGAGCAGGCGGCAGGAGCCGGTACCGCCGCGCCCGGATGCACCCGCTCCACCGCCGGGAACGCCGCCGCGCATGCGCACGGTGATGGAATATGCCGGTCTGACGCCGGGCTTCATCAAACGCGCGCCGGTGGCGTGGTTCGCTTCGCACCATCACAACGCCGACGGCACGAACGCGCCTTACGCTTATTCTTACCTGTTCGCCTACGCGATCGACCTTCCGGCGGGCGCTGGGACGCTTACGCTCCCAAGCAACGATAAGGTCCGGATTCTGGCCATCACCGTAGCCAATGAGGCTCCGAGCGTATGGCCAGCGCGTCCGCTATACGACACGTTGCAGCGCGGCGAGCAGTAAGAGCGCTTTCTGACGTGGTAGTGTGTTGGCGATAAAAGAAGTAACCAGATAAGTTAATACACAGGCTTCGCCATCCTCCCAGATAGTCTATTGACCGGGGGCTTGCCGGCCGCTGTAATGGGAGGTGGTGGGCTCCCTCTTCCATCACGGTCGTAAGGTTGCGCCTGTCGACAGCACCGGCGGTTCCGACCGCTCAGAAACGATCCGTAATCGCATGCACCAGGCAGAGCGCCGCCAGTGGTGGCTCTGGTTTTCAGTCACTGCAGTCACCATCCTTTTGACAGCAGGAATGATTTCTTTCTCATTTCCTTCCATCTTTGGCCAAAGAGATTTTATTTACGAACTCAATTTGCGCGAGAGTATCCGTGGGTTGGTCGCGCTCGTACTTCTCTTCGACTGTTACGCTTATTATCAGCAGCGCCAACTGAATCGCACGCGCAGGCAACTGCTTGAGAGCCAGGAGATGTTCTATTTGATTGGCGAGCATGCCGCCGATCTCATCGCGGTTGTGGACAACAAGGGACGGAGACTCTACAACAGCCCCTCCTACGAAAGAACCCTTGGGTACACAGATGCTGAATTGAAGAATTCGTCCGCATTCGACCAGATTCATCCAGACGACCGGGACGAGGTGAAAACCGCCGCCGACCAGGCTCTGCGGACTGGAATAGGCTGCCGCGTGGAATACCGGTTTCGTCATAAGGACGGCACATGGAGAAACCTGGAATCGGCGGCAAGCACGGTGCGGAATAAGGATGGAGAAGTGCAGAAGTTGATTATTGTGAATCGCGACGTCACGGAGCGGAAAAAGTCAGGAGAGTCGCTTCGTCAAAGGGAAGATCAGGTCCGGCAAGCCCAGAAAATGGAGGCTGTGGGACGCCTCTCGGGCGGAGTCGCCCACGATTTCAATAATCTTCTAAGCGTCATCATCGGTTACGCCGAAATTCTCGAGGTTCAACTCAAGAAGGACGAAGGTTCGATCAAGAACGTAATTGAAATTAAGAAGGCCGGGCAGCGTGCGGCAGGATTGACGCGCCAGTTGCTTGCGTTCAGCCGTCAACAGGTACTTCAACCCAGGGTGTTGGATCCGAACGGTGTAGTCGCCGACATGGGCAGGATGCTGCGACGCCTGATTGGAGAAAATATTGAACTGAATATGGCCCTTGATCCAGGTGTTGGCAAGGCTAAAGTAGATCAAACCCAACTTGAGCAAATCGTCATGAATCTGGTCCTTAACGCCCGCGATGCGATGCCGTGGGGAGGCAAGCTTCGCATCGAGACCTGCAACGAGGTGTTGGAGGAGTCCTTCGGCGCCAGCATGGGGTACGCCGTTGAGCCCGGGCGATACGTGCGATTGACAGTCAGCGATTCGGGAATCGGAATGGACGCGGAGACGCAGCTACATATCTTTGAGCCATTTTTTACGACGAAGGAAAAGGGGAAAGGAACAGGGCTGGGTCTCGCTACCGTCTATGGCGTGGTGAAGCAAAGCGGCGGATACGTATGGGTGACCAGCAGTCCCGGCGAAGGGACGACGTTCAAGATTCTCCTTCCGGAGGTCACTCAGGCCATATCGCCATCAGTCGGCGCACCCACTGCAGGCACGTCAATCATACCAACCGAGACGGTGCTTCTTGTGGAAGACGAGGAAGCCATTCGGGATTTGATTTCCGGCCAGTTACAAGGGGATGGATACCATGTCCTAACGGCCGCGAACGGAGCGCACGCAATCGAGGTCGCCAATTCGTACAAAGGCCAAATCCATTTGCTGATAACGGATGTCGTGATGCCGGGAATGAATGGGGCGATTCTCGCTCGAAACCTTTCCGTAGATCGTCCGGGAATGCGAATTCTGTTTATGACCGGCTACATTGAATTCAGGCCAAGGGATCAAGAAAGCCTCCCCCTTGACGCGCACATACTGTCCAAGCCTTTTTCCCACAAAGACTTGATCGCAAAGTTGACTGAAGTTCTCGCCCCAAATGAAGTGGCAAGCTCCACCTGAAATCATCTCCCGCAGCCCGAATCAGAAAAGCACCGGGCGGCCTCGATGGAGGCCGCCCGGTGTACACTTCTGCAGAGGTGATGTCTTCTTAAAGAGTCCAACTACAAGAACAGCGGTGCCATTACGAACGTCACTGTGCAGAGCAGCTTAATAAGAACGTGAAGTGAAGGCCCCGCGGTGTCTTTGAATGGATCCCCGACGGTATCGCCCACAACAGCGGCCTTGTGAGCCTCGGATTTCTTGCCACCCAATTGGCCTGTCTCGATAAACTTCTTGGCGTTGTCCCAAGCGCCGCCGCCGTTGTTCATTAATGTTGCGAGCAGGACACCGACAATCGTGCCAACCATCAGCACAGCGGCAACCGCCTCGGCTCCAAGCGTTGGATCCTCGCGCGTGGCGAAGAATTTGAAAAGGAAACCGACGGCCACCGGCACGCCGATCGCCAGCATTCCCGGGACAACCATGGCCTTCAGCGCGCCCTTCGTGACGATATCCACGCAAGTGCCGTAATCCGGTTTTGAGGTGCCCTGCATAATGCCTGGGTTTTCACGGAATTGTCGGCGAACTTCCTCAATCACAGAATAGGCGGCCTTGCCAACCGCCTTGATGGCAAACGCGCTGAAGAGGAACACCAGCGCCGCGCCAATCAAGGCCGCGATGAACACAGGAACCTTGCTGATATCCACATGGGTGAAGAAATAGTCTTCCACCCGATTCAGCTTCAGCGCAGTCATAAGGCCGGGATCGGTTCTGAGTCTTGCGCGCATCAATTCCGTAATTTGGTCCAGGTAGGCGGAGAAGAGCAGGAATGCCGCGAGCGCCGCTGAGCCAATCGCATAACCCTTCGTCAGCGCCTTCGTTGTGTTGCCCACGGAGTCCAGCCTGTCCGTGCGTTTCCGCACTTCCTCCGGCGCGCCGGACATTTCGATGATGCCGCCGGCGTTGTCCGTGATGGGCCCGAAGGTGTCCATAGCGAGGATGTATGCGGCTGTGCTCAGCATTCCCATTGTTGCCATGGCGGTGCCAAACAAGCCCGCGCCGTGAACACCGGGAAGGGCGTGCGCTCCGCAGTAGTAGGAACTCAGGATTGCGGCAGAAATCGCGATGGTGGGCAAGGCTGTACATTCCATTCCCACGGCCAAACCAGTGATGATGTTCGTTGCGGAGCCGGTGATAGAAGCCTTGGCGATGGAGAGCACGGGACGGTAACGGTATTCGGTGTAGTACTGCGTGATCCAGACGAAAATGAAGCTGTTGATTATGCCGATGACGCCCGCGGTGAAAAACCATAGGTTGTTATGCAGCAGGAATCGCACGGCAACATAAAACCCAGCGATGGCAAGCACGGAAGTGATCATGTAGCCGCGGTTCAGCGCGGACATCGGGTCTTCTTCTTCATTTTTCAACTTCACGCTCAAGATCCCAATAATCGAAGCAATCAACCCGAATGCGCGCGCGACAAGCGGGAAAAAGATCCCGGGTACTCCAAAAGTCCCAAAGAGCGCCACGCCAAGGATCATCGCGCCGATATTCTCAGCCGCGGTGGACTCGAAGAGGTCCGCGCCGCGTCCAGCGCAGTCGCCAACGTTGTCGCCTACGAGGTCTGCGATCACAGCGGGATTGCGGGGGTCGTCTTCAGGAATGCCCGCTTCCACTTTGCCAACGAGATCCGCGCCGACATCGGCAGCCTTTGTGTAAATTCCGCCGCCAAGCTGCGCAAAGAGCGCCACAAAGCTTGCTCCAAATCCAAAACCCACGATTTCATAGGGAACTGTGGTCGGATATTTCATGCCGCCAAACGCGAGGAAAATCAGGCCTACGCCGAGCAGTGAAAGAGCCACCACGCTCAAGCCGGTCACCGCACCGCCGCGTAGCGCCAGTTGCATCGCCCGATTCAGGCTCGTGCGAGCGGCGCTTGCGGCGCGCAGGTTCGCGCGGATGGAAACAAACATCCCCGAGAACCCGGCGAGTCCGGAACAGACCGCGCCGGCAAGGAACGAGACGACGGTCTTGATCGCGAGCGGCGTGGTTTTCGTTCTGGCATAGAAGAAGAAAAGCACGATCGCCAGGAGGGCGCAGAAAATGTAAATCGTCTTGTACTGGCGCTTCATGAATGCTTCGGCGCCTTCTTTAATGGCCCCAGCGATCTCCTGCATCTGCGCCGTGCCTGTGTCCGCCGAAAGGACTTGACGTGTGAATACCCAGGCCATCAAGAGCGAAATGCCGCTCACGGACATAATGAACCAGACCCACTGTGTCACGGTTACCGACATGCACCCTCCGGTGTTAAATTCCCTCTTAGAAGATCTTGCAGGCGAGAATCTTATAGATAAGCAAGCGTTTGTTTATAGCAGCCTTGCGTTCGACGGTCAAGAATCTGCCGTGGGATATGCGCCAATCGTGGAACAGGGAATGGACAGAGGATTGGCGCCCGAAATCGGCCCCAACTTGCGGCTTGTCGAGAGGAATCTGCTCGTATAAAGTGAAATAGGAGGCGGACGTGGACGAACGGGTGGTCTGCGCGGTTTGCGAAAAGACTGAGCAGGAGTGTAAGTGCGACCGCTACTGCATCTTCTGCAAGGGCGTATATAACATCCGCCTGTGCGTGGACGGCCTGTATTACTGTCCGGATTGCCGAGAGGCTTGCGAAGTCAGCGTGGTGCGCAGTGGAACCGACTGAAACGGGCAGACTCGATCTCGTGATATCCAGCGATCCGCGCCTCCTGGCTGGGGTGTCAGCGGCCGTGAACCACTTCGCGGAGGCCGCCGGACTGGACGAAGGGGCGAGGGCGAACCTTGTAGCCGCCTTCGAGGACGCCTTTCACGAAGTCTTCGGCGCGTCGTCCGGAAACAACACTCCAGTGCAAATGTCCATTGCCTCACCCGCTGGCAAGATTGAGGCGATTCTTCTTTTTCGAGGTGAAAACACAAAGGTAGAAAAAGGGGAGAAGATTCGCACATTGCTGGCAGGGAAACTTGATTCCGTGGCGCTTGAATCGTCCGGCGACACCATCCGGTTGAAGTTGGTAAAAAACCTCACGCCCAGCCGCAAGAAGCGCTAGTGATACTCAACGCAGGAAACTCCCTACATCTTGAACGCAAACGTCTTGCTCTGAATCAGTGAAACGACCTGATCGTTTGTCAGCCCGATACTAATACTCAGTTGATCGCCAGAGGGATTGACCTTTGCGCCGTCAATCATTTGAGCGAGGCCAGTGTTGTTCTGCGCGTTGGCTTGCATTTTCAAAAGCATGAACCCGGCTCCCAGAAGAGCGCCCATCTGATTGGCGTCCTCCGACGTGGCGCAGGTGGCGTCAAAATCGGCCTCGATGCCATTGGATGACTGAATACGGATCAAGAGTGACTTGATCTTGGCGAGAAGTTTCGGGGCCTCCGGGAACTGAGATGTTTCCGGGACAAGCTGCTGCAAGGCAAGTCGAGTGTAGCCCGGATTCAAAATCGCCCAGACAATCCCGCGTCCGTTGGCCTGCTTGATTAAGGCATACATCTGATCGTTGTGGACCAGATTTGGCTGAACGCCAATGCGGACATCAAGCAGCTTTTCGAGCGTGGCCCTTTGGCCGAATGCGGCCGTGCTTGAATCGAGGAAAAGCAAGTAGAGGTCTTCGGTCGCTGCCCCGCCGCCAAACGCGTAGAGCGTGTACCCATGGGTGGCGACGGTAGGTGTCTTTTGCGCCTTGAAGTAGGCTTGCGCCGCAGCCGGTTGAAATTGCCCGAGCGCGATGCCAAGGATTTGCTCCGCGGTCGGAATCCCCGCAGAGGCTCCTTGGCCCATGGTTGTAGGGACAAGGCCCCATGCCACCTCTTCAACTTGGGCATTCGGGTCCATACCAGCTGCCGTGAGGAACTGTTCAAATTGTTTGAAGCGAGCAGGCAGCATCTGCTCCTTCAATTGTGCGAACCAGGGAAACTGGCGCGCCTGGCGAAGGTCCGCGTAAGCGAATTCGCCGACGGTGCTTGGGAAGAGACCGATGATGTCCGTGCTGAGCGACCCGGCATGGGCGCGGGGCGCGATCATTGAGAGAACGAGCGCCAGCGACAAAAGTACAACTATTACTGCAATCCTTGCTGCCTTCATAATTCACCCCTCAGAAATTCGTCGTGCGAAGCTAACGCGCCATTGCGGCCGGGCGCGGAGCCAGACCTGCATGGACGGCTGCTATGCGAAATCTCATTTCGGTCACGAAATCCTTGTCTGTAAGAGTCTCCAGATTGATTTCCACGTTTGCAAGCGCGCCATGCGCCGCCGCAACGGCCATCATCCGTGCCACCTGAAGGTCTGACATCATAGACGCTGGCGTAATGGCTTCCAGTTGTCCCAACCGGTCATAAAGCTTCGAGACCAGTTCGGCGACGCCCATCGGGACTTCCGCCGCCAATGAAAGGGCATTGGCGATTGCGGCCTCGCGATGGCTATCGTCTTCAGGCGTGCCCTTTGGCAACTTGAAGGCGGTGAGAACGGAGTCATAGGCGGCGGCGT
Organism: Terriglobia bacterium; assembly: GCA_041484365.1. Taxonomy (GTDB): domain Bacteria; phylum Acidobacteriota; class Terriglobia; order Acidiferrales; family UBA7541; genus DASTCZ01. The sequence goes on along the minus strand of JBGPHM010000011.1, from coordinate 49,488 downwards.
CGATGTCCATCGCTTTGGCGAGAGCCTTCGAGACCTGTTCCAGCTCTGAAATTGCAGCGCTGAGCGCATCTGAGTGCGCTGCGTGGGATTTCTTCTTCCGGGCCAGCCCAGCCACCATTTGACCCAAAGAGGCCGCCAGAGCGCCCGCCAGCGCTGCCACGGAGCCTCCTCCGGGTGTCGGTGTGGGAGCGGCCACCGCATCCAGCAATGGGGTCGCAAGCGCCGCATACCTGCCAAGGCCGGTCGTCTCCATGGGCGCCCCTGACAGAGCCGCTGCCAGGCGGTTCTCAAAGACCATCTCGGGCTTAAACCCTTCAAGCTGCAGAAAGAAGTCCGCGGCCATCTCCAGGGCCTTCTTTGGCACGAGGCCCACAATCTCGCTGCCGACGATCCGGCAGCCGTGGCGCTCGGCCTCGCGGCGCACCATTTCAAAAACGCGGTGCATGGGCGTCTGCTCAAAATCCGTCAGGTTAATGGAGACTTGCGCCAGGCCGCGCGACTTCAGTTCGACTCCCATGGATTTCACATACCGCAGGCCGCCGGAGGAGTAGCGGATGGACTTGGCAATCTTGTTCGCAATTTTTACGTCGGGCGTATCCAGATTGACGTTGTAGGCGATCAGGAACTTGCGCGCGCCAACGACGGTCGCACCCGCCGTGGGGTGCAATTTGCGTTCGCCTATATCGGGCGCGCGATCCGGGTTCGTCTGGATTTCTTCGCGCAATCCCTCGAACTGTCCCTTGCGAATGTTTTCTAAATTCGTGCGGTCTGGATGTTGCGCCGCGGCTTCGTAGAAATAGACCGGGATGTGGTAGCGCTCCCAGATTTCGCGGCCGACGCGCTTCGCCAGCGCGACGCAATCCTCGATTTCGACGCCCTCGATGGGAATGAAGGGAACCACGTCGGTCGCGCCCATGCGCGGATGAGCGCCGTTATGTTTTGTAAGGTCAATCAATTCCTGCGCCTTGCCCACGCCGCGCAGAGCGGCCTCTGCGACTGCCTCCGGCTCGCCCGCAATCGTGACAACCATCCGGTTGTGGTCGGCGTCGGATTCACGGTCGAGTATGGCGACACCCGGGACTTCGCGCATAGCGGCGATGATTGCCTCTATCTTAGAGACGTCACGCCCCTCGCTAAAGTTCGGTACGCATTCGACAATTCGGCGCATGGTTGGCGGTAGTTTCCTGGATTTGACTTCAGCGCAAACCCGAGCCCGCGCGAGCGTAAATCACGTTTCCACGCTTCATCGTGAGCACGCAAAGGTTTACACCGAAATAGTACGGGATTTCGCGGTGGTCGGCCACATCGAACACGGAAATTTCAGCATACTTGCCAACCTCGAGAGAGCCGATGCTTGCGTGCCGCCGCAGCGAATAGGCCGCGTTGATTGTTGTGGCGGCGATGGCCTCGGCAGGGGACATCCGCAATTGGTTGCAGGCGAGCGAAAGAATCATGGCCATGCTGAGCGTGGGGCTGGTGCCGGGATTGTAGTCGGTGGCAAGCGCGACGATGGCTCCCGCTTCGATGAGCTTTCGCGCTGGGGCCCTCTGCGGCAATCCAAGATGGAAGTCGCAGCCGGGGAGGAAAGTAGCCACGGTGTCAGATTTGGCGAGCGCGTGAATGTCGGCGGATGTAATTTGTTCGAGGTGGTCCGCGCTGGCGGCGTGCAGCTCAACCGCGAGCCGCGCGGCACACGTGCGTGCGATCTGGTCGGCATGAATGCGAATACCCATTCCGCAGGCGCGAGCAGCCGTAAGGACCTTGCGGGCTTGCGTGACCGTGAACGCGCCGCGATCGCAGAAAACGTCGCAGAAGTCCGCGAGGCCTTCTCCGGCGATTTGTGGAATTAATTTATGGCACAGGAATTCGAGGTACTCATCTGCCCCATTACGCCTTCTGCGAAATTCCGGCGGAACGACGTGCGCGCCGAGAAATGTCGAGACGATGCTGATGGGCTGGTGGAGAGCCAGTTCACGGTGAAGACGCAGCGTCGCCAATTCTGATTTGGCGTTGAGGCCATATCCGGACTTGGCTTCGACGGTCGTCGTGCCGTGCTCCGCGAATCGTTGCAGAGATGCGATTGCGCGGCCCCTTAACGCATCAGGCTTCGCGGCGCGTAGTTTCTTCACCGATGAAAGAATTCCGCCGCCCGCGCGGGAAATCCCTTCGTAAGTGGCTCCGGCGATGCGCTTCTCATACTCGTCGGCGCGGGTAGCCGCGAATACTAAATGCGTGTGCGAATCAACAAAGCCCGGAAGAACCACGCGGCCTCCGAGGTCGAGCTTTGTTGCGCCGCGCGCGGAAGCGCTTCGCAATAAGTCAGCGCGTCGGCCAATGGCGGCAATGCGTCCATCGCGGATTAGCATTGCGCCATCGCGAATGATTGCGAGGTCGGCAAGATGCCGCCCGCGGCGCGGACTAGCGCCGCGAAGCGTGAGCAATTCCGCGCAGCCGGTGATAAGGACAGGTTTGTTCACAGCCCGGATATTATCGCCCAAACCTGCGAATTAGTGGCCGGCCGATTCGTGGGGTTGAGAAATCTCTGGTTATGCGGTGGCAGATTGCCCCTTGAACACGGGCACGAGCACTTCGGCGACAAAGGTCTCGAAGGTCGTCGGAGTCGTGTTCTTCGCGCTGCGTTTCTCAAGCCCGACAACTCGCTTGTCACTGATGGCCTTCGACATTTCAATGAAGTTGTCGGCCACGTCCGCGGAAATCCCAGCCTGCAAAAGCGCCGGCTTAGCCATCATCCCCGGAGCCTGCATGTAACCGAGGCCCGGCTTGCCAATGGCGGTCCCGAAAATGCGCGCCGCTTCGTCCAACGTGAGATCGCGTGGGCCAAGCAGTTCCTGAGTCTGCTTACCGACGAAGCTAAGCGAACGCAATTCTGCTGCCGCGCGGACTCCGATGTCGCGTGTCGCGATCATTGGAATTGGTACGTCGCCCTTCGGGAGGCTGCTGAAAAAGCCCATCGTCTTGTAAACGTGGACTGCCATGAAGAAATTCTCGAAGAAATACCCCGCGCGCAAGTGGAGAATATTGAGGCCGGGCACGCGGTTCAGGCGTTGCTCGTAGTGGTGCAGCCCGCTGATGGGGCCGGCGCCTTCGGCTACCTGCGCGCCATAGCTGCTGAGCGAGACGGCGTACTTCACGCCAGCGCGTTCCAGCGCGGTGCCAAATGACTCGCCCACCGCTGCTTGATATTCGCGTAATTTAGGCGCTTTCAAATCGATCGGAATTAGCGCATAAACGGCGGTAGCGCCCGTGAACGCGCGCGTCATTGCGTCGGCGTCGGTCACGTTGCCAACAAACGCTTCCGCTCCCTTTGCAACGAATTGTTGAAGTTTGTCGGCGCTGCGCCCGATGACGCGTATTTTTTCGCCCGCCGCCAATAGAGTGTCCGCAACTACTTTTCCCGTGTTCCCTGTGGCTCCAGTTACGACGATCATGGTGTCCTTTCTCTAGACCATTCGCGCACTTCTAACTCATTGGGCTTAGATGTTTCAAGATTACGGATTGGTGCAAACAATTGTTGGCCGGTCTCGTTCACAACATTGGAATTCGCACCGAATGTTTGCGGGCGAAATTGATCGCCTGGGGGTAGCCCGCGTCCGCGTGGCGGGCGACGCCGATGCCGGGATCGTTCGTGAGCACACGCTCGATGCGCGCGGCCATCTCCTTGGTGCCGTCGGCAACGGTGACTTGCCCGGAGTGTTGCGCGTAGCCGATGCCCACGCCGCCGCCGTTGTGAATGGACACCCACGACGCGCCGCTCGCAGTGCTGAGCAGGGCATTGAGCAGCGCCCAATCGGCAACCGCGTCGGAGCCATCGAGCATTTTTTCCGTTTCGCGGTAAGGCGACGCGACCGAGCCGCAATCCAGGTGGTCGCGGCCCATGACAATCGGCGCTTTCAACTCGCCCTTGGCGACAAGGTCATTCAGCGCCAAGCCGAATTTGTCGCGCTCGCCGTAGCCCAGCCAGCAGATGCGCGCCGGTAAGCCCTGGAACTTCACGCGCTTTTGCGCCAGCCGAATCCAGCGCGTCAGCACCTCATCGTGCGGAAACATTTCAAGCACGAGTTGGTCGGTGCGGTGGATGTCCGAGGCCTCGCCCGAAAGTGCGGCCCAACGGAACGGGCCGCGCCCTTCGCAAAACAGCGGACGAATATATTCGGGCACAAAGCCGGGGAAGTCGTAAGCATTTGTGACGCCTCGCTCGAATGCAAAAGTGCGGATGTTGTTGCCATAATCGAACGTCACAGCACCGAGTTTTTGCAAGTCGAGCATTCCGCGCACATGCGCCGCAATGGAATCGAGCGCGCGGTCTTGATACTCATCGGGATTCCGCTTCCTTAATTCTGCTGCCTGCTCGACGGTGCAGCCCTTGGGGATGTACCCATTCAGCGGGTCGTGCGCCGAAGTCTGGTCCGTGAGCAAGTCCGGAACAACGCCCCGCCGCGCCAGCTCCGGAATAATTTCCGCGCAATTTCCGACCAGCCCTACAGAAGCGGCTCCGCGCTTGCGCACGGCGTTCTTCAATATGCGAAGCGCTTCGTCAAGGTCGTTGACCATGACCTCGCAATATCCCATGCGCAGTCTTTTCTTTATTCGCTCTGGATCAACATCAATGCCCAAAAACGCCCCGCCGTTGAGAGTCGCTGCCAGCGGCTGCGCGCCGCCCATTCCGCCCATGCCGCCGCTGACGACCAATTTCCCAGCGAGGTCTCCGCCAAAATGTTTTCGCGCCGCCGCGGCAAAAGTCTCGTAAGTGCCCTGCAGGATTCCTTGCGTGCCGATATAAATCCAACTGCCGGCGGTCATCTGGCCGTACATCATCAGGCCTGCGCGATCGAGTTCGCCGAAGTGCTTCCAGTTGTTCCAGTGTCCGACGAGATTTGAGTTGGCGATGAGCACGCGAGGTGCATACTCGTGCGTGCGAAAAATTGCCACGGGCTTACCGGACTGCACGAGCAGCGTCTCGTCGTTTTCAAGCGCGCGTAACGAATCAACGATAGCGCGGAAGCACGCCCAGTTGCGCGCGGCCTTTCCCGTGCCGCCATACACGACGAGGTCTTCCGGCCGCTCGGCAACGTCAGGGTCGAGATTGTTCATCAACATGCGGAGCGCGGCTTCCTGCTGCCAACCCTTGCAGGAGATTTGCGTGCCGCGCGGCGCGCGCACGGGCTGGTATCCGGTCTCGGTGGTTGTGTTGAGTGGTGCCATCGTAATTTCCGCAGCCGCCATCTTAGCGCAGGGGCGATTCGCGGGCTACAGTGAAGCCCGTTGGAGCATCGATTACTCAACATTGCACCCGCAGCGCCGCTGCGATACATTCGGCTTACGATGCAATCACCTTGCAGTGTATCCGCATCTCGTTGAAGCCGTGAGCTACCCCACTCTAACTCGACGGTTCCTCGATTCGCTCGAGCGCTTCAACAATCCGAGCACGCAAATGTTCCGCGGCCCTTCCGTGTGGGAATCGATCCCCGCGCGCGAAATGCTTCGCCGCGTCGCCGGCCTTTCGCGGGCGCTCGTTGAGCTTGGCGTTAAGCCGGGCGACCGAGTCGGATTATTCGCCGCCAACCGTCCCGAATGGCACATCGCAGACTTTGCGATTCTCGGCCTCGGCGCCTCGGACGTTCCGGTGTACTTCCGCGAATCCAAAGAGCGGTTGACTTACATCTTGAACCACTCGGGCGCAATCGCCGCGTTTGTTGCGGGGGGCGAGCAGGCGGAAAAGTTGATGGCCTGCCGCGCGGAATTGAGGACCGTGAAGCACATTATTGTCGCGGACGCGGAAACCGATTACGGTTCCGACGCCCTTCGCTACGAAACCCTAATCTCAAATGCCGGCGATGCCGACATCACCGCGTACCGCATTCGCGTTGCCGATGCTTCGCCGGAAACGCTGGCAACAATCATCTATACCTCCGGGACGACGGGCGAGCCGAAGGGCGTCATGCTCACGCACTCGAATCTCTCCTCGAATGCCGAAGACTCACTTTCCAGCAGTGACTACAGTCCCAGCGACATCGGCCTCGAGTTCCTTCCTCTGGCTCACGTGTATGAACGCACGCTCGGTTACGTCTATTTATTCAACGGAGTGAGCATCGCGTATGTGGATGCGATGGAGAAACTTCCCCAGGCGCTTTTGGAAGTGAAGCCCACACTTGCTGGAGCCGTGCCGCGCGTATTTGAAAAGCTCTACGCGAATATCATCGAGAAGGGCCACAGAGAAACGGGAGGGAAACGGAAGATTTTCGATTGGGCGCTGCGCGTGGCTGGCGATTCCGTGAGCTGGAAGGCCTACGGGAAATCCGCTTCCGTTGGATTAAAGCTCCGTTGGTGGCTCGCCGACAAACTTGTCTACACAAAGATCCGCGCCGGTCTGGGCGGACGTCTCCGCGAATTCATTTCCGGTGGCGCACCGCTGGCAAAAGAGCTGGCTGAATTCTACTGGTCTGTTGGATTGACGGTGCTGCAAGGCTACGGACTTACGGAATCTTCTCCAGTGATTACCGTCAGCCGGGTGGAGGCGAACAAGGTCGGGACCGTCGGCCGGGCGATACCGAACATTGAGATTCGCATCGCGGCGGATGGCGAAATACTTACGCGCGGTCCGCACGTGATGAAGGGATACTATCTGCGGCCCGACGAAACCGCTGCCACGATTTCCGCCGATGGATGGCTGTCCACCGGCGACATTGGTAATCTCGACGCCGACGGATTCCTGACCATCACGGATCGCAAGAAAGAGTTGCTCAAGACTGCGGGCGGAAAATACGTCGCCCCGCAGCCGATTGAGAACGCGCTCAAGATGAGCCCATACATTCAGGGCGCGTGTGTTGTTGGCGACCGGCGAAAATTCGTGGTGGCGCTACTGGTTCCGAATTTCGCGCGGGTGCAAGCCGCAGCCGCCGAAGAGGGACGCCAATTTGCATCACAAGCGGTGATTCCTGAGGATCCCTGGGTACGCGAGCTGATCGGCAGGGAAGTGCAGCGGATCAATTCGCACGTGGCGCAATACGAGACGATAAAGCGATTCGCTTTGCTGGATCAGGATTTCAGTTTTGAGAATGGCGAACTCACATACACGATGAAGCTCAAGCGGCGCATCATCGAGCAGCGCTACGCAGCAGTCATCGAGCAGCTTTACGCGGACGTGGAAGAGCCTCGGCCCATCGCGCATTCCTCATCCGCGGAATAGGTCACACGGATTTGGCCAGGCTGACTTGGCCTCCATCCAGCACCGCAGTAGAATTGTTTTGGGGAACCCAATGAACGATCAACTTGTGATTGCGGGCCGCGCGTTTCAATCGCGGCTTATTGTCGGCACAGGGAAGTACCGCAGCTTTCCGGAGATGGCGCGCGCCATTGAAGCATCCGGCGCGGACATGGTTACGGTCGCTGTCCGCCGCGTGAACCTGACCGATAAGACAAAGGAATCGCTGCTCGATTATCTTGATCGCGCCAAATATTTTCTTCTGCCCAACACGGCGGGTTGCTACACGGCGGACGAAGCCATTCGCGCCGCGCGCCTTGCGCGCGAAGTGGGGCTCTCGGATTGGGTAAAACTTGAGGTGATCGGCGACCAGCAAACATTATTTCCTGACACCGCCGCGCTGCTTCAGGCGACCGAAGTGCTCGCGAAGGAAGGGTTCACGGTCCTGCCCTACACAAGCGACGACCTGATTGTCGCTCGCCGCCTTGTCGATGCGGGCGCAGCAGCGGTGATGCCGCTTGGCGCGCCGATTGGCTCCGGGATGGGAATTCAGAATTCCGCGAACCTCCGCATCCTGCGCGAGCGCATCACTGAGGTTCCGCTCATCATTGACGCGGGCGTGGGCACGGCTTCCGATGCCGCCGTCGCCATGGAGCTTGGCGCCGATGGCGTGCTGATGAATACGGCCATCGCTGAAGCGCAGGACGCCGTGCTGATGGCTGAGGCGATGCGCGCCGCAGTCGAGGCGGGCCGCAAGGCATATCTCGCCGGACGCATACCGAAAAAACTTTACGCAACGGCGTCGAGCCCGCTCAGCGGCGTCGTTCGGTAGAATTGTTCACGTAAAGAGCGCGTGCCACACTGTATCCACCACACAATGCACAATCGCTGACGCGAAAATATTTCCCGCCTTACGCCACGTCCAGCCGTAGACAAATCCGGCGAAAGTTGCGAGCAGCGCATACTTCCAGTTGGGAAAAAATCCGTTTGCGATGTGCGCGAGCCCGAACAGCACCGACGCAACAATCCATCCCAAGCTTTGGCTCTTAAACGTGCGGGAAAGCATTTTTTGCAGCAGACCGCGAAACACGAATTCTTCGGGCCAGGCGATGAAGAAGAAAATACCAAGTGTGGTGACTGGCAGAGATGCCCAACCCGCGTGGCCCGGCGCCCAATGCAGGAAGCGCAACGCCAACCCTGCTGGAATTGCCACGACGACCATTACGGCTACGCCGACACAAACTGCAAACGTTTGGTTGCTTGTCCACTCGAGCGCATAACCGACTCCGTCAATCCTCCGCACAAAAAGGAATCCAGCCACCGCCACGTTCATTGCCAACAGTACCGACAAAGTGTGCGCCAACTTGTCGTCGGGATAGGGCCAGAGCGTGGCGATCCAATTCATCTTTACTGGAATCGCGATTGTGGCGAGGGCGGCGTAGTCGTACCACCCGGGCCCTCCTCCCTCGCCAAGCGAGAGGAGCGCAAGGGGCACAAGGACGTATGCAACGGCAAGCAGCCAGCGCCATCCCGCGGAACTGCCCGTGCCGATCGCATAGCTGCCATATGCGGCGAGAATCGGGGCCGCGAGCAGCCACGCAATCGGTGCAGCCAGCGCGCGGTGCAATCGCTCGGTTACACGCCCAGCGGCCGGAAGAATCTCACCCGCGAGGAGCGCTCCAAACGCGATGGCCGTGAACGCAAGCGCCCGCCCGCCGTAACCCAGCCACACAGCGTAAAACAGTCCTGAGGACACGAGCGCAGCCCAGAGCCCGAGTGCCGGTAGAATTCGCAACTGGCATGAATAAGCCATCACGCGATAGTCTATCCCAACTTTTATAGACACCGATGACCACAGAAACCGCCAAGCGCCTCGACTACATTGACTGGATGCGTGGGTTCGCGTGTCTGACGATGTTCCAGACGCATTGCTTTGACTCCTGGCTCAGCCCTGCCGCGCGCCAGTCAACTTTTTTCAAGTTTTCGCAACTTGTCGGCACTTTGCCTGCGCCACTTTTTCTATTTCTGGCAGGCATCTCCTTCGCAATGACGACCGACAGCCTTCGCAGGCGGGGGGCCTCATCCGGCGAAATCGCGCGCAAGACAATTCTTCGCGGCGGAGAAATTCTTGCGCTCGGCCTTCTGTTCCGTTTGCAAATGTTCGTGATGGGCCAGGGACATCCCCCATCGCCGTGGACGGATCTGTTCCGCGTGGATATTCTGAACATGATCGGCGTGAGCATGGTGGTAATGGGAATCGTGTGTTGGTGCGTCGGGAAAATCGCATCGGCATCAACCTCAATGAACATCGAAGACCTGCGATGGAAATCCGTGTGGTCCGCAGCAGCAATAGCGTTCGTAATTTCATTTGTAACTCCACCTTTGTGGACCACATGGCGTCCGCACAGGCTTCCGTGGATTCTCGGGTCTTACGTCAATGGAGTCCACATCTACGGCAAGCCACAGCCCTGGCTCTTTCCATTTTTCCCCTGGGCTGGTTTCGCATTTGCCGGATTGGCCGTTGGTTTTTTCTTGGTCACGGATTTGGCGCGAAATCAGCAGGCGCGTGCGCTCAGTCTTCTAGCCGCTGCCGGAACTGCGATAGCGGGCTTCGCATTGTTAGCCGCCGTGCAGCCGCTGCAGGTCTATTCCGAATTCGACTTCTGGCACACGAGCCCAAGCTTCTTTGCGATTCGAGTAGGAATCGTTCTGGCAATTTTGTGGCTTTCGTATGTCTGGTGCCGCTGGGGGCCGGGCGTGGTGGGCTTCAGTCCATTCATCACACTTGGAAAAGCGTCGCTCCTCGTTTATTGGGTGCACATCACATTTGTCTATACCGCGCTCTCAATTCTCGAGAGACATACCCAATCCGTGCGTTCGGCCTCGTTTGGCCTGCTGATTATTTTTGTTTCAATGACTGTCCTCGCAGTTCTACGCACGAGACTGAAATGGCGCAAGAGCGCACGGCCTGCCTGAATTGAAGGCGAAATAAGCCGCGCAGGGGTCTAATGTTTTTTCTTGGTGGGCGCGTTCTGCGAGGAATCGTCCGGCTGGACCGGCATCTTAAAAATAACTTCGCCTGGTTTTGCAAGACCCATGTCCTCGCGCGCGATGCGCTCGATCAGCCGCGGGTCGGTCTTCAGCGCATCTACCTCGCCGGAAAGCGATTCGTTCTCTGCGTTGAGTTGGTGAATTTGGGCGGTGAGCTGAGTTATTTCATGCTGCGTACGGCGCATGGCGATAAATCCATGTGGGCCGAAAACATCGTGGATTGCCATTGCAAGGATCGCGATACCCAGAATCTTTCGCAGATGGCGGCGCCAAAATGACTGCCGTTCTTTTTCACGTTTCATTTTCTATGTTCTCTTTATCACGGATTCTTCATAGATCCAACCGCGTGTTTCCTGAGCCAAACGGGCAGAAGCCGCTTGCGAACTGGCCTCCGTATAAACACGAAGCAACGGTTCGGTCCCAGACAATCGCAGTAGCACCCACGAGCCGTCTTCAAATTCGAGTTTCAACCCATCGGTGCGGTCCAAACTCTTTACGCGGCGCCCACGAAATGTTTTGTATCCTTTCTTAAGCCGCGCCAACGTTCGCGCCTGGACATCATCGGTCAAATGCAAATTTGTCCTTATCGGCCAGAACTCTGTGCCTACTTTTTTGAATAGTGCGCGGATTTGCTCTCCCAATGTCGCGCTTCCGCGTGCGGCGATCATCTCCGCCACAAGCAGGCACGCGAGGATGCCGTCCTTTTCCGGCACGTGTCCACGGATGCTTAGGCCCGCGCTCTCTTCTCCGCCGAGCGCAATCTTGTCCTGTTCAATCAGCTCGCCGATATATTTGAATCCTACCGGCGTTTGAAAGACTTTTTGCCCATGGCTCCTGGCTGCGGCATCAACCAAATGAGAAGTTGCGACGCTACGGCCAGCGCCAAGGTTCCAACCGCGGCTTTCCACCAGGTAGTCATAAACGAGGGCAAGAATATGGTTCGGCGAAATCCACGTTCCGTCGGCATCAAGTATCCCAAATCGGTCGGCGTCGCCATCTGTGGCCAGCCCAACCTTCGCGTGTTGGTCGAGAACTGCTTTGCGTAGCGGCGCAAGGTTTTCTTCTGTCACGTCAGGCCCGGTGCCGTCGAACAGAACATCGCGGTCTGTACGAATCGTGTGGCAAGAAATTCCGTGCTCGGCAAGCGCGCGGTCCAGATATCCCGCGGCGCAACCATGGAGGGCGTCGTAAACAATGCTCGGTTTGCCTTTGGCGATTACATCAAAGCGCACAAGTTCAGCAATTCGCGCAAGATATGCGTGTTGCAGCGAGATTTGCTTCGGCTCGCGGCTGTCATGATTGTGCTCGCCGGGCATCTTCGTGAACTTCCGGGGATCGAGCTTCGCCGCGCGCGCCTCAATGTCGCGGGTGACTTCGGGCATTGCCGGCGCCCCATCCGGCCCCGAGAACTTCAGGCCGTTGTAAGCCGCCGGATTGTGGCTGGCCGTGAAATTGATCGCGCCGGAGGTTTTTCTCCGCCGGATCTCGAACGCCACCGCGGGGGTCGGCGCGGGGCCGTCACACTCCAACACCTCAATCTTGTGGTCCTGCAGGATGGTGGTGGCAGTCCGCGTGAATTCTTCGGCGAAGAAGCGCGTGTCGTGGGCGACGATCAGCAGCGGCCTCTTGGCGTTCTTTCGTACGTGACCCGCGATCGCCGTCACGGCGAGCCTCACGTTCGCAAACGTGAATTCGTCGGCGATAATTGCTCGCCACCCGGACGTGCCGAAGTGTATGGGAGAAACTGGCATCGGCTCTGTCTGCTGCGGTATTGTAGCTCGCCGAGGAGGTTGCGCTAAGTCACGGTTGCTCTTATGCGTGACGCAAGGTGCAATGGCTTCGCCGCCGTGCCTGAGTGATCAGAGGTGCACGTATGCCGGGCAAAACAGACGCAATCGTTGTCTTCGTGACTTGTGCTTCGACCGCCGAAGCGCGACGCATCGCAACGGCGCTCGTAAAGAGGCGTCTCGCAGCTTGTGGCAATGTATTGGGCTCCGGGGTTAGTTCCATTTATCGATGGAAGGGCAAGGTCGAAAAGGCAAGGGAAGTGCTGCTCATTCTGAAATCCACTCGGAGGGCCTACACGAATCTCGAGCGCGAGGTGCTCCGGCTCCACAGCTACAAGATTCCTGAGATTATCGCAGTGCCCGTCGTCGCGGGATCGCGCCAGTATCTAGAATGGGTTCGCGAAAGTGCAGGTTAACTGTTGATCAGCTAATTCCCGCCCTTGTCATCCGCGCGAAACTCCGTCCACGGGCCCGACTTCATGTCGCGCAGGATCGGACGCTGCCACTCGAACGCCGGATGCGCCTTCAGGAATGGCTCCGCCAGAAAATCTTCGCCGCAAGGATGTCCGGTGTGGGCAAAAAAGCTGAGCGATTCCGCCATGTGGCTATCCATCGCTTTGCCTTGCACCGCGCCGCCCGGGTAGAAGGCGCCCCATTCCCATTGAGGTATGCCGCGTGCGGAGGTGTCCGTGTGTCCGCATAGCGTCCGCTCGTCGGCATTTTTCCTGCCAAGAATTACGTCGTCGTGGTCGCCGAGAAATCTTTGTGCCGTGGTGACGTCAAGCTGACCGCGCGAGGCCTTCATAATTTGTTCCCAGCGCGCGCGTCGCGCATTGGCCGAATTCTTGCTGTCCGCCGGCTTGAAAGAAGTCTCTTCCTTCATGAGTTTTGGGTCCCGCGGAAAATTTGAGCCGACGTAATAGCCGTCCTTCGTGCGCCACACCTGATGGTCTTTCAATCCAAGCTCAAATTGTGCGACCTCTCCTGTCTTGCGGTCGCCGAGCAGCCAGTCGTTCGCATAACCGCCGTTGTTTCCGTCCAGCATGATTCGCACGTAATCATCAATGGAGGTTGAATACTGAAGCGCCTTCCGCGCACGCACAAACTCCGGCACACCGTTGGGGTCGAAGCCCTTGAATTGTGAGATCGTCGTTTCGGTGACCATGATGCCGCTGGCGTTCACGCCGAAATCGTCGTCGCTGATGATCACGCCCGGAAATCCGTCCATCATCATGCGGAATCCGTTCTTCGGCTTGATGTCGAAAATAATTCGCCAGCGCTCGCCCTGCCAGTAGTCGGTCCAGTTGTTATGCGCGATTACGATGCCGCCGCCCTTCGTATAACTCCCTGTGGCCACGAATGCGCTGCAATTTCCGGGGCTGCTCAGGTGCGGCGCATTCGGCACATGATTCTTTGCATTGAGCCACGGAACGTAATAGCCGGGGATTTCCATGAACGCATTCAGCGCCACGACATCGTCCAGGTCCGCGTCCACTCCTTTGACGTGCAACCCGTCGACGATGCCCTGCAACTCTTCGCGGTATTCCCGCTCGATGTGCGGCCAGAGGATATTCCGCGATGTCTCGCGAAAGAAATTCCATTCTCGTTTCGTAGAGTGCGTCGCGCCGATGCGATAGGCATTCAGCGCGTCGGCGATTTCGGGCGCGAGCAGGAACCCGTGTTGATAGCCAACCTGCGCCGGCGTCCCTTCGAGGTGGACATACACCCAGCCGCCGCGCTCGAAACGGTAGGAACCTGCGAGGCGCGCATCATCGACAGCAGCTGTGGCCACCGAGGACGCGATTGGTGCAGGCGTGTTCGCTTTTGCCGCAGCCGCCTTCGCATGTAGGGAAACTTGAGGAATCGCGGCCCACAATGCCGCCGCGCAAACAACAAGCGCCACGACAATTCCAAACCAACGGTTGGTCTGTTTCAAGAGAACCTCCACTGCAGGCTTTCGCGAGCTAAACCTTTGACAGGGCGAAATCCAAATCGGCTATCAAATCTTCCACATCCTCAATTCCTACAGAGAGCCGCACAAGCCCGTCCGTGATTCCAATCTGCTTTCGCATCTCTGCGGGAACGGATGCATGAGTCATCGTTGCTGGGTGGGAAATGAGCGTTTCCACGCCGCCGAGACTTTCCGCCAACGCGCAAAGCTTCACGTGGTTGAGCAATTTGCGGCAGGCTTCCAGTGAGCCCAGCTCGAATGACAACATCGCGCCAAAACCGCGCTGCTGTCTTTTCGCGACCGCGTGTTGCGGGTGCGATGGCAATCCCGGATAGAGAACTCGCTTCACCTTTGGGTGGCCCGCCAGAAACTTTGCCACGGCCATTCCATTTGCATCGTGCTGCGGCATCCGAACGGCAAGCGTCTTGATTCCGCGCGAGACGAGAAAGCAGTCCATCGGCGCGAGCCCACTTCCCGCGGAACGCTGAAGGAAATAGATCTTGTCGGCATCCTCTTGCCGGGTCAGGACCACCGCGCCCCCCGTGCAGTCGCTGTGGCCGTTCAAATATTTCGTCATCGAGTGAACGACAATATGCGCGCCCAGTTCGATGGGCCGCTGCAGGTAGGGACTCAGGAACGTATTGTCCACCACCAGGGTAATGTTGTTTTCGCGCGCGAGCTTCGCAACCGCAGCGATGTCCGTAATGATCATTGTGGGGTTCGTCGGCGTCTCTGCGTAAATGAGTTTCGTGGTTGGCCGGATTGCTTTTGAAATATTTTCGACGCACGACGTGTCAATGAAGCTGAACTCCATCCCAAATTGAACCAGGAATTGCGTCGTCAGTCGAACTACGCCGCCATACACGGCTTGCGAAAGGATGGCATGGTCTCCGGGGCGCAGAAGCCGGAACACCGCGTCAATCCCGGCCATTCCCGACGAAAAAACATAAGACGTCAATCCTCCTTCAAGCTTTGCGACACATCGTTCCAGCGCTTTACGGTTGGGATGATTCGTTCGGGCATAGTCGTAGCCCTTGTTCTTGCCGAGCTCCGTCTGTACGTAAGTCGAAGTCTGATAAATCGGCGGAACGATGGACCCTGTTGTTGGATCAGGTTCCTGCCCTACATGGATGGCATCCGTCGCAAATCCCATTCGTTCCTCCCGTGTGCTGGCCGGCGGGGATTGCCCGGTGTTTGCCCAACGATTGATTTCTGATTGCAGATTAGCGCGGGCTGGCGTATGACTAATCCGGACTGAGTTGTGGCGCAGCCGTGTGCCGATTGAAGTTAGCGCAGCCGCGCCCGGCAGTCAATTGAGCGCGAGGCCACCTGGTAACGTGGGATCGCGTCTAAATGGTTGGAGGATTATTAATGGGCTCGCGCTTCTTGAAATCCACAAAGAGACTTATTGTTACGATCGCCTCATTCGTCTTGTTGGGATCCATTCTCGGCGCCCAGGGCAAAGACCCAGGCAAAGGGGCGCAACAGCCCGATCATAATGCCTCCACACAGCTTCGGATTGAAATTACCGCGGGTGAAAAAGCCGCACCCGTGGAGATGGCAAGCGTGTATGTCCGCTACGTCGTAAAGCACACGATGGCGAAGGACGAGAATATTGAGATGAATATCAAGACCAATAAGGAGGGCGTTGCAATTGCCAACGGTATTCCTCGCGGCAAGGTTCTGGTTCAAGTGATTGCTGAAGGGTGGAAGACCTTTGGGAAATGGTACGACGCAACCGAAGACGAGCAGACCATAAAGATTCGCCTCGAAAAGCCTCCAAGGTGGTTCTGATTGGCTGGCCAGATCCATTTCTCAATGGGTGCAACGGTCTTCCTCATATCGGTTGGTGGGTTGTGCGAATGGCATTCCAAATGCTCCAATGAATGCATGGACGTTGCACTGAAATTGTGCAAACCGCATTAACCTACGCTGAGAATTGTTCTTAGCGGATTTCAATGCGGCATTTCCACAAGCTTTTCAACAATTCTGTTGAAAACCGGCGGCGAGTGATGGCGATGCTATCTTTTGACCGCCATCGCCGCGGATGTTAGATTATCGACGGGTTTTACGACACATGTCAGCGGAATCTTTCCATCGCATCTCGCGCCGCACGATCATATGGAACAACCTGAAAGCGCGGCCGCTCCGTTCGCTTCTAAGTGTTCTTGCGGTTTCGCTCCAGGTGATCCTCGTTCTATTGATTGTTGGCCTTACGTCAGGTGTCCTCAAGGACTTAGGCGAGCGCGCTGAAGGCGTGGGTGCTGACCTTTTCGTTCAGCCGCAGAATGCCTCCATCTTTTTCGCGTTTTCCAGCGCGTCCATGCAGGAGTCCATCGGCGAAAAAATCGCGAAGCTCCCCTCCGTGGACGAGGTTGCCGGAATTGTTATCGTCGTGGACAGCCGCAACCTGAACGTCGTGTATGGAATTGACGAGCCACGATTTGAAGGATTGAGCAAGGGATTTCAGTTTCTTAGGGGCCATGGCCTTGAGCAGCCCGATGACGTCCTCGCCGACGACCTTGTCGCACAATCCCGCCACCTGCATATAGGAGACACTGTCACTCTCATTCGCCATCCTTTCCGTCTTGCGGGCATCGTCGTGCATGGGAAAGGAGCTCGATTTTTTATTCCCATCCGCACGGCGCAGGATCTTGCGGGAGCGGATAAGAGAGTCTCGATGTTCTACGTTCGGAGTAAAGGAGACACCGAAGCAGCCCGCTCCGCCTTGGTTGTTTTGCTGCCCAACAATCGTGTCCGGACCATGGCCGAATACGTTTCGCTCATGACTTCGTCGAATCTACCGGAGTTGACGCCGTTCATTCGATCTTTTGTCATCCTCGGGACGGCCATCAGCTTCCTCGTGGTTCTCCTGACGATGCACACGATGGTGCTTGAACGTACGCGCGAGATTGGCATTCTCAAGGCGCTTGGCTCATCGCGAATGAGTATTCTGGGATTGATCGAAGCTGAGGCATCTATGATGGCGTGTCTAGGCGCCGCATTGGGGCTGGTCCTCACATTCGTAACTGTTGTCGGACTTCGATATTGGGCCCCGACTCTTCAGATTCGCATTGATGCCGGTTGGGTCGTCCGTGCTGTTTTGCTTGCAATCGCAGCATCAGGGCTTGGAGCGCTTTATCCCGGGTACCGCGCGGCAAAGGCCGACCCCATTGAGGCGCTCTCCTACGAATAGGCTTGGCGGAAACCGGCACGGTTCACCGGACGAACCGGTACGCATAGCCCACCAAAATCGTTGCGCTCACTCATCAGAACTGGTAGAAAACATATGGCGGGTGCCGTGTGGTTCTATGGAAACCCACGCGCCTAAATGCATCTAATCATGAACGGTTCTTTGAGGATTTGGTTGCCGAGATTTGAGAGCTGGGCTGACGGCCGGCGCAGTTGGGATGGCAAGGAGGAAGACAATGTTGAAGCGAGTGGTTGGTCTTTTCGCGGCAGTACTTTTGATTGCTATGGCAGCCTATGCGAACGATCCATGGAAGGATAAGGATTTTGGGAGCTGGGACGAGAAAGACGTGCAAAGAGTCTTGCAAGATTCTCCCTGGTCACACAAGATTCAATACGGCATGAACACCGGCAGCCGCTTGGAAGGGAATCTCACTAGTACGGGAGAGTCTTCCAATCATGGAGACTCGAATTCTGGTAGCGGCACAATGACAACTGGAAACAGGCAGGCGGGCGGCGCTGGAGTGTCGAATATGCCCTCGGCGGGGTCCGAGGCGGTATTTGTCGTGAGCTGGTTTTCCTCTAACACGGTTCGAGAGGCTATGGCGCGCAAGAGAGAATTGGCTGGGACCTCTGCCGATGACGCGCGTAAAGGACTCTCCACTCCAACGGACACGTACCAAATTATGGTGCAAAGCGCGAATATGCGAGCGTTCTCGGCTGCAAGCGAAGACACACTCAAGGCCGAAGCATTTTTGGTCTTGAGGAGCAACAAGGCCAAGATCTCTCCCTCCCGCGTCGTGATTCAAAAAGGACAGACGGGCGCCCCCGCGGCGCTTTTTTTCATCTTTGACAAGAAGACGGCCACTGGCGAGCCTACGTTTGCTCCTGACGAAAAGGGCGTTGATTTCACGTTTCAGGCCGGAAAGACTCCACTCAAGATTAGTTTTGACTTCACAAAGATGCAGAGCAAGCAGGGTCTCGATCTTTAGAGCGACGGGCTCTAAATTTACTCGGAGGAATGAATGAAGAAACTCGCAGGTGGTCTGCTGGTTGTGGCGCTTGTGTTGGCCGCGGCTCCGATGTTGGGACAACGTGGCATGGGGATGGGCGGGATGATGCCGCCCTCTTTCAATGGCATCTGGAATCCCATTGTGGGCGCGGGCTCGGCGTACGAGATGACAACGAAAGATAGCGACAAGCAGATGATGCAGATCTCCATCGTTAAGAAGGAGACAGTGGATGGCAAGGAGGGGTTTTGGCTCGAATTCCTAATCAACTCTAAAGATGGTCAGCAGGTGGCGATGCAGGAGTTTATGGTGAAGGACGGTGAGCAGGTCACCGTGGTGAAGATGGTTGTGCAGCCTCCGGGCCAGCAGCCGATGGAAATATCCATGCAGATGATGGGAATGATGGCAGGCAGAGGCGGCGGAATGACTCCTCCGTCGAAGGCTGCCGCCGACGCACGGTCAAATGCAGAACGCGTCGGCAATGAGAGTGTCACCACGCCTGCAGGGACATTTGACTGCGAACACTTTAAGCAGAAGGATGGCTCGGGGGAATTCTGGGTTTCTCCCAAGGTCTATCCGTGGGCCATCGTGAAGGCGACCGGTCAATTCGGCAACATGACTCTCGTGAAGGTCATCACCGATGCCAAGTCACATATCACCGGTACTCCGATGAAGATGGAAGACATGATGCGAGGCCGCGGCCCGGGCCTATAGCATCTTGCGGGAGGACATTTGCATAAACACCCGAACGAACTGAGCATTGGTTCCGATCAGGAAAAGGCGTCCGCTGTTGCGGACGCTTTTTTGTTTTGCGCAGCGTCCGCAGGGCTCGATGGCCGCGCGCCACTTGGGTGACATCTCATGCCGCCAGCCGAAGACAAGTTTTACCGCGCACGGATCGTTGAGCGCGCCGATTTCTCCGAGGATCTCTGGAAGATCCGCGTGGACCCCGGCGGCGAATTCCGTTACGCGCCGGGGCAATACGCCACGCTAGGCTTTCAGACGCCCGAAAAGCACATCGAGCGCGCCTACTCCATCGTTTCATCTCCTTATGAAAAAGAGGTCGAATTTTTTATCGAACTGGTGCCGCAAGGCGAGTTGACGCCGAAGCTCTATCCGCTCAAGGTCGGTGACACATTCACGTTCCGCAAAGTGGCCAAGGGCCGATTCATTCTGGATAAGAAGAGCGGGCACACCAAGCACCTGTTGCTCTGCACGGTCACAGGGATTGCTCCGTTCGTAAGTTACGTACGCACCTTGCTCCGCGATTTCAAGGAAGGCCAATTCGGCGGCGAACACAAATTGTATTTACTGAACGGCGCGAGCCGCTCCTGGGAATCCGGATACCATGAAGAAATGGTGCGCGCCGCGAAGGAAGCTCCCTGGCTCACTTATGTTTCGACGGTCAGCCGTCCCTGGGAGGACCCGAAGTGGACAGGCGAAACAGGGCGCGTGGATGATTTAATCCGCAAGTATACGGACCTGTGGGGCCTCTCCGGCAAAGACACAACCGCGTATCTCTGCGGGCATCCCACAATGATTGAGAACGGGAAGGGAATCCTCCTTCGGCATGGATGGGAGAAGCAGTCCATGTTCGAGGAGGTTTACTTTATTCCTGGGAAGTAGCCAAAAGGATTTCGGGCAATCGGGATGGTGCCGCGCTGCGACGCGAAGACTTGCTGAAACAAGCTACCCGCCGTAGAAAAAACCTGTATCCCGCAACGTAAGCGGCTCAGATTCTCTGCGCACGCCCGCGCCAACCACCTCTCCAACATAAATCGTGTGATCACCGCGCGCAACTTGGTCCAGCACGCGGCATTCAAACCATGCAGGCGCGTCAATCAAAATGGGAGCTCCGGTCGTACCCTCCTCGAATCGGTAGCCGGTAAGCTTATCGCCCTGGCGGTCTGCTCCCTTGAAGAATGTCGTGGCGAAGTCCTTCTGGTCTCTCCCGACAATATGAATCGCAAAAGCGCGCGAAGCGGCAATCACCGCGTGCAGCCTGCTATCCACTTTTATTCCGGCCATCACGAGCGCGGGGGCGAAGGAGCTTTGCGAGACCCAGTTGATCGTGCCTGCAGCGAATTCGTCGCCATTCCGAGACGTCGCGACGTAGAGTCCATAGGTAATCAGTCGAAGTGCCTTCTTCTTCGCGTTCGGGTCCACGTGGGCCTCCGGGAAAGTACCGAGTGAAATCGAATTGTCTGCGGAGTTGCGATGTGAGGCAAGCGAAGAGTTTTCTCGGAGGAATAAAGTGAAGGGGGCAAGGGCAGGTCACAGACCTGCCCCCATGGTGTGTCGATATCGATTTAGTTCGTCCCCAGTCGAGAGGCAAGCGCGTCCGCGGTGTCATAAATCGCGCGCAGCGGCACCCACACGTGCACGTGCTCGCGCGGCGATTCAACTTCAATATCCAGCCCGTCGCCGGATTTAGAGATGCGGACGTGTTCATCATGGTCACGCGCCTCAACGAGAAGCGTGTCAGGGATCTTGGCCAGTTCAGTAGAAGCGGCGCGCAGCGCAGGCAAAAAATCGCGAAGTCCACGCTCCGCGTTGCGCAAGTGTCTCAGCGGCACAAAGTGGGCAGCGAGCGGCGCGAGTTGCGCAGGCAGAATCAGATGATGATTCTCGCCGCCCTTGCGGTATTCCTCAACGCGGATATTCACAAAGCCGTCCTGACAAATATAGGCTGTGCCCATTGCGGTTACGACCAGGAAGCCCATCGCGATCTTTCCGAGCATGTTCTCCTCCGCATCTCCGAAACCACGGGCGGGTCCGATACCCGCCCTCGCTTCTTTCAAGCCGGCCGCAAATCAATCCATGTTGTTCTTGGAGTCGATCCAAACGTGCACGGTGTGGTTGCTGTCCTTCACGGTCACAAGATCCGTGTCGCCATGTGAAGCCAGCGCGCGGAGTCCGGCGGCGACATCAAGATCCTGTCCGCCGGCCGAGAGCATCGCATCCACCACGCTGATGGGTACACGGACTTCCACGGATTGCCGCCCCGAAGAACGGCCGTCGGTCGCGTGGACAACAAGCATCCCATTTTGCTTGGCGACGCTGACATCCTGATTGTGGTTCTTTACGGTAACGAATTCACCGTCGTGCGCGGTGCGCACCGCGTCGAGAATGGCGCGAACGTCCACACCATTCAAATCGGCATGGCCCAGGTTGATGTGGCCGTGATGAAGCTGGTCGTGGTTCACATTGGCTAGGATGGCTATCGCGAAGGAGATCGGCAGGTTCACGTGTGCCATATCGCCGTTCGCAACGGTACCGTCCACTCGGACGTGCAGCCAGCGCTCGCCCTGCGGCGTCTGCGCATGAATGATGGCGGTGATCATCAGCGCGGCGGCGAAAAGAGCCAGGCTGCCCACAGCCAGCCGCTTCCAAGAAGATAGAAGTTTCATTGATTGCCCCCTCCCCGGGTGGCTTACTTATTCATACGCATACTCCGAATGAAAAGTTCCAGCGAATGCCCCTTCAATTCTCACCAGTATGGCCGGGGCGGTACGCAGAGATACCCGTTGGATGCGTTTCTGGAAATGAAGGTTTTCCTGGCGGTGGAAAGCTGTTGCTACAATTTATCCGGCTTCAGGATGAGCACGGCCAGAGGTGGAAGGCGCAGCTTGATGGAATGTTCGCATCCGAGCCAGGGGATATGCTCGGAGCTGACCGCGCCGAGGTTTCCGACATTCGTTCCGCCGTATACGGCGGCATCCGTGTTCAGGATTTCACGAAGCCGGCCGGCCTGTGGAACCCCGATCCTATAATTCTCGCGCGGCACAGGAGTGAAATTGGCAAGAATAACGACGTAATCATTGGGATCACGGCCGCGGCGCACGAACGAAAGGACGCTCGAGTCGGCGTCATTTGCGTCCAGCCATTCAAACCCCTGCCACTCGAAATCCACCTGATGGAGGGCCGTTTCAGCGCGGTAAACGCGGTTGAGATCCGCGACGAGTTGCTGCACTCCGCGGTGCGGGGCAAATTCGAGCAGGTGCCAGTCGATGGAAGTCTCACAATCCCATTCATCGCGCTGCGCGATTTCGCCGCCCATGAAAAGCAGCTTCTTTCCCGGGTGAGCGTACTGGTAGGCCAGCAGGAGCCGCAAGTTCGCAAATTTCTGCCATTCATCGCCCGGCATTTTGTGTAGGAGCGAGCTCTTGCCGTGAACAACCTCATCGTGCGAGAGCGGCAGGACAAAATTCTCGTTGAAGGCGTAGAGCATTGAGAAAGTGAGTTCGTTGTGATGAAACTTGCGGTTGATGGGGTCTTCGGTGAAGTAGCGAAGCGTGTCATTCATCCATCCAAGATTCCATTTGAGCGTGAATCCGAGGCCGCCCGTGTATGTGGGACGCGAGACGCCCGGCCACGCCGTAGACTCCTCCGCGACCATCAGCGCGCCGGGAAATCGCGCGTGAACGAGTTCGTTGAGCCGCTTGAGAAACGCAATAGCTGCAATATTTTCGCGGCCCCCGAATTCGTTCGGCAGCCATTCACCTTGCTTGCGCGAGTAGTCGAGATAGAGCATCGAGGCCACCGCGTCCACGCGCAGGCCGTCCAAGTGAAATTTGTCAATCCAGTAAAGCGCGTTCGAGATGAGAAAATTCTGCACCTCGGTGCGGCCGTAATTGAACACGAGAGTTCCCCAGTCGGGGTGGCGGCCCTGTCGCGGGTCCGCGTGCTCGTAGAGATGCGTGCCGTCGAATAGACCGAGTCCGTGTTCATCCGAAGGGAAGTGCGCGGGAGTCCAATCGAGCAGGACGCCGAGTCCTTCCTGGTGGGAGCGGTCAACGAAGTGCATCAGGTCGTGCGGAGTTCCGAAGCGGCTTGTAGGCGCGAAGTAGCCGATGGTCTGGTATCCCCACGATGCATCCAGAGGATGCTCCATGATGGGCATCAACTCGATATGCGTGTACCCCAATTTCTTCACATATGGGATGAGTTGGTCCGCGAGTTCGCGGTAAGTGAGCCAGCGATTTCCCTCTTCCACTTTGCGGCGCCATGACCCGGCGTGGATTTCGTATGTCGAAACGGGCGATGCAAGCCAGTCCTGCGTGGCGCGCGCGGCAATCCACGAATCGTCGCACCAGGAATAACCGGCCAGATCATAGACAATCGAGCCCGAGCGCGGACGAAGTTCCGCATAAGTCGCATATGGATCGGCTTTCAACACGGGCGCCACAGCGCCGCGCGCGCGGATTTCGTATTTGTAGATCGACCCGATAGCAGCATCCGGGAAAAAAAGCTCCCAAACGCCTGATCGCCCCCGCGGGCGCATCGGGTTGACGCGGCCGTCCCATTGATTGAAATCGCCCACCACGCTGACGCGCTGGGCATTCGGCGCCCACACCGCAAAATGCACGCCACGGACCCCGGCGACTTCGCGCGGATGCGCCCCGAGCTTTTCGTACTTTTCGTAATGTGTGCCCTCGCCCATCAGGTGCAGGTCAAAATCGGTGAGCAGGGGAGGGAAGTTGTAAGGGTCGTGGACTTCGCGCATGCTGCCATCGGACGCGCGAACAGCAAATTTGTAGCCGCCGGGGATTGCGCGCGAGGCGGCGGGCGCGGGAAGAATCGCTTCGTAAATTCCGGCGGGATGAATTCGCATCGTGGTGAATTCCTGCGCGGGCGTTTCCGATTGCAACTGAAATACGACGTGGACTGATTCCGTTCCAGGGAAAAATGCGCGAATCGCGAGCCCGCCTCCTTGCGTTTTGTGAATGGGGTGCGGCCCGAGTACGGAGAAGGGATCGCTCAATTCGGCGCGGGCCAGTAAATCCAACGATTGGCGGAATGAATCTTGTGCCGGCGAGGGTGCACGCGGTTCGGCAACTGTTCGCTCACCGGACTTCGATGGTTGGGGTTGTCCCGTCTTCGCCACGCGACTTATCTCCTGGCAATGGAATGCAGCCAGTCATTCTATTGTATTGCCTGGCAATCAACCGAGGAAATCGGCGCGGACATTCTCAGCGAGATGCCCGCTCACGGAAACATTTTGAAAATGCCGTGAATCACGATAAATTGCATCGCTGGAATTCTTTCCTGAACCGATGGATACAGAGAGCGACGAACGACTGATTCCGATGAGACGCGCTGCCGCCCGAGCGGCCTCCAGGAGGCAACACAGAACGCCATGCGATCACGCACGAATCGAGTATTTCGCTTTGGAGTCTCAATTGTTGCGGTGCTCGCAATGATTGGCCAGCAGGGCGGCGCGCAGAATCCACCGCAGAATCCGCCTGCCGAACCTCGGCCGGTTGCTCCCGTGGAGCGACCGCAAGCGCGCTCGATGGTCATCACGCAGGATGGAATCGTCGCCGCGGAATCCCCTCTTGCCTCGCAGGCCGGCATTTCCATGCTGCGCAGCGGCGGCAACGCGATTGACGCCGCCATCGCCGCAAATGCGGTGATGGGCGTGGTCGCGCCGATGTCGAACGGCATCGGGGGCGACCTGTTCGTGATTTATTACGATGCGAAAACGGGCAAGCTCTATGGGTTAAACGCCAGCGGCCCTGCGCCCGCTGCTCTCAATGCGCAGCTCCTTCGCGATAAGGGAATTCGTGCGATGCCTCAACGCGGAATTTATTCCGTCACGGTGCCCGGCGCTGTGGATGGCTGGCAGAAGCTACTCGAAAAGTTTGGCACCAAGAAATTCCCGGAGGTGCTCGCCCCCGCAATTCACGTCGCCGAGCAGGGTTTTCCGGTGACGGAGTGGGTCGCAAACCTCTGGGCGAACAACGCGGAGGTCCTGCGGAGAAACGATGAGTCTGCGCGTGTTTACCTGTACAACGATCAACCCATGCACATGGGGCAGCTTTTCAAGAATCCCGACCTGGCGTGGTCGCTTCGCCAACTCGCCACAGGCGGGCGCGACTCGTTTTACAAAGGTGAGATTGCGAAGCGCATTGTTCAAACTTCATCACAGCATGACGGTGTGATGACTCTCGACGACCTGGCCTCCTACACGAGCGAATGGGTGGAGCCCATTTCCACCACTTATCGCGGATGGACGGTGTATGAATTGCCGCCGAACGGGCAGGGCGTGGCCGCGCTCGAGATGCTGAACATGATGGAGACGTTTCCCATCGGCGGCCCGGACTTCGGTTTCAATCAAACGCGCACTCTGCACATGATGATCGAAGCCAAGAAGCTCGCCTATGCCGACCTCGGACACTATATCGGTGAGCCGCGCAACAATCCGGACGTGATGAAAGCCGCGATGGCCATGCTGCAAAAGCCTTATGCGTCGCAGCGCGCGAAGCTCATTGACATGGAGAAAGCCAACTGCGCCGTGTCCGCAGGAAATCCCCTGCCTCCCGCTGGCGACACGATCTACCTGAGCACCGTGGATCGCGATGGCAACATGGTCTCCTTGATTCAAAGCAACTATGAGAATTTCGGCTCCGGCCTCGTCGCGCAGGGCACGGGCTTTGTCCTGCACGACCGTGGAGGCCTCTTCACCCTCGATGCGAATTCGCCCAACGTCCTGGTGGGCGGCAAGCGCCCGCTGCACACGATCATCCCCGCGTTTATGGAGCAGGGAAATGTGCGCATCGCCTTCGGCATCATGGGCGGATGGAATCAGGCCCAGGCGCACGCGCAATATGTCTCGCACATCGTGGACTTCAAGCAAAACATCCAGCTTGCAATGGAGACCGCGAGGTTCACCAAGGCCACATTCGCAGGCTGCGACGTTGAGCTGGAGAACCGCATCCCCGGCAATGTCCGCGCCGAGCTGGAAGGAAAGGGCCACGTGCTCACCATGCGAAATGGATTCTCGAATCGCATGGGTGGTGGCCAGGCCGTGATGCGTGATTTTGCCGCCAAGGTGAATTACGGCGCGTCAGATCCGCGCAAGGATGGCGCCGCAATTCCCGAGCTTCCGTTCTAGCTTCAGTGTCAATTTGCTACGTCCTGTGTAAAGAGTTCGCGGATGCACCAATGTGTTGCATTTTCAGAAGCGCCGCGGAAACTCCTATCTTCGCAAGCCCTTGTTTTTCAACGGTTTAACTGAGCACATTCATTTCTCTCGGTCGTTGTTGTGGCCCTTTTCTTGCCTTATTCATATTGTCGCGAGATGAGGCGTGGGAGGGGGCCCGATGTACACAATGATTGAAATGCACTCGGAGCAGTTGGGGGAGCAGAGGTTGTGGACGGCTGTGATTGCGCGCGCCGTGCTCGAATGGGTGTCAGGGCCTCTCCGCTCGCAGCGTGAAGCCGAGACCTACCTCTTCACCGATGAGAAGGATTTTCCGAAGGTCTGCATGGCCGCCGGGCTCGACGCACAAACGCTTCGTACAAAGCTGCGCAAACTGAAGATCTCTGGGGCTGGGCCCGCGGCGGTTCCAGTAATGCACGGCTAATTCGATTTGATAGTTGGCTTTGAAGTTTCCGTCAACGGTGTCCCTTCCGATTTTGTTTTTGCTTTCATTTCATAGAGCGCCTTGTCGGCCGCGTCCAGCAAATGCTCGACAGTCAAGCCGCTCTTCGGGAATGCCGCTACACCAATGCTGAGACTGAGCCGTGGCTCCGTTGGATCTTCCCGCAATCGCATTCTGATGCGGTCCGCGACCCTGAATGCGGCAGCCTGGTCCGTTTCCGGCAACACCAGAGCGAATTCGTCACCGCCGTACCGCGCAGCCACATCAATCGAGCGGCAATACGACCGCAAGATTTCCGCCACACGGTAAAGTGCCCGGCTCCCCGCAAGATGTCCATAGCGGTCATTAATCGCTTTCAATTTGTCCAGGTCCATCAATAAAACTGCAAACGTCCTGTGCGTTCTCCCCGATCTTTCGATTTCCGCCTGCAGCACATCCACAAGCCTTCGGTAATTGGCGAGCCCTGTCAGGCTGTCGCTGGCGGCAAGGTCCTGCGCCCGGTTGAAGAGACGTGAGTTGTCCACCAGCGTCGCGCCAAGCAGGACGGCAAAACTTGATACCTTCAAAAGCTGAGCGGCAGACGCGGGCGCATCGAGGAGCCTCGCTGATTGTGACGCGAGGAACTGGCAGGCGGCGTTCAAGGCCGCTGTCCAGATGAGCGCATGGTCGAAAGCCGATCGGAATCGTTCCGTTCCCCTTCGCAGCCGCACGGTTGCCACCATGTACAGGGCTGCGGGCAGCAAGTCCCATGGACGGGGCAGGAAGCGGCTATGCGGATGCATGGGAGGCTCGTGGGGGAACGCCAGGAACCCGACGGTGATCAGGTATCCCACTACGGCAACAATCGACAGCGTCGCCAGAACATCGCGATTCGGGTCGCGCGGACGAGGCAGGCGCTTTTCAACTGCATACGCCGAAAGGATGAGGCACGCGAGAAGCGTTCGTCCCACCATCCAGGTTAGCGGGACTCGGAGCTGTGCAGGTGTGTCTGCAAGGTGATGGTAAATCTCGGCCACTCCCCCGAGTTGAATCGCGCCGAGGATGATGAATCCCAATCCCAGCAGCAGGGCGCCGCGGTCGCGTGTCCCACGAAACCTAACGAGTACGTTTGCGGCTATGGTGAAGCACAGAAAGGACGAGATGACCTGCGTGGCCGACCAGAGAAATGGGTCAATGGAAAAGTCGAGCCTGCGGAGAAAATGGCCCGTCGCAAGAAATGCAAGGCATATCAGCGCGTAAACGAACGCGATTCGCGCGGCGCGCCGGACTTTCGTGAAGGACTTGAGAACTAGCACATCGGTTTTGCTGGGGCAATTCCATTGTGCAGCACATTGTTGGCGAAACCTGCCTGTACTCTGGCACAGAAAAAGGGCAGCAGGGACAATGGCCCTGTTTTCGCCCCGTTTGACGCGCCTTCAACCATCCGCTATGATTCTTCTGCGGGGTGGAGCAGTCTGGTAGCTCGTCGGGCTCATAACCCGAAGGTCGTTGGTTCAAATCCAACCCCCGCAACCAATTCGAGATTCAAGGGCCGGGCTAACAGCTCGGCCCTTTTTCTTTTTGATGAGGCCCTAGGTTGGATTTCGTAGAAGAGTCGCAGCTCACCACGTACTGTAAGCAGTGTTCGTCGAGGGCGAGATTGCTTCCGAGGCGGAATGTACATCCGTAATCCCCGTCGTGGTCTGGTCCGGGCTGAGCAGAACGTCGTCAGAGGATTGAGTTTTCCAATCCTTCTTCTGTGTAATGGGATCCGTCGGGATTTCGTGAAGATAGGTTCCCTTAAGGTCATCGAGGGATTGCGGCGCGGCCAACTTGTCCTCCCTGTAGTGTTCGATGGCTTCGCGCATTGCTCGCAGGTCTGACTTCAGCACAGCTTCGCGCGCATTCAGTACAGAGCGTTGGTACTTTACGGCGGCCATCCCGAGCAGAATCAAGATGATGGCCATTACCACCATCAGCTCAAGCAAAGTGAAGCCACGCTGCCGTCTCTGTGTTCTACAAGCTCGCATACTTCGTCTCGTCCTCACCACGTGCTGTAGGCCGTATTTGTGCTGGGAGAAATTGCTTCCGAAGCGGAATGCACGTCAGTTATGCCTTTTGTCGTCTGGTCTGGACTTAGCAGCACGTCGTCGGAGACCGTCTTCCAGTCCGGGCGCTGCGTGATGGGATCAATCGGAAGTCCATCCCCATGAAGGTAGGTCCCGAGAAGGTCGGTGAGGGATTGCGGTGCGGCGAGTTTGTCCATCGTGAAGTGCTCGATTGCTTCACGCAGGGCCACCAAGTCGGACTTCAGCGCAGTCTCGCGCGCGGTCAAGACAGAGCGCTGGTAGCGTACCGATGCCATCCCGAGCAGTATCAAGATGATGGCCATAACCACCATCAGCTCGAGCAAAGTGAATCCGCGTTGAAGGTTCAGCCTTCTACCAGTCCGCATACTTTGTCCCATCCAACGCAATCCCTGGTGAAAGGGAATAGACCTCGAACACATTCTTCCCATTCCACGAAGACGAGTCCGGATCATCCTGCACCGCTCGCTTTCCCCACTCGGCCCGGCCCGTCATGGGGTCAATGGGAATCTTGCGCAGGAATCGGACGGTTTCTCCCGTCGCAGTGGCGCCTGGCGAGTTCCCGCCTAATTGAACGCCTTTAACGAGGGTCTCCAGGTCCGGTGGATAGCCGTCGGTCCCAATCTCGACCTTGATGAGCTTGTTCTCCGCGGCATCTTTGTAACGGTCAATTGCGTCGCGCATCTCGCGGAGGACTCGGTGAAGCTCGCGCTCGCGGTCTCGACGGATCGTCACTCGTGCCAGGGGCAGGGCGGCTGTCGCCAGCACCATCAGGATGCCGGCGGCTAGGATGAGCTCAAGCAGGGTCATCCCGGCGGAGGAGCTTGCGGTCTTTCGGAAGCGGATCATTTTGGAAGCCCTGCTTTATTGCACGCGCACGGAGCCTTCGGCCGTGACTAGCGGAATAGGCCGCTGCGCTGAATCCTTCGCGTTCACCTGAACGATGGAAAGTTTGGAATCGCCGGGTGCGATAGCTCGAATCACCACGGCCACAACAGTTCCGGTGCCGCTCACGCCCGGCATGTTCTGCATTCGAGTCGCTGAGATGATCGCTTGGCCGTGTTGCTGGTCAACGCGCTGCACCAGCGCCTCTTGTGTGTCTCCGGAAAGGAACCCGCCATGCCGCACCTCCTCGACGGAGATCACCGCCGGGTTGTATTGCAGCATCAGCGGAATCGAGGCGAGGTCCTTCACATTTTCCACCACGATGGCAACCGTCGTTGTCCCGCCAACCTTCAGGTTAATGCTCGAGGGTTCGAATCGCACGGTCGCCGGGCCGCCCGGATTCGCTGCTGCCATTGGCGGCGGTGTCCCCGAGGGCAAGGTCGCCCCAACCACTGCAACTCCCGGTGTTTGGGTGACCTGTACAGGATTCTGAACTGGAGGCTGCGCCGGGGTCTGCGGTTGTGGAGGCGGAGTCTGGAATGTCTGCGAGGGATTCGAGTCCTGCACTTCGCGCACAAACGGATTCTGATCGGTGCCCGATGCGATGCTCCGCAGGTTCTCCTCGGTAATAAACGGCATTCGCACAACATGGGGCACCAGCACGATCAGGATCTCATTCTCTTCGTGTTCGTTGTTGTCGCCCGAAAACAGATACCGCAGCACGGGAATCTTCGCCAATCCCGGCCAGCCGGAAATGTTGTTGCTGTCCGTCTTCTCAATAAAGCCGCCCAGAATATTTGCTTCGCCGTCCTTCAGGCGCACGTCATGCTCGATCACGCGCTGGCTGATCACCGGCTGGCTGATGCCGCCGATGTTTACATTGCCCGTGACCGATGACACTTCAACCTTCACGTGCATTGCGACGTCACGATCCGCCAGAATTCGCGGCGTCAAGTCTATGTTTACGCCGACGTCCTGATATTGGAATTGCGTGTTCACCAGCGGACTCACGAGAGATCCTGTTCCAATGGATCCGGCGCCGAGACCCGCCTGGAAGCTGCCCGTGGCAATCGGCACGCGATCGCCGATTCGCAAAGTCGCTTTCACGTTGTCCACCGAGCGCAATTCGGGATTCTGGATAATCCTCGTCGTGCTGTCCGTAAGCAGCGTGTTTACCGTGGCGCTCGGCAGCGAAACGCTGTAGTCCGAAGTCTTCAGATGCCGCACCTGGCTCAGCGGAAGCGTAACTGTAGTCGAGCCAGTGGTGGTGCCTGATGATGTGGAGGCCGGCGCAAATGTGATTGAATTCGTCTGGCTCGGCTGGATGCCCAGGTCGCGGATGCGATCGCGCCGCGCCTGCAAAACTTCTATCTGAATCACCACTTCGGGCTTCGCCTTGTCGAGGTCGTCAATCAGTTTGCCGATCAGCAGCACGCGGTCTGGCGTGTCTCGCACCACGATGGCATTCTGCGAGGGCACGGCCGATATGCGCTGTACGGTGTTGAAGATGCCGCGGATTGCCGTCACGATTTCATTCAGGTCTTTGTCCGCTGTGATGTTGGAGAGCCGGAATGTCTTTACAATATTTTCTTCGTAGTCTTTTCTCTTCGTCACGTCCGCCACAAAAATCACATTGGGCGTCACTGGCTTCCAGAACGCCTTGGCCTGCATCGCCACAATGTCAAGCGCATCCTGGTAAGTCACGTCTTGCAGGTTCACGGTGATGCGCCGCTGTTGAGTTGTGAAATCCGAGTCGAAAACCACGGTCAATCCTGCAAGGCCGCCGATCGTGCTAAAAATTATTTTCGCCTCGTTCGTCATGTTCTTCAATGTGATCGGCACGCGCGATAGTTGCATCAATTTTGGAGGGCCTTCGGCAAGTTTTGGGCCCGGAGGAAGTTCGGGCATCGTGCTTGGCGGATTCGCAAGCTTCGTGCCGAGTAGCTGAATCAGCCGCTGCACTTCTTGGGCCGCGAGCTGATTCGACGGGTCTATCGCGGATGCCTTTTGGAATTCCGCGAGCGCGCCTTGGAAATCGCCCTTCTCGCGCGCCTTCACACCCAGCGTGAAATGATAATTGGCGTCCTCAAAACGGAGTCTTTCCGCCCTCAGCTTGTATTCCGCATTGCCGGGGTCTTCGCGGAGCGCGCGCTGGTAGTGGATCAGCGCATTATCGTAATCCTGCAGGGTCTCGGCCTTGCGTCCGGCCGAGGCTTCCTGGCTACCTTTAGGGCAGCCAGTCAGGAGCGCTGAGGCGCACCCCAGAACTAGTAATAATAGGCAACGTTTGGCCATATTGAATAGACGCCGGGCTCGAAGGTTCAGTTTAGCATCCATGTTTGGGATGCGCCATCTTGACAACGGGATGGCGGCTTGCTTCTAGTTAACATCGTTGACTAAGATAGCAGGAAGTGGCGCAGAAAACTCAGAAGCAAAAGAAGACTGACCGCAGTGGTGAGCTGGTCGTCGCGCAGAACCGTTCCGCAAGCTACCATTACATGGTGCTGGAGAAGTTTGAGGCAGGCATCGTTCTCCGCGGCACGGAGGTAAAAGCCCTGCGCGAAGGAAAGGCGAATATCCGTGAGGCCTATGCCCTCGTGCGCGGCGGCGAGCTGTGGCTCGAAAATTGCCACATCGCGGAATATGACGCAGGCGGCCCGTGGAATCACTCTCCTCTTTCTTCGCGCAAGCTGTTGATGCACAAGGAAGAGATCCGCAAGCTCTTTGGCAAGACGCAACAAAAGGGTTTGACCCTCATTGCGCTTCGGGTTTATTTCCGCAACGGACGCGCGAAATGCGAACTGGCCCTGGCGCGCGGCAAGAAAGATTGGGACCGCCGCGACCAGGAGCGCAACAAGGAAGCCGAGCGAGAAGCAAAGGAAGCCATCTATCGTTCCCGGAGGCGTTAAATCAATTCTATGAAGATCTCATTGGATTCTCAGGCAGCAGCGGCAATCGAAACGCAGGCCCTCGTAACGTATGTCTTCGAAGAAGATGATCCGATTAACGGACGCGTCGCGGACTTGGACAAATCCACCGGCGGGCTGCTGCGCCGCCTCTCTAAAAACGGCGAGCTTACTGGCAAGAGCCTTGAAATGACTCTTATCCACGCGCCCGCCGGCTTGAAGGCTGAACGTCTGCTCATCGTAGGCGCGGGAAAAAGGGATAAGTTTTCATTGGCGGAACTCCGCAAGCTTTCTGGAGCCGGGCTTCGTTTCCTCAAGACGCGCGGCGTGAAGCGCGTTGCGTTTTTCGTGCGCGAGACCGACACAAATCCTGGCGCCGCGGAAGCAGTCACAGAAGGGTCGCTTCTCGCCGATTTCGAGGGCGATAAGTACAAGACCGGCCAGAAGAGCGACGCGCCTGTGGAATCCGCCGCGCTTCTCGGTTGGCAGGCAGACGCAGGGCAGGGAATTGACCGAGGCCGAATCATCGCGGAGGGTCAAAACCTCGCGCGTGAACTTGCCAACGAGCCTTCCAATAAAATGACGCCGGTGATGCTTGCCGAGCGTGCCGCTGCCATGGCCCGCGAAGAAGGCCTCGCCTGCGAAGTCCTCGACGAGAAGCGCATCGCCGAAATGAAAATGGGCGCGCTTCTATCCGTAGCCCAGGGCAGCGTTGAGCCGGCTCGTGTTATCGCCATCACCTATACGCCCGCGAATTATGCGCCCGGCGGTCCCGTGCTTGGTTTGGTCGGTAAGGCCGTCACGTTTGACACCGGAGGGATTTCCATCAAGCCCGCCAACGACATGGACAAAATGAAATTTGACATGTGCGGCGGCGCCGCAATGATCGGCACGATGCGGGCGCTTGCGCGGCTCAAGCCGCCTGTGAAAGTAATCGCCGTCGTGCCTGCCACGGAAAACATGCCCGGCGGAAAAGCGCAGAAGCCCGGCGACATCCAGACTTCCATGTCGGGCAAAACCATCGAAGTGATGAACACCGATGCGGAAGGCCGCCTGATTCTTGCCGACGCCGTCACCTACGCCCGCAAGCTCGGGTGCACGCACCTGGTGGACGCAGCCACGCTCACCGGCGCGATCGTTGTCGCGCTCGCCGGGATCAACACCGGCGTCTTCGGCACCAATCAAGCCTTCACCGACCGCATCCTCGCCAGCGCAAATGCCGCGGGAGACAAGATGTGGCCCATGCCGATGGACGACGAGTACCGCGAGATGATCAAGGGAACGATGGCGGACATTCAAAACGTCGGCAGCGGAAAGGGCGGCGGCGCAATCACGGGCGCAATGTTCATCCGCGAATTCGTGGACGACGTGCCGTGGGTCCATCTCGATATCGCCGGCACCGCCTGGTTTGACGACGCCAAGCCCTGGATGGCCAAGGGTGCCACAGGCGTACCCGTCCGCACCCTCGTCGACCTCGCAATGAATTTCAATTCAAAGTAGGTTTCTTCTGTGGCCTCTGTGCCTCTGCGGTAGATTTGCCTTCGGATTTTTTGTGGATGGCCTACATCCTGGATGGTGTCCCTATTCCAAGTAACCTAAGTGCGCTGCCAAGCTGTATTTCAACAACTTTACAAAGTACCAACAAGAATGCCTTCCGCTTCTGGTCAGTCTCCGAGAGAATGTGATGCTTATGATAGAAATTATTGAATGCTTGGGCTAGCTCGAAGCAATACTTCGCCACGAACGCCGGTTCTTGCGATTTAAGCGCACCGTCCACGCGCGTGCCAAGAGACCCGGCCAGGAGAAGCATTTCCCACATTTCGTCCGCTCCGCCCGGCTTCATGTACTCATTCAGCTCCGACAACCCCTCATTGGTGGAGGAAACGCGCGCATCAAAAGTCTTTTGGCTCGTATCGTCCTTTGAATAGTGGCTCTCGATTTCTTTTCGCCAGATTCCACTTATCCTCACCATCGCATACTGGCAATACGGCCCTGTCTCCCCTTCAAAACTCAGCGCATCCTTAAAATCAAACGCAATAATCGTGTTTCGCGCGAACCTCACCATGAAATATCGCAGCGCGCCAATCGCAATCGTGTGTGCGATATTCTCGCGCTCCTCGTCGCTCAAGTTCGGGTGCCGTTGGTCCACCTCCGCGCGCGCCGCCGCTTCCAGTTTGTCAATCAAGTCGTCGGCCTTCACGCCGTGCCCTTTGCGCCCGCTGACCTCGACGTAGTTGCGCTTCGCGTCCTCCACAGAAATCTCGTAGCCCATCTCCTGCGCGCATCGCGGCGTCAGCGCAACCACCTCGTAGCTGAAATGTGTCGACCGGTCCGCCTGTTCGTTGAACCCCAACGCCCGCAGGCCCGCGAACACGATGTTCTGTAGATAGCTTTGCCGCGTATCAATGACGTTGTAAACCTTATGCGCGTGCCCGAACTCCGGCGCATCAGGATCGCCCTTGTCCGCCGTCGAGGTCCAAATCCATTCACCGTTCGGCGCTTTGTCAAAATGCTTGTAGCGGAAGTCGCGCCCCAGCAGTCCGAACTTCCACATCTGGTAGGCGATGTCTTTTCCGACGTAGGTCACCGTGCCGTTCGAGCGCACGATAATCTTCGCGTCGTCGTTTGCGGCTTCCTCCGTCCCCTCAGCCGCCTCCGTTGAATCGCCCAGTCGCATCACCCAGCAGCCCGTCGTTTTTCCTGCCGTGGAAAGGTGAATTGCGCCGCGCTCCTTGAGCTGCGTAAACGCCGTGTCCCA
The DNA here is from genome assembly GCA_041484365.1 of Terriglobia bacterium. Lineage (GTDB taxonomy): Bacteria > Acidobacteriota > Terriglobia > Acidiferrales > UBA7541 > DASTCZ01. The sequence continues at coordinate 14,276 of JBGPHM010000011.1, read as the reverse complement.
AAACTTCAACGCAAGGATCTCGCTTTCGCGCGGCAGTACGTCATACGTAATCCCAAGCCGCGCCATCGTCCGCAAATGGCAATGCACAATCGCGTCCGAAACGATGTGCCCAATCTCCGCCTCCGCGCCGTGCCCTTCTTCAATCGCCTTGAGCGTTGCGCCGCGCAACTCCATCCGCGCCTTGTCTTCCGCGAGGAACTGCGTTACGCGCGCGTATAAATCCCAACAGTAATAATCAAATTGCGGCTTCTCAGAGAGCGCCTTCACTTCCGGGGGCGTTTTCTTTTCGAGGTGCATGAATCCCAGCACCACGTCGCCGACCTGCACTCCCGTATTGTCAATGTAGTTTTGGACTTCCACGCGCTCGCCCGAATACTTCAGCAGCTTCACAAACGTGTCGCCGAGGATCGCATTCCGCAAATGCCCAATGTGCGCCGCTTTATTAGGATTAATGTTCGTGTGCTCGACGATCGTTTTTGGCGCGGATGTTTTCACCGCGCCGGTGTCCCGTGCATCCGGCTTCCCGGATTTGGCAATCAATTCGGCAGCGTAAGTTTTTGACGCCTCATGCTGCGCGCGAAACACAGCATGAAAAAATGCCGCCCTGTCAAAGAACACATTCAAGTATCCCGCGCCAGCGACCTCAATCTTCGCCACGCCTTCAATCGGCCCAATCTCCGCGGCAATCTCCTGCGCAATCTGCCGCGGAGCGCGCTTCATCCGCTTCGCCAGCTCAAAGCACACTGGTGACGCAAGCTCGCCCATCTCCAGCTTCGGCGGACGCTCGGTCGCAATCACCGCCTCCACCTGGTAGCGATGTCGTATAAAGTTTGCGATTTTCCCGCGCACGCGGGCTTCCAGCTCGTGATACACGCTGCTCCTTTACTCGAAATCCATACTCGGCTTGCACCGGGAAGAGGCTGCAATTATAGGGAACGCATTACTCCCGGTCAAAAATCGCGCACGGGCGCAAAGCTTCACCTGCAGCGCTCATTTGACACCCTTTTCCTCGCAGAATAGTATCAGTTGGTTCCGCGCTGCTCGAATTTCCAGCCGCACAATCGGCGCTAGCGCATTCAACCCATGCCGCCCACTGGTCAAAAGCCGAAGTTCTACCTGACCACGCCGATCTATTACACGAACGGCCTGCCTCACATTGGCCACACGTATTCGACGATCGTCGCCGACGTCATCCGCCGTTACAAACGCATGTGCGGCTACGAAGTTGTCCTCACAACAGGCACGGACGAGCACGGTGTCAACGTCGAGCGCGCCGCCGTAAAAGCCGGAAAATCCGAGCGCGATTTCGTAAATGAAATGGCCTCTGTGTGGCAGAACACTTGGGACGAATTCGGTATTCAGGGCGACGAGTTCATCCGCACCACAGACCCCATGCATGCGCGCACGGTCCAATGGCTTTTCCGCCAGTGCCGCGAGAATGGCTACGTCTACAAAGGAAATTACACCGGCCAGTACTGCATTTTCGACAACGCCTATGTGAATGACGCCAAGCCCGGCGATCCCTGTCCCGATTGCGGACGCCCCACGGAAACCGTCACCGAAGAGAATTATTTCTTCAAACTTTCCGCCTTTCAGGAGCCGCTGCTCAATTATTACGCAGCGCATCCGGACTTCATTCAACCCGAAACGCGACGCAACGAAGTCCTCAGTTTCGTCCACGGCGGGCTCAAGGATCTCAGCATCACGCGCACCTCGATTAAATGGGGCATCCCCGTGCCCGACGAATCGCCTCACGTCTTCTATGTTTGGTTTGACGCGCTCACCAGTTACCTCAGCGCCGTCGGCGGCCCGGATTTCGAGCGCCGCGGCTACTGGCCCGCCGACATCCATCTCGTCGGCAAGGAGATCATCCGCTTTCACGCCGTTTACTGGCCCGCCTTCCTCATGGCCGCGGGCGTTCCGTTGCCAAAACAAATCTGGGCGCACGGCTGGCTCTTGATGGACAGCGCCAAAATGAGCAAGTCGAGCGGCAACGTCATTCGCCCGCGTCCCATCGTCAATGCACTCAATTCGCACGGCGCGCCCGGCATGGACGCGCTTCGCTACTACCTGTTGCGAGAAATCGTTTTCGGCGCGGACGGCAACTTCAGCTATGACGCGCTTGTCACGCGTTACAACGCCGACCTCGCCAACGGCCTCGGCAATCTCGCCAGCCGCACGCTCACGATGATCGAAAAGTATTGCGGCTCGCAGATTCCCGCGGCCCCAAACGCGAAGGCGCCCGGCTTTCCGCTCTCAGAGAATGCGGAGAAGTCTATCCGCAAGGCCAACCACTATTATGAGAAATTGACTTTCTACGACGCGCTCGCTGCCATCTGGAGTTTGGTAAGCGAAGCCGACGCCATGATTGCCCGCGAGAAACCCTGGGTTCTTTCCGAAGATCCCGCCCAACGCGACAAACTGAACGATGTTCTTTATGCCGCCGCGGAATCCGTACGCATCGCTGTGGTATTGGCCAGCCCGATCATCCCAGTTTCGGCGGACAAGGTTTGGAAGCAACTTGGCCAAATCGGCTTGCTCCGCGAACAGCGAGTTGACCAACTGCAGTGGGGCCAGCTTAAGCCCGGAACCAAAATCGGAAAGCCGGAACCCGTCTTCCCGCGTCTCGAAAAAGTTGAAACAATTGAAAGGATTGAAGCCATGGAACAAGAAGAACTCAAGCCTCCCGCACCCGCAGCCGTGGGACAATCTACTTCGGGAGCCGCGCCGCAAGCTGCGGCGGCCGCCGCGGGAGCGGCACCAGCAACAGCACCCGCCGCCGCACCTGTGAAAATCGCCATCGATGATTTTCTTAAGGTCGAGCTTCGAGTCGGTCAGGTGCAATCCGCCGAGCGCATTCCGGGCGCGGACAGGATCCTGAAACTCATGGTGGACATCGGCACGGAAGTCCGGCAAATCGTCGCGGGCATCGCAACAGCCTACGAGCCGGAAGCGCTCGTCGGCCGCAAAGTCGTCGTGGTGGCAAATCTCGCGCCACGCAAAATGCGCGGTGTGGAATCGAACGGCATGATCGTCGCCGCCAGCATCGAGCCGGATAACAAACCTGTGCTCGCAGGCTTTCTCGAAGATGTTCCGGTCGGCGCGCGCCTGAAGTGAAAACTGGATCTGTCGGCGCGTAAAAAAACATTGTCATCCTGAGGGCCGATGGTTTTGAACGGCCCGAAGGATCCGTTTCAATCAGCACCGTTGACCATTAACGCCATGGACCTCATCGACTCCCACGCCCACATAGACTTCTCGCAATTCAACGAGGACCGCCCCGCCATGCTCGAACGCGCCCGCGCCGCGGGAGTCACCGCCATGCTCGCCATCGGCACGGGCCCCGGCCCCGAAAAGCTCGACTCCGCTTTACCCTTCGCCGATGCGCACGATTGGATCTGGGCCACCGTCGGCATTCACCCGCATGAATCCGCACAGGTCACGGACACTCATCTTTTGGAACTTGAGAGACTAGCGAAGCACCCGCGCGTAATCGCCTGGGGCGAAATCGGACTCGACTATCACTATGATTTTTCTCCGCGCGAAATTCAGCACGTCGTCTTTCGACGCCAGCTTGCCCTCGCCCGCGAAGCGAAGCTTCCGGTCGTCATACATTGCCGCGAGGCCTGGCCCGATTGCATCAACATTCTCGACTCCGATTGGCGCAGCTCCGGGTTTGGCGGCATCTTCCACTGCTTCAGCGGCACTCTCGACGAAGCCCGCCGCGGCCTGGACATGGGTTTCCTGATTTCCTTCGCCGGAAACGTCACCTATCCGAAATCGCAGAATCTGCGCGACGTCGCGCACCAGCTCCCTCTCGATTCCATCTTGATCGAGACGGATTGTCCCTATCTAGCGCCGCAGTCTCACCGCGGGCGCCGCAACGAGCCCGCCTATGTCGTCGAGGTGGCGCGGACGCTTGCGACTGTGAGAAACTTGCCAGTCGGGGATTTGGCGGCGGCAACGTCGTATAACTTTCGCCGCTTTTTTAAGCTGCAAGCGGACGCTGCAGGCACATAGTCGCTAACCTATGCGCGCAGGGTGTCCAACACCTGAAGGGAGATCGCCCATCCAGCTGTTGATGGCTAAAGAGATTTTTGACCTTGTGCGCGACGACCTCGCGCGCGTCGAGCAGGAGCTGGACGTCCAGAGCGGCTCGGCCCTCGAGCCCGTCGCGGAAATTGGGCAGTATCTCCTTGGCGGAGGAGGGAAGCGGCTCCGCCCCGCGCTCCTCTTGCTGGCCGCTCGTTATTCCAATTATCAGGGCGACGCTGCCATCCGTCTCGGCGCGGTCGTCGAACTCATTCACAGCGCCACGCTGATTCATGATGACGTAATCGACAGCGCCGAGCTTCGTCGCGGACGCCCTTCATCAAACGCTCGCTGGGGCAATCACATGAGCGTCCTCGCCGGCGACTGGCTTTACATGCAGGCGTTCCAGATGGCGCTCACCGAGCGCAATTTCCGCGTCCTCGACCTCCTCATTGAGTTGACGCAGAACATGGTTGAAGGCGAGCTTCTTCAGCTCACGCACATCGGGCGCATTGATTTGACCGAACAAGACGCGCTTGAACTTTGCCTGCGCAAGACCGCGTGCCTATTCTCCGGCTGCGCGCGCCTCGGCGCCGTGCTTGGCCGCCAGGATGACCATACGGAACAAGCCCTCTCCGAATATGGACGCTATGCGGGCCTCGCGTTCCAGCTAGTGGACGACATGCTGGACTTCACGGCCTCGCCATCACAACTCGGCAAGCCGGTATTGAGCGATCTCAAGGAAGGAAAAGTCACGCTGCCGCTGATTTACGCGCTCGCAAGCAACGGCGCGTCGGGACGCCGCCTTGTCTCGACCGTCCTTGAAGAAAAGGATTTCCGCAGTGTGCGGCCGGAGCAGATTACCGCACTTGTCCATGAGACTGGCGCTCTCGATCGCGCCCGCGTACTTGCATGTGACTATGCGGCCCGCGCCAAAGCTTCGCTCAACGGCGCGGCAAAATCCGAATTCGGCCGTGCGCTCTTGAGCGTGCCCGACTTCATCCTCTCGCGCGAAAGTTAAAGTGCGATTTTGGTTTTTCTGACGCCCCATGCTCCCTTTTAAGCTCGTCTATCACGAAGATTACGACCTGCACCTCGGCGCTCACGTTTTCCCCTCGCAGAAATATCGCCTCGTCCGCGAGGCCTTGCTCTCGGAGGGAATCGCCACTGCTGAAGATTTTCTCCGCCCTGACCTGATTGATGACGCCGACGTCCTCCGAGTCCACGATGAGGAGTACGTCCACAAATTGAAGACCGGCACGCTCGGCGCCTACGACGCCATGCGCCTGGAGATTCCCGCAGGCCCTGAAACGGTGCGCGCGTTTTGGCTTTCCGCCGGGGGCACACTGCTTGCCGCGCGCCATGCACGCATGGACGGTTTTGCAGCGAACATCGGCGGCGGCTTCCATCACGCCTTCCCGGATCACGGCGAAGGCTTCTGCATGATCCACGATGTCGCCATCGCCATTCGCCGCATGCAGTCCGACGAGCTCATTCGCACCGCGATGGTTGTGGACACCGATGTCCATCACGGCAACGGCACCGCGGCAATTTTTCACGACGATACCAGCGTGTACACGCTGAGCATCCATCAGGAAAATAATTATCCTTCGCGCAAGCCGCCATCGAATATGGATTTGCATTTGCCGGATCGCATCGCAGACGCCGATTATATCGCCATCTTCGAGCGCGGATGGGTTCGCGCCCTGGCGGATTTCCATCCGGACATGGTTTTCTATGTGGGCGGCGCGGATCCGTACGGCGAGGACCAACTTGGTGGATTGTCACTCACGCTGGAAGGCTTGCAGCGGCGCGACAAAATCGTTTTTGAATTAAGCGCGAGGTTGGGAATCCCCGTCGCGATTACACTTGCGGGCGGCTACGCGCGCCGCGTGGAAGATACCGTGCGTATCCACTGCAACACAATCTTCGCCGCTCGCGACGCCTCGCTCACCCATCGCAAGTTTGTGTAGCCCGCGCTCTCGTGATGTGTCACCATCACTGTGGTTTCGCTGCGTCGAGAATCACGCGCATCAGGCTTGTCACAAATGTTTGCTGGTCCACGCCCTCCGCGCGATAAACAATTTTTCCCGCGCGGTCGAGCACAATAAACGTTGGCAACGCCCGCACACTAAACAAATCGTCCAGCCCGTCGGCATAGACCACTGTCCCGTTGATTTTCTGTTTTTCCAGAAATGGCGCCACACGCGTACGGTCCTCGTCGTTATTCACCGCGAGGAAGACAATGTCATTTGATTGCGCGAACATTTTCCCCACCTGCTCCAGCAGTGGTTCCGATTCGCGGCAAATTCCGCACCAGGTCGCCCAGAAATCCAGAATCACCACCTTGCCGCGCTCGTCCGCCATCTTCAGTGGCGTTGCCGCGCCCGGCCGGCTCAGGACAAACGCATAGGGGTCTTTTGCGCCGGAATTGGGCGTGCTCGCCGTCGCGTTCGCCGGCTGATTCACCTTGTCATAAGCTGCCAGGATTCGCTCGCCCAGTCCTGACTGGCTCCCGTGGGAAGCCTGCCACATTGCGCCAAGTTTCTTCCGCACTTCGGCAAGGTCAACCGTCGAGCCTTGACGCGAGGGCAATACAAATGCCAGAAGATATTGATCAATCGCTTCATCGCTCTTTTTCTGTGTCTCCGCAATCTCCCCGAGCTTCATCGCCGCGCCCGGATTCGGTTCAGTCTTGTAACTGGCGCGCAGATCAGCAAGCGCCAGGTCTGGCGCATGGCGGCCCAATTGCAGCTTTCCACGCAAAAGATAGAGCGTCATCTCCGCGGACTTTTTCTCCGCAATCCAATCCGCCTCGGAATCGCGCGCGGGCTTTTCCTCGATTTTGGCCTTTTGCACGGTCTCCAGCACGCTCGTCACGTATCCAATCGCGCGCTGCAGTCCGCCATCCTCTCCTTGCAGTTCCAGAAGATTTGCGGCAACCATCATCATCTGTGAATCATTTGGATTGGCGGCCACACAGCGTTCGGCATACTCGATGGCCTTCGCGGTTTCGCGGAGCTGGATTTCCGCGTCCACCAGCGCACGGTAGATTGCATCCTTGCGCGGGGAATTTGGAAAACGCTTCAAATACTCCTCGAGGTTTTGCACAAATGCGGCCTTGTCATTGCCTGCGGCTTGCACAGCCTTCTGCAGTTCGGCCTCCGAATCCGGCGGAGGCGGGGTCTGGGGCCCGGGCTGCGGCGTGACTGCCGGTGGTCTACCAGGTTGCGCAGGGGGAGGAGTCTGCTTCGACGCGGGGCCTTGCTGCTGGCCTTGTTGTTGGCCGCTTTGTTGCCGCGCGGCGGCAAATCCAGCGCCCGTAGAAAGCGCCGCGCCAATCAACACGATGCCGATTGCGACGGCAACATTGCGAGCTGAATGAGAAAGGTCCCGTTTCATACGAGAATTGTATCCTGATTCCCGGCGCAAGCGGGCGGCGCAACAATCTGCCACGCGAAATCAATTCGTCATTGGAAATCGAGTAACACATCCACTGTATGATTCTGTTCGTCGCGGCGCGCCAGGTCGCCGATCTTGTCATAGTGGACAGGAATGTTTCCGAAAACTTCCGGCGTCGGTTTGCTCATCCTCGAAACAAAGTTATCGAAATAATCCTGGTCGAATGGGGAGCCCTGCGCCAGCGTCCACGCGGCCCGCAATTTCCTTTCGCCATCAAGTGAGAGGCCGGTAATCACGAGGTTGCCCATCCGGTATTGCGGCCCTTCGGTCACTCTCATTTGATAGGAAACCTTTGCGGCTGCGTCATCGAATTGAGGCTGTGGGTCCACCTGCGCGTCCAGATATCCAACGTGCGCGTATTGCTGGATGATCTTTTGCACGGCTCCTTGAAACTTGTTTCCGTCGGCAATCATTCCAGGAGCAAGAGGAATTGAATGTATCAAAGCCTCGCTGGAGAACGCGGTGTTGCCTGCCCAGGCGATGCCTCCAAATTTGTATTGCACTCCCGGCGTAACCGGCACCGTCACACGCACAGTTTTTTCACCAGTAGGTGCCGTTTCTCCCGTGAGCACTGCTGTTGGCGTTCCAAATTCAACCTTCAAGTATCCATTAGTCAGATAGACCGGCCGGACTTGCTCGAAATCGAATGTGATAAGAGTCATGCGCGAATAAGGCTGTCCCACGGCGTCTACGAGCCGTGCGCTTACATCAATGGACTTCATCGCCAGCGGGTCCGTAAACGTAATACCGGTCACTTTCACGACGAGTCCGGTCACCGTGAATTGCATCACCTGGACCGGAGAATCGGGACGCTCGAGCAACGTGTGTTCAACGCGCCCGTGGATTCCGTGTGAAAACAGCAAGTCTTGCAGCGCGGAAGTCATCTTGTCGAGAATGTCGCCTTGGGGCGGCGCCATGCCCTCAAAGACGCCCACGGCTTGCTGCAACGCCGCGCCGAGCTCCGCGTCGGAAAACCATGGGAAATTATCGAACAGCACGGGCACGGACTCTTCGTCCTGCACCTCGAACACGACGTGCACGCCCGCGGTGTCTGTGCTGAACTTGTAATTCACATTGGAGACCAGGCCCGAATTGGCAAGGTGGGTTGCGGCGGCCTGTAACTGCTCTTTGGTGACGACATCACCCACTTTGATTCCGCTTGCGTAGGCAAGCTCCGCCGCGGAATGTTTTTGCGATCCGGTCACTTTGATATCTGCAATCCTGCCGGAAGCGGATGGGGTTTGCAGTGCTGGCGACGTCTGCGGCGGTGTTTGCGGGGGATTCTGCGTCCGAGCGTCCAGCGAGGCCGCGATGGAAAACGCAGCCACGGCGAGAATCAGCGCACTCGTTTTCATTGTATTGAAAATGCTGGAACCGCGCACAGCCATCCCCCACCCTATTCTAAGGGTAATGGACGTGAAAATTCACGTCCAACCAGATTTATTCGACAGTGACGGATTTGGCGAGGTTGCGCGGCTGGTCCACATCGCATCCCCTGCGGACGGCAATGTGGTAAGCGAGAAGCTGGAGAGGAATCACCTCGAGCATCGGCGAAAAGAGGTCGGGCGCCATCGGCAGCTCGACAATGTGGTCCGATGCATCGCGCGCAAGTTGGTCGCCCTTCGTGCCGATCGTAAGGACGATACCTTCGCGCGCTTTCACTTCTTTAATGTTTGAAACGGTTTTCTCATAGCGAGTCATTGATTCCGGATCTTTTTCGTCGCGCGTGGCAATCACCACAACCGGCAGCTCATTGTCGATCAACGCATTGGGGCCGTGCTTCATCTCGCCTGCCGGATATCCCTCCGCGTGAATGTAAGAGATTTCTTTGAGTTTCAACGCGCCTTCGAGCGCGATGGGGTAGTGGATGCCCCTGCCAAGGTAGAGGAAATCAGAATGGCCCGACAATTTCCGCGCCAGCCCATCGTAAAGCGCCATGTTTTCGGCTTGCAGGATCGTCTCCATTTTGTGCGGTATCCGCGTCAATTCCTGCATCAGTTGGCGGGCGCAATCCGCGGTCAAGCGCTCGCGCACTTGCGCAAGGTACAGCGCGACGAGCGCCAGCGCCGAAAGTTGGCCCGTGAACGCCTTCGTGGATGCAACGCCGATTTCCGGCCCTGCGTGCGTGATGATGGAACCGGCGGCCTCGCGCGTAATCATCGAGCCCAGCACATTGCAAATCGCGAGCGTCTTCGCGCCTTTGTGTTTCGCTTCGCGTTGTGCGGCAAGCGTATCCGCGGTTTCGCCGGACTGGCTGATGCAAATGCACAGCGTGTCCTTGTCAATGATGGGATCGCGGTAGCGGAACTCGCTGCCGTAGTCCACTTCCACGGGGATTCGCGCGAGCCGCTCGATCATGAATTTCCCGGCCAGGGCCGCGTGCCAGCTCGTACCGCAAGCGACAATCTTAACGCTGGTAAAATTGTGGAAATCACTTTCGGTGATTTCCATCGCGTCAAGGAAGACTTTCCCGGTGTCGAGGGAAATGCGGTTGGAAAGCGTGTCACGGACGGCGCGCGGCTGCTCAAAAATCTCCTTGAGCATGAAATGTTTGTAGCCGCCCTTTTCGGCCATCACAGCGTCCCAGGTGATGTGCTGCACCGGCCGGACCACCTGATTGCCATCGAAATCCGTAATTCGCGCGCCGGACGAAGTGAGAATGGCCAGGTCGCCATCAGCGAGAAACGTCACGTCTTTGGTGTGAGCCAGCAGGGCGGGGATGTCACTGGCAACGAAGTACTCGCCCTGTCCGAGTCCGAGTACCGCGGGCGGGCCAAGCCGTGCGGCAACGATTTTGTTCGGGTCGCGCGAAGAAAGAATCACCAGCGCGAATATTCCGTGCAATTGCTTGACGGTTTTCCGCACTGCGTCTTCGAGCGGGCCGCCTTTCCAATTCTTCTCCACCAGATGCGCGACGACTTCTGTGTCGGTTTCCGTGACGAATTTGTGGCCTTCGGCGATCAGTTGGCGCTTCAGCTCAACATAATTCTCGATGATGCCGTTATGGACGACCACGATTTCGCCCGTGCAGTCGCGATGGGGATGCGCGTTTTCTTCCGTCGGCCGGCCATGAGTCGCCCAGCGTGTGTGGCCCACTCCGTAAACCCCCTCAAGGGGATGGGCCTGAATCGCCTCTTCGAGTTTGCGCAGCTTTCCCGAGGCCCGGCGGATATCCATCTTGCCGTCGCGCGTAACCACGGCGATTCCCGCGGAATCGTAGCCGCGGTACTCCAACATTCGGAGTCCCTCCAGAATCAGTGGGACAACTTTTTTAGGCCCGATATAGCCAACGATCCCGCACACGTCAGGTCTCTCCGGCCTCGCCAAGTTTGGTCAATGTGAAATGAGGCGTTTTCAAGATTAGCATATGGCGCGCGGGCTTGCGCCCCGGCGCGGATCGCTTTTCCTTCCGGCGAACAGGTCTGTTATCCGGCGCTGCCAATTCAGCCCGCGGCAGCCGTCAAGGATTTTCGGGCGGGAAGGGAAGCAGGCTGTGGAGCATTCTGAATTGACTCAAATCTTTGGGGGACACAACAAGCGGAGCTAAGCCGTGAAAGATCCCTGCGCATTTCAGGGTTTTCGCCAAAATGCTTGAGCGTTTCGCGAAGGATGGCGAGAGCGGCCCTATTTCTGGGGGACACCAGGCGATAGTGCATCCACTTTCCCTCGCGTCTCGCCGCCACAATTCCGGCCCGGCGGAGGTACGCGAGATGTCGGGAGACCTTTGGCTGGCTAATGCGGAGTATTTCAACGAAGTAGCAGACGCAGATCTCTTTGTCCGCGATAAGGTTCAACAGGCGCAGCCGGGTGGGGTCCGCCAGCGCGCGAAACAGGAGATCAAGAGAGAAGTTGGGTTGAGTCTTCGCCATGGCGACATTATATAACATATGCGGCTTGACATATACATTCGCGGAGCGTAGTGTCCCAATGCATACGGCTATACGCATATGTGTAGCCGCGGGAGATGACCATGAGCGAGAACAAAGTGCAGGCATTGAAAGTACATGTGGCGATCCATGTGAGAGACGTTGTACGGAGCACCGAATTCTACCGCGCGATGTTTGGGGTTGAGCCTTCAAAGTTGCGGACGGGCTACGCGAAATTTGACGTGGCAAACCCGCCGGTGAATTTTACCCTGAATGAAGCGCCATTCAGCAGCCAGGGCGCGCTCTCGCATCTCGGTATTCAAGTTGGGTCGACTGAAGACGTCCTAGCCGTGCGGGAGCGATGGGTCCGCGCGGGGCTCATGCCGCGCGACGAAATGCAGACCGAATGCTGCCACGCATTGCAGGACAAGACCTGGGTGTGCGACCCGGACGGCAACGAGTGGGAAGTTTTCGTCGTGCTCAAGGACAATTTGCCGCAGCGAAGGACAGAGGAAACCTCTTGTTGCGCGCCCGATTGCTGCGTTCCCGCTGGCGCCGCGAAGGCCTGATATTCATGCGCGGCCACTACAACGTACTGTTTCTCTGCACCGGGAATTCGGCGCGCTCCATCATGGCGGAGGCAATTCTCAACCAAAGGGGAATGCCGGTCTTTACGGCTTACAGCGCCGGTAGCCATGCGACCGGGATTGTGAGGCCTGAAGCGCTCAAGCAGGTCGAAAGCGCACATCTTCCAACGCAGGGCCTTCGCAGCAAGAACTGGGATGAATTTTCGCGCCCGGGCGCGCCCGAGCTGCACTTTGTCTTCACGGTTTGCGACAACGCGGCGAAAGAGGTGTGTCCCATTTGGCCGGGGCAGCCGATGACAGCTCACTGGGGCGTGCCCGATCCTGCGACGGTTACAGGAAGCCCGGATGAAATCCAGAAAGCATTCCGGGACGCATTCATGATGCTCGACCGCAGAATCAGCCTGTTTCTATGCCTGCCGCTCGCGAGTCTCGACAGATTGGCAATGAAGAAGGAAATCGACCGCATCGGCCATCAGTGAAAACGCTGCATGCTCATAAGGGCGTCCTTTGACTCGCGGCAACCACTAGAGAGTGGCTGTTCGAGCAGCTTCGAGGGGACTAAGAAGGGGTTTACTGATGAAGGCGGTTGGCCGTCTCAGCTTTCTAGATCGTTATCTGACCGGCTGGATCTTTACAGCTATGGTCGTGGGAGTCGTACTGGGATGGCTCGTCCCCGGAGTCGTGCCATCTCTGAATCGCTTCAGCATCGGTACAACGTCGATTCCGATTGCCGTAGGACTGATCCTGATGATGTACCCGCCGTTCACGAAGGTGCGGTACGAGGAATTGCACGAAGTCTTCCGCAATAAGCGTGTGCTCGGTCTATCGCTCGTGCAGAACTGGATCATAGGTCCAATCTTGATGTTCATTCTGGCCCTCGTGTTCCTCCGCGCATACCCTGAATATATGGCCGGGCTCATCATGATCGGCCTCGCCCGGTGTATTGCGATGGTCATCGTGTGGAACGAGCTGGCCAAGGGCGATACGCAATATGCAGCTGGCCTGGTGGCCTTTAATTCTCTGTTCCAGGTGTTCTTCTACTCCCTATACGCCTGGGTTTTCATTACGGTGCTTCCTGCCAAACTCGGACTTCACGGTGCTATCGTCAATATCTCCATCGCGCAGATTGCGAAGAGTGTTTTCGTCTACCTGGGCATTCCGTTTCTTGCGGGATTCGTGACCCGAACTGTGCTGATTCGCGCCAAAGGCCGCGAGTGGTACGAACATAATTTCGTTCCCCGCGTAAGCCCACTGACGCTGATCGCCCTGCTGTTTACGATTGTGGTGATGTTCTCGCTAAAGGGTGAGTATATCGTGCGCCTGCCTCTTGACGTCCTGCGGATCGCAGTGCCTCTACTAATCTACTTCGTGGTGATGTTTCTGGTGTCGTTCTATATGGGCAAAAAGATGGGCGCGAATTACTCCAAGACAACCACGCTGGCCTTCACCGCTGCCTCCAACAACTTTGAACTGGCGATTGCGGTCGCAGTCTCGGTTTTTGGTATTAACTCTGGGGCTGCATTCGCGGCCGTCATTGGGCCTTTGGTTGAAGTGCCCGCGATGATTGCGCTCGTCAATGTGGCGCTCTACTTCCAGCGCACTTTCTTTCAAACCACATGACCGATTGTTTGGGGGCGGCGAGGGTTGATTCAGATTGATCCGGGGAATCTTGAATGGGCGTGGGCTATTCCACGATTTCGTAACGAAATTCCTCGATCACCGGATTGGTGAGCACCTCTTTAGCGATGCGCTCGACTTGCGCGCGGGCGTCGTCGCGCGTCGCGTCATTGAGATCGAGCACGAAGAATTTCCCCTGGCGCACATCGCGGACGGCGGCGAACCCCAGCGACGAGAGCGCATTGTGAATAGTTTTCCCCTGTGGATCGAGGACCGTGGATTTCAGCATGACCCAAACGTGTGCTTTCATGGCGCAAATTATAGCAAGCCGAAGTGCCCGGCCAAAATACGCGGCCAAAGTCCGCGCTGCACAGTCCAGCAATTTGCGCTGCTATTGGATACTCGCCGCGGCAACGCGAAGGGATTGCAGATAGCGCTGCTTTTCTTCCGCTGGAAGAAACGCGTGCTCAAAGCTCGATTCGGCAAGGTGGATTAAGTCCGCCGCGGCGAGACCAAGCGATGAAGCGTGCCCATATTCGGCTTCGAGCGATGTGCCGAACATTGCAGGGTCGTCTGTGGAAAGTGTCGCCGGAAGCCCGCGCCGGAGGAATAGCGGAAGCGGGTGCTGCTCCATACGAGCAGTGGGTAGGTGGAGTTGCCGCGCGAGCGCTCCGGTGCGGAGATTGCTCGTCGGGCAGAGTTCAAGTGCAAT
>JBGPHM010000010.1:0-76794 GCA_041484365.1 Terriglobia bacterium | reverse complement strand
TCTTCGATCTCGTCGTGCGCATGGAGCCCCAATTCCGCTCCGGAGCGCACGAAATCAGCGGGCTTCTGGTTCCCACACCCGCCGGCCAGCAAGTTCCGCTTTCCGAGCTTGCCAACATCCACGAATCCACCGGCGCTTCCTTCATCTACCGCGAGAATAATTCGCGCTACATCGGGATCCAGTTCTCCATTGAGGGGCGAAACCTGGAAGGCGTGGTGCGCGCCGGACAAGCGGCCGTCGCGAAGGCGGTGCAACTACCGGAAGGTTATCGCCTTGATTGGGGCGGCGAATACAGTGAATTCCTTGAAGCAAGGTCCCAACTTTATATTATTGGTCCACTCGCAGCGCTGTTGATCTTCATGATCCTGTTCGCGCTGTATGGCAATTTCAAATTCCCCTTTACCATCGTGCTCGGTGTTGTCATGACCGTCCCGACCGGCGCCCTCCTGGCCCTCCGGCTCACGCACACTCCGTTCAGCGTGTCGAGTGTGCTGGGACTTCTGGCGCTGATGGGCGTCTCGGTGGAAACCGCAGTCATCCTGGTGAGCTACATCAACAAGCTGCGCCTCGAAGGAATGGACATTCGCACGGCGACGCGCGAGGCCTCACTGCTGCGCCTGCGCCCCATCATGATGACCGCACTCGTTGCCTGCCTCGGCCTGCTGCCCGCGGCAATATCGACGGGAATTGGCAGCGATACGCAGCGGCCGTTTGCGATTGTCGTCTTTGCGGGATTGATTTCCCGGCTGGTCCTCGGGTTCTTCGTCAACCCGGTGCTCTACGAAATGGTTGCCCGCGAAGGCGATGTCTTGCAAGTTTAGGGTAGTTCCTAGTTGGAGGTGAAAACTATAACCATGAATCGCCGAAGCCGCTCCAGGCCTCGTGCAATGTTGCTGCTGCTCAGCGCCGTCTTTTTGGCGGTGTTGCTCGCAGCGGCAGCCACGGGTCTGTGGCACACACACTCAAGCGCGGCAGCCGCCGCATCCTGCCGCATCTGCCATGTGGGATCAATGCCCGCGTTGCATCCCGTGGCGACTCTACTTGCGCCGCCGGTGCCGTTTGTCGAAGGCGCTGCTGCGCTTCCGGCCTTATCTGAAAACCCCACGCCGCTCTTCCCCTCGATGTCTCCGCGCGCGCCTCCTCGCTTCGCATAGCTCCCATTTCAATTGTCCATTCGTGACGGTCGTACTTCCGGCTTGCCGGAGTGCGCACCGCCATTCGTCCACCTGATTCGATTCAGGCCCCCGCGGCCAACTAAGGGAGGAAACAATGTTTCGTGAAAGATTTCTATTGGCTGTTTTGCTGCTGTTTGGATGCTTGTTCCTTATGTTTCCCGCGCGTTCCCGTGCGCAATCCTCGGGAACTGCGGGAACCGTGGAGGGAAATGTTTTCGACCCTGATGGCAAGGCGGTTGTCGGCGCAGCGATTGAATTGCATAACCCCGTGAGCGGCTATGACGCGAAAACGGCGACGGACGACCAGGGTCATTTCCGCTTCGCAAATATTCCCTACAATCCGTATCACTTGAGTGTGACCTTCAAGGGCTTTCAGAGCTTCACCCAAGATGTGGATGTGCGGTCCGGTGTGCAGGTCAACGTAAAGGTTAGTCTTGTGGTTGCAGGCGCCTTTGCTTCAATCACCGTGGAAGCAAACGGGACCGACCTTCTGGAGAACAACCCTGTTCCCCATACTGATGTGGATCGCGGGCTCTTTGGCAAGCTCCCGCTCGAAAGCCAGTCATCCTCGCTAAGTTCGCTCGTCACCCTGTCGTCACCGGGAGTCGCGGCGGATTCCAATGGTCTGTTCCATAGCATGGGTGACCACGCATCGAATTCGTTCTCCGTTGACAGCCAGCCCATTACGGATCAGCAGAGCAAGGTTTTCTCAAACCAGCTCCCGGTGGATTCGATTCAGTCGCTGACCGTGATTTCCGGAGCCCCGCCAGCGGAATTTGGCGGCAAGACGAGCCTGGTCATCGTGGCGACGACGCGGTCTGGGCTGGGGCAGTCTCCGCCAACCGGAAGTGTAACGTCTTCCTATGGCACGTTCGGCTCCGCCGCCGGTGGCTTCAACATCGCTTTTGGTGGCAAGAACTGGGGCAATTTCCTTTCCGTGGGCGGGCTGAACTCGGGGCGCTTCCTCGATCCGCCGGAATTTCAGGTTTTCCATTCGCGCGGCAATGAGGAAAACTTCTTCGATCGAATCGATTATCAGATGACGCATGCGGATACGCTTCAATGGAACCTCGGCTTCACGCGCTCTTGGTTCCAAGCGCCGAACTCGTTCGACTCCGCTGCCATCAATCAGGATCAGCGCGCGCAGATCAAGACATACAACTTTGCCCCAACCTGGACGCACGTCATCAACGCGAACAGCTTGCTAACCGTTGCCGGGTTTGCCAGGAAAGACCAGTTTGACTACTACCCCAGCAACAACGCTCTCGCGGACCTGACGGAAACGGCCGGCCAGCAGCGCCAGCTCACAAACATCGGTGGCCGGGTGGACTTTTCGTACGTGAAGGGCGCCCACAACATAAAGGCGGGCGCGATCTATCAACGGACATTCCTCACCGAGAATTTCCAGTTTGGCCTTACCGATCCAACGGTTAATTCACCGTGCGTGGATGCGGGCGGAAACCCCATCGGAGATCCGGCGCTTACAGACCCGGGGCAGTGCGGAGGCGCAGGATTTGTTGTGAATTCAGGTTTTGTGCCGCTGCTCGGCTGTTTCGACCTCACTCGCTCGGTTCCTTCGGTGAATGATGGTTGCGGCACCGCCAACAGCGCGCTGTTCCGCTTCCATGGCCACGCTGACATCCGGGAATCTGCCCTGTACGTTCAGGACGCCATCACCAAGGGTAACTGGCTGTTCAGTATTGGCCTCCGCGCCGATTTCTATCGCGGGCTTTCTCACGGCACTCAGGCCGAGCCTCGAGGGGGCGTGGCTTACAACATCAAACGGACCAATACGGTGCTTCGCATTTCCTATGCTCGAACGCTGGAATCGCCATTCAACGAGAATCTAATTCTCGCCAGTGACACCAGCAATCCCGTAATCGCGGCAATCTTCGGCCAGACCTCGGCGGCGCCGATTCCTCCCGGCTACCGCAATGACTTCCACGCCGGATTTCAACAGGCGTTCGGAAAGTATCTGGTCATCGATGCCGATTACGTCTGGAAGTACACACATAGCGCGTATGATTTCAGCGACTTTCTCAACACGGCGATCTTTTTTCCGATTGCATGGCACAACTCGAAGATATCGGGCCCCACCGGCCGCATCAGCATGCCGAATTTCCACGGCTTGAGCGCCTTCGCGGTATTCGGCAGCGTGTCGGCCCGGTTCTTCGATCCACAAGTGGGTGGCTTGGGCACCTCCTCGCCGACGGGTGTCTTCCGCATTGACCACGACCAGGTCTTCCAGCAGACCACTCACATTCAGTATCAGTGGAAGAAAACCGGCCCGTGGATCGGATTCAACTGGCGTTATGACAGCGGCCTCGTGGCCGGTGCAGTGCCGTTTGCGAACGACACAAGCACGCCCGTGGATCTGACCGGACTGACTGCGGACCAGCAAATGCAGGCAGGTCTTTTCTGTGGAAGCCAAAAACCAACTTTGGCTGTGCCGCTGACGACTTGCGCGCCCTCGCAGTATGGCTCCACGCGGATTGTCATACCGGCGCCCGGCACGGAAGACGACGATCACAACCCTCCGCGCATCGCTCCGCGGCACTTGTTTGATGCCGCTGTGGGAGATGACAATCTTTTCCACAATGACAGGTACAGGTGGAGCGTGCGCTTCACCGTCATCAATCTGACGAACAAGGTGGCGCTCTACAACTTCCTCTCGACGTTCAGCGGCACTCACTTTGTCACGCCGCGTACGTTCACCGGGGAGCTGGGCTTCCACTTCTAGCTTCGCACAAGAGTTGCAAGTGATTCGCAATCTTCGGGCTCTGGCGCAGCCTGTCTGGGCCCGAAGGATCGATTGCCGGTTCCCAATCATGAGTTAAACGCCGCTCCGGAAATCGTTTCATTCGGCTTAGGAAATAGACTGGTCTTTCTTGATTTGGGTTTAGGCTGGTTGGTTGTACGATTGCGTGCAATTTGTTAACAGTTGATACTCGGGGAAAGGGTCCGGCTTGGAAACAGAAGGCATCTATTGGCGGCTTTGCGGGAAAATCTCCGCTGCGTGTCCCGGATTACGGAGGCCGTGCAGGCGCGTTTGGCAGGTGAATTGTAAGCGCCGGAGCTCGTGGCCCGTTTCCGTTCTTGCAGTAACTTTCCTGCTGATTACTCCGGCGCTTTGCCGCGCGCAAAATGCGCCGGATGCAAAACCTGGCACCCAAACACTCCAGGGCACCGTCACGCGTTCGGATGAATCGGGGCAACCATCTCCTGTGCAAGGCGTTCAAGTGAAACTGACTCCGGAATCCGGTGCTCCTGTCCTCACTACAATCACTGACGTTAAAGGTCATTACGCGTTCGCGGGCCTGGCCGCCGGCAGCTACGCAGTCGAGGGTACGTTGGACGGATTCCTTCCGTACAAAGAGGTTGTAAAACTCGCGGCGGATGGGTCTGTTGTTCATGATTTCACCATGAAGTTGTCAGCGGTCACGCTGTCGGTGGACGTACAGGCGCAAGGCGAAACTATTTCAACGGAGAACGCCAACACCACCACTACGGTTACCGCCAAACAAGCTACGGATCTCCCGCGCGCCGAACAGAAATTTAAGGAGGCTTTGCCTTTGGTTCCGGGCGTGGTCCGTGCATCAGATGGAACGCTGAACATGAAGGGTACCGCCGAAAGCCAGGGTATGCTTCTGGTTGACTCAGGGGAAACGGTGGATCCTGTCACCGGAAGCTTTTCCATTCCGGTTCCGCTCGACGCGATCAATTCCCTTTCCGTCTCAAAGACTCCTTACGGCGCCGAGTATGGCGGCTTCTCCGGCGGGCTCGCCGTTATCCAGACAAAGGCTCCGTCCGACACGTGGACACATAGCGTGGAGGATTTGTTCCCTCTACTTAGAGGAAGGAGTGGTCATCTGGTCGGACTGCAATATTGGAAGCCCCGCTTCTACGTCAGCGGCCCGCTCATAAAAAAGAAACTCAATTTTACAGAGGCCCTGGACTACGATTTCGATCGAGAACCGGTACGCGGGCTGGCCTGGCCCATCAATGAAACCAAGACGAATGGTTTCGATTCGTTCAGTAGTATCCAGGCCACGCTGTCGCCGCGTAACATTCTCAATGCGAACTTGATTGTATTCTCGCGGCACCAACGGTTTGCGGACATCAGTTCGCTTGTACCGCAGACGGCTTCGTCGAACGACGGGCAAAGGGGCTTCTCGATCGGCGCAACCGACGCTGTACAGTTCAAGTCCGGCGCGACCCTGAGCACGCTGTTCCGCTTCAACGGGATCCAGAGCAATGGCAACCCCCAAGGCCCGCTGGATATGCTGCTCACGCCGGATGGGCGTGCCGGAGACTTCTTCAATACGTTTGCCCGCACGGCGGGCCAGTTGCAGGTTCAACCTACCCTGCAACTGGCCACCAAATCGTGGCACGGACATCACGACATCAAATTCGGCGTCGATTTTACTCATCGCTTTTACAGCGGCACCAGCGCGTCCCATCCGGTTCAAATCCTCCGTGAGGACGGCACCCTCGCTGAGCGCATTGATTTTCTCCCCGGCGCAGCTCTTCATTCCAGGGACACCGAAGTTTCAGAATTCGTTGAGGACAATTGGACCATCTCGGACCATGTGACGATGGACCTCGGGGCGCGCCTTGTGAGCCAGTCGGCGGGGCGCGCCGCCGCGTTTGGTCCGCGCGCCGGATTCGCTTTTTCGCCCGGCCATGACCACAAGACGCTGATTCATATAGGAACCGGCGTTTTTTACGACCGCGTTCCTCTGCTCACGACCGACTTTACCGACAATCCTACGCGCGTCGTTACACTCTTTGATCAGAATGGCCTGCCAGTGGGACCGCCGTCCATATTGACGAACGTGTATCTTCAATCGGGATCCGCGGGCGCGTTTACGCCGACGGTGAACCGCCCCAAAAGCACCGCGCGGAATATTACGTCGAGCGTGGAAGTAGATCGTGAATTGCGGCGCAACTTTGTTTTGCGGCTCAGTTTTCTTTCAAGCCAGATCAGTAATCTTGCGGTTGTGATTCCTTTTGCCGGACCTCTCGGAACATCGTCTTTTCTGGGATTGGCGAAGACCGGTGTTTCCCACTATTACGAGTTTGAAGCAACGGTCAACTACAAGTTGAGCGAGCGGGATATTTTTAGCGCTTCCTACATCCACAGTTACGCTCGGGGCGACTTGAACGTACTGTCCGATATTTACGTTCCCTTTGAACAGGCCGTGATTCGCCCCAACATCGGCGGCATTCTTCCCTCCAGCATTCCGGACCGGCTGGTCGCCTGGGGTATTTTTGCATTGCCGTGGAAGTTGGCCATTGCCCCAATCGTGGACTTCCACACCGGTCTGCCATATTCCACGATTGATGGCTCGCAGAATTACGTAGGCGTGCCGAACGTACAGCGCTTTCCATCTTTCTTTTCGCTGGACGTAAAGTTTTACAGGGAAATCACGGGGCGCTTGAATATCCTGCGACACGTCGGAGGCCGCACGGCGCGCATTGGAGTTTTTTCTCTTAACTTGACCAACCATTCGAATCCTTTGGACGTTTTTAATAACAACACTTCGCCCCAGTTCGGCCGGCTTTCGGGCTTTCAGCACCGCGTCATTGGTATGGTGATTGAGTTTAAGGACTAGCCGCCTCTGCCGGCCCGTGTCTTGTCCGCCGCCCGCCGGCGCCGGCGTTTTCTTAGTGGCCCATTCCTCCAGCATGTGCGTCGTGTTCCTCTCTCAGCCGGAAGCGAACAAAAAGATAGATTGCGGCTGGATGCGCGCCGTAAAACGGCTGAATCGCCGCGGGAACGCGATAAAGCGCCGCGTTTGCACCGATCCCCGCCAGCAAGTGCGGTACCAGATGAAGGTCGCGGGTATAACCCGCGGTGAATGCGCCCACGCGGAATGTTGTGCCCACCGTCGCCGCAAGTTGCTGTTGGATTACCGGCTTGTCCGCGAATAGCTCGTCGCGGGCGACCAATTCAGCGCGGCCTGTAAAATAATTCTTCTTGTGGAATTGCACGACGGACTCCAGCAAGTAACTGCTCAAATTCCGCTGCGCCGCCGTTTTGTGTACGCGGCCCCAGATAACGCTCGTCGTCCACCGCCCTGTCTCCCACTGGTGGTTGTAGGAGACAGACGCGGTCGTACGAATCTGGTCTCCAGGCTCCAGCGCTTCCGGCTTCGTCAGCCGTCCCGCGGAAAACTGCGCGCTCCAATTCTTTGTTGGCATCCAACTCACACGCGCCGACCACGAGTCAATGCGTCCAGCGTCAATGTTCCACCGGTTTTCGTTGGGCTCGCCTCCGTGGAAACCGGACGCCTCGATGCCCCAGCGCGGCCGGAATAGCGCGACGGTAATCACCTCATCCGAAATGTGCGTGGAGTCTTGCAAATGATGGCTGAGCGGGGCCTGCGGCAACTCTTCCGCGGACGCGCGGTGCGGAAATCCCACGGGTCCGAGGGCCGGATCCCCCACGGGTGCGAAATAAATCTCGATGGTGGTCTTTTCGCGAATCGTGCGCGCGTAGGCCACGCTCAGCTCCATAAAAAGTTCGTGCGGATGCTGACCGTTCACAAGCGGTTGGCCAAACGCGGTCTCGCCCGTCTGAAATAATTCCGGATACGCACGCCCCGTAATCGTCGCGGGTTCGAGGCTCATCATCGCGCGAACCTGAAATGCGCCGCGGCCCAGTTTGTGCTCGGCATTTCCCATGAACCAGTTTGTCGAGAAAAACTTGTCCGCGCCGAGCGGGCCCGTTTGCTGCACGCCGGCGATGAATCCTTCGCCGTGGAGCATCAGCTCCCAGCCTCCCGTTTTTGTCATGAGCATCGGAGTTTTTCTGGATGCGGGGTTCGCGCTGGTTCCCGACGCGCGCTGCATCAAAAACTTCGCGGCGCTCTCTGCTTTTCCAGTGTCGGCGGCGGGCATGTTCATTCCGGGCATTGGGTCCTGGCTTTGCGCGCACGCCTGGTCTGCGCACGCGACTGCCAGGATTGCGGCTGCTATCAAATACTTCTTCCAAGGTTTCATCTGCTCTCCTGCATAACTTTGCTTCTGGCGTCCACTCACGCGCTGCGCCGCTATCAAGAAATAACAATTGTCGGCCCCGGAGCACGTTCCAGGGTCAAGGGCGCTGCTTAGGAATATTCCGTCGGGTAAGTCTGGTTGGCTTAGATACGCAGTACGGGCGTGGTGAAAATGAGGCTCGGGGATTTGGCCGCGCGCGCGCCGGAGTCGTGCGCGTAATTCACGCCGGCTGATACAGAAATGCTGAGCGCTGCGAACGACAAGAATCCACTCTGCTGAGGGCTTGTCTGCTGAACGCTTTTTTGGGCTGCCGCGATAATTCTGCTGTGTGAATGCCCAGTATGTTGGTGCCCGCCTTTATCTTGGGATGGTTTTTGGCCCGGCATATGCGTGTTTCCGTCGCACGCGCCTGCATGGCTCGTTGGCGGCGCGGCGGGCGCAACTGCGCAATCAATCTGGCAAGCAAATGCTCCGGCGCTCGCGACGGAGAGCGCCGTCACCAGCAAGATCGCAGCGCAAAATGTAAGCGTACGTCTCATTTTCTTCCGGAGCTACCCATTTGAGTCCTAATTCTGCGCCCAAGTTGCACGAAACGGAAGTCTTGCGCGTTTGCCCGCGCTGTATGCGGCAGCTACAATGCATGTGGGTGGCCTGCCGGGCGCGTGATGGCGCGAGGGCTGTTTGAACCAATGTGAATCTCCCGGGCGCTCCATAAAACGGTGTTGCGCACGCCCCTCGTCCCGTTCTGCGGGATCCGGGGAAGCCGGTAGCCGGTGCGGGGCGCCCCCCTATTAACGAGGTTCACGGTCCAGCTCCACACGGCCTTCGTGGACCGCTCATTTTTTGTTTCACGAACGCTTTTCACTGTCCATGCGAATTCTCTTCATCGGCGACATTGTCGGTTCACCGGGCCGCGAGCTTGTCATCAAGAACCTCGCCCGGATTCGAGAGGAGAATCGCGCCGACTTGATCCTCGCCAACGGCGAGAATTCTGCTTCGGGGTTCGGCATCACGCCGAAGATTGCGGACGAACTTTTCGCCGCGGGCGTCGAAGTCATCACCGGCGGCAACCACAGCTGGGACCGCAAAGAAATCATGGATTACATCCCGCATGAGCCCCGCTTGCTTCGCCCGGCGAACTTTCCCGCGGGCGCGCCCGGGCGCGGCCTATATCTCGGGGAGACGCGCAATGGCGCGCGCTACGCCGTGCTCAATTTGCAGGGCCGCGTCTTCATGGCGGCGCTGGACTGCCCGTTCCGCACCGCGGACCAGGAACTCACGCGCGTCCCGCCCGAGGTGAGAACTATTTTTGTGGATATGCACGCCGAAGCCACCAGCGAAAAGCAGGGCATGGGCTGGCATCTCGACGGCCGCGTTTCCGCCGTCGTCGGCACACACACGCACGTCGCCACCGCCGACGAGCGCGTCCTACCCAACGGTACCGCGTTTATCACGGATGCCGGTATGACCGGCCCGCACGAATCCGTCATCGGCATGGACCGCGGAGCGATGGTGAAGCGGTTCCTCGACGCCTTGCCGGCGAAATTTGAAGTTGCCGCGGGCGAGGCGCGCTTGAACGGAGTTCTGGTTGATGTGGATGAGACTACTGGCCGCGCGCGCTCCGTCTCACGAATTCGTTATCCGGCTTGATACCCCTGGCATCTCTCTGCCCGGAATTCTCATCTGCTGATATGTATAATTCTTCTGCTATGCGAACTCGCACTTCCATCTCGCGCTCGCTGATTGCCGCGGCCCTCTGCGCGCTCTTGGGCGGCGGCTTGGGTGCGCAGAACGAGCTTTCGCTCAACGCGAAAAGGCGTCTTTTTCCAAGCGTCGGTCTTGGTGTCCGCGGCATCAAGGGAGGCCCCGACGGGCGCTACTACGTGCTTACCGCTCACGCGGTATTGGTGTTTGATGCGGGCGGTTCCAAGTCGGGGGAAATCCCTTCGCCATCAGCAAAAGGCAAAAAGGCGGACGGTATGAATTTTGCCGAAGCTTTCGATATCGGGAGCGATGGCCGCGTTTACGTCGCGGATCGTGGCGCAAACGCGCTTCGCGTTTTCTCCCCCGCGGGCGCGGCTGTGCTTACTGTCTCGTTTCCTTCTCCCACGGGGATCGTTGCTCTCTCCGGGGGAGAGTTTGCCGCCACAACCTCCACGGCCGCCCATCTTATTTCTGTATTCGACATGAACGGCGCCGAGCTCCGCACTTTCGGCGATCCGGTAGACCTGGCCGAAACTCCCGAATTCAATCAGCACTTGAGCATCGCGCGGCTTGCAACCGACGCCGCCAGCAACATTTACGTCGCTTTTACTTTTTTCCCCGAGCCAACCGTGCGCAAGTACGACCGGTTCGGTTATGCCGCGCTTGAAACGGTGCTTAACACTCCGGAATTCGCCCCCGCCGCGCAGGCGATCCGCCGGGAAGTGAAGCGGCAGGACTCCAAGGGCGGCCCGCTGCAACTTAAGCAGCGGCTCTCCGCGGTCGGCGTGGATCCCGAAACCCAATCCGTTTGGCTCGTCATCGGCGATGAAGTCCTGCGCTTCGACCATGACGGCAAACTCTTGATGCAATATACAGTCTACATGCCGGACGGTTCGCACTTCGAGCCGAATTACATTTTCCTCGAACGAGATGACATTCTTCTTTCCACGGATTCCCAAGGAATTTACGAATTCCCGCGCCCGGATAAGGACCCCGCGCTCACGCGTGCGACGGAAAAACACTTTTAGGCCGCTTTGCGCGTGATTTTTCTCCTGTGGAAAACCTGTGCGAATCCTGTGGGCATCGTTTTGCCGCTTCGTTTTAATTTCTCTTGCCGCTGACGCTTCTTTTGTGCACAATCCCGCCCTCGCTTAAGCGCCGCCATCAATTGGGCGGTGCCTCCTGAAAAAGAGCGCGGGGGATTCAGGGCTTCCACAGCTTTTCCACATGTGTGGATGGTTCTCGCGCGGCGAGTTTTCGTTTCAAAGGACAATACCTTCTGTGGCCAGTTCGGCGACTCTCGTGAATGCTTGGGACAAGATCCTCCACCACATGGAGCGGCGGGTGAACCCGCACAGCTTCACCACTTGGTTTACGCCCACCCGGCAGCAGGGCACCGAAAATGGCAAGTTGCTCGTTCGTGTCCCTAACCGCATGTTCCGAAAGAAGTTATCGGAAACCTACGGGGAGCTTCTGCAAGCCGTTTTGACTGAGGTCGGGCTGGCAGATACTCGCGTGGAGTTTCTTTGTGAAGAGCCGGATATCCCTCCCGCGCCCTCGCCGCTCGTACGGCAGCAGCGTCTCGATTTTGATTCCGTGGATCACCAGCTCAATCCCCGGTACACATTCGATTCGTTCGTCGTTGGAAACTCAAATCAATTTGCGCACGCGGCATCGCTCGCCGTCGCCGAGCAGCCCTCGAAATCCTACAACCCGCTTTTCCTTTACGGCGGGGTCGGTATGGGCAAGACGCACTTGATGCAGGCCATCGGGCACACCATCAAGCGGCGCAATCCGGCGATGCGGCTTACTTATGTAAGCGCGGAGAAGTTCACAAACGAGGTCATCACCTCCCTGCGCTTTGACCGCATGATCAGTTTCCGCGACCGCTACCGGAACGTGGACGTGCTGCTCGTGGACGACATCCAGTTCATCGCCGGCAAAGAGCGCACCGTCGAGGAATTCTTCCATACGTTCAATGCTCTTTACGAGTTGCGGAAACAAATCGTCCTCTCCTCGGACTGCCCGCCCAAGGAAATTTCCGCCATCGAGGAGCGCCTCCGCTCCCGGTTTGAGTGGGGCCTGATTGCCGATATCCAGCCGCCCGACCTCGAAACGAAGATCGCCATCCTGCAAAAAAGGGCCGACGCCGAGCGCGTACACATTCCGGACGAGGTCGCTGAGTTCATCGCGCGCTCGATTAAATCGAATGTCCGCGAATTGGAGGGCGCGCTGACTCGGCTCCTGGCCTACGCATCACTCACGAGCGTTCCGCTGAACATTTCAACGGCGCAGCAGGTCCTTCGGAACATCATCGCCACACAAGAAAAGAAGGTCACCATTGAGCTGATTCAAAAGCGCGTGGGTGAGCAGTTCGGCCTGCGCGACGCCGACCTCAAGATCCGCTCGAACGCGAAGGCCATCGCCTTCCCGCGGCAAGTGGCGATGTACCTGGTGAAGCAGCTCACCTCGGCCTCGCTACCTGAAATCGGCCGTCAGTTCGGCGGCAAGCACCACACGACCGTGCTCCACTCTATTAACAAGATTGATTCGCTGCGCCGCACGGACAAAGACCTCAATCGCACAATCAATCGCTTGATGGATTCTTTCAATTAGCTCAATTCTAGGGACGCTCCGTTTCATTCTTCGCGCGCGCGCTGTCGCCAGCTCCGGCCCTCGCTCACGCTGTCATAAATCGCCGTGTCGGCCGCTTTGTATCCGCGCCCGCTGTGGATATCCGGTGCTTATCCTGTTGGCTCTTTGTGCGCGCCTGTGGACATTTTTGGGCAGAATCGTCTCTCTCCCTCTGTGGGTGCCTCTTTTCCGCGGGTATTCACTGGCCGCCACTTTTATTTCCTTTTGCTATCTCGTTGCTTTGTCGGCAGCCCGAGGAGTTTTCCACGTTTCCACAGACACGGCGACTACGACTGTCTTTATCCTTTGATTAAAATGGAGTAGATTGTAGCCGACATGAGCGGAGCCACCGCAAAGCGCACCGAAGGAACCGAGATGATGGAATTCAGCGTCAAGAAGTTTGACCTGCAGGAAGAGCTCGAGTTGACGCAGGGAGTTGTCGAGCGCAAGACCACCATCCCGATCCTCTCCAACCTTCTTTTCGAGGCCGAGGAAGGCAAAGTACGCCTTACCGCCACAGATCTTGAACTGAGCATCTGCACGTCCTGCGAAGCCAAAGTGAAAAAAGAGGGCAGTGGCACCATCCCCGCGAAAAAACTGCTCGAACTCGTGCGCCTCCTGCCGGATGAAGAAATCCGATTCAAGTTGCTCGACAACCACTGGGTCCAAATTCAGTCCGGACGCAAGAATTACAAAATGGTGGGGATGTCCAAAGAAAATTTCCCGGCGGTTCAAGAGCCGCCCCATGCACTCGCAAAAATCCCCGCGAAGCTGCTATCCGGACTGATCGCGCGCACGGCCTTCGCAATCTCCGTGGAAGAGTCGCGCTACACACTCAATGGAGGCCTGCTGATCGTCAAGCCGGAGATGATTATTATGGTGGCCACCGACGGCCATCGCATGGCCCTCGCCGAAGCGGACCACAAATTCGCCGGCCTCAACGCCGAAGTGCGCGTGCTGGTTCCCAAGAAAGCGCTGGCTGAAATCCAGCGGCTTGCCGCAGACGCCGGAGAAGAAGCCACCATCGAGTTTTCGCGCGACGATAGCTACCTCTTTTTTCAGATCGGCTCGCGCCGGCTCGTATCGCGGATTCTTACCGGGCAGTTCCCGAACTACGAAGCGGTCATGCCACGCGAAAACAACAAGGCCGTCATCCTCGAGCGCAACGAATTGAATGACGCCATCCGCCGCGTCTCGCAATTGGCGGATCAGCGCTCGCGAGCCGTCAAGTTCTCCGTTTCAAACGAGGGAGTGGAGATCTCCGCGCAGAGCCCCGAGTACGGCGAGGCCACAGAAACGATTGAGAAATCCTACAAGGGCGACCCGATCTCCATCGGCTTCAACGCGCAATACATGCTCGATTTTCTCGCCGCCGCTCCCGATGGCCCCGTGCGCCTCGAGCTAAAGGACGAGCAATCCGCAGGGCAGATGCGTCCCGAAGGCGACACTGCTTACCGCTACAAATACGTGATCATGCCGATGCGGATTTGATCGCGCCGCACTAAAGAAGTAATTGGTTCATCAGAAATATCACCCAGAAAAGCGCCTCTTATTGCACATAGATTCCCAAACCACATATCGCGCGCCTGTAGTCACTCCAACCCCTTGATTTCACTGGGTTTGCAGCTTGGAACACCTATCAAATCTCCATTGAGAATGTGCCGAATCTTCGGTAAAATAGTTGTGTTGTCGGACGCTTAGTTTTCCTCAGTTCGGCACGTCGGCCAGGCTCGAAAATGCCCGGGGATCCCACAGTAGCGGGAGGGCACACAAAGCCTGGAAGAAAGAAAGTCTTCGCCACGTCCGCGCGATGCGGACGGGATGAAGCAAAAAACCCTACGAGTCCCAGCAGCGCGTAAGAAGCGCTACGGGGATCAAAGGGTAAGGCGACGGTCGGCTCATTCATCGCGAGCCCCCTCCCTTCGTTTGCAGGAGACCACATGGCAGAAAAAGATTCGGCCGCCCCGAAGGGCGCTGCTGGACATAAGTACGACGCTACGTCCATCAAAGTTTTGGGCGGGCTCGAAGCGGTGCGCCTGCGCCCCGCGATGTACATCGGCTCAACGGGCGAAATGGGCCTGCACCACCTCGTGTGGGAAGTTGTGGACAACTCCGTGGACGAAGCCATGGCGGGCTTCGCCGACGAAATCAACGTCGTCGTGCATGAGGACAACAGTGTCACCGTAAC
This sequence comes from Terriglobia bacterium, assembly GCA_041484365.1. Lineage (GTDB taxonomy): Bacteria > Acidobacteriota > Terriglobia > Acidiferrales > UBA7541 > DASTCZ01. The sequence goes on along the minus strand of JBGPHM010000010.1, from coordinate 62,091 downwards.
CGACAACGGCCGCGGCATCCCCGTGGACATGCACGCCACCGAGAAACGGCCTGCCGCCGAAGTCGTCATGACCGTGCTCCACGCTGGCGGAAAATTTGATACCGATACTTATAAAGTTTCAGGCGGCCTGCACGGAGTCGGCGTCTCCGTCGTGAACGCGCTTTCTGACTTGCTCGATCTTGAAATCGCGCGCGATGGAGCCACCTGGGAGCAGTCTTACAAGCGCGGCAAGCCCGCCACAAAGCTCAAACAGACCGGCAAGACGCGCAAGACCGGCACGAAGGTCACCTTCCATCCCGACCCGGAGATCTTCAAGAACATCAACTATAGCTACGACATCCTCACGCAGCGCCTCCGTGAGTTGGCGTTCCTCAACAAAGGCCTGAAAATCACGCTCAACGACGAGCGCAGCGACAAGTCCGCCGAATTCCGATTTACCGGAGGCATCGCCGAATTCGTCAAGCACCTCAACAAAGGTAAACAGGTGCTGCACGACTCGCCCATCTACATGGAAGGCAAACGCGATCAGATCGAAATGGAAATGGCGCTGCAATATAACGACGGCTACGCCGAAAACATCTTCTGCTTCGCCAACACCATCAACACCGTGGACGGCGGCACGCATCTTTCCGGCTTTCGCTCCGCGCTTACGCGAACCATCAACTATTATGCCGGCCAGACCGGCATGCTGAAAGAGCAGAAGGACGAAGTCTCCATCACGGGGGACGACGTCCGAGAAGGCCTCGTCGCCGTCGTCAGCGTAAAGCTCCCGCAGCCGCAATTTGAGGGGCAGACCAAGGGCAAACTCAACAGCGACATCAAGGGCCAGGTCGAGCAACTCGTCAACGAACGTCTCGGCGAATACTTTGACAAACACACCACCGTCGCGCGCCGCATCATCGGCAAGTGCATTGACGCCGCGCGCGGCCGCGAAGCCGCCCGCAAGGCTCGCGAGCTGACGCGCCGCAAGTCCGCGCTCGATTCGAGCGGCCTGCCGGGGAAGCTCGCAGATTGCCAGGAACGCGACCCCGCCCGCTGCGAAGTCTTTATCGTTGAGGGAGAGTCCGCCGGAGGCTCGGCCAAGCAGGGACGCGACCGCCGCTATCAGGCCATCCTGCCGCTCAAGGGCAAAATCCTCAACGTGGAAAAAGCGCGCTATGACAAGATGCTCGGGCACGAGGAAATCCGCACCATCATCACGGCGCTCGGCACAGGAATCGGCAAGGACGATTTCGATCCCGCAAAACTCCGCTATCACAAGGTCATCCTGATGACGGACGCCGACGTGGACGGCAGCCACATCCGTACGCTGCTGCTTACGTTTTTCTTCCGCCACATGCGCGAACTGATCGAGCGCGGCCACATCTATATCGCGCAGCCGCCGCTCTACCGCATCCGCCGAGGGAAGATGGACCGTTACATCCGCGACGACCGCGAATTCACCGCGGAAATGATGCGCCGCGCCACCGAGGACCATCGCGTGAAACCAAAAGAGGGCGCCTCCATCGAGGGGGCCGGCCTCACAAGTTTCCTGCTCAACGTTCAAGAATACGACCAGGTCCTGAAGAAGTTGTCGCGCCGCCTGCGCGTTCCCGGCCTCGCCGAACTGCTCGCCGAATCCGAACTCGAAAAGAAAGCCGATTTCGAGGACAAGAAGAAACTCGACAAGCTAGAACGCGCCATCGAAAAGGCAAAGATAGAAGTGAGCACCAAGAACACCTGGGATGAAGAGCATAGCCTCTACGAATTGGCGATCACCAGCGGAACAAAAGAGCGCCCAATACAATCGAAGGTCAGTTGGGCGCTCGCCTCCACGCCCGAATATAAGCGTCTTCGCGCGCTCTACAGGCAGATCGAGCCCATGGACAAACCGCCATTCCAGGTCTCGCGCAACGGCGACAAAATCACCAAGGAAAAAGCCGTGGACGTGCTCGCCTACGTGCTCGAAGACGCCCAGAAAGAATTCACCATCACGCGGTTCAAGGGCCTTGGCGAAATGAACCCCGAGCAGCTCTGGGCCACCACGATGAACGCCGAGACGCGCACGCTCCTGCAAGTGAAAATGGAAGACGTCGTAACTGCCGAAACGATTTTCACAACGCTCATGGGCGAAGACGTCGCCGAGCGCCGGAAGTTCATCGAGGAAAATGCGCTTGACGTCGTGAACCTGGATATCTGATCGGCGACGGCGAATTAATGGCGGGAACTATTTATCAGTTGAGTTGGAAGACGCTTCCGGGGCTTCGCGGGCTTTCGTGTGGCGAGTTCAAGGCGACGCCGACGCAAGCGCCGGACAACGAGCGCGGCGTGGCCATCGGATTTGCGGATGAAGCTATGCGCGACGCATTTTTGCAGGAAATCGAAGCGCATTTTGCCGCGCGCCGGTTCACAAACGCCGCAGACGCCTTCGACACGGTGAAGGCGTACATCCTGGCGCGCGCAACAGAGCACGGAACACGGCACTGACGGATTCATAACCACGAACGAGGAACAATGGCCGACGAACAGACACCGCTTCAAACACTAGTCCCGATCGACATCGAAACCGAAATGCGCCGGTCGTATCTCGATTACGCCATGAGCGTAATCGTCGCCCGCGCGATCCCCGACGTGCGCGACGGCCTCAAACCCGTGCAGCGACGCATCCTGATCGCGATGAACGACCTCGGCCTCGCCTCAAACCGTGGCTTCCGCAAGTGCGCCAAAATCTGCGGTGACACCTCCGGCAATTACCATCCGCACGGCGAAGCCATCATCTACCCCACGCTCGTCCGCCTCGCGCAGTATTTCAACATGCGATACATGCTCGTGGACGGCCAGGGAAATTTCGGCTCCGTGGATGGCGATCCGCCCGCGGCCATGCGGTACACCGAAGCGCGACTCACGCGCATCTCCGAAGAACTGCTCGCCGACCTCGAAAAAGAAACCGTTGATTACGTCCAGAATTTTGACCAGACGCGCGAAGAACCGTCAGTTCTGCCGGCCAAGACCCCGAACCTTCTCGTCAACGGCGCTTCCGGCATCGCTGTCGGCATGGCAACAAACATTCCGCCGCACAACCTGCGCGAAGTGATTGAAGCCGCCATCATGCTCATCGAAAAGCCCGAAATTACGCTCAAAGAAGTGATGAGAGTTCTGCCCGGCCCCGATTTTCCAACGGGCGGCTACATCGCGGGCCGGGAAGGCATCCTACAGGCCTACAAGACGGGCCGCGGCTCGTTCATCATGCGCGCCAAGGCCGCCATCGAGCAGGCTGGCAAGGACCGCGAAAGCATCGTCATCACCGAGATACCCTTCCAGGTCAACAAGGCCAGGCTTATCGAGCGCATTGCGGAGCTCGTGCAAACGAAAAAAATCGAAGGTATCTCCGACGTGCGCGACGAATCCGACCGCGACGGCATGCGCATCGTGGTTGAAATCAAACGCGGAGAGGAATCACAGCTCGTCCTCAATCACCTTTTCAAACACACGCAGATGCAGGAATCTTTCGGCGTAATCCTGCTCAGCATCGTAAAGGGCCAGCCGCGCGAACTGCCCATTCTGGATATGCTGCGGCTCTTCATTGAGCACCGCGTCGAAGTCGTCCGCCGCCGCACGCAGTTCGAGCTTCGCAAGGCCGAAGAGCGCGAGCACATCCTGCTCGGCTTCAAGAAGGCCATCGATAACCTCGACGAAATCATCAAGCTGATTCGCAAGTCCAAGTCGCCCGCCGAAGCCAAGGAAGGCTTGATGGAGCGCTGGAAGTTCAGCGACCGCCAGGCGCAGGCCATCCTCGATCTGCAACTCCATCGCCTCACCCAGATGGAGCGCGAGAAAATCATCCAGGAATTGAAGGAAATTCAGGAGCTCATCGCCGAGCTGCGCTCAATTCTCGCGAGCGAGAAGAAACTCCGCGGCGTAATCATCACCGAACTTCGCGAGATGCAAAAAGCCTTTGGTGACGACCGCCGCACGCAGATCGTGGACAAGGTCGAAGAGATCGAGCTCGAGGACCTCATTGCCGACACGGACATGGCCATCACCGTCAGCCACGCCGGTTACATGAAGCGCACCTCGGTGGACGTTTACCGCCACCAGTCGCGCGGCGGCAAGGGGCGCATCGGAGCGAAGACGCGCGACGAGGATTTCGTCGAGCACCTTTTTGTTGCCTCGGCGCACAGCTACATCCTGCTGTTCACGTCCAAGGGCCGCGTTTACTGGCTCAAGGTTTATGAAATCCCCGAAGCCGCGGCGGCCACACGCGGGCGCGCTATCACGTCCCTCGTGAAATTCCAGGAAGGCGAAAAACTTACCGCGCTCGTTGCATCAACAAATCTTGAGGAGGCGGGCCGCTACGTCTTCCTCGCCACGCGCAACGGCACCGTGAAGAAAACCCCGATCGTGGACTTCTCGAACCCGCGCTCCGCCGGAATCATCGCCATCAACCTCGATAAAGACGATGAGCTCATCGGCGCGAAGCTTACCGACAGCAAGAAAATGATCTTCCTCGCCAGCCACAATGGCCAGGCCATCCTGTTCCGCGAAACGGAAGTCCGCCCGATGGGCCGCAACGCAGGTGGTGTGAACGGCATGGATCTCGCGAAGGGCGATTACGTCGTCAGCATGGACGCCGTCCAGCCCGATTTCGAGATCATCAAGAAAGAACACAAGAAGGCCGCCGAGGATCTCGACGCGCTCGATGGCGAAATCATCAAGGATTCGCTGACCTCGCTGATGCTCACTGTTTCCGAGAAGGGTTTCGGCAAGCGCACGCCGCTCGCCGAGTACCGCATCACTTCTCGCGGCGGTAAGGGCGTCATCAACCTGAAGACCACGGAGCGCAACGGCTCCGTCGTCGCCGCGCTCCAGGTGACCGAAGAATCCGACGTGATGATTATCACCGAGCAGGGCAAAGTCATCCGCGTTCACGCGAACGAAATCCGCGAGGCGGGGCGCTCGACGCAGGGCGTCCGCCTGCTGCGCGCCGAACAGGGCGACGAAGTTGCCGCCGCCGCGGTGATTCAGGAAGAGGAAGAGCCAGAAGTGAAACCGTAGGAGACTTGCTTCGCCCGGGAGAGAAGCTAATTTCCGGGTGGCGGAACATCCTGTGGCAGGTAGTACCCCGGCCTAGTTCGCACCGTAGTTTTCGGCCGATCTACTTCCACCCGAATTTCGTGGAAGCCGTAAGGCGAAGTTCCTGTCGGGTGGTACGAGAGCGTGTACTGCGCGTGGAGCTCTCCGCCGATCCGGTCGAGGCCCGATTCAATCCCTTTGTCGCGCATCGTCGGGATGTGTTCGCCACCCGTCGCGATGGTCGCAACCTCCAGCGCGTGCCCGCGCAAAATATTCGCCCCGTGTTGCACCGCCCAGACTCCGAGTGCCAGCAAATCGCCACTCGGTTCCGAGCCGATTCCAGGAGTTGTCGGCGACTGCGGCATGCCGGGCCGCGGAGGTCCAGGGAAAGTACCGGGCGGTGTTGCCGGAGGTCTCCCGCTGCCGCTTGGTTCGGTGCGAAATTCCGCGGCAGTCGTGGATAGGCCCACGGTAAAGATGGTGATGTTTTCCAGTTGAGCCTGCTGCAGCACCCCTCCAAGCTTCGCCGCGCTCCCGCGGTCCACGGCCTCCGTGATCGCCACGATTACGCGGCGCCGGTCCGCCGGACGCTGACCAAGCATACGTACCGCCGCGGCCATTGCGTCGTAGAGCTTTGTCTGACCACCACCGTCATCCAATTTCTTTATGACCTTTTCGATTTGGTCGCGATCGTTTGTGAAATCCTGTAAACGGTTCACGGAGCTGCCAAACGCAATCACAGCGCTTTCATCAAATTCGCCCAGGATGTTCTGCGTAAAGACAATCCCCGATTTCTGGATCGCAGGCAGCATCGGCTTGACGCGCGAACTCGTCTCAATCAGCAGCACTACGGAGAGCGGGTCGCTCCCCATGTCGAAATGATCGATCTTTTGTTCCGTTCCATTGTCGAACAGCCGGAAGTTGCGCTGCTCCAGGTCCATGACGATCTCGCCCTTTTCGTCGCGCACCACCACCGGAGCGCTCACCAACTCCACGCGCACTCGGATCGGGTTACCTTGCTTGTTTGGGTCCGTCTGAGGGCTCGTCCCCGGCGCCTGTTTGATCGGCCCAGGGGGCGACTGCGTCCTCGCTTGCGCGCCGAGCAGCACCAGCGCGGCAGCGAATACCGCCGTTGTCCAGACGATTTGAGATAGGTTCTTCATTCGTACCGGTTGCTGATCCCAGTGTACTGGATTGGACGCGCCTGCGTCACGCCGCGTTGGCTGTCGCCGGTGTAGAATGCCAACCCTCTGACGATTGGCATAAGCAATCCGACGCAGGAGTTGGCATGCCTAAGAAACATCCGAACGCCGTAAAGCTCGCCTATCGCGATTCACGTTTCATGGACAGTACGGTCGCGCGCCCGGTCCGCATCCTCACGGAGTATCTCGACCCGCTCGCCCGTCTGCGCAAGGAAGGAATCGGCGACACCATCGTCATGTTTGGCTCCGCGCGCATCCTTCCGCGCGCCGCCGCCGAAGAGCGTCTGGCGCGAGCTCGGCTCAAAGCAAAAAAGCGCGGCTCACGCGCGGCACGCGAGCAAGTCCGCGAGGCGCGCAACCATGTGGAAATGTCCCGCTATTACGAAGACGCCCGCGCCCTTGCGCGCAAAATCACCACCTGGGCAATGAGCCTCGGCACCAACCCGCACCGCTTTGTGATCTGCTCCGGTGGCGGCCCGGGCATCATGGAAGCAGCCAACCGCGGCGCGGCGGAAGCCGGGGGCAAGTCCGTGGGCCTCAGCATTGAGTTGCCACACGAGCAGGAACCCAATAGCTTCATCACCCGCGAGCTGAGCTTCAATTTTCATTACTTCTTCATGCGGAAACTTTGGTTCGCGCAACTCGCAAAGGCGCTCATCGTTTTTCCCGGCGGCTTCGGCACCATGGACGAGCTCTGGGAAATGCTTACCCTCATGCAGACGGCCAAGCTCCCCGAGCACAATCTTGTTCTAATTTACGGACGGCGCTACTGGGATCGGGTTCTGAACTGGCGCGAGATGCTGCGCAGCGGCACCATCAACGCGCGCGAATTTGGACTGTTGCGCTTCACGGATTCCGTCGAAGACGCATTTGACCAGGTACGTGGCGTCCTCGAGCAATACCACATGAAGCTCGACACGGACTTGCAGGAGTAGTTACCGTCGATCTTGGAGTCGCGCGAATTCAAGAAGCAAACGGCCTCCGGCGAGCCGGAGGCCGTTTCTCTTCAGCAGGCGTTCGCTGCAGGGACATCTCACAAAGACGATTCTTCCAGCTTTGCGCCGCGCAGGGCGGGTTCCGCCGCCAATTATCGCGGGCGGCCGGACGGCCGGTAGGACCCGAGCGTCCGCGGCCGCAAACGCAACCGTGGTCCCAGCGGAGGCGGCACCCGATGGAGCGGCGCGCCGCAGTTCGTGCACAGTTCAGAATGCACTTGGTCCATCCGGAGCCACTGGCCGCGCGCCAGACATTCCGGATTAATGCATTGAACGGTCCAGCCCGGTAGATACTGCACGGTACCCCCAGAACCTTTCCATTGTTCCGCGCGGAACGCAAAAGCCGTTCGCGGCAGAGCCCGATTCTCCCCTGTGCCCTCCGTCAAACGAGAACTCCGTTTGCAGGAGAGCGTGGAAAAGTTTGCGGGATTGTGCGGCAGCGGCGTAGGTGTGTCAAGAAAAAACACACAATTAGTAGTAGTGCTGTTGCGGCGCGCGAAACATCCGCCCCGGGGCAATGCACAGAATTGGGATTGTGAGATTGCCCGTGGGCCACGGTTGCGAGAGTCTGCGGAGCTGTGGCGGCTTGCGGGGCGCTACTGGAGCAATCGGCCGTTCAGTCCTGCGAAAACTAGTTTTGAGAAGGGTTTTCCTGCTGCTTCGGCGGCGCAGCTCCCGCCGGGTTCTTCTTCGCCGCTTCCAGTGCGCGCTGGAGCTCGGCGATCTGGCCTTTGGTAATGTCCACATCCTGTTGCTTGGCGTCAATCTTTGCTTGCGAATCCGCCAGCGCCGCCTGCACCTGCGGACTCTGGCTTGCCATCGGATTCGTGTAATAGCCCTGTTGTTGGAGGAGGTAGTCGCGCTTCGCCAGATCCAGTTCCTTTTCGAGTGTTTCTAGTTTTTGTTGCGCCAGCGCCAATTCAGGTTCCAGTTCTGCCTGCGTCTTCAGCTTTACAGGGGCCGCGCTGGGTGCCACGACTGGTTGCGCGGCCGGCTCTTCTGGAGGAGGCGGTGGCGGGCCGACCACGCTAATGGCGAACGGATTCGTCGGGATGTTCTCATTTGTCCAGACTTTCTTGGCTGTTTGCGTTGCAGGCTTTTGCGCACGGAGCTGCCGGGCAATTTCCCCGAGCGACGGGGGAGGCTGCTCGCCCTGCACGGATTGCGCCGCGGCGCCGGCGGCGAGGCCTGACGCAGCCATCGCGCAGATCAACGTCCCGCAGCATATGCCACGTATTGCGCTACTTGGGCTGAGTCCTGGCATGGAATCCCTCCCGATGAGTGCCTCCAATGCTAGCCCCGCGCGCCGCCAATAACAACTGGCCGCAAGGTCAGCCCCCCAATAGATAACGGGATAGGTCACAGAAGAGCCGGGGGACGACATTTGATAAGCTGTACAGGCGTCATCAAATGATCGCCCTCCATAAAACGCGACAAATGCTTTGTTTCGGCATTGTGGCCATAGCGGGCGCTTTGTCTTGCCCGGTCTCGCAAAGCGACTCGAACAGTCTGGCGCGCGGGCGCGAGACCTCGGGTCCAGGGAACATTGTGAGGTTCGATTCGCGGAACCCAAGCACACATTATTCCCTTCCTCAGAGAAGGGAACGCAATGCTGTCGAGCTCGCTCGCGCTGGACGCCGCATTTTCTGGGCGGAATTCCTCACCGAATCGATTGTCCTCTTGCTTCTCTTGCGCTCCGGCTGGGCCGCGAGGTTCCGCGATTGGGCTGAGCGTGTAAGCCACCGCCGCGTCGTGCAAGCGGCGGTCTTTTGGCCGCTCCTCCTGCTCACTCTTGGCCTTGCCAAAATTCCATTCCAAGTCTGGGGGCACACTCTCGTGCTGTCCTACGGGCTCTCCGTGCAAAGCTGGTCTTCTTGGGCGCTCGATTGGATTAAGTCGGAGGCGGTTGCAATCGTCCTCGTGGCATTCGTCGGGTGGCTCGTCGCCGCGTTGATTTGCCGCAGCCCCCGCCGCTGGTGGTTGGGCGCGTGGGCGGCGGTGTTGCCGTTGATCATTCTCGGCGTTTACGCGGAGCCTTTTGTCATCGAGCCGCTCTTTTTCGATTTCCGCCCTCTTACCGAGGCGCACCCCGCGATCACCGCGAAAGTTCAGCAGACCGCGACCCGCGCGGACATCCTCATTCCGCAGAACCAGATCTTAGAAATGCTCGCCAGTCGCAAATTGAATTGGGTTAATGCATATGTGGCAGGGATCGGCAATTCAAAGCGCGTGGTTTTTTGGGACACGCTGCTTGCCCGCACGGACGAGAGCGGCGCGCTATTCACATTCGGCCATGAACTGGGCCATTACGCGCTCAATCACGCCTGGCAGTACATTGGGATTTGCGCTCTGGGCCTCGCGATTGGACTTCCGCTGCTGGCGTGGATTCATGGCGCTTTGTTGCGACGATACGGAGATCACTGCCACGTCCGCGCGCCGCACGATTGGGTTGCAGTGGCCGCGCTGTTCCTGTTTGTGAGCGTGGGGGAAGTCGCGCTGATGCCGCTCCAGAATGCAATCACCCGTCACTTCGAGCACCAGGCCGATGTCTTCGGGCTCGAATTAATTCACGGCGCTGTGCCCGATGCTCCGCAGGCCGCAGCGCGAATGTTTCAAGTTCTCGGTGAGTCAAACATGGAAGAGCCTGCGCCTTCGCGCTTGACCGTGTTTTGGTTTTACTCGCACCCACCCATCGCGGACCGGATTAATTTCGCTTTGAAGTACGACCCGTGGTCCACTGGCCAAAAAACCCAATTCAATTTCTTGCCGCCCACGAAACCGCAGTTGCCGGAGTGGTGAGCGGGGTTACACGGCATAAACGGCATCATTGTTTTCTTTTTTCACGGCGGTAATGGGCGGCAACTTTCGCACGATTCCCGCACGATGCCATCGAGCACCAACGCCGCCCGCCTGTTCGCGAATCGTCATAGAAGAAAAGTCCGCAATTCGGATTCGCGCACTTGCGGATTGGGGCGCCCGGGCCCTCCGCGACCAACTCCGCGGCAGACCGCGCAATCGCTGTGAGCAGCCACTCAAGCCCCTGCGCACGGGCGTACAGCGCCAACCGCCATTCCGGCTGCCCACCCACCCGCTCTGTCACAGGCCTGAGCCGGTCGTAGCCCTCCGTGTACGCAAGGATTTCGTTAAGCGGATCGATCCATCCGGGCAGAATCGCAGCCCCATCGACCCGCGCCTCAAAAATCAATCTCAGCGCGCCGCGAAACGAGACCGCTCTTCGCAAAAGCTCCACCGTCTCGTCCGGTGCGGCCGCCCACAGGCCTAAGAGCGGAGGTTTCGCGGTGTCACGAATCACCGCGCTCATCGTCAGGAACTCGACGAGCACCGAGTATCCGTCATGCGATCCATCCGGAGGCGAATCCAGAATTCGCAGGTTTACAAAATCGAGCGCCAGCCGCCCGGCCACAAGGCCGCTGGCCCTTTCACCTGTAAGCTTGGAGTCAATTCGTTTTCGATTCATTGTGCGATCACAATGGCCACCCTCTAGAGTGGCTAACCTGTTTAGTATACTATAGTGGTTATCCATGTAATCGCTTGAATCCACGCAGCCTTTCGTTGCACACTAACAGGAGCTTCTGGCGCCGCTCGAACTTTGCCTCAGAAGTGAGACACAATGCGGATCACTCCTTTACGAACGCTATTTGCCACCGGCATGATTGCAGTACTTCTCTGCTTTTATTCGTTGGTCCGCCCGACCGCTGCGCAATCGCCGCGGGCCGCGAACACCACGAAAAAACCGGTCCTCGTCGAGCTATTCACCTCTGAGGGCTGCTCGAGCTGCCCCGCAGCGGACACGCTCCTTGCCCGGCTTGGCTCGCAGCAGCCCGTCGCAGGAGCCGAGACAATCATTCTGGAAGAGCACGTGGACTATTGGGACCAACAGGGCTGGCGCGACCCGTTTGCCTCGGCGGCCTTCACGAGACGGCAGGAGGAGTACGGCAATATTCTCGGTGGAGGCGTTTACACGCCGGAGATGATCATTGACGGCCGCGCTGCATTCGTCGGCAGTGAAAGTGGAGAGGCGCGCCGCGAGATCGATGCCGCCGCGGGCGCTCCGAAGGCGGACGTCAATCTCGAATGGGCCAACGGCGCATCGGGAGCATCTGGCAATACAGTCGTGCTCCACATTCGCGTGGGAAAGCTGCCGTCCACCGCTGATGGCACGAAGCCCGAAGTGTTTCTCGCCGTGACGGAGAACCACTTACATTCCAGTGTCCTCCGCGGAGAAAATACCGGGCGCGCGCTCGAACACGATGGCGTCGTGCGCCAGCTCACGCGCGTCGGTGCGGCGGATACGCGTGGCGACGCCGCGTATGACGGCCAGTCAACTTTGAAACTGAATGGAAATTGGAAGCGCGAAAACCTGCGCGCTGTCGTCTTCGTGCAAGATCCGCATACGCGCAGGGTTTTCGCCGCGGCCGCGATTCCCTTCTGACACATCTCCAGTATCGAATCCATCCTCGCGCGAGTGTTAAACTCTCGCCCCGCGCAAATGACTATCGTCGAGCAGACCATCGAGATTGCCGCGCCGCCAAACGAGGTTTTCGTGTTCTTCGTGCCGCAGCGGATGCCTTACTGGTACGGAACGGAGTTCGACTGCCAATTTGAGGTTTCCGGGGGCGAAGCGGATTTCCGCGCGTCGCAGAAGGTGCGCCTCAGCGGCCGCATCAGGGGCTGGTTCAACAAAAAAGAAATCGGTCATACTGCTGTGATCACGCGCTATGAAACGCCGCGCAGACTTGAATGGCGGTTTGAGGATGCGTACGGCGTGCGCGGCCTCGAACACTGGGAGTTGGAGCCAACAGCTTCGGGCACTCGAGTCACGATGCGCAGCGAGTACGAACTTCCAGGGCGATGGGGCCGCATCGTTGACAAGCTGCTCACGCGCCGCGCCGTCGCCCGCCGCAACCGCGATTACCTCGCGCGCCTTCGCAAACTCGTAGAACGGCGATGAGGTTTTCAATTCAAGCGGGCGCAGCTATTTGCAGTTATTCCACGACTATGCGGACAAACTTTTTCTTTCCTGCGCGGATCAAATGTTTGCTTCCGGACGCCAGCGGCAGCTCCAGCTTTACGTCGGAGGCCGGGGAGCTATCCACGTCCACGCCGCCCTGCTTAATCAATCGCTCGGCTTCACTGCGCGAAGGCGCCAGGCCAAGCTCCGTGAGCAGCGCGGACAACTTCCGCGCCCCCGCTTTGATTCTCTTTTCGGGCGCGTCGTCCGGCGCCTGCCGTTGCTGAAAGACTTTGCGGAACTCATCCGCCGCGTGCGTGGCCGCCGCTTCGCCGTGGAATCCGCCGATGATCTCCTGCGCGAGGCCAATTTTTACTTCCATGGGGTGCGCGGCGCCTTCGGCGACGTGGCGGCGCAGGCGGACGATTTCCGTTTCCGGGCGATCCGTGAGCAACTCCATGTAACGCCACATCATCTCGTCCGAAATACTCATCAACTTGCCGAACATCTCTTGCGGCGATTCCGTAATGCCAATGTAATTGCCGAGGCTCTTGGACATCTTCCTCGAGCCGTCAAGGCCCACAAGAATCGGCATCGTGAGCGCCACTTCCGATGGCAGGCCGTACTCGCGCTGTATGTCCCGGTGCACCAGCAGGTTGAACTTCTGTTCGGTCGCGCCGATTTCCACATCTGACCTTAGCGCGACGGCGTCGTAGGCGGTGAGCAGCGGATAGAGCAATTCGTGCACGGAAATCGGCTGGTTCTTTTCCAGCCGCGAGCGAAAGTCCTCGCGCTCGAGCATCCGCGCCAACCGGTAGTGGCCGCACAGCCGCACCACTTCGTGGCTCGTCATCCTGCCGAGCCACTCGCTGTTGTAGCGGACTTCGGTTTTCATCGGATCGAGGAGCTTGTAAACCTGCGCCAGATAAGTCTCTGAGTTCGCGTTCACCTGGTCGCGCGTCAGCGGCGGGCGCGTTTCGGATTGTCCCGTGGGGTCGCCGATCATCGCCGAGAAATCACCTATCAGGAAAATCGCCGTATGCCCAAGATCCTGAAAGTGTTTCAGCTTGCGAAGCACGACCGTGTGCCCCAGATGAATATCGGGCGCCGTCGGATCCACGCCCAGATACACTCGCAGCGGCTTGCCGGAGGTGCGCGAGGCTTCGAGCTTCGCGGCCAGCTCTTTTTCCTGAATGATTTCGGCGGCGCCTTTGCGGATGTGGGCGAGCTGTTCGTCAACGGGAAGAAATGCCATCGCGCCACTTTTCTTGGGGCTGCCGGATTGCGCGCTCATGATTTGTGTCCTGCCGCGCCCTGCGCCGCCGCTGTGGATGCTGACGGGAGATGAACCACGCGGCGGCCCTCAACGCGGTAGCGGCCTTCGAGCACCAACCGCACAGCCTCTGTGTAAATGCGGTGCTCTTCCTTCAAGATGCGCGCGGAAAGAGTCTCCGGCGTGTCGTCATCCAACACCGGGACGATTGCCTGCATCACCACCGGGCCGGCATCGAGATTCTCGTCCACGAAATGTACCGTGCAGCCGGCGTAACGCACCCCATACTCCAGCGCCTGCCGCTGCGATTCGAGTCCCGGAAATGATGGAAGCAGCGAGGGGTGAATGTTTAAGATGCGTCCACGATACGCCGCGACAAAGTAGGGCGAGAGCAGCCGCATAAATCCCGCAAGACAAACAAGTTCAACGCCCGCTTCCTGCAGCGCGGCCACAACTTGACTGTCGTAAGCCTCGCGCTCCAGTCCCTTTGACGGAATCACTCGCGCGGAAAAACCGCGTTCGCGCGCCCGCTCAACGCCCGGCGCGCCATCGCGGTTGCTGATGACGATGGCGATCTCCGCTCCGGGGATGCGCCCCGCGGCAATACTGTCGGCCAGGGCCTCAAAATTCGAGCCGCGCCCACTTAGAAGGATTCCGATGCGCTTTGCCTTTGTCATTTGAAATCAACGTACGGCATTGCAAGTTAGCATACGGCTGCCCGTGCACAAAACGCCGCAAAGAGGCAACAACATTCCTTATGGATTCTGAGGAGAGGCGACCTTCTTGGCTTGATCCTCCAGAGCTTTCTGCATCTGTGCGAAGAATTGTTCCAGTTGCGGGTTGGTCGCTCGTTCTCGAGCCGCTTTTAGAAGCTCCAAGGCACGCGGGTCGCCCAGTGCAACAAAAGCGCTACCCGCCGCCCCAGACAGTTGGAAATTTCCGGATTCCACCGATGCCGTAAATGCATCCGCAATCATTGGGTACGCGCGCGGGTCATTTTTCCCCGCCGATCCGAGGACGGATATCGCCGCGGCGCGCACGCCCAATGGATTCCCTCTCGCCGCGAAACGAACAGCAGATTCAAGCGCACGGGAATCGCCCAGGGCGGCAAGACCGGTGAGCCCCGACACGCGGATCGTGTCGCGCCACGAAGGCTGATCCAAAAGTTTATTCAACGCGTCGTATGCGCCCTGTTCCTTCGTTGCTCCGAGGGCGGACGCCGCCGCGCGAATCACGTTGTAGCTCGGGTCATTCAAGTAGCCCAGGAAAACGCCGGCTAGCGAGGCGTCTTTCGCTGCAGCCAGAACGCTGATGGCACGCGCTCGCACCCGAGGGGCCTTATCCTTCACGGCGGTCAACAATGCCGCTCGCGCTTCGGGGCCGGCCACGCCTCTGAGCGCGCTAACGGAATCCAATCGCACGCCCCAGAATGCATCGCCGGTTGCAGCCGACGCGATCGCCTTTGTGATGTCCGAGTTTTCTTCTTTGGGTGTTGCAGCATTTTTCATGCGGGCCGTTAGCTCGTTGAGCGCAAAAATACGGCCAAGCACATCGGTGTCGTGCGAGAGCTGATAAATCAATTGCGCGGCGGTCTTCTCAAAATGCAATTCCTTAATCAGAGTGCCGCCGTAGTCGAAATCGATCAGCAGCGGTTCTGAGTCAACCTTGAAAATAAAGGTTTGCTCCTCTTTTGCTTCGATCATGGCTTTCTCGATGTGCGTGCCCGAGGCGGAACCAATTTCGATTTGCACCGGCATCTGGAAAAAGGTCACCTGTGGATAAGCCGAATTCGGATCCACCTTTTGCTCCTGGTGCACAGTGAGCGTGACCGTTTTTGATCCCGCGTCGTATCCCTGCGTTACGCGGAAGATGGGGTGTCCCATCCTGTAAAGCCATTCGTCGAAGAACCAGTCCATGGATTGCCCGGTAGCCTCTTCGATGGCGATGCGGAATTGCCCGGTCTCCACAGGCTGGTGCGCATACTTTGTCAGGTAGTGGTGGATGGCACGCCACCAATTCGCTTCGCCCAGCGTCGTCCGCAACATGTGGAGAACGGCGCCGCCGCGCGGATATGCATAGGTGTCAAACACAGCATCCGGGTTGCTGTAATTCTCAGTGACGATCGGACGCCGCTGGCCACGCTTCCAGGCTTGGAAGTATTGGTCTTGATTTCCTTTAACATCGCTGTACAGAAAGTCGTCGCGACCGAGAGATTTCTCGTCCCACATGGCCTGGAAGTATGTTGCGAAACTTTCATTCAGCCAGACGTCCGCCCAGGACCGGCAGGTGACGAAATCGCCGAACCATTGATGCGCCAGTTCATGGGATTCCAGGCTATCTGCTGTGCCGTCCAACTCTGTCCGTTCGTCGTGGATCATCCCATCAACCATTGTTGTGGCCGAAATGTTTTCCATGCCGCCGCCGAAGTTGCGCGCCATCGTCTGGGCATATTTCGCATAAGGATAGGGAACGCCCGTTTTCTCCGAAAAGAACCTCACCATGTCTGCCATTCGGGCAGCCGTGACTTTGCCCTCAGGAACCTGGTTCGGATACACATAGGTAGTCACTGGTATCCCGTTGTAGCTCTGTTCGATGGGAGCGTATTCGCCGACAACGATTGAGGTCAGATAGGTCGCGTGCGGGACATCCATCTTCCAATCATACGTGCGCGTGTTGCCGCCGTTCTCCTTCACGCTGATCAATTTTCCGTTGGAGATTACAGAAAAGGGCTTCTCGACGGTGGCGATTATTTCCGTCGTGGTGAAATCGTTCGGATGGTCGTAACAAGGAAACCAAAAATGGTTGTCTTCGCTTTCGCCTTGTGACCAGATTTGCTTCGGAGCCACCGGATCGTCCGTGGTCGGCTTGATAAACGTAAGTCCGCGGGTCCCGCCAAACAGCGACCCAGGGGACGCGGCGTTCGTGTGATAGTCAATGACAACGGTCAATACATCGGAGGGTTGATAGGCGCGATCCAGCCCAATATCAAGTTTTTCTTTTTTCGTATCGTTTTCAAACTTGAGCGGCGCCCCGGACGCGAACTTGATCGAGTTGATTGTCAAGTTCCCGGCATCTAGCTCCACGCGCTTTAAGTCGTTCACCAGTGGCGTCAATGTCAGCGTCGCCGTACCGATTGCTTGGCTGTGATCGAAATCAAAATGCAAATTCAGCGTGATGTTCTGGGTGTGAAAGTCGTGACTGGGAATGTAGCGCGCCTGCGGAATCGCAGTGGCTTGTGGCGCAGGAGCTTGATTTGTCGCGGCTTGCCCAAGGGCTTGGGGTGCCGTGACCTGCCAGACCGCGAGCGCCAGGGCTGCAAGTGCAAAACATCCAGCGGCATTCGTTAGTCGCCGCGCACTTCGACAATAATTCTGCTTTGATATCCGCATCGGTATCTCCTGGGGAGGTTTCTGGTTCCTGTTGAGGGGCTCTATTCTCAATGGTAGCCGCTTCGGGCGAGCAAACCGAGTCTACATCATCAAAGGGGATTTCCGTTTACATGCTGATTATGGGGAGCGGCAGCGACGGCGATTTGTTTGTCGCCACGTAACTGACTCAATGATTGAGCGTGCTTCGCAGTCTCTTCTGAACGGCAGGGCCGGTGAGCTCACGGAGCGCGTCGGCGGCGATCCAGCGTGCGGCTGCGGCTCCTGGGATGCGTTGCGATGGGCTGGAATTTGCCGCGCGAATCTGGCGTGCGGTGCGGATTGCCGCGCGGTTGAGCGCGCGATTGCGCTTCCCGATATTGCGCAGCGCCCAGTTGACGGCTTTCCGCACGAAATTGCGTTCGTCGCGCGATTCGCGGCGGATGATGGAGAGCAGCCGCACAAACTTCGCGTCCGGCGCGCTTTTGTCCTTGTAAGCAAAGTAGGCCATCAGTGAAAAAGCCGCGCGCTTTATAAACTCCTCTTTGCGCTGACTCCACTCGGCGGTTTTCTTCCACGCAGGCGCGGCATACACAAAAAGATAGCAGCACGCGGCGTCCACCACGTCCCAGGCGTCGAAATCGCGCGCCCAGCGATTCATTTGCGCGGAGGTCACGCGCCCGGGATCTCCGACGAGTGCGGCGAGACACTTCGCTTCGTGGTTTCCCGTGGCCCAGAGCTGCTCGGCAAGCGCGTGATTTCTGCCAATCTTACGCGCCAGCGCATGCAGCACGGGCGCTGAAATTCCGTGCGCGTCTGTAACGTGGATGTTGTAGTGCTTCATTTTCGCGCGGACGCGCGGATCGGCCAGCGCGCGGAGTTCGCGGAGGACGGCGTTCTTCGTGTGATTCGAGTGAGACGCGAGGCGCCGGGTCGAGTTGTTATCACGCTGATTCATGCGAGGAGGGATTCTTACACACAACACTGCGCGCAGCCAGGATTCACGCGAATTTAGCGTGGGTAGGCTGGGCCACTGGCAAATTGAGTCGCCACGAATGGTGGTGGCTTGCGCTAAAAGGTGAAGAAAGGTAAACTGGCAGCATGGCGAAAGTAAAGCGAAACACAAAAACCGAGCGGCAACTGAATGACCTCATCTCCGTGGGCCCTTCGATTCGCGGAGACTTTGCGAAGTTGGGCATCACGAGCGTCGCGCAACTTGCGAAGGCCAATCCCAAACAACTCTACGATCACCTCTGCCGGTTAACGGGCGAGCGGCAGGACCCCTGTGTGCTTGACGTTTTCACGGCGGCGGTGGCGCAGGCGAAGAATCCGCGGTTGCCGGCGGCGCAATGCCAGTGGTGGTATTGGTCGCGCGTGCGGAAGGCAGGCGACCAAAAGAAGAGTCGTCGCGCAGCGTAACGGCTAGAGTTGTAGCTGCCCAGTATAAGCGATGCGCGGGCCGGTGCCGCCGACGATTTGCCCGATGCGGTAAAACTTTTCGCGGCGGCGCTTCAAATCGGTTTCCAGCGCGCGGACATTTTTTGGCGGCACGATGAGGATCATCCCCGCGCCGAGGTTGAATGTAGCAAGGAGCTCTTCGCGGTCGAGCTTCCCAGTCTGCGCAAGATAGCCGAAGATCGGCGGCACGGGCCACGAGCCCAATGCGATCTCGGCGCGCATCGAGCGCGGCAACACGCGCGGAAGATTTCCGGGGATTCCGCCGCCGGTGATGTGCGCCATCGCGGAAAGCCAGCCGCGTGTGAGCACGTTCTTCAATGTGGGCAAATAGCAGACGTGCGGCTTCAGAAGCTCCGCGCCGATTTTGTTGTTGATGGCCGCGACGTAAGTATCCGGCTTTAATCCTTCCTGATCGAAAACCAATTTGCGAGCGAGCGAGTATCCATTCGTGTGCAAACCCACGGAAGGCAGCGCGATGAGAACGTCGCCTCTCTTCACACGCTCCGGTCCGAGCACGCGCCCTCGCTCGACCGCGCCCACGATAAAGCCGGCGAGGTCGTATTCACCCGCGGCGTAAAAGCCGGGCATCTGCGCCGTTTCGCCGCCGATGAGCGCGCATCCCGTCGCGCGGCAGGCACGGCTGATACCTTCCACGATTTGTTCGATGACCGTGGGAGTGATGCTGCCGAGCGCGAGGTAGTCGAGAAAGAAAAGCGGCTCGGCGCCAAGCGTGAGAATGTCATTGACGCAGTGATGGACGAGGTCCGCGCCGACAGTCGAGTGGACGCCCATCGCGAAAGCAATTTTGAGTTTTGTGCCGACCCCGTCCGCGCTCGAGACGAGCAGCGGGTTGCGCCAGCGCTTGCGGTCAATCTGGAAGAGCGCGCCGAATGCCCCGATGCCGCCAACCACTCCACGCGTAAACGTGCGCGCCGCGAGACGCGCAATCTTTTGCTTGGCCTGGTCGGCGAGAGCGATGTTCACGCCGGCGTCGGAGTAGCGCATTCGGAAAACCTCTTCAGGATTCGCAGCAGCCGGCTAAAAGAAATGGAACATCCGCTTCCAGCGAATGTGGCTGGGATGAATAAGCGAGTTGCCGTATGCCGCGAACCGCTCGCCGATGTGGCCCGGCTCCCAGGCCATCGTCGTGGAATTGCCTTCGCGCACCGGCGCATCAATCGAAAGATACGTCATCACCGGGACTCCAATGATATTCGCGCGGGGAACGCATCCCCAGTAGCGGCTGTCATTGGAGTCGTTCCGGTTATCTCCCATTGCGAAATAGCAGGCGGGCGGGATTTTTTCAGGGCCGAAGTAGGAACCGAGACTCATCGGCTCCTTGACGTAAGGCTCGACGAGCCGCTTGCCGTTGACCCAGACAGCGCCCTCGCGGACTTCCACCGTGTCCCCGGGCATCCCGATGACGCGCTTGACCAGATCGAGCGAAGGATCCTTCACAGACCGGAAAATGATGATCTGAAATTGCTTGGGATTGCGCCACAGCGAAACGTGCCAGGGAGTGAGCGGCAGTCCGATGTCGTAACCAAGGCGGCTGATCAACAAGTGGTCCCCGATGAGCAGGGTGTTTTCCATGGACGCTGAGGGAATCACGCGCGGCTGGCCGATCACGGAGTAAATCACCAGAAAGATCCCGATGATCCACAACCATGCAACGATTTCGCGCCTGACACGTTCTTTCATTGGAACCTGGGGTTCGTCGCCTTGTGGTTTCTCGTTAGGATTCACGCGTCACCGTTACCGGAGGTATGGAATCGGAGGCGGCATCACCGCGGCGGTGTGTGTCTCCGTGCACTTCAAGTTGCACCGGCGGCGTCGGATAGATGCCGGTGAAACAGGATGTGCAGAAACGCGTCTGCGAATCGCCAACCCCCGCGCGCAGGCTTTCAAGCGACAGATAAGCGAGGGAATCCGCTTGGAGGAAGTTGCAGATTTCCTGAACCGTCTGCGAATAAGCGGCTGAAGGATTCGCTGGCGTACCCGCCGCAGTGGGAACACGCGGCCGCCGTGTTGAATCCGAGGAGGCGATCAGTTCCGCGTGCGTGGGCGTGTCAATGCCGTAATAACAGGGCGAAATCGTGGGCGGCGAGCTGATGCGGACGTGGACTTCCAAAGCGCCGGCCTCGCGGACCATTCGCACGATCTTTCGGCTGGTGGTGCCGCGCACGATGCTGTCGTCCACGAGCACGACGCGCTTGCCTTCGAGCAGGCCGCGCACGGGGTTGAGCTTCAGCTTCACGCCGAAGTCGCGGATGGATTGCGCGGGCTGGATGAAAGTGCGGCCGATGTAATGATTGCGGATGAGCCCCATGGCGAAGGGGATTTTGGATTCGAGCGCGTAGCCAATCGCGGCGGGCACGCCGGAGTCGGGCACCGGAACAATCACGTCGGCGGGCACGGGATTTTCGCGCGCGAGTAAGCGCCCGAGCGTTTCACGGCTTTGATGCACGGAGCGGCCGAAAATGAGGCTATCGGGCCGCGCGAAATAGACGTGCTCGAAAATGCAGTATTGATGCGGCTTCGGCGGCGCGAAGCGGATGGACTCGATCCCCGCGCGAGAGATGCGCAACATTTCGCCGGGCTCGATTTCGCGGATGTACGTCGCGTCAATTAAATCGAACGCGCAGGTCTCCGACGACACAAGATAAGTGTCGCCGAGCCGCCCGAGATTGAGCGGGCGGAAGCCGCGTGGATCTCGAATGGCGTAGAGCTCATCGCGCGTGAGAAGCAAGAGTGAGTACGCGCCCTCGACTTGATTCAGCGCATCGGCAATCGCGCGGGAAAGATTGCTGCCCGTGCTGCGCGCGATCAGGTGAACGACGACCTCGGTATCGCTCGTGGTCTGAAAGATTGAGCCGCGGTGCTCGAGCTTGCGGCGCCATTCGGAGGCGTTGATCAAATTTCCGTTGTGCCCCAGCGCGATCTTGCCTTTGTTGCAATCAATCAGAATCGGCTGGGCGTTCGTGAGACCCGTGTCACCCGCGGTGGAGTAGCGCGTGTGGCCGATGGCGGAATCACCGGGGAGCGTCGCGAGTCGCGCGGGATCGAAAATTTCCTGCACCAGTCCCAGATCCTTGGCAATGTGCAAGTTGGTTCCATCGGACGCACAAATACCTGCGGCTTCCTGCCCCCGGTGCTGCAACGCATAGAGACCCAGGTAGGCGAGCTTGGCGGCCTCCGGGCTGCCGAAGACTCCGAACACGCCGCAGTGGTCGTGAAAATGATCGTCAGCGATTTGGATTTGCTTGCTCATTATTTGCTCAAGGGTGCGGAACCGCCGCTAGAGATTGACCGAGCGCCGCCGGAGAAAGCAGCCAGAGCAACGCGGCGAAAAACAAAACGAGCGCGGTGAGCGGGAACCACCGCATGTCCGCAAAGGAGCCAATCGCCCCGAAATCCCAGTAGCCAAATAACGCCCACAGCCCAATGGACAAAGGGCGCGCCCAGACATATCGCCGCGCGACGCCGATCGCGCCGGTGAAAAATCCAACACCCGCCAGTAAGTAGATCAAATCCGATTGGGTCATGTTGCTCGCCGGGTGAACGATGACATTCAAAACGGAGAACGCGCCGGCGGCAGCCCAAAGCGCCACTACGTACCAGCGGCCGAGTTTTGAGGAAACATTCATTTCAATTTGAAGAAGCGACGACAGACTTGACCCCACACAGATTTCAGCCGGCCATTATGAACTTGAGCGAATCAGCCCAGGAGGCGTGAAGTTCTTCACGCGGCGCTTGAATGGCAGCCTTGCCGTTCACAGCGACGATAAAATCTCCACCGCGCGTCACGCGCCCCAATTCCACAACCGCAACCTTACATTGTCTCGCAATGTCTCGGACGCGAGCAAGCGAACCGGGCGCGCACGAGACAATGGCGCGAGCGCCACGTTCGCCAAAGAGCGCCGATTCCAGTGGCTCGTCCGTTGCGATGCTTGCCTGAGCCGCGCAACCTCGCGAGGCGAAGCAGCTTTCGGCGAGCGCGACGGCCAGCCCGCCATCGCTTATGTCATGGGCGGAGCGAAGGAGTTTTTCGCTGGACAATGCGAGCAGCGCTTCAACCAAATTCTTTTCCGCGGCAAGAGCCACAGCGGGCGGTGCGCCGGCAACAATTCCGCGCAGCGCGAAAGCGTACTCCGACGAAGAAAGCTCGCGCTGAATCTCTATGCCGGCGCGTTGCCTGTCTTCGCCCGTTCCGTCCAACAGCAAGATCGAGTCGCCCTCTTCTTGAAACGCAATGCCAACCGCGCGCGAGGCATCCTCGAGCAATCCGAGCACGCCAAGAACCGGCGTGGGATAAATGGATTGGCCGAGCGTATCGTTATAAAAGCTGACGTTTCCTCCGGTAATCGGGATTTCGAGAGCGCGGCATGCTTCGGCGATGCCGTCCACACATTCGCTGAACTCCCACATCACTTCCGGTTTTTCTGGATTGCCAAAGTTCAGACAATTCGTCGCCGCCCACGGGCGAGCTCCGGTGCAGGCAACGTTTCGCGCGCCTTCCGCGACCGCGGCCTTTGCGCCTTCACGCGGCGCAAGCCAGCACCAGCGTCCGTTGCCATCCACAGTGAGTGCCAGCGCACGATTTGTCTCTTTCACGCGAAGCACGGCGGCATCCGCCGCGCCGGGCCACGCCAGCGTGTTTGTGCGCACCATGTGATCGTATTGCTCGAAAATCCAGCGCTTGCTTGCAATCGCGGGCCACGCCAGCAGCCGCGCGAAATTGTCGGTGAGGTTCGCGCCCTCCGGTGCGAATTCAATCAGCTTTCCACCGCCACGCGGGGTTGTGGGCGGCGCGAGGGGGCGCTGATACACCGGCGCGTCGTCCGCAAGCGCCTTCGCGGGAATGTCCGCGGCAGGCTGGCCATGCCACACGACGCGCATCATGCCGTCCGTGGTGACGCGCCCAACTTCGATGGCGTCCAGTCCCCACTTCGCAAACACTTTGATGACTTCGCGCTCACGTCCACACTCCGCGACGAGCAGCATCCGCTCCTGCGATTCGCTGAGCATCATTTCGTAAGGCGTCATGCCCGTTTCACGTTGCGGCACGCGGTCGAGGTCCAGCTCGATGCCCACGCCGCCCCGCGAAGCCATTTCGCAGGTCGAGCTTGTAAGCCCCGCCGCACCCATATCCTGAATCGCGACGATCGCGCCGGTCTGCATCGCTTCCAGGCACGCTTCGAGCAAAAGTTTTTCGAGGAACGGATCGCCCACTTGCACGTTCGGCCGCTTCTGCTGCGATTCCTCAGTGAATTCCGCTGACGCAAGCAGTGACGCGCCGTGAATGCCGTCGCGTCCCGTCTTTGCGCCGACGTAGAGCACAGGATTCCCCGCGCCGCGCGCCCGCGCGAAGAAAAGTTCGTCGCGCCGCGCGATGCCAAGAGCCAGTGCGTTCACCAGCGGATTTCCGGAGTAGCTGGGAGCAAACGCAACGTCGCCGCCAACCGTTGGCACTCCAAAACAATTTCCATAGAACGCGATGCCGCCGACCACGCCATCGAGAATATGGCGGTTCTTCGCTGCGATTTCAGTGGAAGCGCCCGCCGCGCCGGGAGCTTTCGTCACCGGCCCAAAGCGCAGCGCGTCAAGTACGGCAATCGGCCGCGCGCCCATCGTGAAAATGTCGCGCAGAATTCCTCCCACGCCTGTTGCCGCGCCCTGAAACGGCTCGACGAAGCTCGGATGGTTATGCGATTCAATCTTGAACGCCGCGCAAAGCCCGTCGCCGATGTCCACCACCCCCGCGTTTTCGCCGGGGCCTTGCACGACCTGCGGAGCTTTCGTGGGCAGCCGCCGTAAGTGCACGCGGCTCGATTTATAGGAGCAGTGCTCGCTCCACATCACGCTGAAAATACCCAGTTCGGTGATGTTCGGCTCGCGCCCCAGGATTTTCAGGACACGCGCGTATTCTTCGGAGGAGAGGCCGTGCTCGGCGGCAATCTCTGCAGTAACTTTGATTTCGATTTGTAGCATCAAGAAAAGAGTTCCCGTTTAACGCGCTTGCAGCGCAGCCGTCGCGTTTTCGGCCTTGTGTCGCGCAGCTCCGCCGTGGCGGGCAAACCACTCGGCGATCGATTGGAAAATCACAAGTCCATCCGCGGAGCCAAGCGCCGCTTCTGAAGCCCGCTCCGGGTGCGGCATCAAACCGGCGACGTTGCGTTCTCGATTGCAGATCCCCGCGATATTCGCGAGCGATCCATTCGGATTCGCGGCGGCATTCTCGCGGCCGTCCGGCGTCGTGTAACGCAAAAGAATCTGGTTATTACGCTCGAGCGCGGCAAGCGTCTCCGCGTCGCAGAAATAATTTCCTTCGTTGTGCCCAATGGGCATCTCGAGCACCTGCCCGCGCCGCGCGGCGCAGGTGAAGGGCGTGTCCGTAGCCTCCACGCGAACGTGAACCGGCAAGCAGCGGTAGCGCAGCCCTGCGTTTCGCAGCATGGCGCCGGGAAGAAGGCCCGCTTCCAGCAGAATCTGGAATCCATTACAGATGCCGAGCACGATGCCGCCCGACTTCGCGAAGCGCTCGACCGCGCGCATCACCGGCGAAAACCGCGCGATGGCGCCAGTGCGAAGATAATCGCCGTAGGCGAAGCCCCCGGGAAGGATCACCGCATCCGCGCCGCAAAGATCTTCGGATTGATGCCACAGGAATTCCACGGGCTGGCCAAGCACCTTGCCGATGACGTAATGCGCGTCGTCATCGCAATTCGAGCCTGGAAAAACGACAACACCAAACTTCATGCACTCACCTTAGATTGGACCGGGAATTGTAGCGAATTCATATTCTAGCATATCGGCCCAACGCGATTGCAGCAGAAGACCGGGGACTGCGGTCACATGATTTGGTGATCAAAGTCACAGCGTTCCGAGGAGGAAGGAGAAATCCTTACGGGAGAGGTGGACCCGATGGGAACTCTCTGGCAGGACTTCCGCTATGGTGCCCGTGTATTGGCTCACGCCCCCGGTTTCACGGCGATCGCCGTGCTCACGCTGGCGCTGGCGTTCGTTGCAAACAGCGTCATATTCAGTTGCGTGGATGCGATTCTTCTCCGCCCGCTTCCGGTCCATGATCCCGGTCAACTGGTTAGGGTCTTCACCAAAATAAATCCAAGCCGCGGGAAAGATGTGGTGGGGGATTCTTCCTATCTTGACTACCTCGACCTACAGAAACAAAGCAATACTTTTGCCGCGCTCGCATTCTACGAGCGCCGCGGCGCCGTGCTCGTCACCGAGGATGAAAGGATCCTTCTCGCCGCAAATGTGGTTTCCGGAAACTACTTCACCCTCCTGGGAGTGCAGGCCCATCGTGGACGCCTTTTCACCGAGGAAGATGTCCAGGCTGCGAGCGCGCAAAGACTCGTAGTGATCAGCTATGGTCTTTGGCAGCGCCGGTTTGGGGGCGACCCAAAGATCGCAGGTCAACAAATCCGCCTTTCCAGCGGATTCTTTACGATTGCCGGCGTCGCGCCTCGTGAATTCCGCGGATTGGACCTGGGGTTTTCACCGGACATCTGGATGCCGATAACGTCTTGGCCCGGCGTGCGAGATGAGATGGGCGACAGGGGGTCGAGATCTCTGGAAATGATCGGCTATTTCCGGCCCGGCCGGCGAATGAATGAGGCGCAAGCCGAATTGGAAACAATCGGCCGTCAATTGGCCAGCGCCTACCCGAAGACAAATGCCGACCGGACGCTGACAGTGAAATCCGAGATTGAGTCGCGAAGGACGGGAGCGACGGCTTTATTGGGAAGTGTCCTTTTTGTCGTTGCCGGGATGATTTTGTTGATTGCGACGGCGAATGTCGCGGGGCTCCTGCTCGTTCGCGCGGAGCGCCGGCACAAAGAGATCGCCGTTCGCATTGCACTGGGCGCCGGACGAATTCGCTTGGTTCGTCAAGCGCTCACCGAGGGGCTGCTCCTGGCTGCCCTGGGAGCCGCCGCCGCTTCTTTGTTGGCCGTTTGGATCATCCATCTTATTCCCGGCCTGATGCCGACGATGGAGATTCCTTTGGGATTCGATTTCCGCTTCGACGCGCGCGTGTTGGGCTTCACGGTTGGCGTTTCTTTGCTCGCCGTTCTTTTGTTCGGCCTGGTTCCGGCGCTGCGCACGTCGAAAGTGAACTTGACAGAAGATCTAAAGGAGCGCGCAGCTCCATTCGGCCACGGGACTAGGCGCGTCTCTCTGCGGGATATCGTGGTTGCAGGACAGGTAGGTATGTCTCTCCTTTTGTTGATTGTCGCGGGATTGCTGGTGCGCACGACGTGGAAGGCGCAATCCATGGACCCCGGATTCAGTACAAAACAGAATATGTTGTTGCTCGATGTCTCGCCGGGAATGTGGGGCTACGACAGCAACAGGACGCGACAACTCTATTCACAGATACTCACGCAGGTTGGAACTTTACCCGGCGTCGAACGGGCCAGCCTGGTCCAGCGCGTCCCGCTGAGTCCGAGCGGTGGGGGAGCGACGAGATCTGTATTCATTCCCGGGATGGAGCTTTCGCCGGGTGAAGATGGCGTGGCCGTCCACTATACAGTTACCGGTCCGCAGTACTTTGAAACAATGGGGACGCGAATCCTGCGTGGCCGTGCGTTTACAGATCAGGACGCTTCGTCAGGCCCCGGCGTCGCTCTCGTAAACGAAACCTTTGCGCGCAGGTATTGGCCCGGCCGCAGTCCACTCGGGCAGCACATGCTCATTGGCGGGCGCCAGGGACGCGACTGCGAAATCATCGGCGTCGTGCAGGACGGGAAGTATATTGACATCACGGAAGCGCCGAGCCCCTACCTCTTCCTCCCACTTTCTCAGGTCATGGCATATGACCTCACGCTGCTGGTGAAAACGGCGGGCGACCCGCGCGTCTTGATTCCCACCATCCGGCAGGAACTGCGCGCGGTGGACAAGAATATCTCGGCGACCACGGTGCTCACGCTGGCGGAACATATGCGCTTCGCGCTTTTCTCGCAACGCACGTCGGCAATGCTCGTCGGTGGCCTCGGGCTGCTTGGGTTATTCCTTGCGACGGTGGGACTCTACGGCGTCGTCTCGTATTCGATGAATCGGCGCATACATGAGTTCGGCGTGCGGCTGGCGCTCGGCGCGGAGCGACGGGACATTCTGAAGCTTGTGTTGGGCCGTGGATTGCGTTTGGCTCTCATCGGTGTGGTATTCGGTTTTGCCGCCGCGATTGCGGCCACGCGCTTATTGGCAGGCTTGCTTTACGGCGTCAGCGCCACCGACCCACTCACATTCGCCGGAGTTGGGCTGCTGCTCATCATGGTCTTACTGATTGCGAGCTACATTCCAGCCCGGCGCGCAACTCGGGTGGATCCGGTCGTCGCCCTACGTTGCGAATAAGTTTCACAGAGCCGCTTCCAAAGGCCGCAGATCGACGGCTGCTTTTCAAGGGCGGCGAGGTGCGCTATCGTGATGGACGATTTTGCGGAGGTCGTCCATGGCCGCTCGCGTCTGCCCGATGTGCCAGAAGAAAGTTCCCGCCAGTGAAGTGGTCGCGTACTCGGACACGCTGGAATGCCCGCACTGCCATTCACCGCTGCGCCTTGCGGACACGAGCCGCATCGTCGGCGCATTCTTCGCTCTGGCCGTCGGCCTCTTGGTGTGGAGTTACGCCGCGCCCGGCATTGGAGATTTGGGCTGGGCGCTGCCCTCGGTTTACACGTTTCTGGCCTACAGCGCCGCATACATGATTTATCTGATGGCCACAGGAGAACTCGTCTCACGCCCTGCCGAACCTGAGGCGGCCCCAGTGTCGCTCGCCGCGCACGGTGGTGGTCACCACTGAGTATTTTCGCGGAATCCCAACGAAGAAACTTGAACAAGAAACACTGTTGTTAACTGTGCCTCGCGCGCTTGCCCGAAAACCCGTTCGCGTACGCGTACCTTTGTACTATTGCTCTGCACCAATCTGGAACACACACTCTCTCCATGGCGCGTTACCACGCATTACTCGGGCGGCGCGTTGAGGTGCAATATAGGGCGGGGGACGTTGTCCTGCCCGCTACAGGCACCCTCGCCGCCGACTCCGGCAAGTCGATTTTCCTGGAAGAAAGGCTCGCCGTGCGAGGCGAGGCGAAGACCTTTCGCTGGGAAATCCCATACGTGTGCATCCTGAGCCTTGCGGAGAACTTCGCTCCGGCGCCCGCGTTGCCAAAAGAGGCTGCCGAGAAAGATCGCGTGGAGCGCGACGCTGCGAATGCTGCCCGAGGGCCCCTGCGACAGCGCCCTCACGAAGCCTGAGCGAAGCAGTCCGTCTTTTCCCCTGAATATTTGAATCATGATTTTTGCAAATTGCGGCCGTGCAAACCGCCCTCGCACCGAACTTCGCGGCGCGCTATATTCCTTCACTTGAATTCCGGAAGCTAAATCAAATACTGGGTGCAAGGGGAACATCTTGAAACCAACCATTGGATTTATTGGACTCGGATTGATGGGCAGGCCCATGGCGCTGAATCTGTTGAAGGCGGGCTTTCCGGTTGTCGCGTGGAACAGAACGCAAACCAAGACAGCAGGAATTGTCTCCGCGGGAGCCAAGGCAGCGGCCAGCCCGCGCGAAGCCGCTGCCGCTGCGGATGTGCTCATCACCATCGTGAGCGATCCGCCCGCGCTTGAATCCGTGCTATGGAGCGGGGGCGCGCTCGAATCGCTCCGCCGCGGCAGCGTGCTCATCGATTCGAGCACGGTTTCGCCGGCATTGGCGCGGCGTGCCGCTGCAGCCTGCCGCGAGCGCGGCGTTGAGTTTCTCGATGCCCCGGTCACCGGCGGCACCTGGGGCGCCGAGAAGGGCGAACTAGTTTTCATGGTCGGCGGTGAAGCCGCCACGCTCGCGCGAGTTGAACCGGTGCTCGGCGCGATGGGCAAGAAGTGGTTCCACCTCGGCCCTGCGGGGGCCGGACAAACCATCAAGCTCGCGATGAACCTGCTACTTGCGCTCGAAGTGCAGGCATTCGCCGAAGCGCTCGCGCTCGTAACGGGTGCGGGCGTGCCCGCCGAAAATCTTGTCAGCGTGATGCAGGCCAGCATGGGCCGCGCGCCGGTGCTCGACGTGAAGACACCCATGATCCTCAAGCAGGATTACAAGCCGAGCTTTCCCTTGCGCCTGATGCACAAGGACATCAACCTGGCGATGGAATTGGCGAATCAACTTGGCGTGAAGCTGCCCGCGAGCGCCGCTGCGCACGAGGTGTATGGCGCGGTCATGTCCGCCGCGAAGGAAGATTTGGACTACGCAGCCGTCGCCCGCTACTGGCAAAAATAGAACGAAAAGGACAAGCCCTTCATTCGAGATGGCGTATCCTTTCAAGAGGAAGTAAGTCACCATATGCATTGACTTACATTCTTTCGAAAGTCATACTTGAGACAGGGAGTAAGAATTGGAGGCGCTGTGAAGGCAGGAATCTCAAAGGTAACAACCAAAGGGCAGGTTGTGATCCCCTCAAGACTTCGCAAGAAACTTGGTATTCGCAAAGGCACACAAGTTGTATTCGTTGAGGACGAGAAGCGGATCATCCTCCAGCCGCTGACACCCGAGTTTATTCGCAGCCTTCGCGGATCGCTGAAAGGAAAGCCCTCTGCGCTGGACTATCTGTTGGAACAACGAAAGAGAGACCGCGAGTTGTGAAACGCGCCGTCTTGGACGCAAGCGCCATCCTGACTTTTCTTCTGGGCCGCTCCGGCGCGGAAAAAATAGAAGAACTGATTACGCTTGCCATCACGGGAAAGCAGTTGTTGTTCATGAGTGTCGTCAATTGGGGCGAAGTGTATTACTCGATTTGGCGAACGAATGGGTTGCAGGCCGCGAAGCAGGTTGCCGCGGAAATCGGTCAATTCCCTATTGAAATAGTGGATGCTGATATCGAGCTAACGAAGATCGCGGCCGCTTTCCACGCAGAGTTCAGATTACCTTACGCCGATTGCTTCGCGGCAGCGCTTGGGAAAATCAAACAAGCGGTCGTGGTGACGTGCGACCGGGACTTTGCGTTGGTCAAAGGTCCGTTAAACATCCAGATGATTTGAAATTGAAAAAGTGGGCAGTTTTTCAAGAGTTCAGAATCGGCGGGAAGAAACTCATCGGCAAATCGCGCGAAGTGCGCAGTCCCGCCGGAGCCGCGAGGATCGCAGGAATCGTATTCACAACGACCGCCGCCGTTGCCAGGTCGCCGTGGGTTCCGCCGGGAATGGTGAGTTTCAATCCGGGCACGCCGGTCAACTCGATCATGTCGTGAGGGTCCTTCGCGCCGACGTACATTTGTAGCTCCATGTAAATCTTTTCTTCGCCTGCCGCCATTCCGCGCGCAATCTGGTGCACTCCCGCGGCATGGCCTGCAGCAACCTCCAGGAACTCCGTCTTCACCAATTCTTGCGCAACCACCGGCTCGATTGTCTCGGTGATTTCATCCAGCGCGAATCCCAGCGCGTCCGCCACCATCGCGATGGACTCCGGCAGACCGTGGTGCTTGATCACGCCCGCCGCCACCTGCGCGCGAAATTCTTCGACGCTCATCCCCGCGCCGATTTTCTTTTGCAACGGGAGCCGCCGCTTGCCCGCGTCCACCACGCGAAGGGATTTCGCGTGCTGGATTTGTTGCGAGACCGATGAAAGCGTAATCGCCAGCTTGTCCATCACAAAGCCTGGGTTCACGCCCGTGCCCACCAGCGCTACGCCCCAGGTCTTCGCCTCTTCATCGAGCTTGGCGGATAGCTCCGGATATTTCCGGAAGGGATAAGCAAGCTCTTCGCATGTTGAGACGACGCACGACTCCGCCGCCAAACATTCCAGCAATTGGTCCATCACGACTGGAAGCGACGACGAAGTGGAATGCACGACGATGTCCGCGGACTTCCCAAGCATCGCCGCCGCATTGCCAACCACCGGCACGCCCCACGGCGCATCCTGCGCGCCCACGACTTCGCCAAGGTCGCGCCCCGCTTTTGCGGGGTCCTTGTCAATTGCACCGATGACCTCGACGGAATGCTTCTCCCGCAGCAGTTTTACAATGGCCGCGCCAATCGGCCCGACTCCATATTGAATTGCGCGTATCTTTTTCTTCACCAAACGCTCCGTGTGATTCCAAACCACTCGCGGCGATACCATAAAGGAATCAGCGGCGATGTTCAACCCAGCCGCTCCCGCTCGCGGCAATTCGCGCCTTGCCGCCGCGCCAGCCGGGCCGGATAATGACCCAGCGGAGGAATTATGGCGATTCAAAAGATGAGCGAAAAAGAAGTGGCGCAGGAACTCGCGAAACTTCCCGGCTGGAGCCTCGAGAATGGAAAGCTCCACCGCGCCTTTCAGTTCGGCGATTTCATCGAAGCGTTCGGCTTTATGTCCCGCGCGGCGCTGGTTGCCGAAGCAATGGGCCATCATCCGGACTGGTCGAATGTTTGGAACCGCGTCACGGTGGACCTTTCAACGCACAGCATCGGTGGGATCAGCAGGTTGGATTTCGAGCTAGCCGCGAAAATGCAGGCTTTCGCCGGGAAGTAGCGTGCTTCAATCCCGCGAAGCAATTCCTTGAATCTCAAACCGTGCGGCAAAAAGCAACGGCCCCTGTCCGATAAACGCCCGCGTGGGAAAAATCTTGCCGAAGCATTCGTGGTAAATCATGTTGAATGAAGAGAACAGCGAAACGTCCGCTCAAGAAATTTGGCGGAATCTCCTTGAATTGTTTTCGACTATGAAGTTTCCCCGGGAGAAACCCGTTCAGGGCGTTCCGACCTGGTGAATGCGGGAAATCGTTCCGCTGGAGTAACCCGTAACGTAGAGCTCCCCGTTTTGGTCTTGTCCAAAAGAAGTTACTTGGAACTGGCCCGCATTAAGGATTAGCGCGCGCGT
Source organism: Terriglobia bacterium (assembly GCA_041484365.1). Lineage (GTDB taxonomy): Bacteria > Acidobacteriota > Terriglobia > Acidiferrales > UBA7541 > DASTCZ01. The sequence goes on along the minus strand of JBGPHM010000010.1, from coordinate 29,904 downwards.
CCAAACGGAAGCGGATGATTGTGTCAGCGTCCAGATTCGTCCGGTAGCTTCGTCAGCGAAAATGTACAGTCCAGCCAACTCTGAAATTTCCGATCCCCGATAGACATATCCCCCAATGATGGTTTCGTCCCCCTGCGAATGGTCATACACAAAAATTGGCAGCGCGAGCCCGACCATGTTGCATCCTGTCCCAGGATTGAAGCACGAATCGCCCTCCATAATGTTCCACCCATCGTTATCGCCCTTGCTCACCAGGTCTACTTCCTCAAACCTGTCCTGCCCGACGTCACCCACAAAAAAGCGGCCACCTTGCCTATCAAATGAAAAGCGGAACGGGTTTCGCAGGCCATACGCGTAGATCATGTTTGTGGGGCTGGGTTGCGCGGCAAACGGGTTGTCCGCGGGCACGCTGAAAGTTCCGTTGCAACTCACCGATATGCGCAGCATTTTCCCAAGCGCGGTTGTGAGCTTCTGCCCGTTTCCTTGCGGATCGCCTTCGCTGCCTCCATCGCCGAGGCCGACATACAAATCGCCATCGGCGCCGAACGCGAGTCCGCCACCGTTGTGGTTGGCGAACGGCTGATTCACCGTGAAGAGGATGCTCTCCGTCATGCTCGCCACGTTGGACGAAGCCGGAGCCGCCTTATATTCGGCGATCACCGTTTGCAAATTGCCGGTCAGGCGCGTTGTCGTGTAATTGACGTAGAAGCAGCCGTTTGTCGAATAGTTGGGATGGAAGGCAAGTCCGAGCAACCCCTCCTCGCCGCCGCTCACCAGCCGGCTGGTAAGATCAATAAAGGGCGTGGAAAGCACCGTTCCCGAAGAATTCACGATTTTGATTTTTCCGCCCTGCTCGACTACGAATAGCCGCCCGCTTGAATCCGCCGGCTGTTGGATGTCGAGCGGGTTCGCAAACCCACCCGCGACTTGTAAAAGTTCCAGTTGAACGGGCGGAGGGGGCGGGTTTACGAAGATGCTCGCCGTGCATCCCCCGGCCCAGCAGACACCAAGGATGCAGCAAAGCAGCGCTGTTGTGCGCGAAAGAGAAGTGCCTTTCCTGTAGGCGAACATCTTTGGACGGCATTCCATCAAAACTACTCCCGGGCTGGACCGAACTTATTCATTGTAAGCCCATCACAGCGGCGGCGCACTTTCCATCGGCGGGCAGAATCAGGTTTTGCGGGGCAATGCGGCCAGGTCGAGCTCCAGGAAAAAACTTCCCGGAACAGGGTTGTGTAGATAGGGCGCAATCTCATGAAATCCCAATGCTCGGTAAAGCTTATGGGCTTCCCTCATGGATGGGAGCGTGTCGAGGCGCATTGCGCTGTATCCAATCTCTCGTGCGGTGGTGATTAAGCTTTCCGCCAATGTTCGTCCAAGCCCGCGCCCCCGGAATTCCGGGCGTACATACAAACGTTTCATTTCACAAAAGGAGGCGTCGATTGGCCGCAACGCGCCGCAGCCGGCGGGCTGTTTCCGTGCTGCGGCGAAATCGTAAGCGATAAACAACCGCCCCGCGGGCGGCGCATACTTCCCCGGCAATTCCCGAAGCTCGCGCTCAAAATCCTGGAAGCAGAGGTCCACTCCAAGCGCCGTCGAGTATTCACGGAACAGTTCCCGCGCCAGCTCGACTTTCGCGTCGGAATCGGCTTGTTCGATCAGGATCATTTTCCCTGAGCTATTGTTCAGTCTTGCGGTCCGCGGCGAAAGAGACGAATTGGACTCGCCATTCCGCCGCTTGCGGCCAATTTGGCGCAGCCGTCATCGAGGCTCTCTCCCTTTGTTAGAATGAAGGCGCGCCAAGCCACGCGTTAGCGGAAATAAAGGACTCATGTCCAAGACTGCAAACCAGTCCCGCGCCATCGAATCAACCGTCAAGCTCGCTGACGCGCCGGTCTTCGACGCATTCCGTCGCTGGGGTTATCTCGCGGCGGACCTCGATCCGCTCGGATTCCTCAAGCCAATTGATCACCCCGAGCTCCGCCTCACCGGCGAAGCTGCAGGCCGCGCCCGCAAGATTTATTGCGGCACCATCGGCGCCGAATTCATGCACATTCCGGATCCTGCGCGCAGGCAGTGGATCATCGAGCGCCTCGAGGCGCCCGCGCCGGACCCGGATCGCGCGCGCATCCTTGACAGGCTCATCCGCGCCGACCTTTTCGAGCAGGTCATGCAGGCGCGTTACCTCGGCTCGAAGCGGTTTTCGCTTGAAGGCACAACGGCACTCATCCCTCTTCTTGACGAGATCCTCATCGCCGCCGCCGAACATGGCGCCATCGAGTCCATCATGGCCATGAGCCACCGTGGACGCCTCAACGTGATGACGCATATCGCCTGCAAGACCCCGCGCGACACTTTCGCCGGCTTCGAGGATGTGGACCCGCGCAGCGTCCTCGGCGGAGGCGACGTGAAGTATCACGTCGGCGCGACAGGAACATACGAGACGCCGGACGGCCGCAAGCTCAACATTCATCTGGTCTCGAATCCCAGCCACCTGGAAGCAGTGGACCCGGTCGCTATGGGCCGCGCGCGCGCGAAACAAGATCGACTTGGCGGTGCGTCGCGCGATTCGCAGCCTGCGCACAATCAAGTCCTTCCTGTCGTGATGCATGGCGACGGCGCATTCGCAGGTCAGGGTATCCTTGCTGAAACCTTGAACCTTGCGGGCATGAACGGTTACTCGGTCGGCGGCACCATTCAAATCATCGTCAACAATCTAATCGGATTCACCACCATCCCCGCCGAACTCCACTCGACTCGTTTCGCATCCGATATCGCCAAGCGCTCGCCGATTCCCATCTTTCACGTCAATGCGGAAGACCCCGACGCCGTCGCGCGCATCGGACGCCTCGCTCTCGAATACCGGCAAACTTTTTCGAGCGACGTTGTGGTTGACCTCATCGGTTACCGCCGCCACGGACACAGCGAAGTGGACGACCCGACCATCACGCAGCCGCTGCTTTATCGCAAGATTAAGGACCATCCACCGCTCTGGCAGCTTTACGCGCGGCGCATCGCCACAGATGCCGCTCCGCTTGCCGCGAAGATCCGCGAAAAATTTGAATCCGCGCAGCGCGAAGCCGGTCAGCTCAAAAAGATTCCCGCGTTGCGGCAGTTGCCGGCCTACTGGTCACCATACAAACGCGGACGCTACGATCGGAGCTACGAAGTGGACACGGGAGTTCCCTCGAAAACACTTGAGGAGGTTTCGCAGATTTTGTCGAGCGCGCCCCAGGGTTTTCACGTACATCCGAAAGTGAAAAAACTCCTCGAGCAGCGCGCCGAGATGGGCACCGGCAAGCGTCCCGTGGATTTTGGATATGCGGAACTGCTCGCCTTCGGCACGCTCCTTTGCGAGGGCACGCCCGTGCGGCTTTCCGGACAAGATTCGCGCCGCGGAACGTTTAATCAGCGCCACTCCGCGCTCTTTGACACCGAAAACGAAAACGCTTACGTCGCCCTCGAAAATATCTCGCACGGCCAGGGGCGTTTTGAAGCGTACAACTCCACTCTCAGCGAGGCCGGTGTACTTGGTTTTGAGTACGGCTACAGCCGCGATTTCCCTGAAGCGCTGGTCCTGTGGGAAGCACAGTTCGGCGATTTCGCAAACGGCGCGCAGGTCATCATCGACCAATTCATCAGCGCGGGCGAGGACAAATGGAACCTGCCATCGGGCGTAGCCCTGCTCCTGCCCCACGGTTACGAGGGCCAGGGGCCGGAACACTCGAGCGCCCGCATCGAGCGCTTCCTGCAACTCGCCGCCGAAGACAACATCCAGATATGCCAGCCATCTTCCGCCGCGCAGTACTTTCACTTACTTCGCAGGCAGGCGCTGCGTCCGTGGCGCAAGGCGCTCGTCGTTTTCACGCCGAAGAGTATGTTGCGGAATCCCGGCGCGAATTCACCCATCGATGAATTCTCCCGCGCGCGATTCCTCTCCGTCGTGCCGGACATGGAAATCGCAAGTGGCGCGCGCGTCCTTGTTTGCTCCGGGAAGATTGGTCACGAGCTTCGCGCGGAACGCCGCAAGCGAAACGATCAGTCAACGGCCATACTGTTCCTCGATCAGTTCTATCCATTTCCCGAAGAAGAACTCGCCGCCGAACTCGCGCGGCATACCGGTGAGATTGTTTGGGTGCAGGAAGAGCCCGGGAATATGGGCGCGTTGTCTTACATGATGCCGCGGCTGCGCCGCCTCGCAGGGCCAGGACGTCCGGTGCGTTCCGTAAAGCGCTCACCCAGCGCCAGCCCGGCCACCGGCTCCGCCAAAGCGCACGAACTCGAACAGAAAACTCTCATCACGCTCGCATTCACCACGTGAAAATTTGGCCGCTCCACAAATGCGAGAGTGATACTCTCCCCCTCAGCGGTTCAGACGAGGACACTCCGCTTGTCGAGAACAACGATGGACTTCCCGGCCCCCGCCGATATCTGGCAACGCATTGACCCGTGGGCGCAGGCCACCGGCTTCCGCCTCAAGCAATCGGCGGGCCCGATGCGCCTTTACCGGAAGGGCCATGGGTTCTGGATGGCGCCGGTGATGGCGTCGTTTCAGCTTTCAAACGATTCGATCCACTTGGAGACGTGGGTGCGCGCAAACTATTTCCTTCGGCTGATAGCACTGTTCACCATTCCCGCCGAGATGGAACTCAAATCAAGTGGGGCAAAGTTACTTGCTCCGCGCAAGTATGGCCGTGAAGCCATAAACAAGTTGCTCGCCCAACTTCAGATTCCAATGATTCAATGAAGAGCGATCCGATATTTCATTAAAGATTCATCAGAACCGAAGAAGCTCCTGCAACAATCCGTTCATATCCGTATGCTAAACTCCGGCGCATTGGAGAGCCTGATGCCGCATGGAGGCCGAGCGTGAATCGAGTACGCATCAAGAAAATCATTCCGGTGGGGGCTTTTCTGAGCGTGGCATTCATTTTACATGCAGGGCTTGCCACAGCGCAGCAGAAGTCAACCGCGCCGCGGACTCCCATCACTCCCGAATGGCTTCCCACCGGACAGGCCATCACTCCCACCGCGGCGCCCGGCTCGCGTTTCCAAACGCTGAAACCCGAAATCCCCGGCCGCAAGAATCGCTTTGCAGACGACGCCGTCTCGACCGCTGTTAGTCCCGATGGGAATACGCTTCTTATCCTGACCAGCGGCTACTATCTCTGGAAAAATTCCGCGGGCCACGCCGACCAGGCCGCTTCCACGGAATATGTCCTAGTCTTTGATATCTCGCGGGGAGCGCCGCGCCAGGTGCAGACCATCCCCGTGCCGCGCACGTTCGCCGGGATCGTGTGGAGTCCGAACGGCGAGGAGTTTTACGTCACCGGCGGCCCTGACGACGTTGTGCACTCTTACGCGAAGTTCAGTAATTCCTGGGCGGAATTCGGCACGCCGATTCCTCTCGGCCACACCGCCGGCCTCGGCCTTCAGGTCAAGCCCATGCCCGCGGGCGTTGACATCACTGCGAATGGCAAGCGCCTTGTCATCGCGAATTACGAAAATGATTCCATTTCTGTTGTGGATATTGAATCCCGCAAAGTCACCGCGGAGCTGGACCTGCGCCCGGGAAAGACTGATGCGTCAAAGGCCGGTACTCCTGGAGGGGAATTTCCTTACGGCGTCGCTGTGCAGGGCGGAGACCGCGCCTACGTTGCAAGCGTGCGCGACCGCGAAATCGTCGTCGTGGAGCTCAATCCAAAGCCCCACGTTACGGCGCGCATCCCGCTCCATGGCCAGCCCAACAAACTCACGCTCAATCGCAAGCAAACGCGCCTTTACATCTCCGAAGACAATGCGGACACGCTCGCCGTGGTGGACACCGCGACAAATAAAATCATCGGCGAACTGGGGGTGACCGCCCCCGCCGACATCCTGGCAAAACTCGGCGGCTTCAAGGGCAGCAATCCTAATCATGTCGCGCTCTCTCCGGATGAACGCACTGCCTACGTGTCTCTTGGCGGCGCGAACGCCGTGGCCATCGTGCGCCTCTCCGAAAATGGCGCACCCACAGAAGTTGCCGGATTAATTCCAACTGGATGGTACCCGAACGCGGTCGCATTGAATCGCGCGGGCACGATGCTTTACATCGCCAACGGCAAGAGCAACGCCGGCCCCAATCCGCAGGCGTGTCGCAACAATACAAAAGGCGACAAAGACGAGAACGCCCGCTGCAACTCCGCCAATCAATATATTCTCCAGCTCACGCACGGCGGCCTGCTCACAGATCCGGTTCCTCCGGCTGCGGCGTTTCCAGCGCTCACTCGCCGCGTTTCGGAAAACAATCGCTGGCCCGAAATCATGGCAAGTAACGCTGCTTCGCAAAAGTTGGCCGCGCTGCAGGGCAAGATCCATCACGTGATTTACATCATCAAGGAAAACCGCTCTTACGATCAGGTGCTCGGCGACCTCGAAAAAGGAAATGGCGATCCTCATCTCGCGATTCTTCCCGAGCCGCTCTCTCCCAATCATCACCAGATCGCGCGCCAGTTCGTCGTGCTGGATAATCTGATGGCCAGCGGCGAAGTGAGCGGCGACGGCTGGAATTGGAGCACCTCCGCGCGCGGTACCGACGCGCTCGAAAAAGATATCCGCGTGCACTACGCAGGCGGCGCGCTCACTTATGACGAGGAGGGCCAAAACCGCAATCTCAATGTCGGCATCGCCGACATGAACGCTCGCCGCCAGGCAAATCCAGCGACGCCCACCGACGCGGATCTCCTCCCTGGCACCGCCGATCTGCTTGCGCCCGATGGTCCCGGCGGCCCCGGAGAAAATGCCGGCGCGGGATATTTGTGGGACGCGGCAATCCGGGCCGGATTGACTCTGCGCAATTACGGATTCTTCGTCGATCTGGCCAGATACGAAATGTCAGAGGACATCCCATTTCATCTATTTCCCCCGCGCGATGCACGCGCCCAGAACCTCACCGTGGCGTTTCCCACAAAGCCCGCGCTCGCCAAAGTCACGGACCCCTATTTTCCGGGATTCGATCTCCGCGTTGCGGACTATTGGCGCTTCAAGGAATGGGAGCACGAGTTCGACGAATACGTCGCGAACGGAAATCTTCCGGCTCTCGAGTTTCTCCGCCTGCCGCACGATCACTTTGGCAATTTCAAGGATGCGATGGACGGCGTGAACACCGTCGAAACGGAAATGGCCGATAACGATTACGCCGTCGGGCTCGTCCTCCAGAAAATTGCCGCCAGCCCTTACGCCAAGGACACCGTTGTGTTCGCCATTGAAGATGACGCGCAAAATGGCCCCGACCACATGGATGCGCACCGCACCGTCGCGCTCGTCGCAGGAGCGTACGTGAAGCAGGGCGCGGTGGATTCCGGCCGCTACACTACGGTCAACATGCTGCGCACAGTCGAAGTCTTGCTCGGCATGAGCCCCATGGGGTTGAATGATGCCGCCGCCGCGCCGATGGCCGATTCGTTCACTCCCGAGTACTCACCATGGACTTACACAACGCGCGTGCCGCGCGTCTTGCGCACGACTCAGCTTCCCTTGCCGGCTGAGGCAAGAGCTGGTGATTTGGCGCTCTCTCCGTACGAAGTGCGTTACGCACATTCATTGCATGACTCGAAGTGGTGGGCGTCGCACATGAGCGGACAGAACTTTGCTATCGAAGACGACCTCGACACGGATCGCTTCAACCACGCGCTCTGGCTCGGCCTCGTCGGCCCGGGCATAAAATTCCCATCGCGCACCACCGGAGTGGACTTGAGCCAAAACCGCGAGCAGTTGCTTGCAAAGTTTCGCGCAAAACCCAAGAATTAAAGCCGTCCAGAATATATGACACCACAGATCATTAAACGAAAATCGCGCGGCTTCATCTGCATCAACGCGCACCCTGAAGGCTGCCGCCAAAATGTCGCGCGGCAAATTGCCGCGATTCGTTCGCACACGCCCGCGCCGCGCGCCGGACTGCGAAACGTTCTCGTCATCGGTGCTTCCACGGGTTACGGACTCGCCTCGCGCATCACCACGGCCTGGGGTTTTGGCGCGCGGACGCTTGGAATATTCTTCGAGCGCCCGCCCGAGGGCATCAAGACAGCGTCCGCAGGCTTTTACAACACCGCCGCGTTCCACGAGTTCGCGAAGCGTGACGCCCTCTTCGCCGCCAGCCTCAATGTGGACGCGTTTTCCGACGAGGCCAAGCGCCAGGCCATCGCGATCATTCGCCGCGAATTGAAGCCGCTCGATCTCATTGTTTACAGTCTTGCCGCACCGCGGCGCGTGCATCCGAAGACGGGCCAGGTGTTCAATTCAGCTCTCAAGCCCACCGGGCAGGTGTTCACAAACAAAACCATCGAGCTCGATTCGGAAAAAGTTGTGCCCGTCACCCTCCAGCCAGCGAGCGACCAGGAGGTCGCGGACACCGTCGCCGTGATGGGAGGTGAAGATTGGGAAATGTGGATCTCCGCGCTCCTCGAGGAAGGGCTGCTCGCAAAAGGCGCGCGCACAATCTCATATTCCTATATCGGCCCGGAAGTCACCTGGCCCATCTATCGTGACGGCACAATCGGCCAGGCCAAGAAGGACCTCGATGCTGCGGCGTTGCGCATTCGCGCGCGGCTCGATACAAAACTCGGCGGCGATGCGCGCGTCTCCGTGAATAAAGCGGTCGTCACACAAGCGTCCGCGGCGATTCCAGTCGTGCCGCTCTACCTGAGCCTGCTGCCGCTGGCCTTGCGCGCGCGAAATCTTGACGAAGGTTGCATCGAGCAGATGCGGCGCCTCTTCTTCGACCATCTGTCGGATCGCTCGCAGAGCACGACCGATGAAGCGGGCCGCATTCGCCTTGACGACCGCGAGCTTCGCGCCGACGTGCAATCCGAAGTGATGCGCACGTGGCCGGGGGTAACCACGGAGAATTTGCGCCAGGTCACTGCATTCGGCGACTATCAGCGCGAATTCCGGTCACTTTTTGGATTCGAGATTGATGGCGTGGATTACGAAACTCCCGTCGAAACCGACATCCACTGGTAAGTGATCATCCAAGCGCGGCCCGCTAGTGCAGCCCAACCGTTCCGCGCACGGAATCGGTCAGTTTCTGTGAGTCGTACCCGACGCCGTCCTTGAATACAATCTCCACTTTTTCAATGTCCGCGATCGTCGTCGAAGGGTCTCCGTGGATCACCATGAGATCGGCGGCTTTGCCCTGCGCGATTGTGCCCACGCTACTGGCCAAGCCGAGAAATTCCGCGCCATTTGCCGTTGCAATATGGATCGCCTCGACCGGAGTGAACCCGGCCTCAACAAGCAACTCGACTTCGCGTTGATCGCCGAATCCAGGCAAGTCGCCGCCGCCCCCTGTCGGGTCCACGCCTGCGATCAACAGTCCGCCTGCCTTTACGAAGTCGTGCTCAAATTGAAGCTCCGATTTGAATAGTGTGTTCCACGGCGTTTCAGTCTGCGCTGCATTCCGTGCGCGTCCGGAGAGATACTCCACTGTCTCCTGCGGCAGCAGCGCGGCCAGTGGACGCTGCATCCACGCCATCGGCGGCCGGTTCGGGACGAATGTCTCGAACACCGGCAGCGTGGACGTGATGGCGACGTGATGCGCCACAAGCTCGCGGATAGTCTGCTGAACTTCCGCGCCTTCGATGTCGAGTTTTACGTTCGTGGCAAACGTCGTCGCCTGCGGCGTGCACACATCTGGCTGCTTCCCGGGAACGAACTCCGTGTCCACCACAAATCCATGCTCGAGGTTATCAATCCCCAGCGCCGCCGCTTCACGAAATCCGATGGAACAGAGGTGCCCGGTGATTTTGATTCCTTTTGCGTGTGCAGCGGCGATAGCGGCGGCCAGCTCCGCGCGCGTGATGTGCATGTATGCTTTGAAAGAGCCTGCGCCGAGCCCCGCCCAATAATTCACAAGCTGTGTCGCTTCATCGGGCCCGGAAAGAATGTGCATCTGTGAGCCCACGCCGGGAGGCCCTTCGAGGTACGGCCCCGTGACGTTGAGCTTCGGCCCAATCATCCGGCCATCGTCAATCATCTGCTTGATGTTCAGGTCGGTGTAAGTCTCCATGCTCCCCGCGGTTCGTGCCGTAGTCACACCGCACGCAAGATAGAGCCGCGGCGCGGTAATCGTAAGCTCGTTGTACTGCCCGCCGGCGGGATAGAAAAGATGTTCGTGCATTCCAACCATGCCGGGCATCACCGTGTAGCCCGGAAGATCCATCACCTGCGCGTCTTTCGGGATTTGTGCCTCGGAAGCCGCACCAACCCAGGCGATTTTTCCGTGGTCGAGAATAATTGTCTGGTTGTCGCGCGCTGCGGCGCCCGTGCCATCAATAATCTTCACGTGCGTGAGCGCGATAACCGGCGCGTCGGTTCTGATGAATTGGCGCAACTGCGCGCCCGGCCCGCGGCCCGCGCCTCCACCTTGTGCCGCTCCACCCTGCTGGCCGGATGCGGCCATCGCGCCCATCAACAAGATTGCCAAACAGCACAGAAATTTCCGCATCGCGTTCATCTCCCGGCTCAATTGAGGATGCAAGTCGGCGGCGAGGATAGTCCGGTGTAGGTGTTGCTTGCAAGCAAAAGCAGATTTAGCTGTGTGTGAGGGTCGGGCGAAAATTCTCCGCGCGATTGTGCGATGGCGCGGCCACGGTACGCGGCACGATGTACCCGGCGTGCGCGAGGAGTTCAGCGTTGAGGATCGCCCCGCCGGCGGCTCCGCGCACGAGATTGTGCGACAAGAGTACGAAGCGGATGTCGAAGACCAGGCAGCGCCGGATGCGCCCTACAACGACGGCCATCCCGCCGCCGGCGTCGCGGTCGAGACGCGGCTGCGGCCGATCGCGCTCTTCTCGCACTTCGATTGGGTTCGCGGGGGCGGAGGGCAGCCCGAGCCGCTGCGGCTCGCCTCGAAATTCGCGCAGCGCTTCAGTCACATCTTCAGGCGAAACTTTTGAGCGGAGCTTCAACGAAACCGCTTCCAGGTGGCCGTCGCTCACCGGCACGCGATGGCACTGCGCGCTGATTCGGAACCCTGCGGGCTCGATCAATTCACCGTGTAACTTCCCGAGGATTTTGCGCGGTTCGGTTTCGAGTTTGTCTTCTTCCGCTGCGATATACGGAATCACATTATCGGCGGCGTCGAGCGAGGAGACACCCGGATAACCTGCGCCACTCAGTGCCTGCATCGTTACTACGGACACCGCCTCGATGCCGATCGCGTCGTCAATCGGTTTCAGCGCAAGCGCGAGACCCGTGGCGGAGCAATTCGGATTCGTCACAATGAAGCCGGACTTAAATCCCCGCCGTGCGCGTTGCGCGTCCACCAATGCAATGTGATCCGGATTCACTTCCGGAATGAGCAACGGAACGTCCGGCTCCATGCGATGGCTGCTGCTGTTGCTGATCACCGGGGTTCCTCGCCGCGCGAAGTTTTCTTCAGCGTCGCCCGCCACGGAACAATCGAGCGCGGAGAGCACAAAGTCACAATCCATTTCCTCATTCAACGTTTGAATTTGCAGCGCGCCAATTTCCTTCGGGATCGGCTCGGCGATGCGCCACGGCGCGGCATCCGTGTAGCGTTTTCCGGCGGACCGTTCGGAAGCGGCAAGCGCCGTCACTCGAAACCATGGATGCGCGCGCAACCGGTGGATAATTTGTTGGCCGACGATTCCTGTCGCGCCAAGCACTCCCACGCGCAACGAATTCATTGTGCAGCGCTTTCTTCCGCCAGTGGTGTGGACGAAGTCGGCGCGGGTTGCGCGTTGTCGCGGCCACCAACGCGCGTGCCGGGATGCTCGGGACGAAACGTATTGCGGATGCGCAGGATTGTGTTTTTCTCGCGCAGCGGCTCAATCGTTCTCGGGTGCAGGGCTTTCGCCCCGCAATTTGCCAGGTGCAGCGCTTCGTCGTACGTCAATTCTTCGAGCAAAGTGAACTCTTCGTCCGGTGAGTCGGGACCCCGCAACTCCGCGCCCCCGCGCGGATCCCGGTCGAACACTCCATCCACATCGGTCCAGAGCCAGACCTCGTCGGCATCAAGTACATCACCCACGATCGCCGCGGAAAAATCCGAACTGTTGCGTCCGAGCGTTGTCGTCACACCATCCATCGTCGCGCCGATGAAGCCGGTGACCACTGGGATGACGCCCCGTTCTACGAGCGGCAGCAAAATCTCGCGCCCTCGGTGCCGCGTTTCCTCCCGCAGAGGGGCTGCATTTTGAAAATTGGCGTCTGTGATAAGAAACCGCGTGGCATCGACGGCCTCCGCGCGGACGGCCAGATTTCGCAGCGCTCCAGCGACGAGCCGGGCGCTCGCGCGTTCTCCATAGGACAGAACCGAGTCAGCCCACGCGCCGTCGGCATCGCGTGCCGCGGTTCCGGCGATGCTCTCGCGCAACCCGGCGCCGAGATCCTCTAGTTCATTCCACACACGCGCCTGCTCTGCACCCAATTCAAGCGAAAACAAAATCGCCCGATGCCGCTTGCGAAGCGCCCACACTCCCGCGAGCGCCCGAATTCCCTGGTCATCGCGCATGAGGTCAATGATTTGCGCGAGTCGGTTCGTCACGCCCGCGCAGGCGGAGCAGACGAGGACGCTCTCCCGCGGTTCGGAGTGTTTGCGTGCCAGCCGCACGACGTGCGTGATCGCCGCTGCGTCCGCAAGCGAGCTGCCGCCAAATTTCAGCACGCGCATCAGCGGTCCTCCGAATTGCGGATGGTCATCCCCGCTGCTGCGGCTCGCGCGGCCGTGCTTTCCTGTCCAGTTTCGATGCGCGCGCCTTCCAATTCTGGATGAAGCGCCAGCACGGTGGGCGCCGCGCCGTGCGCTACAAATTGCGCAACGAGCAACTCCGCGATCTCTTTTTCATTCGCGCGCACAAAAGCGAGCGCTGCCGAGCCCGAGCCGCTCATGCACACGCCGAGCAAATCCGGGTGGCGCACTTCGAGACATTCCGCGAGCCCCGGAACCGAGGGCGCGCGATAGGGCTGATGCAATCGATCTCGAAAAAGCTCCGGCTCAATGGCTTGCGCGCTCGCTCCGGAAAAGCAAAGGGCCGCAAGCAGGCTCGCCCGCTGAAGATTGTGTACGGCATCGGCGCGCGAGTATTCGCGCGGCAGCGCGGCGCGGGCTTCGCGCGTCGGAGTCGCAGTGGCGGGGACAACAGCGAGCAAACGAACGCCTTCAGGCAAATGTGTCCGCGCAAACAGAACACGTCCGCCGCCGGGCTCAACCGCTGCAAACGTAAGCCCACCATGGACCACGGCCGCCGCGTTATCCGGGTGGCCCTCGATTTCGGCGGCGTGACGAAGTATTTCTTCGCGGTCCGGCTCCTTGCCGAGCAATGCCGCGCCCAGAAATAATCCGCAAACCGTCGCGGCGGCACTCGACCCCAACCCAACGCCCACCGGGATTTCACTTTCGATTTCAACCACCGCGCCGGAGATTTCAATCTTGCGAATCGATGCGTAGCGCAAAATTCCTTGCGCAACCAAATTGGAAGTGTCGGCGGGCACACGATCCGGATTCGGCCCGCGGTACGTCACGCTGTAGCCATGTTCCGCGCGGAGCGTTGCCCGTGCGCGGAGTCGAAGATTCAGCGCGAGCGCCGCGCAATCGAACGCGCATCCGAGATTCGCAGAGCTTGCAGGTGCGGATGCTGAAACCCAGGCGGTCGCATTGCTGGCCATGGTTCACCGCCCTCCCGCCGCTGCCGTTGATCTTGACACTGCAGCCATCGCGCGCTCGAAATCCGCGAGACGAGGCGGAATCGGCTCCGCCATTTCGAAGCGGCCCGCGAGCGCGTCCGTGGTTTTCAATCCATTCCCGGTGATGCAGACAACCGTCGTCTCACTCGCGCTGATGCGCCCCTGCGCGATGAGTTTCTGCGTCACGCCGAGAGTGACGCCCCCTGCCGTCTCCGCGAAAATCCCTTCGGTTTCGGCGAGTAACTCGATGGCTGCGACAATCTCCGGATCGCTCACGTCTTCCGCCCACCCGCCGCTCGAGCGAATGGCTGCGGCCGCATAATTTCCGTCGGCGGGATTGCCGATCGCGAGGGATCGCGCAATCGTGTTCGGCTTTTGCGGATCGAACTGGTCTTTGTTGTTCTTCACCGCGTCCGAAATTGGCGAACAGCCGGTGGCCTGCGCGCCAAAAAATTTCACACGCTTCGGTTCGACAAAGCCGAGTTCCGCCAACTCACGGAATGCCTTGGCGATTTTCGTTATGAGTGAGCCGCCTGCCATCGGCACGATGACGTTGTCGGGCAGCCGCCAGCCAAGCTGTTCGGCGATCTCGAACCCAACGGTTTTCGATCCTTCCGCGTAGTAAGCCCGCAGGTTGACGTTCACGAATCCCCACGGATAGGCGTCCGCAATCTGCGCGCACAGGCGGTTCACCTGGTCGTAGTTGCCCGCGATCCGCACAACGCGCGCGCCATAAACTTGCGTGTTTAGAATTTTTGCAGTTTCCAAATCGGCGGGAATGAAAATGCACGCTTGAAAGCCCTCGCGCGCGGCCTGTGCGGCCACGGCATTCGCAAGGTTGCCCGTGGATGAGCATCCGACAACCTCAAATCCAAATCGCCGCGCTGCCGTGAGGGCCACCGCGACGACGCGATCCTTGAAAGAAAGCGACGGGAAACACACCGCATCATTCTTGATATAGACATCCGCGCCGCCCGGCCCGCTGTCGCGGAAAATCTGCTTCCCCAGTTGCCGCGCGCGCACCAGCGGCGTGAACCCCGCGGCCAGGTCCGATTGGAATCCCTCCGGCAGAGGAAGCAACTCCGCGTAGCGCCAGAGATTCCCCGCGCGTGACGCTATCGTCTCGCGCGAGAGCCGTTCGCGCACCGCCGTGTAGTCATAAACAATCTCGAGCGGTGAAATGCAATCCGCGCAAAACGACCGCGGAATATTTCCCCAGAGTTTTCCGCACTCGCGGCACCGCAACTGGTATAGCTCGGCCATCGCGTCCTCATGTTTCAACCGAGCCTGTGATTTGCGGGATGAAGATATCCGCCGCGCCGGGCCGCTCGTGCACAAATGCACGCGCAGTCCTGCGCCTGCGGTTCTTCAAGTCTGGGGTGAGAGTATTAGGAAATCTTGCCCCTAAATTCCCATGTCCCCCCGCGACTCGGGGCGGGAATTGGCACCGGATGAAGGGTCTTGCACCCCACCGGTTGCCGTGGCGTCGTCGGGCCCGTTCCCTCGGCCACTCTGCATGAAAACCCAGGCCCTTGCGGCTTGAGTTTTACAAAACCACGATACGAAATGTACTTTGCCCTGTCAAGAGGACATGTCAACCGTCGGATTAATTAGCATATATGTGCTTCACTCGTAGCGAAGCGCGCACGATGGATCCGTGCGGCTCGCGCGCCGCGCGGGCAAGAGGCACGCCGCCATGGTTCCGATCGCGAGGATCCCCGCAACGGCCGCGAGCGTGGCGGGGTCCATCGGCTTCACGCCGTAAAGAAAACTTGCAAGCAGCTTGTTCGTCCAGTAGGAGCCGAGTGCTCCAACCGCAATGCCCGCGAGCGCGAGCCACATCCCTTCGCGCGTCACCATCGCGAGAATGTCGCGCGGCTGGGCGCCCAGCGCCATGCGCACGCCAAGCTCGTGCGTGCGGCAGGTCACCGAGTACGCCACCACGCTATACAGGCCGAATACCGCAAGCACCAGCGCCAGCACCGCAAAAGTACCGAGGGCGATTCCGCGGAACCGCGGCTCCGCGGTCGCATCGCTCACCACCTCATTCATCGTGCGGATGTTGTATAGCGGGACGTCCGCGTCAAGTTTTCTGATGCGTTCCCGAATGGCGGCCACAAGCAATTTCGGATCACTCACCGCGCGAACGATGAGAGTCGCACTCAATGGTTTTGCCGGGAGGTAGTAGACAGACCCCGGTGCCATCCCCGGCCCCCAGGCGAAAACGTCTTCATCGCCTAATCCGTGAAACTTCACGTCACCAACGATACCGATGACATCGCGCGATCCCTCTCTCAAGCCGCCACCGAAGAGTTCAACAGATTTTCCAAGAGCCTCCCCTCCGGGCCAGCAAGACCGGGCCATCGCTTGGCTGATGACGATGCCAAATTTCGCATCCTCTGTGTCCCCTGCGCCAAAAACGCGTCCCGCCACAACGGGGATCGACATCGCACGGAAATAGCCCGAGGCGACATCCATCTCCTGCACGATTGCCTTGCAGTTTCCCGCGGTCAAATAAAGTCCGCCACCACCTTTCCCGCCGAGCGGAAGCCGTTCCGTTTCGCTTGCGGAAATAACTCCGGGGAGCGAACCAATTCCCTCTGAAAGCTGGCGGTAGAAATCGCCCACGCGCCCTTGCGTTGTATTCACAGCAGGCGCGGTTTCCTTGAAAGTTTTCTTGCTGCCTTGGGCGGGCACTGGCGGGGCATACTTCACACGTGGCAAAGAAAAATCCATCGTGATTGTATTCAGGGTTGTGAAGCCGGGCGGCGTGCGAAGCAGGTTATCGAGACTTCGTATCATCAAGCCTGCACCCATCAGCAAGACCAGCGTCAGCGCAACTTCGGCGACGATCATCGCGCCACGCAGTCCTTTCCGCAGCGCGCCCACGGAGCGCGAAGATTCCTGCTTGAGCGCGCGTGTCAGGTCCTGCGCCATAATTTGCAGCGCGGGAGCAAACCCCACGAATACGCCGATCAATAGAGACAATCCGAGTGCAAAGCCCAGCGCTCGCAAATCCAGATTCACATCGGCGAGCCGCGGAACATCTTTCGGCCCAAATGCCTGAATCGCGCGCACTCCCGCGAAGGAAAGCAATGTCCCCGCTGCGCCGCCGAGCAGCGCGAGCACCATGCTCTCCGTCAACAGTTGCAGCAGAATGCGCCCACGAGAAGCCCCCATGCAGAGCCGCACGGCAACCTCCTTTTGTCTCGCGGCTGCTCGCACCAGAAGCATATGCGCGACATTCACACACGCGATCACCAGCAGGAATCCGACCGCCCCGAGCAGCACCCAGAGGCCGGTGCTCGAATCGCGAATCATGAATTCCTTCATCGGGCGGGCCCCGACATACCCACCAGCGTAACGGGGTTGCTTTGCTCTCTCGATCTCAACTTGAATTTGATTAAGCCGCTTCAATTCCGCACGAGCCTCTTCCAACGTCGCGCCTTCGCGAAGCCTTCCAACGGTCGCGGAGCTGCCCCCTGCATCCGATTGCACATCCGAACCAATATCAAGATCTTCCTTCCATTCACGGGCGCGCGGCACCCAGGCTGAAGTGTGCCCGGGAAACCCAAATCCCGGCGGCATAATTCCTACGACCGTGAAAAATCTTCCATTCAGGTCAACTTGCTTTCCGATCACTCCTTTGTCAGATGCAAACGTTCGAGCCCAGAATCCGTAGCTTATTACTGCGGCGGGGCCTTCATTTGCTTCGGCGAATACCTCGTCCAGTGTCCTCCCAAATCGCGCATCGATCTGGAATACACGGAAGAAATCCTTGGAGACGATTGCGCATGGAATGCGTTCCGGTTGAATGCCGTTTCCAAGATTTGCACCACCGGATCGGTAAGTGGCGAGCGCCTCAAACGATTTTGCTTGGCGCCACCACGCGAGGGGATCTGTTCCGGACGCTTGTGACAGGCCCCCAGCAAATACCAGCCGGTCCGGATTCTTATACGGCAGCGGCTCCAGCAGCACTCCATTCACAACCGTGAAAATGGCGCTTGTCCCGCCGATGCCCAGCGCGAGCACCAGAATCACGGCCGCGGCATAGCCGGGCCTCTTCCCCATCATCCGGAATGCGAATCGCAGATCCTGCACGAGATTGTTCATGGGGTTCCTTCCGCGCGCCGAATTGCGCAGCGAGGCCTGTGCATTAACGCCGCGTGCATAGTACCTCTAGGATAGAGCTCAAGCGAAGAGTTTTGGTTCACTAGAGGGCACGCGGGAGGGCGTAAGCCGTGGCATCCAAAAAAACTGGTAGGCTCGTGGGGACTCGAACCCCAGACCTCTACCGTGTCAAGGTAGCGCTCTAACCAACTGAGCTACGAGCCTACTGCAAAGACGCGCCCATTTTACCACGCCCATTTCCACAACTCATTTCCCCCCTCCGCATTTCCTCCCCCTCTCCAAATCTGTGATAATGCCCACCCGGCCGGGCTTCTAATGCCGTCGTAACCGGCCCGGACTCCGGTACGTCCCTTATATAGCGGACCTGCAGATACTTGCCGCGTGACCGTGTCGGAGCAAGTCTCCTAACTCCGGGAGCCGGGCCAGGCTGCGCGAGGCCGAAAGTTAAATCTAATTCTAGGATGCGCCGTCCATGAAAATCTTCAGTTTTATTGGGAAGCACCGGCTTGCCACCGCCCTCTCCCTTGTCATCGTCCTTGGCACGCCCACGTATTTCTATTTCAAGGGTCAGGGGACTGCGGTCAAGTACACCGTGGGAAACGTCCGTCGCGGCTCGATCACTTCCGTCGTCCAAGCCACGGGCACGATCAACGCACTCACCACGGTCCCGGTGGGTTCTTTTATTTCCGGCACGGTGCAATACGTTTTTGCGGACTTCAATACGCACGTCCATGCCGGCCAGGTTCTCGCTCAGCTCGACCCCGCCCCTTACGAAGCGCAATACATGACCGCCAGAGGCAATCTGAATAACGCGCTGGCCAACGTAAAGAACGTCGAAGCAAGCGTTCAGTCGATGATGGCCACCATTCAGTCGGGCGAAGCCAATGTGGCTAAGTTGCAGGCAGACGCTGACTACACGCGGGTGAACGCACGCCGGATTCAGAGTCTTTTTGCGGAGGGAGTAACGACTAAGGATCAGAACGATCTGGCAGCCTCCAACGTGGCGCAGGCGGACGCGTCCGTCCGGCAAGGACAGGCTCAAGTCAACCAGTCGAGGGCGCAACTTGACCAGGCGAAAGCTCAATTGGAGCAATCCAAGGCGCAGGCGGAAGCGCAGCGCGGTTCGCTGAACAACGCAGAGACAAATCTCCGCTATTCCACCATCGTCTCCCCGATTGACGGAATCGTTGTCGCGCGAAGCATCACCGTTGGCCAGTCTGTCGCCGCTTCCTTACAAGCGCCAAACGTCTTCACCATCGCACAGGAACTGAAGCACATGCAGCTCTTCGCCAAGACCGACGAATCCGACACCGGCAGCATTCACGTCGGCACCGAAGTTACGTTTCAGGTGGACGCCTTTCCGAATGAACAATTTCATGGCCGCGTGGACGGCATTCACTTGAACGCCACCACAGTTCAGAACGTCGTGACCTACGACACCGTGATCGACTTTGAGAATCCCGATGAAAAACTTCTCCCCGGCGAAACCGCTTACGTCACCATTCCTACGGGCCAGGTGGATAACGCAATCGTGATTCCCAATGCTGCTCTTTCTTTCACGCCTGACATGCCTTTTGCGGATTTGCGCCAGATGTACACGGACAATAAAATCCCGCGCGCCGCCTACACCTCGCACTTGGGCGGCAAGCAAATCGTTTGGAAAAAATCAGCGGATGGAAAGTCGCTTGTCCCGCTTGCCGTCACGACTGGAATCACTGACTACATCATCACGCAAATGATTAGCGGCGACCTGAAGGAAGGCGATCAGCTCATCACTTTCCAGGAGGGTGGCAATAAGACCGCGGCTGGAGGATCGAGTCCGTTTGGCCAGCCCGGTGGCGGCCGCGGCGGTCCTGGCGGCGGTGGTGGTGGTGGCCGTGGTGGCGGCCGATGAAGTTTAGCGAAGTTCTCCGCGTGGCGTTCCGCGCCCTTGGCCGGAACAAAATGCGCACTGCTCTGACGATGCTCGGCATCATCATCGGTGTCGGCGCCGTCATCTGCACGGTGGCTATCGGCCAGGGTGCATCTCAGCAGATTCAGGATCAGATCAACAGCCTTGGCGAAAACATCATCACCATCAACGCCGGCAGCGTGAACTTCGGCGGGGTTCGTCTTGGCAATCAAGCCACCAAGACCCTCACAACGGGCGACGCCAAGGCCATTCAGGAGCAGATCTCTCTCATCAGCCGCGTCTCTCCCGGCGTCGGTTCCGGCGCGCAAGTCGTGTTTGGCAACCAGAACTGGGCCACTCGCGTGACCGGAGCTTCCCCGGATCTGCTCAAGATCCGCCACTGGGCGCTACAGCGCGGCAGTGCCTTCAGCGAACGTGATGTGGATACGGAAGCGAATGTTTGCCTCATCGGGCGTACGGTCGCGCAGAATCTGTTCGCGGATTCCAACCCGATTGGCCAGACCATCCGTGTCTCCGCGCAGCCCTTCCGTGTCATCGGCCAGCTTGCTCCCAAGGGGCTGAATCCGAACGGAATGGATCAAGACGACACCATCATCGTCCCCTACACCACGGTGATGAAAAAGCTCTCAGGGATTTCCTGGTTGCAGAACATAACCGTTTCTGCAGTCACCTCGAATGACATGGATGCTGTCCAGCAGCAACTCTCCGCGCTTCTGCGCCAGCGCCATCATCTCCGTTCCGACGAGCCCGACGACTTCATTATTCGCAACCCGACCGACCTGGCCCAGGCCCGCGCGCAGTCCGTGGTCGTCATGGAGCTTCTCCTGGCCGTCATCGCTTTGGTGTCGCTCGTGGTCGGCGGAATCGGCGTCATGAACATCATGCTTGTATCTGTCACTGAGCGGACTCGCGAGATCGGCGTCCGCATGGCCGTGGGCGCGACGGAATCCGATGTGCGCCGCCAGTTCTTGAGTGAAGCGGTCACGCTCAGCATGTTCGGCGGCGCAATTGGTGTGATTTTCGGATACTTTGCGTCAACCGCGGTCTCGGCGATGTTGAAGTGGCCTACGATCGTGCCGCCGTTTTTCGTCGCGATCTCCGTGCTTTTCTCCGCTGCCGTCGGCGTGATCTTTGGTTACTATCCGGCTCGAAAAGCCGCATCTCTCGATCCCATTGAGGCCTTACGTTATGAATAGACTTCGGAAGCTCTCATTTGTTTTCGCTATCGCTGCGGCGCTTGTGTTCCTGGCAGGCCCCGCCTCCGGCCAAAATCATAAGAGGGACTCAGCGTCCAAGACGACGGGCCCCAAGACGCAGGCGACGCCGCCCAAAACAACGGCATCCAGGACATCGTCGCCCAAGACAACCGCGCCGAAGATATCCAGTCGAGATGAGTTCTTTGTCGTCTCTTCCGTGGATCGCGCGCACAGCGTGCTCGTGCTGCTGCGCCCCACGCAGATCGCCTCCACCTTTCAAGTCACGGACAAGACTCACTATTTTGATGAGAAAGGCAAAGCGCTCAAGCTGGCGGACCTTCGCGCGGGGGACACTCTTTTTGTAAATTATCAGACGAAGCCGGATGGCACGTTTGCCGTCGAACGCGTTCGCAAGGGCATGATGACCGTGGAAGAACTTCGCCGCAGGTATTCACCCGGCCTTCCTGTCAACGCGGGAACATCGGCAACGAAAACCCGCTCGCTAACTCGAAATTAATTTCGCGTTGCGCCGCAACATGGCGTCACGCGCTATCGCAACGCAATAGCGCGGCCAACACCGTGATTTCCTGCTCCTACACTTGACTTCCCGTCACTCCGCCCGTAGACTTCGCAGCGTTATCTGTCCTCGGTAAACCCCAGGGATCCTTGGTACTTCGACCCAGCTCTCTTCTGAGGAGGAAGAAATGGCCAAGTCAAAAAAGAAAGCCGCCGTCGTTGCTCTGAAAAAGGAAATCACCAAGCAAAAAGCCCTTCTGCGCAGAGCGATGTACAAGGCCGGTGTATCGCAACGCAAACGCCTGCGCCTGACCATCAAGCGTCTGGATAAGGCTTATTCAACAATTAGCTTGCTGTTTGACGACAAGTCTTGCCCCGCCTATGACGATGGAAAGTGCGTCATCTTCGGCGAGTAGGCGTGATTTCGCTTGGCCGCGTGCGCTGCAATCGAGGCCCGCGCGGCCTTCTACCATAGAAAACACTCATCATGCCACAGCGAAAGCAGATCCTCTTTCGCCGCTCTCCGTTTGTAATTATTTACTGGAAGAACGGCCGCCTGCTTTTTCACAATTTCGCTACCGGCGCAATCCTGGCGGCGGATCCGGTAACCGAAGAAATCCTCGCCGCATTTGACGACTGGCAGCCCGCCAAAGCCCTCGCCGCCCGCAACGCCAGGTTCAGCGATTTCACTCCAGCATCTTTGCGCCAGGCCGTTCACAAGCTGGCGGGCCACACGCTGCTCGATCGCTCCGATCGCCCGCGCGGTCCGAAATCTCGCGCCATGGAATCCTGGCGCCACTGGTCTCCCGCCGCCGGCTTTTTCCATTTCTCCACCAAGGACACGCATTTCCTTACGAATCCCCGCGATGTCGCGCGCTTCTTCCGCGCCCAACTTCGCAGCGAACGAGTTCCTCCACCCACAAAAAATTATCCCAAAGCGCCGCGTGTCGCCCTTCCCTCCGCGCAGATTACCGGTGAATTCCCGCGCACGCTTCTCGCTCGCCGCACCTGGCGCGATTTCGCGCCCGGCGCCCTCTCGCGCGGTCAACTCTCAACTCTTCTCCATCTCACATCCGGCGTTCAGCACTGGCTCAACATCCCGAGCATCGGCCGCGCCCCGCTGAAGACTTACCCCTCCGGCGGCGCGCGTCATCCCACCGAACTTTACGTCCTCGCGCTCAAAGTGAAGGGATTGCCTCGCGGCCTCTATCATTACAATTCCGTCGCGCATCATCTCGAACGCCTGCGCCGGGGCGCCGCACCGCGCGAGGTCACGCGCCTCCTCCCCGGCCAGTGGTGGTACGAATCCGCCGCGGCGCTCTTCTTGTTCACTGCTGTTTTTCCGCGCACGCAGTGGAAGTATCACGCCCCGCGCGCTTATCGCGCCGTGCTCATCGAAGCCGGCCACGTTTGCCAGAACTTCCTCCTCACCGCCACCTGGCTCGGCCTCGCCCCGTTTTGCTCCATGGCGCTCGCAGATTCTTACGTGGAAAAACTCCTGGGCGTTGACGGCATTACGGAATCGGTCATCTATGCGGCGGGTGTGGGAATTCGGCCGCCGGGAAAAAAGTCAGCGCGGTGGCCGCGCGAAATGCGCCGCCCCGAGCCGGTTCTGGATTGATCGCGCGCCAATCGCAGACTTACTTCGTTGCAGCCGCCTGGCCCAGCCCAACGCGGAGCAGCAATTCCTGAAATCTTGCGTCCCCCCGCAGGCCGTCGAACCATGGATGAACTCTTAAGTTCAAAAGCCGCCCGGTGCGTTCATCGTAGGCTTTTCCCAGTAGATCCAGCGCCTGCGCTTGTTGGCCGAGCCCGAGATGGATTAGCGCAAGGTCATAGGGACTCACATATTCAACCCCGGATTCCTGCGTCAGCTCTTGCAGTATTTTCAACGCCTCCGCCCGGTTCCCGCCCATCGCAAGCGCATAGGCAAGATCCGTCCGGTATCCCACATCATTCTTGGAGAGGCGCAGCGCCTCTCGGAATTTCGCTGCAGATTCCGCATATTGTTTCTTCGCCGCGTATGCTTGCCCGGCGTACTCGTATGCCACCGCGAATTTCGGTTCCAGCGTGATCGTGTTTTCCGCCTGCCGGATCGCCTCGTCGAACTCCCGCGCAAGAAAGTGGCACCACGCAATATTCGCGCTGATGATCAGTGAGAGCGGGTCAAGCTCCTGCGCCTTCCCCATTTCTCGCAGTGAGTCCTCCTTGCGGCCCATCGCCGCGAGGAAAAGCCCGTAGTGGTGGTGCGCGGATGCGTTGCTTGGGTCCAGCTCGATTGCTTTTTGAAGCTCCACTTCCGCGCCGCCAAATTGAAGCGATGACACGTGCACCCACGCCAGCGCGGAGTGCGCCTCGCTCAGCGTGTTATCCAGTTTCAGTGCTTTCTCCGCTGCAGCCGCGCCCGCCGCCAGCGCTTGCTTCGGCGAAAGAATCGGATAGTTCGCCAGCGATGCCCAGCTATCGGCCAGCCCCGCGTATGCGGGCGCGTAATTTGGATCCTTCGCAATAGTGCGTCCGAAAAGTTGAATCGAGGCCTTCAGGCTCTCTTCCGTCCGTTTGTTGTACTCCGCCAGGCCCCGCAGATATTCTTCGTACGCTGCCGGGATCACCGCGGGCCGCTGCCGCGTAAGTCTCGCCTGCTCCTGTTGCGTCAGGCTCGCGTTGATTCCATCCGCCACGCTTCGCGCCACTTCGCCTTGCAGCGTGAGGATGTCGCTCAAGTCTCTCTCGTAATCTTTTGTCCACACGATCTTCTCGGTTCCAGCCTGCACCAACTGCGCCGAAATCCGCACCCGGTCGCCAGCTCTCGTTACCGAGCCTTCAATCAAAGCATCCACATGCAGCTCTTTGGCAATCTGCGGCAAAAGTTCTTCCGTGTTCTTGTAATGCATCGCCGATGTTCGCGAAACAACGCGCAGCGATCCGATCCCCGCGAGCTCCGTTGTCAGCGCGTCCGTCATTCCATCGGCGAAGAATTCTTGTGATGCGTCGCCGGAGTTATTTTTCAATGGAAGCACCGCAAGTGATTTGATGGGTTGCAGCGCGGGCGTTCCAAAAAATCTGCCCGGCCAGTGGATAAGGATCGCGGCAAGCAACAGCATCCCCATCGTTAACGGGATTAGCAGCAGCCACATCAACCACCCGCGTCTTTGCGCCGTTTCGGCCTGGCTTTGCGGCGTTGGTTGCGTCTTATTTTGTCCTTGCCTGAATTGCCCCGGCGCGATCTGCCTCACACCCGAGGTAGTCGTCCGATGCAACGTGCGAAGGTCCACGCCCAAATCCGCGGCCGTCGCATACCTGTCCGCCGGGTCCTTCGCCAGCATTTTCGTTACGATTCGCCCAAGCTCCGCCGGCAGTTTCGGACTTATCTCCTCAAGCGGCGGCGGTTCTTCCCGGATGATTCGCGTGGCAACCGTGATGAAGCTGCCCCCATGGAACGGGTTCTGCCCCGCGAGCGATTCATAAAACACCACGCCCAATCCGAAAATATCCGCGCGCGAATCCGGCTCCTTCAAATCCAGCACTTCCGGCGCCATGTAGGCCGGCGTCCCACCCAGCCATCCGCTCGATACGGCCGCTTCTAGCGTGACCTCTGTATCAACGTTCAGCAGCCGTTTCGCCACGCCGAAATCCAGGATTTTCACCTGTCCTGCGGGCGTCAGCATGATGTTTTCCGGCTTGATGTCCCCGTGGACGATTCCTTTTTTCTGCGCGGCGTCAATCGCGCCCGCGCACTGCACCGCGATCTCGAGAAATTCATCGAGCGCCAGCGGACGCGCAAGCCTGCGCCGCAGCGTTTCGCCTTCCACGAACTCCATCACCAGAAAAAATTCGCCGCCATCCTCAAAGGCATCGTAGATCGCGGCAATGTTTGGGTTGTTTAGTCCTGAGGCGAGTTCGGCTTCGTGCAGCAGCCGTTCGGTGTACCGCGCGTTGCTCCGCATCGCGGGTGAGACGCGTTTCAGAGCCACCGGACGCTTCAGCCGCGTGTCGTCCGCGCGATAGACTTCGCCCATGCCGCCGGCACCGAGCCGCGCGCGCACCGCGAACCTTCCGATCATCTTGCCGGCGAGATCAGAGGTTTGCGGGGGCCCTGCGTAGGCTGGGTCTGGCGAAGCCATTGCTTTTCGCTGAATCATCGCAGACTTCAACGCCGAGGTCTACCGCTCACCTCACGCGACCCCCCTACCCCCTCCCGATCCAAACCATCGGGACGCAAACCCCGCGCACCCCCACCCCCCGCGTTTTTTGTAAGTGTTGGAGATAAAGGACTTACAGGCGCATTTTCTGTAAGTGTTGCAAACAAATGACTTAGGTTGTGTACTCATGAGGTAACAGTCTCTAGTGTTTTCAATGACTTACGGAAACCGGCTTTCGACCGTCTGTAAGTGCTGATTCTAAAGGACTTAAAGTCCAATACTCTCTATCACTTACGAGAGGTTCAAAATACAGGCGATTTTCACGTCCGGCAGGGGCGACTTTTCCCGTTTTGGAACTCAATTCGAAGCGGGCGTCTCAATCTGCGGCGTAGATTACCATAAGGTTATAGATAAAGTCAAGGAAAATCTGGGCGTGCCTGTTCGTGCGGAAAAGCTCCAGACTTGAAGCCGACGTCATCGGGCACCCAACACATTTGCCCCCACATCTTCTTGGCGCGTCATCTCTGGGACAGCCCCGGAAGTGACGCTCCCTCGGCGGAGCCAACGGCGGTATTTCTTAGAATAGGTTGAACTTCAATTCAACGGGCATTTGGAAGCTGACCGGCACACCGTCGTGAGTTCCTTTGATTTTCCAGGTGCGAACGGTGTCCATTGCCGGCTGGACAAAGATCGGGTTGGTTGACTTAACTAATTGTATCTCAATCACGCTTCCTTCAGAGTCCATCGTGATAGCCAAGGTTACCGTTGCTTCCGAAAGATGCATTTGCCTGGCAAGTGGCGGGTAGGGTGGATTCGGCGCGTAAATTGTTTGGGTCTTGACTTTGCCCACATAGAAAGAAGTCGTCTCAGACTTGGAACCGGGGGACGTGAAGATTTTGAGATCGAAGCCGTCGCTGGGCATGGGAGTTGACGACCAGGAAGGAATCGCCGAGGACGGAAACAATTCAAACTCGAAGCTAGCAGTCGTTACTGCGGGCGCTTTTGCGGGCGGCGGAAACGCCCATTGAGCCGCAGCGTCTTTGGCGGCTTGCGCGAGTTCGGGCGGGCCGCTTACGACTTCCATGCTTGAAACTTTACCTTCAGCGTTCACGGTGAGCATTAGAACCACGGTGCCCTCGATGTGCTTCGCACGTGCGTCCGCCGGATATACGGCTTGGACCGTGCGAATAGGAGTCAGAACTGTACCGCGGACTTTCGTTTCGTTTTCTTGCTGTGCGGGGCGTGACGCGCCGCCTGAAAAATCCAGCGTGATATCCAAAGTTCCCCGTGCGGCATTTCGCGTCACGTGGACAGCGGCTCCCCAAGAAACATTTGTGCTCAGTGCAGTGTTTCCCTGATTAAACAAGTCCTGAAGCAGGGTCCAGTCGAACACGCTTCCGGATTGCATTCTTGATTCGAGATTCTGGATCGTCTTGCTGTCCAGCCCGAGCACATGGAAGCTCTCCACGTGATATTGATTTCCCTCATGCACATGGAATGTCGCCGCAATGGAGTGGTGCTTGCGGTCAAACATGAATTGTGGTACTATTGTTGCATTCGCGTACCCGCGAGCGCCGTAGCGTCGAGTCATGGCCTCAATTCCATCTCGGATTTGTTGAACATTCAACACGTCTCCCGTCCGAAGCTGCATCTGTTGCCGTAATTCTCCCTCGGGAATCACCAAGGCGCGCGCCGGATCCGCGTTCACAATAGAGATCTCCCCTGCCGAAAACTGATCGCCCTCGTTCACATGGACGATAACGAGCACGAGGTGCCTCACGGGGTCAAGAGATTGCGCAATGGGTTCCCCGGTCACAACAGCTTCAAAGTATCCGCGGTTCTGGAAGTCACCACGAATATTGACTTCCGCGAATTCGTCGAGCCATCCGGACTTGCTGCTATCAAATTCGCGTCCCTTCAGCCCCTTCAGAATTCGCGCTTCGACAGCATCCTTATTGTGAACTTCACCGTCGATTTTCAGGTCGGCGACAACAACATTGGAGATGACCTGTGCCTTTTGCTGCGGTTGTGATGCAGGGAGGGTGTAAGTGTAAGAATGTGTGGGCGTAACGGGCGCGCCCTTGCTGACGCCACCACTTACTCCGCCCTGGACGCCTCGCGTGGGACCATTGGCCGCGTTTCCGCCAACCACTCCGCCGGCAATGCCACCTGGGACTCCTTGCGCAACGCCGCCGGTTGCGCCACCTGAAACACCTTGAGTGACCACAGCTTGTGACAGGTCTTGCGCGGGACGCGGCGCGGCTTTGAGAGGGAAAGCCCACACGGCTAACGTCGCGGTCAATATGAGCGAGCAGGCTGTGGCCGTCAATGAGGCGATTAATCTTTTTCGGGACATATGAACCTCCTTCAGCATGAGCGCTACACGCTCGGTGAGTTGACGCTCGGCAAGAAATGGCGGCGCGGGAATGGCCGCGGTCCGGGCGGTGCTGGTCGTGAATGCAAGCAGGGCTTCCAAATATGGCTTGCGCGCTTCGGTGAGTCTTACAACTTCGAAATCCACCACTTGTTCGCGCGCCAGTCGCACGCGCCGGATGAGCCAGGCAATTGCGGGGTGAAACCACAGAGCCGTGCGAAGGATTTCTTCAGACAAGTGATGCGCCCAGTCGTGGCGGCGTACGTGCAGTAGTTCGTGGCACGCAATCGCCGTTTGGAAGCGCGAGTCCATGGATGTGAAATTCTCGGGCAGAAGAATTACGGGCGCCGAGAAGCCGAACGTTACAGGCGAATTCACGTCAGCAGAAAGGCGGAATTCGGCCCGGCAATCCACAAGAGAGCGCATCTCATCAAGAACGGCGGCGGATTCCGCCGGCGTGGAAATTGCCGAAGATGCTCGCCGGAATTGGCGAAGTTTCAAAATTCCCAGCGCAAGGATTACGAATCGCACCGCGATGCCGGCGAGAATGATGAGGCCGATGATTTGGGCAATAGTTTGAACGCTGGGAAGATTCCAGTGTGTTTCCGCGGGAATGGGGGTTGGGATGGGGCTGAAATTTGAAATGGGACCTGCCACGCCGGGTGCGATGGTGATCGGCACAAAATTCTGCGTTCGATGCCAGGGCTGCGCGAATGGAAGAAGTAAGCTGATTCCAATGAGCGCCCGCCAATAAACAAGGAGCACACCAGGCTGGCGAATCTTGAAAAGATGCGTAAGAAATCCGGCGGCCAGCGCGAGTAAAGCTACCTGCGCGCTCCAAAAGATGAGATTGGAAAACCAGACGGGCATGTTCATCGGTGCCTCCGCTTTGCCTCAAATCAACTTCATCGCTTCAATCCACGTGATTCCTTCAAACCGCCTATTTACTTCGATCCGTCCATGGATTTTTATTTTGTTTCCTCGATCATCCGCGCAATCGCCTGCAAGTCTTTTTCACGAATGCGGCGCGTTTTGACGAGATGGACGAGGAGCGGCTCCGCGGAACCGTTGAAAACGCGGTCCATGAATTCCCGGATCATCCCGCCAATCACCTGATTTTTCGGGTGCGCGGGGCGGTAAATGAACGCGCGGTCCTGGCGGCGCTTTTTCAAATAGCCCTTGGTTTCCAGGATTTTCATCATGGTCATGACGGTGGTGTAGGCGATTTTGCGGTGTTCGAGCAGCTCTTCGTAAATGTCGCGCACGGAGGCGCTCTCTCGCCGCCACACGAGCTTCATGATTTCCAGTTCCTGCGGTGTGAGCGTGGTGTGTTTGGGTCGCATGGACACCAGATTTATAGTACTAATTAATTCGTATGTCAAGAGGGAAAATCAAGAAAGAACCACAATCTAGGCATTCAAACTACCGCCCGAGCGAGTGCAGAAGCTCAGCCAGATAGCCGCCCCAGATTGCGGGAAGCGTGTGCGTGCCGTGGCCGCGAGTTAGGTCCGTGATGGGCAACAGAATGAAGCGGCCGTCCTTCACGCGCTTGATTACGCGCTCGGCGATGCCGAGTTCCGGCGGATTGATTTGATCGTCGGCGGAATTGATGAAAAGAACCCGGGCCTGGATTTTTTCGAGATTGGGATCCGGATTGTAATTCCGCGATGCGTCAAAGTAGTAGAGCATGTCATTCGCGTCGGTGGCGGCCATGCGCGCCTTGCGCTGCAGTTCGAGATAGGCGTCGGCGCGGTCGCGCGTGGGATAGTTTTTTTGCCACTGCAGCGGCGCGCTGCCCATCAACAGTAGGATGTCAATCGCTTCCTGCAGGCCGTGAATCGGTGCGGTGTATTCGCCGTTGTTCCAGGCGGGATCGCTGGTAATCGCGGTCAAGGTCATCCTGCGCATGATGCGGTTGCGTCCGGCGATTTCCACCGGCTGGCAGGC
>JBGPHM010000009.1:0-80675 GCA_041484365.1 Terriglobia bacterium | reverse complement strand
TGAATCATCGCGTTCAATGCGTCAAAGAGTGCGTGCTTGCCGCCGGAGGAAAATAAACATTCCGCCGCTTCGTATTTTGAGCCGAATTCCGCGGCGTGCCATTTGGCGATTGCATCGCGAAGCGGCATCATCCCCGCCGCGGCCGTGTATTTCGTAAAGTTTTGTTCGAGAGCTTGAACGGCTGCCCGCTTGATGTGGTCGGGAGTGGGGAAGTCGGGTTCGCCCGGGCCAAAATCCACGACGTCTATGCCGCGCGCCTTGTATTGCTCGGCGGCCATCAGTACAGCGAGTGTCGGTGAAGATGCGATTCGATTAACGCGATCAGCAAATTGGGTCATTGGGTCCAAGTTCCGCGAAAAGTCTCGATCTCCTAAGGCACCTTTGCCTTCAGACGCTGCTCGACTACCGGGGGCACCAATCCCTGAACCGGCCCACCGTGCCGCGCAATTTCCCGCACCAGCCGCGAGCTGAGATAACTGTATGCCTCGGCGGGCATCATGAAAACTGTTTCGATTTGTGGTTGAAGCTTTCGGTTCATCAGTGCCATCTGCAGTTCGTACTCATAGTCGCTGATCGCGCGGATGCCGCGGAGGATTACTTGTGCCTGGCGCTGGCGCGCGTACTCCACGAGGAGCCCATCAAATACGTCCACTTCGACATTGTTCCACGGATGGATGACCTCACGCAGCATCTCCACGCGCTCGGGCGTTGAGAAGAGCGGTTCCTTGTCAAGATTGCGCAAGACAGCAACCACAAGGCGGTCAAAGATTTTCGCGCCGCGCTCGATTAAATCGAGGTGGCCGTTGGTAACGGGATCAAACGATCCAGGGTAAATCGCCAGAATGCTTTTGGTCACAGCGCTCGCACCGTAGTCGGGATTCTACCCCATTGGGGAGCGGCGCTGCCAGACACGAGCACCATAAGTTGCTTCATTTTGTTGTCCCATTCGGGCGCAATTGCTAGCCGTTCAAGTCGCCTTAATGCGGCTTCGCTGGCAGATGTTTGACAAAGCCGACCAATTGAGTCGTAATTCGCTCGCGTTGCAGGGAATAGGCTTGGCTAGGCAATCTATGATGCGGACCATTTGGGTTGTTTCGCACTCCTATTGACAATGGGCCCATTTGGGGCCTATTATTCATATGCGACTGATTTAGTCGCATTTGACTATGCTAAAGCTTTCCAAGAAAGCCGACTACGGTTTGATTGCGGTAAAGCACCTCGCCGCTCGGGGAGTAACAGCCGCTCAGAGCGCGGCGGACATCGCCGAAGTCTATGGCATTTCCGCGACCCTGCTCGCCAAGGTGCTCCAGAAGCTGGCGCGAGGCGGGTTGGTGACTGCACAGCATGGTTCGGCGGGGGGCTACCGGCTGGCGCGGAACCCAAGTGAGATTTCCGCGCTGGATGTAATCAGCGCGGTTGACGGCCCGGTTTTCATTACGTCATGCACCACGACCCGGGGGCAATGCTTCCAATCGCCGAAATGCACTGTGCGCGAGCCGTTGCGCCGGGTGAATGAAAGCATCATGCAGGTGCTCAGCACCGTAACGATTTCGCAGATGACCGATGAGCCGGAAGAGTCCGCGCTCGTCGCATTACAGAGTTAGAAGACTTTCGACAGAGGAGAAGCGGAATGGCAATCAAGACTCCAATTTACATGGATTACCACGCGACGACGCCGGTGGACCCGCGCGTCCTCGAAGCGATGCTGCCTTACTTCACCAAGATTTTCGGCAACGCCGCAAGCCGGAACCATTCATTCGGCTGGGAGGCGGAAGAGGCTGTCGAGAACGGCCGTGCGCAAATCGCGCGGCTGATCAACGCTACGCCGAAGGAGATTGTGTTCACGAGCGGAGCGACTGAGTCCAACAACCTCGCGCTCAAGGGCGCGGCGGAGATGTATCGTGAGAAGGGCAATCACATCATTACGCAGGTCACCGAACACAAGGCCGTGCTGGACACCTGTAAACGCCTTGAGAAGTATGGCTATGAAGTGACCTACCTGCCCGTTGAAAAAGATGGGCGCATCAATCTCGACGACCTGCGCCGCGCGATCACTCCCAAGACCATCATCATCTCCATCATGTACGCCAACAACGAGATTGGCGTGGTCCAGCCCATCCCGGAAATCGGCAAGATCGCCAAGGAAAAGGGCGTGCTGTTTCACGTAGACGGTGTGCAGGCCACCGGCAAAATTCCTGTGGACGTGCAGGGCGACAACATTGACATGCTCAGCATCAGCGGGCACAAGATTTATGGGCCCAAGGGCGTGGGCGCGCTTTATGTGCGGCGCCGCAATCCGCGCGTGCAGCTTTCCGCGATTATTGACGGCGGCGGCCACGAGCGTGGAATGCGCTCCGGCACATTGAACGTGACAGGCATCGTAGGCCTCGGGAAGGCCTGCGAGATTTGCCAGCAGGAGATGCCCACGGAGTCGGTGCGCATGCTCGCGTTGCGCACCCGGCTGCAGAAGGGCCTGGAAGCCAAGCTGGATGAGGTTTACATCAACGGCTCGATGGAGCACCGCCTGCCGAACAACCTGAATATGAGCTTTGCGTTCGTCGAGGGCGAATCGCTCTTGATGGGCATCAACGACGTCGCTGTGTCCAGCGGCTCGGCATGCACTTCCGCGACGCTCGAGCCAAGTTACGTGTTGAAGGCGCTGGGCGTCGGCGAAGATCTGGCGCACACCTCCATCCGCTTCGGCCTCGGCCGCTTCAACACCGAAGAGGAAGTGGACTACGTGACGAGCCGCATGGTGGAAGTTGTCAGCCGGCTGCGCGAGCTTTCCCCGCTTTATGAAATGGCGAAGGAAGGCATAGACATCAGCAAAATGCAGTGGGGGGCCACTGCGGGCAGCCACTAGATTTGAAGCAGGGGATCAGGCAGGGCATCTAATCTATTAGAGAGAGGCAAAAGAGATGGCTTACTCGGACAAAGTAATCGAGCATTACAACCATCCGCGCAACGTCGGCAGCCTGCCGAAGGAAGATCCGAATGTTGGCACGGGTCTCGTCGGCGCGCCGGAATGCGGAGACGTCATGAAGCTGCAGATGAAAATCAATCCTGAGACGCAGATTATCGAAGAGGCGAAGTTCAAGACCTTCGGCTGCGGCTCGGCGATTGCCTCGAGCTCGCTCGCGACCGAATGGGTCAAGGGCAAGACCGTGGACGAGGCGCTGGCCATCAAGAACACGGACATCGTCCGCGAACTGAGCCTGCCGCCCGTAAAAATTCACTGCTCCGTGCTCGCTGAGGACGCCATCAAGGCCGCCATCGGCGACTGGAAGAAAAAGAAGGGGGAGGGCGCCGAAGCGAAGTAGGTTTCGCGCACTCACCGTTGATGATTCACGTTACAGAGAAAGCGGCGGACAAGATCCGCCAGTTGCTCAGCAAGGAAGGCGTGCCGGAAGCGACCGGGGGGTTGCGCGTCGGCGTGCAGGGGGGCGGCTGTTCGGGTCTGACGTATGCGATGCGGTTGGATACGCAGGCCCGCGACCGCGACAAAGTCTTTGAAGAGAACGGCGCCCGCCTTTTTGTGGATCCGAAAAGCTACCTCTTCCTCGCCAACACCACGCTGGATTACCAGGAAACGCTCATCCGGCAGGGATTCGTCTTTGAAAATCCCGCGGCCGCCCGGAGTTGCGGCTGCGGCAGTTCCTTTACAGCGTAGTGCACTGGATGTTCTTCGTCACGTCCCTTGGTTTCAATTGAAATGAAAGCTGCACAAATCTCGGCTATCACGGCGGCCGCTTGCTGGTTCTGCGGCGCGGCTACGGACTCGGCGCATTTCTGCGCGGCATGCGGGAAGATTCAACCGCTTTCGCGCAAAACAGACTACTTCGCGTTTTTCGGTTTGCCGCGAAAGCTGCGGATTGATTCCGCGAACCTCGAGAAGCGCTTTCATCAACTGAGCTGGAAGCTGCACCCGGATAATTTTGTTCGCGCGAGCGAAAAAGAGCGCGAGCTGTCTCTGGCGCTTTCTTCGGAATTGAATGACGCATATCGCGCTCTGCGAGAGCCGCTGCCGCGCATCGAATACCTGCTCGCGCAAGCCGGGATGCGCAAAGAAGGCCAGCACAAGCAACAGGCGCCGCCCGAGTTGCTCGAAGAAGTTTTCGAGCTGAACGAATCGCTTGACGAATTGCGCGAGGCCCGCGCTGCCGGCGGTGGTGGCTCGCAAACAAGCGCCGTTCGCACAAAGCTAGAAGCAGCCGCCAAAGATTTTGAATCAAAGCTCGCGGACGTAGATGCCGAGCTCGACCGTGTCGCTGGCCAGTGGGATGCAGCCATTGATGCAGGGGCGGACGACTTATCGGAGAATGCTCTCATGGGAAAGATGAACGAAGTCCTGAATCGGCGCTCCTACATCCGCAATCTGGTCAACAAAGTCACAGAGGAGCTTGCGGCGTAGCCCGTATCAAGAGTTCGCAAGTGGGGAATTACACGGCATGGGTAAGACAGTCGGAATCGATCTAGGGACAACCAACAGTCTCGTCGCGTATGTGGACAAGGCGACGCGCCAGCCGAAGTGTATCCCGGGGCCGAATGGTTCAACGCTTTGTCCATCGGTCGTCAGCCTCGATGCCGATGGCTCGATCATTGTTGGTGAGCCCGCGCGGCGCCGGTTGCTCACGCAGCCCGAGCGCACCATCTACAGTGTCAAGCGCCTGATGGGCCGCGGGCCCGCCGACGTTGCCGAAGAGCTGAAGATTTTTCCCTTTCGCATTGACCCCTCGAACGAAAACGTCATTCGTGTCCGGCTTGGCGACCGCGTGTTCACCCCGCCGGAGATTTCCGCCTTCATCCTGCGCGAACTGAAAAATTGGGCGGAGCACTATTTCGGCGAAACGGTGGACAAAGCCGTCATCACCGTCCCCGCATACTTTAACGATGCCCAGCGGCAGGCGACGAAGGACGCAGGCCGGCTCGCAGGTCTCGAAGTCTTGCGCCTGGTGAATGAGCCGACGGCAGCCGCGCTTGCCTATGGTTTGCACGAAAAACAGCGCGGGCTTGTGGCCGTGTACGATTTCGGCGGCGGCACGTTTGACATCTCTGTACTCAAGCTAATCTCCACCGGCGAGGGTGACATCTATCAAGTCCTCTCCACCAGCGGCGATACGCACCTCGGCGGCGACGACATTGACAACGAAATGCAGCGCGTCATCGGCGCGGAGATTCGCGCCCGCTTTGGCTTTGACGTCGCTGCTCAATCAGCGCTGGCCCAGGAGTTGCGGAAAGTGTTGATTGCCGCGAAACACCAACTCTCGGATGCAGACCACACTGATATGCAGTTCGAGCTTCAGGGCGGCTGGGCTTTCTCACGCTCGATATCGCGTAAGGAAATGGACGGGTGGGCAGCGCCGGTTGTCGCGCGCACCATGGGCCCGGTGAAGCAGGCGCTTGCCGACGCGCACATAAAGCCCGACCGCTTGGAAGAAGTCGTGCTCGTCGGCGGCTCCACGCGCATGCCGCTCGTGCGCCGCGTCGTCGAGGATTATTTCGGCCGCGCTCCGCACACCGAACTCAATCCCGATGAAGTCGTAGCGCTCGGCGCCGCCGTGCAGGCAAATATTCTCGAGACCGGCGTGCAGGATATGTTGCTGCTTGACGTCACGCCGCTCTCGCTCGGCATTGAAACGATGGGTGGAGTGGTTGCAAAAATCATTCCGCGGAACTCAACCGTTCCCGCGAGCGCGCAGGAGATGTTCACGACCGGCGTGGAGAATCAGACGGGCATAGATATCCACGTTCTGCAGGGTGAACGCGAGCTTGCCAAGGATTGCCGCTCCCTTGCGCGCTTCCAGTTGAAAGTTGCGCCGGGGCCCGCGGGTTTGGCGCGCGTCGAAGTAAAATTTCTGATAGATGCCAATGGAATTCTGCAGGCCGCCGCGCGCGACTTGCGCACCGGCGAGCAAAGCTCCGTGGAAGTCCAGCCGAGCTACGGTCTTTCTGACTCCGAAATCGAGCGCATGCTGGAGGAGTCCATCGAATTCGCGGAGCAGGACTTCACCGAGCGCCAACTGATCGAGGCGCGCGAGGAAGCTGAAATTGTTTTGCGCGCCACGGAAAAATCGCTCGCGAAGCCGCAAGTGGAAATCACCGCGGACGAGCGGCGCGCCATTGACGCAACGATTGCGGCATTGCGCCAGGCCATCGCAACGCGCGACTACAAATTAGTTCGCACGCGCCTGGACGAACTGAACGCGGCGACAACGCCGCTTGCCGAGCGCATTATGAACCGCGCGCTTGCCACCGCGCTCGAAGGCCGGCAGCTCGAGAACGTTTGATAACGAAGCGACAAGGAGCACATTATGGGCGGCAGTAATCCGTACATCGAGCAGGCGAAATACACCCTGCCGACAAAAAAATATAAAATCACTTTTGTGCGTGAAGGCAAAACCATCGAAGTAGACCCGGAAAAACTTCCGCTTGGCCACGACGGCCTCCCCGGCAGCATCCTGGATATCTCTCAGGGCTTTCAACTCGGGCTCGACCACGCTTGCGGCGGCGTCTGCGCTTGCTCCACTTGCCATGTGATCGTTCACGAGGGCCTCCAATCCTGCAATGAGCCAACCGATGCCGAACTCGATCAGCTCGACGATGCTCCCGGCCTTACCACCAAATCGCGGCTCGGATGCCAGTGCGTGCCCGATGGCACAACGGATCTTGTTGTCGAGATTCCCGAATGGAACAAGAACTTCGCGAAGGAAACTGAACACTAGCCGCGGGAGGCGAATCACGATGCCACATCAATTTGGTTGGGACGATACGGAAGACATCGCCATCGCGCTCGCGGACAGATTTCCTGAGACGGACCCGCTGACCGTTCGTTTTACGGATCTGCACCATTGGGTCACCGAACTCGAAGGTTTCGCCGGCGATCCGAAGGCCTCGAACGAAGGCAAGCTCGAAGCTATTCAAATGGCCTGGCTCGAAGAACGAAACGACCGCAAGGTTTCCTGAGTTGCGCGCCACATTTTCTCCTCCGAAGCCGCCTTGCCAACCGTCGGAGTTTCCTCTACTCTAATTCTCAAGTTTTTCCGCGGTGGCTTTTTACCGCGGCGTGCGGCCCCGTGGTGCAACGGTTAGCACGCGGCCCTTTCAAGGCCGAAATACGGGTTCGATTCCCGTCGGGGCTACCACCTCTCAAATTCTTTAACTTTCCTAACGAGACCTCCGAGCAATCCGAAAGAGGTTCCGTCCCTCGCCTCTTTGTTACGATTCTACCCCGCAAACCTTAAGCCAAATTTTGGCAACGCCCTGGAAAGCCAATAACACCTTTATTTTCAGCGTGATAGAGGCGCCCGAGTCTGGCCCGGTGCTTGCACCCTCTTGGGTAGGATTTGTGGGTGTTCGGGTCGTAGGATTCGATTCCTAGTGTGGGAAAACAATTTCTCCCGGTGACTTGGTCGCGGTGAATGGCGATTGACGAAAAAAGAAAAGTTCTGATGGGAAGGGTGGCGTGATGGCGCGGATTCTCGGTTTAAGAAAACGCAGCGGTACGGCCGGCTTCACCATGATGGAGGCGGCGCTTACGGTCGCGATCGTGGGAATTCTTGCTGCATTCGGAATTCCTTCAATGTTCAGCACCGTGAAAATTTTCCGACTGAACTCAGCGTCTGACAGCATCACCTGGGCGATCCAGACCACCCGCTACCAGGCAATCATGAAGGGCTATCCATTCCAACTCACGTTGAATGCGACGAATCGAACTTATCAATTGGCCAGCCAGCCTCCGGGCGCCGGTTCATATTCAAACATTGGATCGGCGATCCCGATCTCGGGCTCTGCTGTCACCCTGGCAGCCGGCACGGTGTTGCAGTTCAAAGGCAATGGAAGCGTCACAGCTACGGCGGGCAATTCTCAGACGATCTCAGTCAGCTACGCAGGAAGGACCAAGACAATCACGGTATCCAACTATGGCTCAATCTCCGTTCAATAAGAATCTGACCAGTAAGAATAGAGTCCGTGGGTTCACGCTCACCGAAGTCGCGGTCGCGCTCTTCGTGCTTGCCGTAGGACTCTCTTCGGTCGCGGCGCTGCTTGCTTCGACCGTGAAGAGCACCTCCGCAACCGAATACATGACGCAGGCTGCCACGCTCGCTTCGGAAAAGCTCGAGGACTTGAACCGGTTCCCATCAGGCGATCCGAACGTGGCGGTAACGTCGGGCTCTACAGCAGGGAGCATCACGACCGACACTTCCGCCAATGTCACATCCAATTCGGTCACGCAACTCGTGGACTATTACGACGAAATTTTCTTTTCTCCCACCGCCGGATCCGTATCGGAAACCGTAAGCGGCCTGGATGCGGGCGGAAACGTTCAGTACACAACCACGGCGCAACAGCCGAACGGAATCATCGCGGTATCTCAATCCAGTTCGCGCGCGGCCTTGATCAGCGGAGCCATTTATTTCAAGCGCCGGTGGGTGATTGAGCTGAATCCCACGGTCAACGGTGTTCAAGTCAACGGACTTCGCCGCATCACGGTTTACGTATTTCTGGAAAACGCGTCCGTGGCGCCAAACATTTCGTTTCAGATGAGCCTGGTGCGTCCATGAAAAAAATGTCAACGCAGCACTCAAGGCGAAGCAGCAAAACGGGTGGCTTCACCGTTCTGGAATTCCTCGTCGCCATGTCTGTGTTCATTGTCGTGACGGGAGCTGTGTTTACTCTCTTCCGCAAGGACGACCCGCTGTTCAGCCAGCAGCAAAATATGGTGGGCGTCAACTTAGCGCTTCAGAATGCCGTCACGCAAATGCAATTGGACGGGGTCAATGCAGGCACGGGCTATTACCCGGGCACGAACATCCCCAATTGGCCGGTAGGAATTACGATTCAAAACTCCGCGCCAACCACGGGCACTTGTGGCGACAACGCAACCTACACGTATGGTTCCACGTGCTTCGATACTTTGAACATCATCACCGTCGATCCGAACACGACTCCACAACACCTGGGTGTGTCAGCGGGTTGTGTAAATACAGCCCCAGGCGGGGCCACTTCTTCAATGGTCCTCTACACTCCGGGCATTACCTCCGGTCAAGCCACCACACTCGCGGGCAGTTACAGTTCCGGTGATGAGCTTCTCCTGTTGAAGCAGGATGGCTCCCAGATGACGACCGTCGCGCTTAACGCGAATGCCACGTCGGCCGGCTCGGTGGTAACTCTTTCTTTTAAGACCACCAACGGCGACGGCACAAATACCGTGGCAAACGACTTCCTGGGAATCACCACAAATACAGGCGCATTGGACAACCCCCACACGCAGTTGGGGACTTCGTTTTGCAATGCGGATTGGATTCTGCGGTTAACGCCGATTACCTACAAGGTGGATGCGACGAACACCGCCGACCCACAACTGTTGCGCGTGCAGAACGGCGTCTCGAACGTGGTCGCGGATCAGGTGATCGGCTTCCGGATCGGCGCGTCGCTTTGGAATGACTCGCATGACACGGACCTCGCCACGTCCACGCTTGCAGCGGGATGCACCACGACTAACGACTCGTCTTCCTCCACAACGACCTACTACAGTTACAACTACAACGCATGCTCCTATGGCGCGGGAAACGGCGCCACTTACGACTACTCCATCATTCGCTCGATCCGAGTTTCCATCATCGGACGAACGCCGCCGACGGGGGCGGGAAATGCAATAACGTTTCGCAACACCTTCGACCAGGGCCCGTACCAGATTCAGGGTTTGTCGGTGGTCATTAATCCGCGCAATCTCAGCATGACCGATTGAGGAAAAAACATGAACGCAATCTGTAATGTCATCGCAGCCCAAAAACCGGAACAGAAACGCCCTGCCGCGCGCGGCGTGGCTTTGATCTTCACGCTGCTGATTCTTGCGCTCCTGATGGTGTTGTCGCTCGGCATGGTCATCGCGCTCAGTTCCCAGACATTCATCGGCGGGTACTACCGGAATTTCCGCGGCGCTTTCTATTCCGCCGATTCGGGCCTGAACATCAGCCGGCAGGCGATGGTCAACAAGATCCTTTCGCTTGTTCCGGTGACAACGGCTTTGGGTTCGCAGCCCCTGGGAACCGCCGCGCCCGGGACGGTGCAGACTTATATCAACACCACTTACAATGCCTGGACGTCGATTGGCGGCGGGCAAGCAACGAATTCGTGGCCGGGTCAATTTGAAATCAGTCCGTCCAATACCGCGACATTTACATTCGCGAATTGCCAACCCACTTTTACGCCCTCTGGAACGCCCCCCGCTGGAGGCCCCTATACCTGTGCGAGTCCGCCCCCGGCTGCCTCGACGTGTTCCGCGGCCGCGGGGCTTCTGACAAACTGCTATGTGGTAAGCAATTTTCAATACACCTATAACTACACCCTGGATGTTCTTGGTGAAGTGAAGGGTAACGAACAATCAGAATTGGCGGAAAACGGCAGCGTCCAAATCAACGTGAACATCAGCCCGCCAAGCGGTGTCACCACGACGGCGAGCTTCGCGGCGTGGGGCATGTTCATTGACCAATACACGCTCTGCGATGGAAGTTCGCTCGTGAACGGGACCATCAGCGGCCCCGTATTTACGAATGGCGCGTGGAATTTTAATACCGGTTCCTATATTTTCACGGACAAAGTCGGCCAGCATGGCGCGCAGGCAGGCGCGGCTATGTCGAGCTGCCACCCGACCGCAACCTTGCCCTATACGAATTCCGGTCAGACAGTGAGCCCGACATTTCAAAATGGATTCACACCCGGAATGAACGCCGTCACTCCTCCGAGCAACAGTTTTAACCAGAAATGGGCATCATTAGATGGCAGGGGACAAGGCGAAGTCAACTCGACTCCGCTGAACACTGATTTTATTGCCAGCAACATGAGGAATCCCGCGCAAACACTTTGGCCCGTAGGGGGGGCATCCAACGGTGTCTACATGCCGTATTCGACGTTGCCCGTGGGAAGTTGTTCTGTCGCTCCTTGCATGACTGGTGGCGGCATCTATGTCAAGGGCAGTGCAGCCGTGACAATGTCCGCAGTCACCGTGAATATTTCAGGGACAAACCATAGCCAACAGGTCTTCACAATTGTTAATAACGGAAATACGACGACAGTCACAATTGACCTGACATCTAGTAAGACGACCTTCGCCCAACAGGGTGGATCGACCGTGACCATCAACGGCGTGCCATCCAATCTCAACAACTCCCCGCCAACGGAAGCCACCATGCTGTATGTGGATGGCGCAATCACTTCGCTTGCTGGCACTGGCTCGGCCTCCGTTCAGGACCACTCCGCAGTGACTATCACCGCGAATGGAGACATCACCATCACCGGCAACATCACGTATGGTACCAAGCCGGTCACGACCACGCAGAATCAGATCCCTGGCACGCCCCCCGACACCTTGATTCCAGGCAGTGATCTGGGCCAGGTGCTCGGGATCTTTACCGCCAATGGCAACATAAATCTTCACGTCCCATCCAGCGGCCAGAACCTTGAAATTGACGCTTCCATTGCCGCGATCTCGGCGACGGGCACTGGAGGACTCATCAACACCGGGAACTCGATTAACACACTAAACATTGTGGGTGGCCGTATTCAGAGCGACATCTACAATATCGGCTCTACGACCCGAAACGTCTATTTCGACAGGCGTTTCGCGTCAAACAACTTCGCGCCGCCTTGGTTCCCATCCACGCAGATCACAACTGTCCCGGCCGGAGTGGAGACCTCAACGGTTACTGCTCCCGCTATCAACCGCGTGCAGTGGGTTTGCAAGTCGTGCCAGCAGTAGACCGCAATTCGCGGCGCGGCTGAGAGACCGCTGTCCGCATTGCAAGCAGCTACCCTCCGAAGGATGCGCCGCCGGGGATGAGAGGCCCGGCGGCGTTTCCATTTCTAGTCCCTATCCCGGCGGCCGCACACGCGCCATAAAGTTTGTATTCACCGCGGGGACGGCGCAGGCGAATTGCGTCGGCCAGCCTAGATCCGTGAAAGCATTGCGGCATAGCCCTGCGAGGCCGCTCGCGACGTCAGACGGATCTTCCGGCCCCGTGAACGGCTCCACATAGATTTCATAAGCCTGGGCCGGCCCAACAGGAAGCCGTTCGATCGTGTAGGCCCCGTCAAACACTGGGGGCCCCGCTGCCGTGCAAGACCAACCCGCTTGTGTGGAAGCAATCACCGCGCCGGTTGCATTGTCCACGGCGACCACCTGCCCCGAAAACATTCCCGTCACGCCGGGTGCTGCCGCAAGTGAAAGCGGATTCGCGGGAAGAATGTGTCCGCTGATTACGCCAACGTGCGCGGCGTCATTCGGATCGGGATAGAGCACGCGCAGACCTGTGCGATCGTCGTCGGAGAGCGGCGCGTCGGGCGCATTCAATGTTGGGCGCGCATTCAGAAAAGTTCCCGGTACGGGCGAGAAGGGAAACATTGCCGCGCTCCACACTCCGGAATGCCCAAAGCCGAGGAAGTGTCCCAGTTCGTGTGTCAGAATTGATTCCAGATCATAAGCATTGGTATGCACTGGCAGCGCCGCCGGCGTTGCGAACGTTGTCCCTGCATCTCCGGATCGAACAAGGATGTCCGCGTCCAGAATTTCTCCAATGAACGTCGATGGCGGATGATTCTGTACGGCTTGATCTCCAATCACATCCGCTGTCGTCACGCGCGTAAACGCGATCACGCCCGTTGTGAACGCGGGGTCGAGTTGATTGAGGCAAATGCTGTTCAATCCGTCGAACGAAGAGCACGCCATGGCATTGCTTGTGCGGACAATCGTGGTGAATGTACTCGGCAAGAGCGCTGTACCTGAAACGCCTGTCCACACGCCGAATGATTGCAGGATCGTGGACTCGATTTCGTTGAGCTGCCCTCCCGCAGACTGGTCCTGTGTGAGAATCGTCACCGGACTCGTACCGAGCGATGTGCTCCAGCGGCGGTTTATTCCGCCGGGCAGTGCCGTGTTCCAGTGGTCGCGCTGAGGACATGCCGTTGGGCCCGCTTGCGCCGGGGGCTGGCGCATGTCCGCGACCGTGTACGCGAATGAATACGCGGCCGCGGATGAGACGCCGGCAAGATGCAATGCAAGCAGGACTGCGAATTGCCCGGCAATCCGGCTCCTTCGACTAAATTTCTTCATTTCACATTCTCTTTCTGCCGCGTGTCTTCAGCGCGCAGCGCTTCAATAAGTTGCTTGCGGAATTCGGTCAGGGTAATGTCGCGGATGCCCGCGGGTGTGAAACTTCGAGTGGTCGGGTCGAATACGGCGAAGTGGCTTGTGTCCTGCGTGAGGCGAGGCTCGCCCGAAACATTGCGCCGAACACGGAAGGTTCCTTGAGCCCAGCTCGTTACGCTGTAGCCGCCGCTCGAAGTTTGCTCCACGAAGAGGACCGCTTCCTCGCCCGCGCGGAATTGCGGCACGCCATCGATTTTTGTTTCGAGATGTCCGATGCGCCCGCCGGGCAATCGCACCCGCAGCAATTGCGGCGGCGCGCCCTTCAGCGTTTCGAGGACCGTAAATTCGTATTGCGACCAGATGGCGCCGCCATCCCATCGCGTTTGCATGCCCTCACAACGCGCGCGGACAATGAGGTGCGCGGATTGCGCGAGCGCCGGCAAATTCATGCGCACAAGCGTTGTTGCGCGCCCCGAGACTGCAATCAAGAACAGCACAAGCAGTGCTGCGCCCCCTGAACGGCCCGCTTCATAGATAATTCGTCGGCTTCGCATCATTTCACCACCAGTGCCGCCGTCGCGACGGCTTTGTCTTTGTTTGCGTTTTGCACAAGAAGTGAGCGCGGCCCGGCCACCGCGCTGCTCGATATGGAAAGCGTCAGGTCAATGATCCCGAGTCCGAGCGGTTGCTTGCCGACCACGATTACGTCCGGCGCACCCGGCCCCGTGACTGTAAACGTCATCGAAGAATCGAGCCCGCTCACCGAGAATACACAGATGTCCACAACCGCCGTGCCCGATGCGGGGCGGGGAAGCACAACCGGCGCGCCGCCAAGCGTGCAGGAGTTGTTGGTCACGGAAAAAACTCCCATGGCCGCAATCGTCAGCACCACGTCTGCTTGCGGCACGGGCGAGCCCGCCGCGGAAGGCTCGACAACGATTATGTCTTTCCCGCTCGCAGACGGAGCGGCCTCCGTCAAAGCAATCACGTCCGGCGCGGGAAAGTCCTGCGCCACTACAAAGCTCACAATGTTTGAAAATGTCGCATCGGGGTTTTGCATCTGTACGCTCAAGCTGCCCGCGGATGCCAGGTCCGGCGCCGCAAGGGTGGTGGTGCAATCTCCATTTGTGTCGCAAAAAGTTGTGCGCGCGGTGCCCGCAACCCGGATGATGGAACCGGGCCCGGGGCTGCTCAACGCGAAGTTTCCGCCCTGCACGCGCAGCGTAAAGCCGCCGGCGCTGCCCGAAAGTACGCTTGCGGGGAGTAGGCCCGTGATTGCGGGAGTCGTTGCAATCGTCACGCTTGCGCTGCCGGTTCGTGAGGTGTCCTCGGAGCTTGTCGCGACGATGCTGATCGAATCGGGCGTGGGCGCGGAGCTGGGCGCGGTGAAAACTCCCGCGGACGTAATTTCTCCGCATGGCAAACCAATTCCAGCGCACGGCGAGCCTGTCACATTCCAGGTGACGCTCTGATTGTCCGTGCCAAAAACGCTCGCGGTGAAAGTTTGTGTCGCGCCCGGCGGAAGATTCGCGCTGGGCGGAGCGACGCTCACAATAATGTGCGCGAGTACTGTGATTTGCGCGCTGGCGCTCTGCGACGGATTCGCCTGGCTCACCGCCGCGAGGGTCACGGGATTCGGCGAGGGCACGGATGCGGGCGCGAGAAATTCTACGCTGCTCGCGGGCGCGCTCGTGACCACCACGCACGGGTTTGACGCCACCACACAAATCTGCCCGACCGCCGCGCTGCCGCCAGCAATGCCGCCGGCCTGCCACGTGACATTCGTGTTCGCGCTGCCCGTCACGCTTGCCGTGAACATCTGCCGGTGGCTCACGGCGCGT
The DNA here is from genome assembly GCA_041484365.1 of Terriglobia bacterium. Lineage (GTDB taxonomy): Bacteria > Acidobacteriota > Terriglobia > Acidiferrales > UBA7541 > DASTCZ01. The sequence goes on along the minus strand of JBGPHM010000009.1, from coordinate 65,690 downwards.
GTCGCTGAGGTTGGAGAGAGCGAAATGCTTGCCGTGCTCGTGAGCGTTACGATGGCAATGTTGGACACGCTCGGATTCGCGTGACTCGTGGCCCGCACAGTCACCGTTGCAGGCGAGGGTAGCGAAGCTGGCGCAGTGTATGTGGTTATGTTTGTCCCAACGATGTTCGTCACCGTGCCGAAAATGGAATTTCCTCCGTTAATTCCGTTCACGTCCCAGGTGGTACTCGAATCCGCCGCCCCCGATACCTGCGCCATGAATATTTGCGTTGCGCCGAGCGCGACGTTCGCCAGCGGCGGATTCACTGCAACGCTGATTTGCCCTTGAATTGTCACAACGATGGCCGCGGCCTTCGTCGGGTCCGCCACCGGCGTCGCGGTGATCGTGACGATGTTCGGTGATGGCGCCGCGCCCGGCGCGATGAATGTCGCTGTAGCCCCGCTCAAGGAAATCGACCCGCACGCTGATCCGGTGCAGCCCGCGCCGGAAAGCGTCCATCCAATCGCGGTGCTGGGATTTGAATTGGGCGCTGGCGTGAGCGTCGCTGCGAAATTCGCCGTGGTGCCCGCGTTGACTGTCGTCGGTCCCGACACGGAAAAAGTGAAGTGGCTCGTCACAGTAATCTCGGCCGACCCGGACTTGCCAGGATCCGCCGCGCTTCGCGCATTCACCGTCACGGTGGGAGCGGCTGGCAGAATCTGAGGCGCGATGTAATTCCCGTTTGCATCCACCGCGCCGCAGAGCGAGGTTACGCACGCCGCGCCCGTGAGACTCCATGTAACCGCCGGATTCGGCGCGCCGGAGCTTGTGATGTGCGCGGTGAAAGTTTGAGCCGCGCCAAGCTCAACATTAGTGCTCGCCGGTGCCACGCTGACCACGATGTCGCTTGCAATTATTGCGCTGGCCGTGCCGCTCGCCGTCACATCGGCCACGCTCGTCGCTTGAATCGACACCGTCGCGGGCTGCGGCATGTTCTGCGGCGCGGTGAAGAGTCCGTTCGCAGAGATCGTGCCTGTCGTAGAGTTTCCTCCCGGTGCGCCATTCACTGCCCAGGTTACGGCCGTATTCGTTGTATTGCTCACCAGCGCATTAAATTGAAATGTCCCACCAAGCGTAACTGACGCGCCGCCCGGAGAAACAGAAACCGTCACCGGCGGCGGAGGAGGCGGAGGCGGTGGGGATCCGGCTACTCCAGTGCACCCTGCGCTTGTTATCGCAAGCATTCCGCACAGAATCGCAAGCTCGCACCACGCCACGATTTTTCGGCTAGCCCACGTGATTGCAAACGGACGGAGTCTCTTCGGCACATCTTCGCTGAATGCAATGTCGTTTCCACATTGCTACGCGCGCCGGCCCGCGCACGGAGCACCAACTCATCAAATTGCAAAACGGAGAGTTCATCAGGAAGTGCCTCAAACGAAAGCACTTACAACCGCCGTGAATCCCAGGGCCCAACAAACCACGTCTCAAATGTTTGCTATCCGGAATCGCGCCAGTATCTTCTCGTTCCGATTTGGAATTTGCAGCATTCGTGCCTGTTCCCAATTGGCACAGGCCATCCCGTGCCTCTAATTGACTTCACCTTCCGCGCCGCAAATAATCGGTGCATGGCCAAACCGGAAGTCGCGCACCGCATCAAGTCCTATTCAGCGGCCACTGGTTACGTTTACCAGTATTGCTTCGTGGAAGTGCGGCCGGCGCGTCGCGGTTTTTCGTCCGGCACCGAGTACATCTACATCGTCTCCGTGGATCGCCAGGAAAACTTCCCGGTGGCCGTATTTGTCAGAAAATCTGCTGTGGAGAAATGGGCGAAGCAGGAGAACCGCAAGCTCAGCGGCACGGAAGAGTACGCGGTCGCCAAGATGCGCCTCTTTCAGGCCTTCGACGAAATCGAAAAACTCGCCACCGCACGTCCTGATATTGTGGTGGATGAAACAAACCTGGCCTCGCTCCTGGAAAAGCTCGATCTGTAACCCGAAAGCCGTGCTTTGAAAAAACGTGCCAAATTGAACTGGCCCACTGAACCTCTGGACAGGGTGCGGAGTCTATCTAGTGGAGCCACGATGCAGGCGCTCGAAGCGATCCTACCGGGGAGCCGAGTGCAGGGCGAAAACGAGACGGCCGAGTTAAGGCGCGAGTTTGAGGAGCAGTTGGCCGATGGCGCCTCGCTGGCGTTTCGCCTCGCTATGAGTGTGCTCCGCAACCACGCGGATGCCGAGGAAGTTGCGCAGGAAGCTTTGCTGCGCGCCTACCGCGGGTTCCACAGGTTGCGTGAACGGGGGGCGTTCCGCGGCTGGCTTTGCCGCATCGCGTGGCGGCTGGCGCTCGACAAGCAACGCGGCACGCGGCGGCGCGAGAAGCGCGAAGTGGTCGCGGTGCTCGATACGCCGGTGCTCAACGCGGAGCAGATCGCGATATCCAATGAATTTGAGGGGCATGTCGCGGAAGCGATGGACGAACTCCCTGAAAAGTTGCGGCAATCGCTGGTGCTCGCGGCCATCCAGGGTTACACGACGAAAGAAGTCGCGGAATTGCTCGACTTGCCCGAAGGAACCATAAAGTCTCGCGTGCATCTGGCGCGAAAACAAATGGCGGAGAAACTGGCATGGCTTGTGAAAGATACGAAGCGCGGCTAATCGAAGAGGCTCTGGCGCCCGGCGGCGATGCCGAATTGACGGCGCACCTGCCCGGTTGCCCGGACTGCCACTCGGAACTCGCGCGACAACGCGAATTGCAGGATCGCATCGCGGGAACAATCTCCGCGATGGTTGCAGACGGTCCTTCCCCGGCGTTTCTCGCCCGCGTGCGTCAACAGATTGATGCGGAAGCATCTCCGCGCCGCGCACCCTGGATGCAGTGGGCGATCGGCGGCGTTGCGGTGGCGGCTCTAGCAGGCTTCGCGATTTGGTTCGCTGGACGTGCGCTCCTCCGGCAGTCTCCCTCGGGACCTCAGCCCGCGCAGACTGCCGGAGGAACGCAAACTCCGCAAACAAGCGCGATGAATAATCCCGCGCAGAGGTCACCAGTATCGGCAAATGTGCCCGCGCCCGTAGTCGTCCAGAAAAATAGCGCGAATCGCGCGGTGCCCACGCGACATAAAGCGCCGCGGCCCACCCAGGTTGTAGCCGCGAATGACTCAACCCCTGCCGCCAATTCACCGGCACTCGGCGCTCAAAGGTTCAACGTCATCATTCCGCCGGGCCAGCGCGAAGCCGTGCAGCGGCTTGTATCAGCGCTACAAACCGGACGCGTGGATGTGGCGGGCCTGCTGAAGCAATCCGAGCAGCAGGAAATGAAACCGCTCGAAATCGCACCAATCAAGATCACTCCGCTCGAAGAAAAAAAGACGAGCGGGCAGTCTGACGGGAGTCATCAATAAGAATTCCTTTTCGCTGAATTTGTCCAACATTGTCACATTCAATTCGGAGGATGATCATGAAACGAAATAAAGTCCCGGCTGTGCTTGCTTTCTTGTTGATTTTCGCATCGCTTGTTGCTCTTTCCGCGCGCGCGCAGGGCCCGGCGCCTGATACGAAGCGGCTGGTCCCGATGAAAGTACAGGTTGTGTTCGAGGAATATGACGGCCAGAAGAAAATCGCGAGCCTGCCCTACACTCTCCGTGTAATCACAGACGGGAATGCGTCGAGTATTCGGGATGGCCTTCGCGTTCCGGTCAGCGTAGGCGGGGCCGGCAACGCCCAGGGGACCAATGTGGTCGCAACCCAGTATCAATACATGGACGTTGGGGCAAACATAGACTGTAGTGCCACGATTTCCGATGTTGACGGTTTTAGGCTCCATGTAAATGTTCAACGGACGTTTCTTTTCTCTCCCGACGAATTGAAGCCCGCTATGGATTTGAATAAGGCCAGCATCGGAGCGGGTGGGAATCCAGTGGTTCAAACCTTTAACTCCTCTTTGTTTCTGCTGATGCACGATAATCAGACGATCGAAGCGGCGACCGTTACCAATCCGTTGAATGGCCGGGTGCTGAAGGTCCTCGTGACAATCAACTTGGATAAGTGACGCGCGAAGTGAATCGTGAATGCGCCCTGTGCAAGCGAATCAAAAAAGGCGCGGCTTCCGAGCCGCGCCTTTTGTTTTTGTGATTCCGTAATCTCCACCGGCGTTGCTACTTTCCCTCAGCGATAATGCCACCCAGCGCCCTGCCGAGCTCCGTATCACCAAATTCGTAGCCCAGGTATTGAAGTTTCTCCGGCACAGCCCGCTGGCTGGAGAGCAGCAATGCGTCCGCCATCTCTCCCAGCATCAGCCGCAGCGCAAAGGCCGGGGCAGGGAATATCGCGGGACGATGTAGCGCACGCGCGGCCGCTTTAATGAATTCGCTGTTCCGCGCGGGATTGGGCGACGCGACATTAAACGCGCCGCTCGCGAATTTGTTTTCCAACGCAAAGCGGATCGCGCCGACCACATCCGCGAGCGTAATCCATGACATCCATTGTTTCCCAGATCCGATGCGCCCCCCCGCGAACATCTTGATGGGCAGCAGCATTCGGGGCAGCGCGCCGCCGCGCGTGCTCAGCACGATGCCGAATCGCAGCATCACCACGCGCGCGCCGAATTCCGCGGCGTTGCCGGCCTCGCGCTCCCAATCAACGCAGAGCCTCGCGAGGAAATCATTTCCCGGCCCGGTGTGGTCGGTGAGTTTTTCGTCCCCGCGGTCGCCGAAGTATCCAACCGCCGACGCGCAAATGAAAATTTTCGGCCTGGACGTAAGCGCCGCCAGCGCGCCCACTAGATGCCTTGTCGCATCAACCCGGCTCGTTCGGAGAATCTTTTTCCGCTCCTCCGTCCAGCGTCCTTCGCCGATGGACGCCCCGGCCAAATGTATTACTGCATCCGCTCCCTCAGCCGCTTGCGAATCGAAGTCGCCGGAGTAGGGATCCCACCGGACGTCGCCTTCGAGTCCGGCAACACGAGTCTGTGGTCTCAGCAGACGCGAAATTGTGTGGCCGGATTCAGCCAGCGATTGCACGATGGCCGAGCCAACCAATCCTGACGATCCGGAAATCAGAATTCGCACTCAGTCTTTCCTTTGTACGATTGCAACTCGCTTGCTTTCACTCAGCCAGAGCCACCCTTAAGAAAGCTAAGCCCCGTCGCCACTGGCGTCAAGCAATGCCTTGTTGCGCATCGCGAACAGCCCATTCGAGGGAGTTGCTGTTGCCGTTGAAGACTTTCATTTCAAAACAAACGAATCCGTTGGAATCCGCCACGTTCCAGTCCTCTCCGATTGGCATTACCCCCGCGCATAGCTAGAATGGCTTCATGTTGGTTAAAGTCCTTTTCTTCGGGCGGCTGAAAGAAATCGTCGGCGTTGCCGAAGACAGCGCCGAAGTCGCCGCTGGCGCGCGTGTCGCGGACGTTTTCGCGCATTACGGCAGCCGTTTCCCGGAGCTGGAAAAGTTTCGCGCGTCCGTCGCCGCCGCCGTGAATCAGCAATACTCCGAATGGAGCGCGCCCGTCGCATCCGGCGACGAAGTCGCGTTCCTTCCGCCCGTTAGCGGAGGGCAGGGAACCGGCGCCGAAATCTCCGCCCCGCGCGACACCTGCGAAATCGTCCACAGTCCCATCCGTACGGCTGAGCTTGTGCAGCAGCTCAAAACTCCCGCCGACGGCGCACTTGTTGTCTTCGAGGGCATCGTCCGCAACAATTCGCGCGGCAAGGAAACGCTCTATCTAATTTACGAAGCCTATGAATCCATGGCGCTCGGCGTGATGCGTGACCTCTGCGCAGAAATTCGCCGCCGCAATTCCATCGACCGCATCCTGATGCAACACCGGCTGGGCCGCCTTGAAATCGGCGAAACGAGCATTCTGATTGCCGTAAGCTCCGCGCACCGCGCCGCGGCGTTCGATGCCTGCCGCTTCGCCATTGACACGTTCAAGCGCACCGTGCCTATCTGGAAGCAGGAATTTTTCCGCGACGGCGCGGTTTGGGCCGAAGGGGAAGGAAATCCCGCGAAAACCTTTTCTCCGTAAAGTGAATCTATTCAATAGATGAAAACAACGCGCCCCAGCACCTTCCGTCTTATCACGCTCGCGCTCGCCGTTACATTAGTGCTCGCGCCGTTTCGACCAGCCGCGCTCGATGCCCATCCGCTGCCGCAGCAGCAACCCATTCGAGTGCAGGTGGATCTCGTCAACATTCTTGCCAGCGTCATGGACCGCAGCGCCCGTCCCGTGACCAATCTGCCGAAGGACGCCTTCGAGGTCTTTGATGAGGGCACGCAGCAGAAAATCGCCATCTTCGAGCCCGAAACTCATCTTCCGCTGGATATGGCGCTGATGATTGACACGAGTGCGAGCGCCAAGCTTGCCTTCCATACCGAACGGGAAGCAGCGGCGAAGTTCATCAAAGATGTGGTTCACACCGGCGATGGCCTGGCCATTTTTTCTTTCTCCGATGAAGTTCGCCAGCTCACGGGCTTTACCGCCGAGATCTCGCTCTTGCAGAACGCTGTGCGCAAAATGAAGGAAGGTTCGGGTACGGCGATGTATGACGCAGTTTACCTCGGCGCGGAACGCCTCTCGGAAAGAAAGTCCGATCACCGGCGCGTTATTGTGCTGGTCACCGACGCGGGCGAATCGTCGAGCAAGGCTTCGTTTGAAACCGCGCGGCGCGAAGCGATCCGCTCCGGTGCGCTGCTCTACACGATTGTTCTGCGCGCCGTGAAGGGCGAAAGCGGACGCAACACTGCCGGCGAGCACGCAATGGAAACCATCACTGAAACCACCGGCGGTTATGTTTTTTATCCCGAAGGACCCGAGCAGCTCGATTCGATTTTTTCACAAATTAATCTCGAGTTGCGCACGCAGTACCGGCTCGGCTACTACCCCGAGGCCAAGCCCGGAGGCACGGTGCGCAAAATCGAGATTCGCGTCAAAGGCGATTTCACCGTTCATTACCGCCAGGCATATATTCCGCCCAGTGAAAACCCTTGAAATCCAGCTCTCGTCGCGCTGGTCATACAGTTGATGCATTTGGAAAAGGGTTGTCATCCTGAACGTAGTCCCGATGGTCCCTATCGGGACGAAGTGAAGGATCCGTTTGCTGTCTCTCCATACGATTACTTTCATTGCCGGTTTCTGATTCAAGGGATTAGCGGGACTCTCCGCTCCTGATGTTTCGCCGTCCGCCCTGCCTGCCGACAGCCAGGTCTGATACGATTGACGGGATGAATTCCTATCTCGAAGTCGCCATTGAAGCCGCGCGCGAAGCGGGCACAATTCTCCTCGCGGAACTAGACCGCCCCGTCAACATTTCATACAAAGGCGAAGTGGATATCGTCACGCAGGCGGACAAGCGCTCGGAGCTTGCGATTGTCAGCCGCTTGCGCACGCATTTCCCAAAGCACGCAATCGTTGGCGAAGAAGGCGGCGCGCAATCCGCCACATCCGCGGAAACTTCGGGCGCAAAATTCTGCTGGTACGTGGACCCGCTCGACGGCACTACGAATTTCGCGCACGGCTTCCCCTGGTTTTGCGTTTCCATCGGCCTCGCCGAAGGCGCTCCCGGAAAGGAGGATCTGCTCGCGGGCGTGGTCTATCAACCCGTCACGCAGGAGCTGTTCACTGCCGCCAAGGGCGAAGGCGCGTATCTGAATAGCAAACGCATCCACGTCTCAAAAATTGACAAGCTCGCGACGAGCCTCCTAGGCACCGGATTCCCCGCGCACAAGCGCGCGCAAAATCCGAATATCCATTATTACTGGAATTTCACGCTGCGCTCGCATGGCGTCCGCCGCGCGGGATCCGCCGCCCTCGATCTCGCCTCAGTCGCGTGCGGCCGTTTTGACGGCTTCTGGGAGTTTGGCCTGAATCCTTGGGACACCGCCGCGGGCGTGCTCCTGGTCCGCGAAGCGGGCGGCACCGTCACTGATTTCGCCGGGCAGCCGTATCAATTAGGCGCGCGCGAATTGCTTGCATCCAACACCAATATCCACGCTGAAATGCAGGCTCTCGCCGCCGATGTTGAACGCCAATCTCCTTCCGCCGCGCTCAAGTAATCCTGCACTTGAAATCCCTTGGTAGCGCGCCAGTTTCAAAGTGTCCATTTATAGGGCGTCCTTCGGAGCGGAGAATCGAATTGGTCGGAAGACATACGTATAGGCGGGACGATTACGGCGGTTTCCCATCTCAGCTCATCGAACTAGATCCTCGGCTTTGCACTCCACGATTTCTGCCGGATCTTTATTGTAATCGCTATACCGAAGCCACTTTGGCTTGACACGAATGTAGATCAGCCCGGGCCAGCTTGCGCGCATAGGACCATCCGGGTAAACCGAGTAATAGACTTGCTTGACCCGCTCGAGTTCCGTCCCCCACGGCTCATCCGCTTTGCCCTCATACTGAACCGTTCGCTCATCGCCAGAGATCCATCCTCCGATGACCAGAGCGATCTCCGGATTTTTCCGCAGATTTTGGGCTTTGCGGCTGGTCTCGATAGTGTCGAACACGATCTCGAATTGATCCGTCACGGCGAACCCCACGATGGCTGCTTGAGGTCTGCCTTCAGAAGACACGGACGTCTGCACTGCCAGCCGGTGAAGACGCATAAAATCCAGAATCGCACGGGGATTCACTGCGCAACATTATCACAGCAATGCGATCTGCGACGGGACCAAGGGAAGCGAGCGGAATCGCGCTCAAGAAAATCTCGCTAACCGAAATGATTCAAAGACCTGTATTTCAATCCGTCGTTTCGTTGACTCACCCAAGTGCGGGTGCTAGCCTCAACGCCCATGCGCGTTGTTGACTTAATTCGTCGCAAACGCGACTCCGGCGAGCTCTCTCCGGACGAAATCAAGTTCCTCATCGCGGGCTACACGCGCGGCGACATACCCGATTATCAGATGGCGGCGTGGTTGATGGCCGCCTGGATTCGCGGGCTGAATGCCAGCGAGCTTGCCGCGCTCACCGAAGCGATGCTCCATTCCGGCAGCGTCCTCGACTGGAGCGATCTCCCCGCGCCGAAAGTGGATAAGCACTCCACGGGCGGCGTGGGCGACAAGACTTCTCTCGTCCTCGCCCCCGTCGTTGCGGCTGCCGGGCTTTACGTTCCTATGATCAGTGGACGCGGCCTCGGTCACACTGGTGGCACGCTCGACAAACTCGAATCCATCGCGGGCTTCAACGTCAACCTTTCACTCGTCGAATTTCGCCGCGTGCTCGCGGCCTGCGGATGCGGACTCATCGGCCAGACGCAGGAGATCGCGCCCGCGGACAAACTAATTTACGCGCTGCGCGACGTCACCGGCACAGTGGACAATCCGTCTCTCATCTGCGCATCCATCATGAGCAAAAAGCTCGCCGAAGGTCTTGACGCGCTCGTTCTCGACGTCAAGACCGGCTCCGGCGCATTCATGAAAAAACTCGAAGACGCCGAATATCTCGCGGGCCTCATGGTCGAAACCGGCAAGCGCATGGGGAAAAAAGTTGTCGCGCTCATCACGGATATGGACCAGCCGCTCGGCCGCACCGCGGGCAACGCTATGGAAATCGCCGAATGTATTGACGTGCTCGCAGGCGCCGGCCCCGCCGATTTGCGCGAACTGTGCCTCGAACTCGCCGGTTGGATGTTCTTCCTCGGCATGCGCACGCCCAGCGCCGCCGAAGGCCGCCGTCTCGCCGAGGAAATGATTGCAACGGGCCGCGCACGTGATAAATTTCGCGAGATTGTGCGGCTGCAGGGTGGAGATGCCCGCGTGATTGACGAGCCGCAGCGTTTGCCGCAAGCCCGCGCGAAGCTGGACGTAAACGCCGCAAGCGCGGGTTTCGTCGCCGCCATCGATTGCGAAAAGCTCGGCATCGCCTGCGGCGTACTCGGCGGCGGCCGCGAGAAAAAGGAAGATAAGATTGACCCCGCCGTCGGGCTCGAGTTCCATCGCCGGCTGGGCGATCAAATCGGACGTGGCGCACGGCTCGTCACCTTGCATTACAACGGCGACGCGCGTTTGGCCGAAGCGCGCCAACTTGTCGAGTCCAGCTATCGCATCGGAGAGAAACCGCCCGCTGCGCGGCCGCTGGTTCACAAAGTAATCGGCGGTTAATTAAAGGGAGGCACACGATGGCGCGATTCACAGGACTGCTCGGCCTGGCCACAATGCTCAGCCTTGCCTATCTGATGTCGTCAAACCGCCGCGCCATTAAATTGAAAACGATTTTGTGGGGGCTGGGCTTGCAGGTCACATTTGCTTTCCTTGTATTAAAGGTTTCGTACGGCCAAAGAGTTCTGGAAATTGCCTCAGGGGGTGTAAGAAGACTGCTCGAGTTTTCTTATGTCGGCTCCGAATTCGTTTTTGGTCCTCTCGGCATGAAGGATTGGCACTTTGTCGTGTTCGGGGTTCCCGGCGACAAAATGCATTTTTTTGCCTTCCAAGTCTTGCCCACGATTATTTTCATCGCTGCGTTCTTTGCGCTGCTTTACTACCTCAAGATCATGCAGTTGATCATTCGCGTTGCCGCTTGGGTGATGCAACGTGTGATGGGAGCGAGCGGCGCGGAATCATTGAACGTCGCCGCGAGCATCTTCATGGGACAAACGGAAGCCCCACTCACCATCCGGCCATTTCTCCCGGATTTGACGCGTTCTGAGCTTATGACCGTTATGACCAGCGGCATGGCGCACGTTTCCGGCGGCATCATGGCTGCCTACGTCGCATTAGGAGGCGTCGAAATCAAGCATTTGCTTTCCGCCGTCATCATGACTGCTCCGGGAACGCTCCTTATGGCGAAAATGATCGTGCCGGAAACGGAGGTCGCGCGCACGGCGGGAAAAGTGACCATGCCGGAAGACGCGGAGCACAAGGATGAGAATTTTCTGGGTGCGATTTCGCGCGGCACTTCCGATGGTCTGAATCTCGCCATCAACGTCGCCGCAATGTTGATTTCGTTTCTCGCACTGATCGCGCTGCTCAACGGGATTATGGGAGGCATTCACCATTACGCAGCGTGGTTTCCCGAATCCATCCAGCAGGTCTTCGGATGGGTTTTTTCGCCAATTGCGTGGGTGATTGGCATCCCTTGGAAAGACTGCCACAGCATCGGCAATCTGCTCGGAATTCGCATGTCGGCCAACGAATTAGTCGCGTTTACCCAATTGGGCCCGATGAAGGCCGCGCTCGACCCGCGCTCGTTCACCATCGCCACGTTCGCGCTTTGCGGCTTCGCCAACTTCAGTTCCATCGGCATTCAGATTGGCGGCATCGGCGCGCTCGCGCCCAATAAGCGCAGCGAGCTTGCGAAACTCGGTATTCGCGCGATGCTCGCGGGCACCATGGCGAACTTGATGTCCGCATCCATTGTGGGCATGTTCATTCGATGATGTAAGCTTCGCAATCTATGACTCCCGCATCCAAGCCGACGCTCGAATTCACACGTGCCTCGCGCGCCGCTAAATTCATTCTGGCCCGCACCAAATTCCGACCGCGCATCGGACTCGTCCTCGGCAGCGGTCTCGGCGCTTTCGCTGACGATCTCGCCTCCGCCGCGCGCATCGACTACCGCCGCATCCCGCATTTTCCGCTCTCCACCGCCATCGGCCACGCGGGCAAGCTCGTCATTGGAAAAGTGGGAGACATCGCGGTCGCCGCCATGCAGGGCCGCGTGCATTTTTACGAAGGCTATTCGCTCCAGGAAGTTGTTTTTCCGATGCGCGTGTTCGCGCGCATGGGAATCCGCGCCGTGATTCTCACCAACGCCGCGGGCGGCATCAATCGCAGCTACGGTCAAGGCGCGCTCGTCGTATTGCGCGATCACATCAATCTGCAAGGCTCGAATCCGCTCATCGGCCCGAATGACGAGCTCTTCGGCCCACGTTTTCCGGACATGACGCACGCGTACGCAAGAGATTTCCGCAAGTTCGCCCTCGAAGAAGGCGGCAAACTCGGCATGGTGCTTCATGAAGGTGTTTACGCCGCGCTCACCGGACCGAGCTACGAAGCGCCCGCGGAAATCAATTATCTCGCCACTATCGGCGCGGACCTCGTCGGCATGTCTACCGTGCCTGAAGTAATCGCCGCGCGCCACATGGGATTGCAAGTCCTCGGGATTTCCTGTGTCACGAATATGGCTGCGGGCATTCTCGATAAGCCGCTCGACCACAAGGAAGTGCTCGAAACCGGTGAACGCGTGAAGGGACAATTCATCGCACTCCTCCGCGCCGTGATCCCCCGGATTTCCGCAGCGCTATGAGCGCGCTCAACCCAAACACGCCCATGAGTTCCATCGCGAACGTGAGGGCTCGTAAGTATCCTCCCGTCTACCATTTCTGGCGCGCCGTGATTCTTGCGGGTGGAATCCTTTTGATCGGATTCTACACTTTGGCTCTGGTGGGGTTCATGCTTGCTTTGTTTAGACCCCTCGAAGGCTTTAGAATCGAGATGAACCCGTCGACAATTCTGTTACCCGTGATTTTGGTGCTCTGGGTGTTCGCTATCGCGTTTATAGTTGGCAATCGTCTTCCCCGCAAATACTCGATGGCCTCCTCAAGCAACCAAGCCATCTCGGGTCGGGAGCCCAAGATATGAGCGCACAGGATGCCCTTTTAGACGCCGCCCGCCGCGCCCGCGAAAACGCCGTCGCGCCGTTCTCGAAGTTTCGCGTCGGCGCGGCTGTCCGCACGAAGTCCGGGAAAATCTATTCCGGCTGCAACGTTGAAAACGCCAGCTACGGCCTCACGATTTGCGCCGAGCGCGTCGCCATTTTCAAGGCGCTTTCCGAAGGCGAGCGCAAATTCGACGCCGTCGCCGTCGTCACGGACACGGACAAGCTCACGCCGCCTTGCGGCGCGTGCCGCCAGATCATCTGGGAATTCTGCGGTGACTCCGAAATCGTACTCGGCAACCTGAAGGGTAGGGCGGAAATTCACCGGATGTCAGCGCTGCTGCCGCTTCCGTTCGATTCATCAAATCTCTAGGTCTTAGTTCGCTCCGCTCTATCCACCGGGCTTTGTAGCTTTTCGTTGTCGGTGAGTTTTCACCGCAACCGTCCTCACTGTTTCCGGGACGTTCTTGTTTGCCCCCAGAGTGCGGAGATCCGGTGTGTGCAGGTGTTTTATAAGATTCAGCGAAATATCCACGGGCGTCTTTGGGTTGTTCGTCAGATTCTTGATCACGATGTAGTTCCTGCGGAACTTGCGGTTCGCGGCGATCCCGCGCAGCACTTCCTCGCCCAGGTTTGCCATCGCCGCAAAGCTTTCCACTTCGCGCTCGGTCAGCCGGGCCGATTGCAGCACGGCGCGCTGCACCACGCGGCATGCATCGCGAATCAGCGCAAGCCGCTCCTCGCGCCCGCCCTTGATCGCAAGCTGCACGCGTTCTACAACGCGCATCCGCGAGAGCCGCACCAGTAGCGACTGCCTCTTCGCGAAGTCCGGTTCCGCATCTTGCACCGCCTCCAGTAGTGACGCCGCGTCCGGCGCTCCCTGGCCGAGCTCCTCCAGATTTCTCCGCTGTTCGGCATTAATTGCGGGCGAGCCAAGTAGGACGACGGCAATCTCCGGTCTCAGACTCAATAAATCCAGGTTGTCCGCGATTGCATGGACGGTATCGGCGGGAAGATGCGCCACCGCTTGCGCCAGCGCCTGAGGAGGGCAGCAGGGATGCGCGATGAGCACCTCTGCGATTTCCGGCGTGCCGGCAAGATATTTGGCGCAGTACTCGAAAAGCTGGGGGGCGGCGTCCGCGCGCCCCAGCGCCGCCGCGAAATCAGCAGGCGGCAATGACGCCAGTGCGTTCGCGGACCGCTCCGCGACGCGCTCGTCAGGATCCGTTGCCAGCAACACAAGGATTTCCGCGCGGTCCGCCGGGTCCAGGGAAGCTGTCCCAGTCGAAACGGCTAGTTTGCGCTCGAGCGTCGCCCGCCCGGCGCGGAATAATTCCCGGAACTCGCTGCTCTCGTTAATTTGTGATTCACCCGGCGCCGCAAATCAATTTGCGCGTGACGTTTTCTGCGGCATCCTCCGCGAGTTCATCCGCGAAATATTTGTTTCTTGATTCGGGCAAATGCCGCGTCTTTGTTCGGTGTAATGTTCAACATAATGTTCAGTGTATTGGTTGGCGCAACCGGCGCACTCTTGTGCTTCACGAAGCGCCGCCACGCGTACCACGCGCCAATCCCAATCGCCGCAATCAGGACCACCGCCAGCACCAGCGTCACCCATCGCCCGGTATTGTTTTCTTCCACGGGATTGCGGATTGCGGAGCCGGCGCTTGCAGGCAGGTCGCCCGTGGCCAGTGTGTATTCCCCGAGCAGTGCCTCTTCGTCGAGGCCTAGATGGTGCGCCACGGCCCGCACAAACCCGCGGTTGAACACGCCGCCGGGCAATTTGCTCCACTGTTCGCTCTCCAGCGCCTCCAGAAAACGAGTGCCGATCCGCGTCGCCGTTGCGATCTCTTCAAGCGAGATCCCGCGCATCTCGCGCTCGCGCCGCAGGTGCTCGCCAAAACCGCCCTTTTTTTCGCTCGCCGTCGCCACGATGGAATGGAGCTTTCCTCGCGTAATTTCTGAGGCATTCACTTTGTGAGTGAAAAAACTCAGCGCAGTCAGAATGTTCAATATAGGCGGCGCCACATGGGGTGTCAATGCACGGCGCGGTATGTGCCGCGTAGTCACACGCTATCGAACAGACGATTGCGTGTGTCGCGGTTCAATGCTAAAAAACAATTGACCCCTCCGCGGGCTCCTATCCGCGGCCCCAAGAGCAAGACTCCGGGTCAGTGCATATAATGTCTGACACGAACAACTTCAGTGGCATCGAACGCCGCCGCAATCCAGCCGCGCCCGGCACCAGCCGTCCGCCCGGCGAAGTCACCGTATTCCATGAGTTAGGCAAGGCGCTCACCAGCACCCTTGAACTCGAGCAGGTCCTGCGCACCATCATGGAAAAAATTGACGAATTTCTGCGCCCCGACACATGGTCCATGTTGCTCGTGGACGAGACGAAGCAGGAACTTTATTTCGAGCTGGCCATCGGCAAGGGCGCGCCGGCGCTCAAGGACGTGCGCATCAAGATCGGGCAGGGGATTGCCGGTTGGGTGGCGCAGCACGGCGAAGCTGTGGTCGTTCCCGATGTAAGCAAGGACACGCGCTTCTTCGCAAAAGTCGACGAAAAAACAAAGATGGAGACTCAATCCATCGTGGCTGTGCCCGTCCGCTTCCGCGACCACTGTCTCGGCGTCATCGAGCTGGTGAATTGTGTCGGCCCCGATGGATTCGATGAACGCAGCATGGCGCTGCTCGAAGCGCTCGCGGATTTCGCCGCGATTGCCATCGAGAACGCGCGGCACGTCAAAAAAATACACGACCTCACCATCCGCGACGACGTCACCAGTCTTTATAATTCGCGCCATCTCCACTTTATTCTCGAGACGGAAATCTACCGCTCGCAGCGATACGGCTACGAGTTCTCCGTGATTTTCATCGACCTCGACCATTTCAAAAATGTGAATGACACGCACGGCCATCTCGTCGGCTCGAAGCTGCTCGCGGAGATTGGCGCGGCAATGAAAACGAATTGCCGCCTGATTGATTTTGCATTCCGCTACGGCGGAGATGAGTTCGTGATTCTCCTTCCGCAAACGGCGAAAGAGAGCGCGTTGACGGTCGCGCGCCGGTTGCACAATCTAATTCGCGAATCCGTTTGGCTCGCGAGCGAAGGACTGAACATTCACATTACTCCGAGCGTCGGTGTCGCGTCCTACCCCACCGATTCGCGCACCAAGGTCCAGCTGATGCAGCTTGCCGACGAAGCGATGTACAAAGTGAAGAATTCCACGCGCGATGGTGTCTATGCCACCGCCGTCAAGCCCCGTTTGGTAACGAAGTAACGCGTAGGAATAAGAGACAGCCGGTTCCCGTCTCGCCGGATTTCCACAGTCACCACCCGAACCCAGACGCGCATTCCTTGATTCACCCGTGTGCCCGTGCTAGTCTCAATCCGCATTGATGGGCCGGAAGACCGCCTGAGCGGTATTTTTTGCGGAAGCGGGTATTCCCCGAGCGAGGTAGCGCATGTCCTTCGAGGCGTTGGGAATGATTGAGACCAAAGGTCTGGTGGCGAGCATTGAAGCCGCCGATGCCATGGTCAAGGCCGCCAACGTCGTCCTGGCGGGCAAGGAATATATCGGCGCGGGTTATGTCACCGTGATGGTGCGCGGCGATGTGGGCGCTGTAAAAGCTGCCACGGATGCGGGAGCAGCCGCGGCGCGCCGCGTTGGCGAACTGGTCGCGGTTCACGTGATCCCGCGGCCGCACGAGCACGTCGAAAAGATTCTTCCCGGCGCCGCAAAGAAGTAGCGCCGGTCCGCGCGGGCCGTGGCCTTTCACAAGATCTTGGCAAGCGCTTGAACTTGTAGGGGCGGGTCTTTAGACCCGCCCTAATTGTTTCCGCAGGGTAAATCGCCTTGCAACTGCGCGACCGCGATCTCATCTCCATCCAGGAAGCCCGCGAGCTGGCTGCTGCTGCTGCCGCCGCCCAGCAGAAATACTCACGCTTCTCCCAGGAACAGGTGGATGCCGTTGTGGAAGCGGTCGCGAAGGCCGCGGTTTCCGCGTCGGAAAGCCTCGCGCGCCTTGCCGTTGAAGAAACCGGTTACGGCAACGTTCCTGACAAAATCATCAAGAACAGCGTCGCCGCGGTGGATGTCCCTCGCGCGATCCGCGGCATGAAAACCGTCGGCATCATCCGCGAAGACCCGGAAAAGAAAATTCTCGATGTCGCGGTACCAGTGGGCGTCGTTTGCGCCATCATCCCGTGCACGAATCCGACCTCGACTGCCATCTACAAAACAATTATTTCGCTTAAATCACGAAATGCAATCGTGCTCAGCCCGCATCCCTCCGCGATTCGCTGCATCTGCACCGCGGCGAAGATTCTCGCCCGCGCCGCGGTTTCGACGGGTGCGCCCGAAGGTCTTGTCTCCTGCATGGAGCGCAACACGCTTGCCGGCACGCAGGAGCTGATGCGCGCGCCCGAAGTCGGCATCATTCTCGCCACGGGCGGCACCGGACTTGTTCGCGCGGCGTACGGCTCCGGCAAACCTGCCTACGGCGTCGGCCCCGGCAACGTGCCTGCGTTCATCGAGCGGACTGCCGATGTGAAGAAGGCCGTCGCCGATATTTTCGCCGGGAAAACTTTCGACTACGGAACGATCTGCTCCTCCGAGCAGGCCATGGTCGTCGAGGAGCCGCTCCGTGAAGCCGCGCTCGAAGAGTGTCGCACGCAGGGCGGCTACTTCCTGAACGACGACGAAATGAAGCGCGTCGCCAATCTTTTGTTTCCGGGCGGCGGCCACGTGGCGGATCCGAAACTCGTTGGCCGCCATGCCACGCACATCGCCGAGCTTGGCGGTATCAAAGTGCCGCCCGAAACACGCGTGCTCATCGCACGCCTCGACGCCGTCGGCCGCGCCGTTCCGCTCTCCGCCGAAAAACTTTCGCCCGTGCTGGCATTTTATTCCGTCGCGAATCTCGCTGCGGGAATTGAACTTTGCACCAAGTTACTCAAGTTTGGCGGACTGGGCCACACCTGCTCGATTCATTCGCAGGACACAAAAGCGGTGCGCGAATTCGGCGAGCGCGTCCCCGCGTTCCGCGTTTGCGTCAACACCGCTTCGGTGCATGGTTCCATCGGATATTCAACCAACCTTTTCCCGGCGATGACGCTCGGCTGCGGCGCGCTCGGCGGAAATATCACCTCGGACAACATCGGCCCGCAGCACTTGATGAATATTCGCCGCGTCGCCTGGGAATCGCGGCCCGTCGCGCATCGCACCGTTCCCTCCGCGCAGCGTCTTGAAGGGCCGGGTGGAAGTGCGGTGGTTTCGGACGCCGTGGCTGCCGCAACTGCCGCCGCTTCTCCAAGAGCCGCCGCTCCGAGCGCCGCTGCTGTGCCCGCAACGTCTCCAGCCGCGCCGATAGCAGGCACCTCGGCCACGCCTGATCGCGCCACTATCATCCAGGCCGTCGAACACGTCATGACGCATCTCGGAATTCCGCGCGGTGCTGCAGCCGGAGCAGGCGCAGGCGCAGGGAAGAGTCAGAGTGGCCCCGCGCCATCTTCGCAGCATTCGTCAGCCGCCTCAGTCGAAAAACCAGCGGCGCCGAAACTAGCCGTGCCGGCGAAGCCATCCGAGCCTGCGGTCCATCAATTCGTCAGCGAAGGCGATGTCCGTCGAGCCGTAACGCGCGGTGAAAAAATCCTCATCGGTCCGAAAACAATTCTCACCCCCTCCGCCCGCGATGTCGCCGGCTCCGAAAACGTGCTAGTCCTGACTGATTTCGTCCCCGCCAAGCCCGCTGCGACTGCGTCCGAGTAGCAGCCACATGGAAGAGTTTGTCATCGTGGCCACAAAAAACGTTGTCATCCGGAGCGGAGAGCCGATGTAGTTCATCGGCTCGTAGCGAAGCCTGCTTGCCGGTAGGCAGGGATCCGTAAGAGCCTCTCCTTCTACCAACTCTCTTAAAAAGCCATTGAGTCAAACAGGTCCGGGCAACGCATTCCCGTCAAATCGCCTTCGTAAACAATGTGGATGCAGAGACGGCAATCCCAGCCTCAATTAGAGCTAGAATGAAACTTGGAGCGTAAGCCCCTCATACCATGCGCACGCAACAAGCCAATCGTTACGCACGCTGGGCCGCGATTCTTGCATCGCTGCTCGCTGTCGTCGTAATTGTTGTTTTTTTTGTGCGCCGCTCCTGGCAGACGCACACCGCGGAAAAACAGGCGCGGCAGGCCGTTCCTTCCACGGTCGAAAGAACTTCAAATGGTTTCACGTACACGAAAGGCGAAGGCACGCACAAACTCTTCACCATCCGCGCCTCGAATGTCACGGTCTACAAAGAAGGCAACCACAGTTTGTGGATGGACGTTTGGATCACCATCTACGGCAAAAAGGGCGACCGGAACGACAACATCCACACGCACTCCTGCGACTATCTCGTCGCGGCCGAACGCGTGTCGTGCGCCGGCGAAGTTGAAATGGATTTGCAAAGCGCGGAAGATGCGCGTCGCGCCGCCGCATCACCGGCCGGAAGCGCGCCTCCCAAAATTGTCCACGTCGTCACGCGCGGCGTCACCTTCGATCGCAACTCCGGCGACGCCGTCACGGACCAGCCCGTCGATTTCAAGTTTCCGGGCGGCGAAGGCCGCGCCATTGGTGCGAACTACACCTCAGGGGACGGCGTGCTCAAGATGCGACGCGACATCCACATGAAACTGACCCCGCCCGTGGCGAAGGGAAGCAGCGCGAAGGCCGCGCCATTGCCGATTGAAGTGGATGGCGCGAGCCTCGATTTCCAGCGCACAGCAAAAGTAATGTTTCTTCACGGGCCTGTGATCGTCCGCCAGCACGGCGAACCCGCTCCTGCGCACACAGTGAGCGAAGAGCGCGAACTGCGCGCAACCCTTGTGACCGTAAATTTCGATAAACAGCTCCACGCAACCAACATCCTCGCCACCGGCGACTCCACCAATCGCCCGCAATTGAACGCCGCAGGAGCGAAGGGGAATGGCGGAATCTCCGCGGATCAATTCATCGCGGACCTCGCGCCTGCCGGATGGGTGGAGCATCTCTCGGCTCTTGGCAATGTTCAGGGCGATTACAAGAGCGCGACCGATTCGAGTCACATTTCCGCGTCGCGGATTGACGCCGAAATGGTGCCCAAAATAAATCAGCCGAACGCAGTCACCGCCACCGGCGCCGTTCGCGCGAATTCCACCAAAGGTGTCGCCACGCGAACAATCGACACTTCCGCTCTCGCTCTCGACTTCATTCCCGGCCCGCCATCGCGCGCCGGAGGCAAGCCGCGCTATCAACTGAGCCACGCGCGCTCGCTCGCTCCTGCGACCGTCACGATGACCAGTCCAATTGCGGCACTCCCCGGCGCGCAACAGTCTCCGCAGCCGCAGCAGCGCATCGATCACGTCACCGGCCAGAGAATTGAAGCCGACTTCGGCGATCACAATCGCATGAAGCGATTGCAGGCGCACGGCGGCACGCAGCTCGACCGCGATCTCCCGGGCCGCGCACGTCAGACCTCCACTTCGCAGGAATTAGCCGTGGATTTCGATCCGCAGGGTCAATGGACTTCCTTCGACCAGAGCGGCAATGTGCGTTTGAAACAAGCTGATCGCGCCGGCCAGGCTTCGCGCGCGCACATTGACCGAGCCACGGACGTCGTCGTTCTCTCCGGCCCCGCCGAAGCGTCCGACGCATCGTCGCGCACCTCAGCCGACAGCATCACCTTCAATCAACACACGGATGAGATTCGCGCGGACGGCCACGTCCTCAGCACTTATTCAGGAAAGCCCACCGACGTGCGCGCTTCCTCAACCGGAACCACTGCCGCAAATCCAGGCGCGAGTGGCAGTCCCTCCGGCATGGGCCCCGCATTCAGCCTCGGCTCAGATCCCGCGCACATCGCATCCGAACACCTCGTCGGCAATTCCACTTCCGGTCACGCTCTTTACACCGGGCACGCGCGGATGTGGCAGGGCGATTCCATCATGGAAGCGGATGAGATCGAACTGAATCGTCAGGCGCGCCAGCTCGACGCGCGCGGAAACGTCCAGGCAGTTTTCCAATCCGCGGCATCCAATCTCGCAAAGACCTCGCCAAGCTCTTCCACCGCGGGGCCTGTTTCAAATCCGTCTTCGGTCCAACCATCATTCAGTGCGGGAAAGAAGCCTGAGCTTTGGCACATCCGCACCAGCAAGCTCTCTTACTTTGACGCTGAGTCCCGCGCGCATCTTGACGACGGCTTCACGGCGGAATCGCAAGGCGGGTCCATCACCGGCCAGAATTGCGATATTTATTTCGTCCCGCCCGCGCAACGCGCGCCCGGAACCCACGGCGGCATCGACCACGCCATCGCCCGGGGCCACGTCATCGTCCGCCAGGGCACCCGCCACGGTCAGGCCGAACGCGCTGACTACACCACCGCCACGGGGAAATTCGTACTTTCAGGTGGAAAACCAACACTTTTTGACGGCGACGGAAATTCGATTCAGGGCCGTCAATTGACCTTCTTTCAGGCCGATGATACGATTCTCGTCGAGTCGGAGGAAGGTGTTCGGACTCTGACACGGCACCGGGTCCAGAAATGACCCTACGATGCTGAAATTCCAGGCCGTCGAGATCAATAAGGCATATAGAGGGCGAAGGGTAGTTAACGACGTTAGCCTGGAGATTCAGCAAGGTGAAGTAGTTGGCCTCCTGGGGCCAAATGGCGCGGGCAAGACGACCACCTTTTACATCATGGTGGGCCTGGCGCAGCCGGATTCGGGCCACGTTTTGCTGGATGGGGAAGACATCACTGATCTCCCCATGTATCTCCGGGCCCGGAACGGAATTAGTTACCTTCCTCAAGAGCCCTCGGTTTTCCGGCAGTTGACGGTCGAGCAAAACCTGCTGGCCGTGCTCGAGACCCTCTCTCTCACGCCTGAACAGCAGCGCGACCGCCTGGAAGAGCTTCTTGCGCAGATGGGGCTGGACGCTGTCCGGCACAATCGGGCCTATTCGCTTTCCGGCGGAGAGCGACGGCGCCTGGAAATTGCACGTTCCTTGGTGCTCGAACCGGCGTTTATTCTGCTCGATGAGCCGTTTTCGGGAATTGACCCGCTCACGGTCGTCGAGTTGCAAAAGCTGATTGGTGAGTTGAGCGCAAGCGGTATCGGTGTACTAGTGACGGATCACAATGTTCCTGCGACGCTTTCCGTCACGAACCGCGCTTACATCATCAACAGCGGGCGTATTTTCCGTACGGGCACGCCGCAGGAATTGAGCGACGACGCCGAAGTCCGGCGCGTGTACCTCGGCGAGCGGTTCCGGTTGCACTAGCATCTAAGGTTTTGAGGAGGACTCGCACAACCCGCGATTTTCAGCCATGAGCTGGCTCCAGCCAAAACTCCATCTCAAAGTCTCGCAGAAACAGATCCTTACGCCGGGTCTCGTGCAGATGGTCAGCGTGCTGGCGCTGAACCGCCTCGAGCTCCGCGAGATGCTCAATCAGGAGCTGGTCGAGAATCCCATTCTTGAGGAAGTCACCGAAGAAGTCCCTGTCACCGAGGATTACAGTGACGAAACCTTCCTGAAAGCCGAAACAGAAAAGCTTCCGGAGACAGAAGCCGCCAATCCATTCGACGAGTTCGATGTTGCCGCCTTGTACAAGTACCTCGATTCCGGCGGAAACGAATCACTGAATCGCGAGCGCGAAGAAATCGAGCGCCCATCGTTCGAGAAATTCCTCTCCTCACCGCACGGCCTCAGCGAGCATCTGGAATGGCAATTGAGTTCGGCCGTCTGCTCGGAGAAGGCGCGCGAAATCGCTGAAATCATAATCGGCAATCTCGATGAAAATGGATACTTGACCGTCACGCTTGAGGAGCTCGCTCAGAACGACACCTATCTGATGGACGACGTGGAAGAGGCGCTCGCCGTCGTGCAGGAATTCGATCCACTGGGCGTGGCCGCGCGGAATTTGCGCGAATGTCTGCTCACCCAATTGAAAGTTTTGGACCCCCAGAATACGCTCGCCCAGCAAATCGTTTCCGAATGTCTTCCGAAACGGTTGGTGGCTTCCGGCGCAGCCGCTGCGATGCAGGCGTTCGCTGTGCCTGCCCACCCCGAACCCGCCGCAATCGCGGCCGGCGATCCGCTTGCCGCGGATGAAGCGCTTGCTGCGGATGTCCTTTCGGATGACGAATTGCTCGCCGGAGCCGGCCTCGAAGACGCTGCTCCGCACGCTGCGGACGTCGAGCCTGAAGACGCGACCGCTGCTCTCGCCGCCGCGCCCGCTTCCATGAACGGCGATGCGCCTGCTGAATCCGCCCCGTCAAATGAAAAGCCGAAGGAAAAAGAAGAGGGCGACCCGCATCTCTGGAAACTTTTGCAAAGCAATCAGCTCAAGGAAGTCGCGCGCGCGCTCAATCGTCCTTACGAACTTGTGAAGCGCGCCATGGACGTGATCCGCAAACTCGATCCGCGTCCCGGCTTGCGCTACAACAAATCGCAGCCGCGGCTCGTCGAGCCAGACGTCTATTTCCGCAAGATGGACGACGGCTGGCAGGTTTTCCTCAACGAGGACGATCTCCCGCAGCTTCGCCTCAGCCCGACATATCGCCGCCTGCTTACGCGCGACAATCCCGACCGCGACGTCCGCAACTATGTAAAAGAAAAATTCACCGCCGCACTTCAGCTCCTGAAAAATATCGAGCAGCGTAAGCACACCATTCTGCGCGTCTGTCAGTCTGTGATCCGGCGCCAGGGCGATTACCTCGATTTCGGCCCGGACCATCTGAAGCCCATGATGATTAAGGAAGTCGCCGAGGAAGTCGGCGTGCATCCTTCCACGGTGAGTCGCGCCGTCTCCAGCAAATACGCGCACACGCCGCAGGGCGTCGTCGAGCTGCGCTCGTTTTTCTCGGAATCGGTAAACGGCCCTGAGGGCGGCAACATGTCATTGCTCGCCCTCAAGCGCCTCGTAAAGAAAATGATCGAGGAAGAAGACACATCCAAGCCGCTCACCGACGACGCCATCGCCAAGAAATTGAGTGATGCGGGCATCCAGGTCACCCGCCGCACTGTTGCGAAATACCGCGAAGTCCTCCGCATTCCAAGCACACATCAGCGCCGGGTCAAGGAATAAGGTAAAAGAAAAGTGTCAAGGAGTAGCCTCCCGCTAATGAAACGCCAGGCCAGCCGCGAGCACGGGCAACTCGTCATCCTCACCGGGCTGAGCGGCTCCGGCCAGAGCACCGCTCTCAAAACGTTCGAGGATCTCGGCTACTACTGTGTGGATAATCTTCCGATCGAGTTGATCCCCACATTCAGCGAAATGGTTTTTGGCGGCGATAGCGAGATCTCCCGCGCCGCGCTTGTGGTTGACGCCCGTGAAGGCGGCCAGCTCACGAAGTTGCCGGAAACAATCCGCCAGCTTCGCCGCGAAGGCAAGCCAGCCGAACTCGTGTTCATCGAGGCGACCGAGGAATCGATTCTGCGGCGGTTCAGCGAAACCCGACGGCCGCATCCGCTCGGGCATGACCGGCCGGTCCGCGATGGAGTGCGCATCGAACGCAAGCTCATGGCCCCCATCCGCAAGCTCGCGGACGTTGTCGTTGACACTTCAAAGTTCAACGTTCACGAGTTGCGCGAATTCATCAAGAAGCGTTTTCAGACCCGCGGCCAGCGGCCGCTTCTCGTTTCGCTCGTGAGTTTTGGTTATCGCTACGGCGTCCCGCCCGATTCGGACCTGGTTTTCGACGTGCGCTTTCTT
Source organism: Terriglobia bacterium (assembly GCA_041484365.1). Lineage (GTDB taxonomy): Bacteria > Acidobacteriota > Terriglobia > Acidiferrales > UBA7541 > DASTCZ01. The sequence goes on along the minus strand of JBGPHM010000009.1, from coordinate 41,393 downwards.
CCCAACCCGCATTTTGTAGCGCGCCTCCGCCCGTTTTCCGGTAAGGACCCGCGTGTGGCGCGTTACATCCGCTCGTTTCCGCAGACCGGCCAATTCTTGCGGAGGATTGAAAGCCTGCTTTCCTACCTGATTCCGCACTACATCCGGGAAGGGAAGAGCTACCTCACGATTGCCATCGGCTGCACCGGCGGGCGGCACCGCAGCGTCACGCTTGCCGAACAACTCTCTCGCGCGCTTGCGCGCCGCGGCTTTCACGCCAAGGTGCACCACCGCGATTTGAACCGTTAGCGCCGCGGCTTTACAATTCCTCGGTCGCGCGTGCCGTATTTTTTGTGCTGTTCTCGCGAGTGTCTAGCTTTGTTCTTGCATCGTGTTTTCGTTTTTGCGTAAGGGGAGGGGAGGCACAAGGCCGCAACTCGAGCCCCGGTTATGCTTTCTGAAGAATACCGCTGTCTCTTCGCCATTATCCGCGGTTACCGCGGCTGGCTTGCGCTGGCGATTCCTCTTCTGGCCATCGCCGGCGCCGCCAATGGCCTAACGATGTTGATGATTCGTCCGCTATTTGACCGTGTTCTGGCCCCCAACAGCCCGGATTCAGGGCAGCCGCTCATCCTTTTCAATAATCCCATCACTCATCAGCCGGTGTACCTCAATTCGTATTTTCCCGGGCCGCACCAGAACGCCTGGACAGTCTTTGCGATTTCGCTTCTCGCGCTATTTGTGATCAAGGGGCTCGCGGAGTTCGCCGGCACAATGTCCGCGCAGTTTGCGGGTCTGTCCGCGGTCACAGGCTTGCGAAATCGTGTTTTCAGCAAGCTCATCCGCCAGCCCGTCGGTTTCTTTCAGCACAACACCATCGGGCGGCTGATGTCTACAACCATTAATGACATCGAGCGCATCCGCTTCGCCTTGTCCGAGTATCTTGCGGATTTTTTTCTGCAGAGTTTTTCGCTCCTCGCCTTTGGGTTCGTTTTGTTTGTCCTGAACTGGAAGTTGGCATTGATGTCGCTCGTTTTTCTGCCTGCGATTGCGTATCCCCTCAGCAAACTCGGCCGGAGAATTCGCAAGTCCGTCGCGCGCTCGCAGGACCGCCTCGGCGAATTGAATCAGATAATCCAGGAAACAGTTTCTGGAAATCGGGTCGTGAAGGCTTTTGGTACGGAGAATTATGAGGTCGGCAAATTCAAGGATACGGCCCGCCGTCTATTGCGGGAAAATTTGCGCTGGATTCGCGCCTATGTCCTGAACGGCGTTCTAATGGACATACTTTCCGCGGTGATTATCACCTTGGTGCTGCTCTACGCTCGCGACGCCATTCACCACAACCGCATGGAGTCCGGCGCGTTTGTGGCTTTCATGGGCTGCTTGTTTGCCTCTTACACACCCATTAAGCGCATGGGCGTTTTTTATCAGCAGCTTCAGCAAGCTCGTGGCGCCACCGCGCAGGTGTTTGATCTTCTCGCCCTCGAAGAGGAGCAGCAAGACAAGCCCGGCGCGGTCGCGCTTCCTCCATTCTCAAACGAAATCGAATTGGAGGACGTCAATTTCTCCTACGACACCGGCGCGCAAGTCCTGCAGGACGTTTACCTCAGTGCGCGCGCCGGCGAAGTCATTGCCATCGTCGGCTCCAGCGGCGCGGGAAAAACCACGCTGGTCAATCTGCTTCCAAGGTTTTATTCTCCCACGTCCGGCGTTGTGCGCTTCGATGGCCACGACATTCGCGATGTCACCTTGCGGTCGCTGCGCGATCAAATTGCCATCGTCACGCAGGAGAACATCCTGTTTAATGACACGGTGTGGAACAACATCTGTTACGGCAGCCCGAATCAGCCGAAGGAGCGCGTCATCGCCGCCGCACAGGCCGCGCTGGCGCACGATTTCATCGAGGAAATGCAGCAGGGTTATCAAACACAGCTCGGCGATCGCGGCCAGCGCCTCTCGGGAGGACAGCGCCAGCGCCTCGCCATCGCGCGCGCCATTTTGAAAAATTCGCCCATTCTGATTCTCGACGAAGCGACCTCCGAACTCGACACCGGATCCGAGCTTTACGTGCAGAAAGCACTTGCGAACCTGATGGTCGGCCGCACGGTTTTCGTAATCGCGCACCGGCTCTCCACGATTCGGCGCGCGAATAAAATTATCGTCCTTGAAGGCGGCGCCATCCGCGAATCGGGAACGCATCAGGAGCTTCTCGCCGCCGGCGGTCTCTACACGCGTCTGTATGAATTGCAATTCGCGGATTCGGATTCCCCCACAGAATCGCATTTCAATCGCCGGGCTGGCGACTCACAGTCGGCCCCTCAACCGGGAGCAGCGGGCGCATGAGCAATCCCTCAGCATCCCGCGCCCCGCGCCCGCAAGGCATCAAGTCCATGACCGGCTTTGCCGAAGCGCGCGTCGAGCGCGACGGCTGGGCCCTGCGCGCCAGCCTCCGCTGCGTGAATCACCGTTTCCTGGACATTCATCTGCGCCTCCCCGAAGGCCTCGAATCGCTCGAGACCGAAATCCGCCGCGTGCTGCGTGAGCGGCTCCATCGTGGCCACGTGGATCTCAATTTGCGCGTGGACCCCATCGGCGAGACCGCCGTGCAAATCAATCGCGACCTCGCGCAGGCCTATGTGCGCGCCGCCAACGATTTGCGCAAAAAGTTTAAGCTGAAGAATGAGCCCGACCTCGTCGCGCTCATGCGCCTCCCCGGCGTCGTCGGCGCGGCCGGGATGCCCGTCGGTGGCCTCAGCGAAGAGGGCCTCGCGCGCCTCAATGCGCAGGCAGCGGACTGCGTCGCGCAATGCGTCGCCAAGCTCGAAGAGATGCAATTCGTCGAAGGCCGCACCCTCGCCGAAGTCATGCGCGCGCATCTCGCGAATGTCGGCAAAGACACGCAGGCGATCTCCGGTTTGGCCGCACGCGCAATTCCGATGTTCAAGCAGCGCCTTGAAGCAAAACTGCGCGAGCTGCTCGCCGAAGCCGTCGAGCCCGCGCGCCTGGCGCAGGAAGCCGCCATCCTCGCCGAGCGCAGCGACGTCAGCGAGGAACTCGCGCGCCTTGCAAGCCACGTCGAGCAATTCGGCAAACTGCTTGCCGGTTCCGGCGAACTCGGCAAAAAGTTGGATTTCCTCTTGCAGGAAATGCAGCGAGAGGCCAATACTCTCCTCTCGAAAACGCCGGGCGTCGAAGCCGAGGGGTTGCAGATCACCGGGCTGGCGCTTGAAATTAAATCCGAAATCGAAAAGTTGCGCGAACAGGCCCAGAATATCGAGTGATATTGTCTCGAATTGAAAAAGGCGCCGCACGAAAAATGCGCCGATGAAAATGGCGCTGCACAAAAATGGCTGACCGCGAACCCATCGTCTTTGTCGTCTCCGGCCCTTCCGGGTCGGGCAAGTCCACGCTCGTCCAGAAGTTGCTCGAGCTGCCGGGAACCATGTTTTCTATTTCCTGCACAACGCGCCCTCCTCGCGCCACGGAGAACCACGGAAAGTGGTATGATTTCATATCCGAAGCTGATTTCGAGCGCATGGTGCGCGAGGGCGCCTTTCTCGAGCATGCGCGTGTCTTCGGACGCCATTGTTACGGCACGCCGAGGAAGTGGCTGGGCGAGGCCCGAGCAAAGAATTTGGACCTCGTTTTAGAAATTGACGTTCAGGGCGCCGCGCAAATCCGCCAGAAAGTTCCCGGCGCGGTTTCAATCTTCATCCTGCCGCCTTCGCGCGAAGAGCTTGAGCGTCGCATCCGCGAGCGCGGCCAGGATTCCACCGACGAAATTGCGCGGCGGCTCCGCCAGGCGCGGCAGGAAATGGAAAGTTTTTCGTTATACGACTTTATCGTGGTCAATGACGATCTCGAACGCGCGGGACGCGAAGTCCAGGCCATCGGTCTGGGCACGCGCTGCCGCAGCAACATCGCACGCCCGTTCGTCGAACGAATTTTGAAAACCTTTGGAGGCGAGAGTAAATAATGACAGCCCAGAATCAACCACCCGAAAGCAAATTTGCATACGTTGTAGTTGCCTCGCGCCGCGCCCGCCAGTTGATGCTCGGCGCCAGCCCGCTCATTGCCAATCCTCAATCGCTTAAGCACACGCGCGTCGCGATGCAGGAACTCAATAGCTCCGTGCTCGAATTTGAAATTCCCGCTTACACTCGCGCCGAAGGTGTGGACAAGCGCCACAGGGCCTGAGGCGGCGAAAGCAAACGATGCGCGTTGCCGTCGGAGTCACGGGAGGCGTCGCGGCCTACAAGGCCGCGGAACTCGTGCGCCGTCTTCAGCAGGAGGGCCTCGAAGTCGAGGTCGTGATGACGCGCCACGCGCAGGAGTTCATCACTCCACTCACCTTCGCCGCACTCACCGGACGCAAAGTAATCACCGATATGTTTGCGGCGGAAAACGCTGGCCCCGCGAACGTGGAAAGCGCGATCGAGCACATCGCCGTCGCGCAGCGCATTGACGCGCTCGTCATCGCGCCCGCCACCGCCGGAACAATTGCCAAGCTCGCGCAGGGCCTCGCCGACGATTTTCTTTCCACGCTGGCGCTCGCCACCACCGCTCCGCTCATCGTCGCGCCCGCAATGAACGTCAACATGTTTGAGCACGCCGCCACGCAGGCGAATCTCGCGACTCTTCGTGCGCGCGGCGTGCGCATCGTCGCGCCCGACGAAGGCTATCTCGCCTGCGGAATGGTTGGCGCGGGCCGCCTCGCGGGCGTGGAGGCGATTGCCGCCGCCGTGTTCAGCACGCTCGGCATCAAGCACGACCTCGAACGCGAAACAATTCTCGTCACTGCCGGGCCTACTCGCGAAGATCTTGACCCGGTGCGCTACATCACGAATCGCTCGTCCGGGAAAATGGGATACGCCATTGCCGATGCCGCGCGCCGCCGCGGTGCCCGCGTGATTCTTGTCAGCGGCCCCACTGCGCTGAACCCGCCCGATGGAATTGAATTTGTCCGCGTGCGCACCGCAAGCGAAATGCACCGCGCCGTGCGCGAGCATCTCGAACACGCCACGGTAGTAATCATGGCCGCCGCCGTCGCGGATTTTCGTCCCGCCGCGCAGCATGCGCAAAAAATCAAGCGGGGCGCGGGGAAACTCGCCCTCGAGCTGGAATCCACCCCGGATATCCTTGCGGAAGTGGGCGCCGAAGCCGCAAAAGGAAAGTCGCGCCGCGTAATCGTCGGATTTGCCGCCGAGACTAATGACGTTGCCGGAAACGCCCGCAAAAAACTCGCCGCCAAGGGCGCGGACCTCATCGTTGCAAACGATGTGACCGAGCCCGGCGCTGGTTTCGACGGCGACACAAACATTGTCACGCTGATTTTCCGCGAATCGCCCGAAGTAAAATTGCCCCAAATGAGCAAGTTCGATGTCGCCACCCGCGTGCTCGATGAAGTCCGCGAGATTGCCGCGCGCCTTCGCGCAGCACACTCGACGGTGAAACGATGACGACGCCGCAGGAGATTTCCCAACCAATTTCCTGGGGCTCCACTCATGTCCGGTGAAGGCCTTCCTCCCGAAAAAGAGCGCGTCGCGGCCTGGCTGGTATATTTCAACGATCTTCGCATCGGCGGCTTCTATCGCAATCGCGCTGGCGGCAAGTCCTCCGCGGCCGCCGCAAGAAAATTCGCAAGTCCCGCGCCGCGCCCGGTTGCTGTAGATAAACCTCCGGCGAAATCGCCGCCCTCCTCCGCGATGAAGTCGTCCTTAGCGACAAAGTCGCAGCCGCAAGCCGCTGCCGCATCGAAAGTCACTGTGCTTCCCGTCGCGCACGGCCCTTCGCTCTTTGAAGCCTTCGAGCGCGTGCCAAACGACACGCTCGAGCGCATCCGCGCCGACATCGGCGATTGCACGCGCTGCCGTCTCTGCGAAGCGCGCAATAAAATTGTCTTCGGCGTTGGCAACCCGAGAGCCGATCTCGTTTTCGTCGGCGAAGGTCCCGGCCGCGATGAAGACGCGCAGGGCGAGCCGTTCGTCGGCCGCGCCGGGAAACTTCTCACGGACATGATCAAGGCGATGAGCCTCGAGCGCTCGGACGTTTACATCGCCAACGTCGTGAAGTGCCGCCCGCCGGAAAATCGCACGCCCGAGCGCGACGAGATCGCCACCTGCTCGCCGTTCCTTCTGCGCCAGCTCGAAGTCATCCGGCCAAAGGTAATCGTTTGCCTCGGCAATGTCGCCGCGCAGTCGCTGCTCGGCACCAATAAATCTATCTCGCATTTCCGCGGGCAGTGGTTTGATTTCCGCGGCTCGCGCCTCATCGCCACCTATCACCCGGCCTACCTGCTGCGCAATCCCGCCGCCAAAAGCGACGTCTGGACCGACCTAAAAAAAGTGATGGCCGTCCTCGGCCTCAAAGCCGCCCGCATCCCCAAGCGCTGATTCCGTCCGGACCCGCGTGACGCTTCGCATTTGGTCGTCATGACGACCTGGTTTTGGTTGTCATGGCCCTTTTGTTTTGGTTGTCATTCTGAGCGAAGCGAAGAATCCGTTTATTCACATCAACAAGACAGAACCAGCTCTCTCGTCTCTTCATTCTCCGAAACGAGGCGTCGAAATAACTTCCCAACAAGCTGCTAGACTATTCTCCGCCATGCCGCGCTTTTGCGAAGTCGCTCTCACCGTCCCGCTGCGCACCGCGTTCACCTACGCGGTGCCCGATGCGCTCGACGGCGTTGTCGAGCCTGGCGCGCGCGTGGCGGTGCCGTTTCGCAATCGAGTGATGGTCGGCGTCGTCCTCTCTCTCTCGGACGAGCCGCCCACATTTGCCAAAGGTAAATCCGCGCAGCTTAAGGAAATCGCGCACGTCCTCGACCCGCTCCCCGCGCTGCCGGAAAAACTCATCGAGCTCGGCCGCTGGGTCGGCTCGTATTACCTTGCGCCGCCCGGTGACGTCTTCCGCGCCATGCTTCCGCCGCTCACCGAATTGCGCGCCGAGCGCATTCTGCGCATCACTCCCGCGGGCTGCGCGCACCTCGGTGAACTCGCGGCCATGGAAGGCCGCGGCGAAACGGAAATCTCCGAACGCGCCCTGCTCGAGTTCATTGAAATCGAAGGCAAGCCATTCGCGGCCTCGCGCCTGCGAAAATTGCCGGGAGGCGAGGCCGCCGCCGCGCGCCTTCTGCGCAGAGGCCAGCTCGAAACCGAAGAAATCCACAAATCGCGCAAGCTGCGCACGGTGCGAATCGTCGCGTGGAGTCTCACTGCGCCCGAAAGTGCCTCCGCTTCCGCCGAAAACTCTGCCGCGCCCTCTAAATCGAAACCCAAATCCAGCAAGCGCGCCGCCTCTGCAAAGATCTCCGCCGCCGAAGATCGCATCCGTCGAGTCCTCGCCGAAGAAAGCGGCCCGCTCCCGTTGAAGCAACTTCTCACGCGCGCATCCGCCTCGCGCGCCGCCGTGGATCGCCTCCTCCGCGAAGGCAAGCTCACTTCGTGGGAGGAGCCCGCCACCGCCGAAGAAGATTCCTTCGACGTGGGCTACACCGCGCCATCCAACATTCTCAATCCTGCGCAAGAGCGCGCCGTCGCCGAGCTGCACGGCTGGCTCGCGCGCGGCGAATTCAAGGTCGGCCTGCTCCACGGCGTCACCGGCAGCGGCAAGACGGAAGTTTATTTGCGCGCGGTCGCGGAAGCGCTCGCGCGCGGCCGCTCGGCAATCGTGCTCGTCCCGGAAATCGCGCTCACGCTTTGGATCGGCCGCATATTCCGCGCGTGGTTTGGCGAGCGCGTCGCCGTGTTGCACAGCGCGCTGCCGGACGCCGAGCGTTCGCGCGAATGGTGGCGCGTGCGCAAGGGCGAAGCGCGCGTCGTCGTCGGCACGCGCTCGGCCGTTTTCGCGCCCGCGGAAAATCTCGGCCTCATCATCGTGGACGAAGAGCACGAGGCCAGCTACAAGCAGGAGGAATCGCCGCGCTATCACGGCCGCGACACCGGCGTCTTCCGCGCGAAGCTCGAAGGCGCCGTGGTCCTGCTCGGCTCGGCCACGCCCTCGATTGAAACTTACGAGCACGCCCGTGCCGGAAAGTACGCGCTCCTGCGGCTCGAATCGCGCGTCGCCAATCGCAGTCTCGCGCGCGTCGAAACCGTGGACATGCGTGCCAACTTCAAACAGACGCATCGCTCCACCGCAATTTCCGCCGCATTGCAAACCGGAATCGCGGACCGACTCGCCGCGAAGCAGCAGGCGCTCATCCTCATCAACCGTCGCGGCTATTCCTGGTTCGCGCTCTGCCGAGCCTGCGGCGCGAGCGTGCAGTGCGACAATTGCAGCATCGCGCTCACGTTTCACAAAGGCCGCCAGCGGCTCGTCTGCCATTACTGCGGTTTCTCGCGCCACGTTGTAAAAGTTTGCCCGAAGTGCAGCTCCGAGCACGTTTACTTCGTCGGCGAAGGCGCTGAAAAATTGGAAGAATCTCTGCGCGAGGATTTTCCGCACGCCCGCATCGCGCGGCTTGACCGTGACACCGTGCGCACTAAGCGCGAATATCAAAAAGTTCTCGGTGCGTTCGCCGAAGGCAAGACGGACATCCTCGTCGGCACGCAGATGGTCGCCAAGGGACACGATTTCCAGCGCGTCACTCTCGTCGGGGTCGTAAGCGCCGACCTGCGCCTCGGCATGCCCGATTTCCGCGCCGCCGAGCGCACTTTCCAGTTGCTCACGCAGGTCGCCGGCCGCGCCGGCCGCGGCGATCTTCCCGGCGAAGTGCTCGTCGAAACTTTTTATCCGGAGCATTACGCGATTCAAGACGCCGTCCGCCAGGATTTTGAGGGCTTTTTTGAAAAGGAAGTCCGCTTCCGCCGCCTGATGCACTATCCGCCGTTCGCGGCGCTTGCCACTGTGCTCGTCCGCGACCGCAAAGTGGAAAACGCAATCCGCTGGTCGCGCCAGCTCGCCGACTACTTCGCGCCGTTCAATCAAGGTGGCAATGCAGGCGGCAATCGCGGCAACAACCGTGGCGACATCCGCGTGCTCGGCCCCGCGGCCGCCCCGCTCGCAAAATTAAAGGGCGAGCACCGCTTTCAATTCCTTCTGAAATCCCCGCGCCGCGCTGCGCTGCACGATGCGCTCACCGGCTGCCTCGATTTCTGCGCCAAGAAAAACATCCCCGACAGCGCCGTCATCCTCGACGTCGATCCCCTCAGCCTGTTCTAGCAAATTCGTATCATTGTGCCGCTTCAGCCGGCGGAAACTTCAACCGCTCAATCGTCTTCATCTCGACTGGCTTCCCGCAATTCATAAAAGGCGAATATCGCCACTGTACGACCGCCCTTCCCGCGGCTTCGTAAAGCAATGGGTCGCCGTAAAGTATCTCAACTCTCCTAACGCTCCCATCCACATTCACAGTTACCCGCAATCCGACAATTCCTTCCACATGTTTCTGCTTGGCTTCCTCCGGATAAACGGGTTCCACTCGATTGGTCACTTGACCCCCAGTCGGCTTCCCACCCTTCCCGCAAGGGTCCAACTTTCTGCTCTCTGGCGGGTCCCAAAAAGGATAGGCTCCAGACCCGAAGTATCGGAACTTTCCGTCCACATAGATGTACCCATCCATCCATCTGTCTTCAGAATGCCCAACGTCAACGCCACCGCTGGTTCTTGTCGGCACCGCAATCGAGTATTTGATTACAAATCTCTGCACAGGAGGGATTGGCTTCACCGAAGTCGGAGGGGGAGCGGGTACCGGTTTCGGCGGAGACATATCTTCACTCAGATTCGTATGTAAGTACGGGCTATATTTCTTCTCGAACCTCTTGAATTTAGTCTGAGTCGCATTCTCAAAATACTCGTGCTGCTCCCCATAAAATTTTTCGAGCAGCGGTCCCTGGACTGCACCAAATGTTTCCGCAAACCATGCGGGTGGAATCTTGAACCCGTCCAACACAGCCTGGAATCCAGCGTCGTCGCCTTTCTTGAATGCCTTCAGCAACTCTTTGTACTGGTCGTCAAATCCCTTCGGGGAATTGGGCACAGCTTCGTTGTCCGCCAACGCAAAAACCGCCGGGATTAACAAAAGGAATGGAAGCACACGGAAGATTGTTTTTCTCATATCGTTCGCCTCCGCTTAGACGTGACCCCAATCGCATGCTTAACTATCACACGCGATAGCTCTTATCAATGTTTGGGATTTCAAATCGACTAGGATTTCTTCCGCCAGATCAAATACACCGGCAGCCCGAGCGCCATAATCAGCAGACCCCATCGCGAATTTCCCCAGTCCGCGATCAGTGAATTCAGCACTACCACGCCCGAGGCGCCCACGAACAGAGCAGGAGTCAGCGGATACCATGGCACGCGATACGGCCGCTCCGCATCGGGCTTTCGCGCGCGAAACACAAACAGACTCGCGCCCGCCAGTCCATAAAAAATCCATCCCGCAAAAATCACGTACGCCAGCAACTGGTTAAACGTTCCCGTCCATGCCAGCACGCTCGCCCACACTGCCGAAGTTACAATCGCAATCGCCGGAGTGCGGAACTTCGGATGCACCTCCGCCAGTTGACGGAAGAAAAGTTTGTCCTTGGCCATTGCGTAAAAAACGCGCGGTGCCATCAGTATCGTGCTGTTCGCCGCGCTGAACACGGAGACGAGGATCATCGCCGCGACGGCTTTCGCCCAGTTCGCTCCCCAGATCGCGGACACCGCCGACGCCGCAATCGTGTCCGTTTTAGCTGCTTCCGTCGGCCCAAGCACTGCGAGATAAGCGCACACAGGCACCACATAGATCGTGATGAGCGTCAGTGCGCCCGCCAGCGACGCGCGTGGAAAGTCGCGCTGCGCGTCAACCATCTCTCCTGCGGAATAGCTCACCCACTGCCAACCTTCATAGGCCCACAACACGGGAATCATCGCGAGCCCGAATCCAGCGGCGATTGACCGGTTAAAGTGCGCGGGCCACAGCGCGGCATAGCTCGCCGAATATCCGCGGCCCAGATAGAAGAGAACCGCACACATCGCCACGATGGCCGCCACTTTGATAAGCGTCGTTACATTTTGCAGGTTCGCGCTGTGCCGCGTGCCAATCACATTCACGATCGTGAGCACGGCAATCATCGCAACGCTGATGATTTTCATCTCGAAATCTGTGATCGGGACAATCGTCCTAAGGTATTTTGAGAACGCGACCGCTAGCGTCGCCATCGTCCCCGCGCCGATCACCAGGAAGAGCGTCCAGCCGTAAAGAAACGCAGGAAGCCTGCCGAAAGCGTCGCGGATGTAAACGTAAAGCCCGCCCGCCGCGGGATTCATTGCCGCAAGTTCACCGTAAGTAAGCGCGCCAAGGAGCGAAAGTAGCCCGCCCGCAACCCACACGCCGAGCGCCAGTCCGACGGAGCCATGCACCCGCCGCAGAATTTCCGCGGGCACAATAAAAAGTCCGGAGCCAATAACCGACCCAATGAATAGCGAATAGATGTCCTTCAGCTTCAGCGTTCGGATCAATGTGGCAGTGGTAGAGGGCGCGCTCATGATGGATTCCACCACGGCCCATGGAAGAAAATCGGCACTGGCATAAAGCTCAGCACGAAAATTACGAGCCCCACCACCGCCCAAACGCGGCGCTTCGTATCGAGCGGTTCGCGGCGATCCATCACCGGCGGATGCCGGAATCCGATAACGAGCAGGAGAATCGCCCAGAGCAACCACGTGGGCCAGAAATAAACCAGAGGAATAAGCGACAGCGCAACGACAAGCGTCACGCGTTTGTGCGCGCCGCTCGTAAGCGAATAAAGAATGTGCCCACCATCAAGCTGCCCGCCGGGCAGCAGGTTGAGCGACGTCACAAATAATCCCACCCACGCCGCGCGGCCAATCGGATGCAACAAAAGGTTTCCCGCGTCCACACCCGGCCGCAGCAGCGCCAGCAGCCAGCGCATCGCAAGCGGCTCGCCGAACAGCACACTCGAGTTCGCTTCGATTCCCGGCACAATTTTCGAGCGCAGAATCGCGAACGCCAGCGCCGGAACCGCAATCATGAATCCCACCACCGGCCCGGAGAGCCCCACGTCAAAAAGCGATTTGCGGTTCATGATGGGCGAGCGGATGCGGATGAATGCGCCCATCGTCCCGATCATCGTCGGCAGCGGCAGAAAATACGGGAAGCTCGCGGAAAGTTTGTAATGCCGGCAGGCGAAAAAATGTCCCAGCTCATGCGCTAGCAGGATGCCGAGCAGCGTGGCCGCGAAGGGAAGTCCGTAGAGCAAAATGCGCGGGTCATGATACGCGTCCACGTAGTTTCCGAAAAAACTATCAAACGCGGGCGCTTCGTTTTTTGCATAGGCGCGCCCGAATTCCACGCCCGCGGCGAGCGTGGTAACAATCGTCACCGCAAATAAAATCAGCGCGATCGCCAGCGACCTGCGCTGGTTTCCCCGCGGCACGTACACCCGCGGTGGGACATACACGCGCGGCGGGTCCGCCGGAAAATATTCCACCGGCCCTCGGCCGTTGCCGTTTTCTGGGCTCATCGGGGAATTAGTCTAGCGTGTTTTCAGAAGTACTGCGCGTGATTTGCTCGGGGGAAGCCGCAAGCTAATTGTTGTCATTCTGACCGAAGCGCGGTCTTTGCGTCCCGATGTTTTTTGTCGGGACGAAGAATCCTGATCAATCATCTGACGGCCGGGCCCACGAAACGTCTTACAACTCCTGCAATTCCTTCCCCGGCTTGAATCGCACAACGCTTCCCGGCGGAATTACCACTTCCTGCCCCGTACGCGGGTTCCTGCCAATCCCAGTCTTGCGCGCGCGAACGCTGAACACGCCGAAGCGCCGCAGCTCGATCCGCGCGCCGCGCGCCATCGCGCTTTTCAGCGCCTCGAAAATAGTCTCCACGGCCAGCTCCGCCTTCGTGCGGGTCACACCAATCTTGCTGACAACAGCGTCCACAATATCAACCTTGATCACACTGCCCTCCAGGGCTTCGATTGGGGCCTTATGCTATGCACCGCCCTCCGGGTTGTCAAGCAAGCCGCCGCGTACTAAGATGCGCTGCTTTTCAAAATAAAATTTCACCGCCGGAGACCACGATGACCGTCAAGCCAGACCGCTGGATCACCCGCATGGCGCGCGAACACAAAATGATCGAGCCATTCGAGGACCGGCAGGTGCGCGAGGGAAAAATCAGCTACGGCGTCAGCTCGTATGGCTACGACATCCGCGTGGCCGACGAATTTCGCATCTTCACCAACGTGAATTCAACCATCGTGGACCCCAAACACTTTGACGCGCGCTCGTTCGTCGAATTTAAGGGCGACGTCTGCATTATCCCGCCGAATTCCTTCGCGCTGGCGCGCAGCATCGAATATTTCCGCATCCCGCGAAACGTCATCACGCTCTGCGTGGGCAAGTCCACCTACGCGCGCTGCGGCATCATCGTCAACGTCACGCCGTTCGAGCCGGAATGGGAAGGCTTCGTCACGCTCGAGATCAGCAACACCACGCCGCTGCCCGCGAAAATTTACGCCAACGAAGGCCTCTGCCAGGTTGTCTTCTTTGAGAGCGACGAAGCTTGTGAAGTTTCCTACAAGGACAAAAAGGGGAAGTATCAGTCGCAGACCGGAATCGTTCTCCCGCGCCTGTAGCGGTCGTTCTCCCGCGCACGTACCAAAAAGTTGTCATCCTGAGCGAAGCGAAGGATCCGTACGCTGCAATTACAGTCCGAGCCATTGTCGATGTATCGGTAGTCGCCCGCGGATTCTTCGTCCGTCGCGGCAGACTCAGAATGACAACCAAAAGCTGCTAGGTTTTTGCCTCCGCCGTCGCTGCTTGCTTCTGGTGCTTCGCCACGGGAAATCCGCGCTCGCGCCAGCCGTCAAATCCTCCGGCCAGCGGACGGACCCTTTGCACTCCCTTCCGCCGGAGCAGCAGCGCCACACGGGCGCTGGACGCCTCGTTCGGTCAAGTGCAGTAAAGGACGACCTCGTGCGCCCTCGCCAGTTCTTCCTTCACGTCGTCCATGTCGGCGGCACTCATGCGCTTCGCGCCGGGAATTGTCACCGGCTCGGCCTCGAAGTCCATCGAGCCGCGCAGGTCCACGATCACAACCTCTTCGCCGGAGTCGAGCTTACTCTTCAATTCCTCGGGCGTGATGCGGTCAATGAATAGCTGCCGGATAAAACTTTTGCGGCGCTCGTATTTCCAACCCAAATAAATAACCAGCGCGGCCGCCAGCACAACCACAAGGTAGGCGCCCAACTGCTCCAAGCGTCCCGCGACCCGTTCGAGCGCGTCGCTGAAAATGTAGCCGATCCCGAAAAATGTTCCCGCCCAGATGATCGAGCCCGCAAGGTCCAGCCACAGAAACCGCCCGAATCGCATCCTGAAAACGCCCGCAAGCGGTGGCGCCGCCGCTCCCAGGCCCGGAACAAATTTCGAGACCAGCAGTGAACTCGCTCCGTGCTTCGCAAAAACATTTTCCGTCTGGCGCACACATGAGTCCGGTTCCAGCGAAACCTTGCAGAGGAATTTCAGGACTCGTATGCCTTTGCGCCGCCCGAGTTCATACCACAGCACGTCCGCCGCCACCGCCGCAAACACCGGTAACGCGACCGCCATCGCGAAATTCATCCTGTGCGTTCCGACGAGCGCGCCCGCCGCCAGCAAAACCGGTATCGACGGGATCGGCAAGCCCATCTGCTCGATAAACACCCAGCCGAACAGCAGCAGGTATCCGTACCGCAAAAGAAATGTGAGGTGTGATGTCATTTGAAAGGAGTGCTTGAGGCTGCGCGCACCTCATCCAGCAATTTCAATAGCGTCTGCAAATGTTCCTTCGCCATCTCGCGCAACTGCTTCCGGTGCAGCGCGTCAACCGGCGCGTCCAGCTCGCCCAAAAGTTTCATTCCCGCGGGCGCGATGCGCGCCTGCACCACGCGGCGGTCCTGCTTCTGCCGCGAACGCGCCACGAGCCCGCGCGCTTCCAGCCTGTCCAGCAGGCGCGTGATGTCCGGGTCGCGCGTGATCATCCGCACGGCAATCTCGCCACAGGGCAGGCCGGCGCTCTCGCCCGCCCCTTTTTCACCGCGCCCTGCTTCACGTTGCGCCCCGCGAAGGATGCGCAGCACGTTGTATTGTGTGTGTGAAAGCCCCGAAGTCTTCAGCAGCCCTTCGGCTTGCCGGAGCAGGGAATCGGCCGTGCGCAAGAGCGCGAGGAATACCTCGCCTTCAAGCGACGCCCCGCGTCCTGATGATTTTTTCCTTGCAGCCATGAATGAATATTATTCGTTGTAACGACTATTGTCAATTTGCACTTGCCCCGACCAAATGGTTTCTTGCTATAGTTACCCTATGGCCACGAACCCGAATGCCCCCAGAAAAATGACCCCGGTTTTGAGGGCCATGGTTGAGATCGGCTCCATCATCTTCCTGTTCTACGCTAATCTTTTGATGGGGGAATTCACTCAGTCAAACGGCCACGGGAAGTCCCTGACCTTCGCGATTGAAGATATTTTCTCGGTCACCAATTTCACGATCGCCGTCCTTGCCGGACTGATCGGCTACGTGGTTTTTGAGCATCTCCGAAAGCAACTCTAGGTTCGCTTCAAATCCCTTTCCTAAAACTCACGGCTTCGCCACCGGCCGCATGTGGATCTCGCTGATAAAGCTCGTCGGCGCCTGCGTCAGTATCGCAACCACCGCGTGCACCACGTCATCCACCTGCAAAAGTTTTCCCGGGTCGCGCCCCGAGTGCGGCGAAAATTCCGTGGCCACCGAGCCGGGGCACACTGCCGCCACGCGGATGCCGTAGCCGCGCAAGTCTTCAATCATGCAGCCGGTGAGCCCCATCAGTCCCCACTTTGACGCGCAATAAACCCCGCCATTTTGAAATGTGTTTTTGCCCGAAAGCGACGAAATGTTGACGATCTGCCCCGTGCGTCGCCGGATCATCTCCGGCGCCACCGCGCGGCTCACGAGGAACACGCCCTTCAGATTCGTGTCCAGGATTTTGTCCCACTCCTCTTCATCGAATTCGTAGAACGGTTTGAACCAGCCGAGCCCCGCGTTGTTCACCAGAATGTCCACCGGCCCCAGCGCATTGCGCGTTTCTTCCACGAGCCGCGTTGCGTCGGCCGCGCGCGTCACGTCCGCCACGGTGGCAAATACCTCTGCCCCGCGCTTGCGCAACCCCGCCGTCGCCGCTTCGATGCGTCCCTTATCGCGCGCGCAGATGGCCAGCCGCGCGCCGAGATCCGAAAGCCGCTCCGCGATGCCGAGGCCGATGCCGCGGCTCGCTCCGGTAATCAGCGCGATTTGCCCCGCAAGAACTTTTTCCGTTCGCATGATCTTCCCCTATTTCAATCCGAAGGTTTCCGCCGCAGAACATTTCTCCGAATATTAATGGAACCGAACGCCTTTCAATGGTGTCATAGTGTCTGGCACGCAGACCGCGCAGGTTGGCCACCACGGGGCCTCGTCGGGTCGAGGTGGGCGACCTTTCCCGTGCAGGTCTCATCTTAACAAACAGAGGTGGCAGATACTCGCACTCGCCCGGGAAACGCGCTTGCGTGGCCAGCACCGATTACCTATAATCCCGAAGTTTATTCCAGGATGATTCATTCGATTCAGGTGCCGGGCAGCGCATGCGGGTGGTCGGTGCGCAATCCTGCCGAGGAGGCGGTAGAAAGATGAGTCGGATCGCAAAAATTTCAACAGGTTTCCTACTTGGTTTGGCGCTCTTGGGGAGCGCTACTGGTTTCACCTCCGCCGCGGGCGCGCGGGCGCTCCAAGCAGCAGGTCAGTCGCAGGCTCCGGGTTATGGTCCGGACGCGTATAAGTTCTTCAACGACTGCAAGGCCATGACGGACCCCAACCAGGAACTCGGCTGCCTCGACAAATGGATGACGACCTTTTCCAAGACGGATCCGGGCCTGCTCTTTTACGTTTACGTGGAATACTTCAAGGCCTATCCGATGGTGAAGGACTATCCGAAAGCGGTGGACGCCTGCGACAAGCTCCTCTCGCTGCCGAATCTGGATCCCATCACGCACTATCAGGTCCTTCTTTCCCGCGCGCAGAATTTCATGTCGGGCATCAAGACGAAAGAGCTGAGCACTCCGGCGGCGATCGGCGCCGCGCGCGACGCCGCCCGGCAGGGGCTGAAGGATTGGGACACGCTTAAGAAGCCCGACGCGACCTCGCAGGCCGACTGGGACAAGTCCCGCAGGGACGGCACCGGGTATCTCTGGTCCGTGGTTGCACAAACGAGCAGCATGCTCAAGGACCTTCCCGCGGTCGTCGAAGCCTACAAGGCGATCCTGGCTCTTGATCCCAATGACGGCACCAGTTACTACGCAATCGGCAACGCTTATTTGCAAATGACTCCGCCGCAAACTCTGGACGGCTTCTGGAATATCGCGCGCGCGATTTCGCTGAAAGTTCAGGGCGAAGCCGCGGTCCGCACCTACTTGAAGAACCTTGTGCAGCGCTATCAGGGCGGTCTGGTGCAATGCGACCCGCTGATCGACCAAGAGGTCAACCAGATGATCGCGCTCGCGGCAGGCTCGCCGGATCGTCCCGCGTCATTCACTTTGCCGACCGGCGAAGATTTGCAAAAGGCGCAGCAGGACACCGCAAATTTCATTCCGTATCTGCGCGAAGGCGGCGACCACGGCAAGCTGATGTGGCTGGCTGTTTGCGGGCTTGAATACACGGATTTCGTCTCAAAAATAATCGCGGTTGACTTGCCTGCCGCGGATGCCCAACCCGATGCTCCTGTCGTCCTGCACTTGTTCACTGGCGCGACGAAAGAAGAGACCGATGCGGGCACCACCGCGAACATGGAAGTGAAGATCGTTGGCCAACCTGACGCCAAACGCGCCCAGGCGGGCGACGAGCTGCGCTTCACCGCCACGCTTACGACCTACGACCCGACTCCATTCATGCTCCACTGGGACAAAGGCAAGTTGGGCCACCCCGAGGAGGATCTCCCGCAGGAAAAGGGCAAGACGCCTCCCAAGAAAAAGGGCGGCCCGAAGTAAGCTGCTCTTAAATTTGTAAGCTGGATTTATTTTCGGTTGGTTTTCGGCGGCTCTGGCGCAATCCAGAGCCGCTTTTGTTTTGGAGAAGGCTGTCACACGGAGACCGTCCAAGAAAAAGTTTGTAGTCCTGAAGGCGCTCAAGATGAAGTCTGTAATCCCGAGGCCGCCCCAAGAAAAACGTTGTCATCCTGAGGCCGTCTTGTGGCCGAAGGATCCGTATGATGCAACGACAAAACGCGCTATTACCGCAGCTTCAGTAGTCTCTCACGGATTCTTCGCTACGGGCCGATTAAACCCATCGTCCCTCCGCTCAGAATGACAAGTATTGGGAAGTTGCCATCCGGATTTGCTCTTGTTTCTAAGTGAGGAAAGAAATGCCGCCCGCCTAATCCCGCCTGCGGTGCGTGCGTTGCGCCAGCTTGTAGAGGTCAATTTTCCTGCTGAGGGTATTGCGGTGAATTCCCAGCGCGCGTGCGGCCCGGGATTGATTGCCGTTCGTGTAGTCCAGCACCCGCTTGATGAATTTCTTCTCGAATTCGTTTACCGCTTCGGGGAACAGGATTCCGTTCTCCACCATTCTTCCCACCAGGTTTTCCAGTTGATCCTTCATCATCGCAGCACACTCCGTATGAGTTCGAGGGGATCCCCTGAGTCGACAACCCATTGACCTATGACAGTTCAGCGCCCCGGCATCTTCGCCGGACCTGCCTGCCGCCTGCCGATCAGGCAGGGTAGGCAGGTCAGGAAAGCTCGTGGCCCACGAGACGCGCGTAGGCTTCCCGGTACTTGGCCCGTGTTTGCGATACGACATCCGCCGGCAACTCCGGCCCCGGATGCTGCTTATTCCATCCGATCTTTTCGAGGTAATCGCGCACGTACTGCTTATCAAACGAAGGCTGCGCCTTGCCCGGTGCATATTCGCTCGCGGGCCAGAAGCGCGAAGAATCCGGCGTCAGCGCTTCGTCAATCCAGATGAGTTCATCGCCGCTCAGCCCGAATTCAAATTTTGTGTCCGCCAGAATAATTCCGCGCGGCTCGGCATACGCCGCGGCGATGCGGTAAAGCTCCATGCTCACTTGCCGGACGCGCTCCGCGAGCGACCATCCGATGCGTTTGGCGGCTTCGACGAGTGAAATGTTCTCGTCATGGCCCGTCGTGGCCTTTGTCGCGGGCGTGAAGATCGGCTCGGGCAGGATATCGGACTCGCGCATCCCCGGCGGCAGCGCAATGCCGCACACGGCGCCCGTTTTCTGGTAGTCCTTCCAGCCGGACCCTGCCAGATATCCCCGCACAACGCATTCAATCGGAAGCGGCTGCGTCTTGCGGCATAGCATGGCGCGGCCATTGAGCACGTCGCGATAGGGAGCGAGTTCCGCGGGGAAGTTTGTCCCCGAAATCACATGATTGGGCACTACGTCGCGCAGCTTATTGAACCAGAAAAGCGAGAGCTGCGTCAGCACGCGGCCCTTGTCGGGGATTGGCGTTGGTAATACCACGTCAAACGCGGAAATGCGGTCCGTTGCCACCAGAAGCAGGTCGTGGCCGACCTCATAGAGGTCGCGCACTTTGCCGCGCGACATAAATCGCGCGCCTTCGAGATGGGTTTCCCACACGACTGGACTCATGCTGGGCGATGCCACGTTGGGTTCGTCTCTCCGATGCTGGGTTTCAGCGAAGCGGCGCGTATTCTACCGCACCGCCCCAAGATGTCAAATCGCGGTACGACTATCAGACGATTGAGTGGGGATTTTGGTTACGCCGCGCTGGCGTGTGTAACCCGCACCGCCGCACGTTGTCATCCTGAGGCCGCCACACAAAACGTTGTCATCCTGAGCGGAGGCCGCTTCGGCCGCAGCGAAGGATCCGTTTGCTGCAACGACAAGCCGAGCCACTGCCACGTTTTCAAGCCGAGCCACTGTTGAGGTTTCAGTAGTCGCTCACGGATTCTTCGCTGCGTCCCGATGAAAACCATCGGGACTCCGCTCAGAATGACAACCAAAACCAATGTTGAATATGGGAATTGTTCCGGGTAATCGTTTACGCTACGCGGCGATTGCGGCATTCAAGTGCAACTGGCTGCTCAAGCCAGGACTTTAAGAGGTCGAACCTGAGTTCTGACGATCGCTTCTTTTTGATTGCGCGCAACCCGCAAACTGAACTCTGATTGAAGATTGAGCCAAAAGTCGGGCGTAGTCTCGAAGGCACGTCCAAGTCGAAGAGCCATTTCGGCGGAGATGCCGCGCTTTTCGTTGATAATGTCGTAGATGCTCGGAGCGGGGACATGCAAAGCCAGAGCCAGCCCGTTGGCATTCAGACCGAGCGGAACCATGAACTCTTCCCGAAGGATTTCACCCGGATGTATTGGTTTCAGTTTAGCCATGTGTTTTCCTCTTCTCAGTGATAGTCCACAATTTCTACGTTGTAAGCCTCTCCGTCTCTCCACACGAAGCAAATGCGCCACTGGTCCTTAATGCTGATACTGTGTTGCCCTTCTCTGTTTCCTCCCAGCGCATGAAGTCTGTTGCCGGGAGGCGTCTTCAAATCCATCAATTGCTTGGCCGCATGTAGCATCAATAATTTTCGTCGCGCTGACTGTCGAATGTTCACAAACCTTGGGACATTCTCGTCGTTGAAAAGCCCTTCCGTGTCGGCGCACTTGAAGGACTTAATCACATGCAAAGAATATAATGCAACGCATTAAATGTAAAGCATTATATAAATGGATTTGGATTGAAAAAAAGCTTTCAGGTTTGGCTGTTGAAACGCCGCTGTTACGCCGCGCTGGCGGCCGCGGCCCGCGTATTGGCGCTGCCGCTTCCTGCTTGCGCGGCTTCTTCATTCCAGCGCACGGAGACGAGCTTGCTCACGCCCGGCTCCTGCATCGTCACGCCATACATCACCGGCGCCATTTCCATCGTGCGGCGGTTGTGCGTCACCACGATGAACTGCGTGTGCGTGCCCATCTGCGCGACCATGTCCGCGAATCGCCCGACGTTCGCTTCGTCGAGCGGCGCGTCCACTTCGTCGAGGATGCAGAACGGGCTCGGCTGGTAACGGAAGATCGCGATGAGCAGCGCGAGCGCGGTCAGCGCTTTTTCGCCGCCCGAAAGCAGCAGCACATTTTGCAGTCGCTTGCCCGGCGGCTGCGCGGCGATGTCAATGCCCGCGTCGCCGGAGCTGTCCGGTTCGGTGAGTCGCATCTCGCCCGTGCCGCCGCCGAAGAGAGTGCGGAAGGCTTCGGCGAAATTCGCGTTGACCTTCGTGAATGCCTCTTCAAATTTCTGGCGCGACACTTCGTCGAGTTCCGTAATCGCCGATTGCGTATCGGCGATGGACGCGAGCAAATCGTCGCGCTCGCGCGTAAGGAACGTGAAGCGCTGATCACACTCGTTGTACTCCTCGAGCGCCATCATGTTCACGGGCCCCATCGAATCAATGCGCGATTTCATTTCGTGGTAATTCGCGTCGGCCACCGCAAGCTCTTCGCCCGAAAGCAGCGCGGGGAATTCGGCGATCAAATCTTCCGGCTGCGCGTTCAGTTCGTTCACACAGCTCTCGCGCAAGTGGCCGCGCTCGGATTCGTTCTTCGCCTGCTCCACTTCGGCGTGGCCGCGCTTCTCGCGCAGCTCGTCGAGGTTCTGCCGCGACGTGCGCAGCGCATCGTCCACTTGAGCCGTGCGGTTGCGCGCCTGATTCCATTCCGCGTCAAGTGACTGCCCCCGCGCGTCGAGGCGTTTCTTTTCTTCGCCAAGCGCAGCGGCGCGCCTTGCGTGCTCCGCGCTTTCGCCTTCGAGTTGGTTGCGCTCGCCCGCGAGTTCGCCAAGCTGCGCGCGCAATGCTTCGGCGCGAGCGGCGGCGGCGGTGCGCTCTTCTTCGAGGCGCGCGGCCAGCGCTTCCGCGCTCGCAAGCCGTTCGGCCATCGCGGCAAGCTCCTCGCGCTTCGCGGAAAGTTCCTGCTGGTGCGTCTCCGCCTGCTGTCGCAATTCCACCACGCGGTCGCCCAGCGCGCGGATTTCGTCTTCGCCTGTCGCGCGGGAACGCGTCGCGTCCTCGCGCTGCATCTTCGCGGCGGCGGCGCGGCCTTCGGAAAGCGCGACCTCGCGCCGCAGCCTCGCAATCTCATTCTGGCAATCGGCCAGCTCCATACTCTTGCGCACCATCTCCGCGCGCGCCTGATCCCGCTGGTGCGCCGCGGCCACAAAACTCTTTTCCGCTTCCATGTGCGCCGCCGAAATCTGTTCGAGCGCCGCTTCACGCTCGGCCAGTCCGCTCGTCACGCGCTCCAGCCCTTCTTGCGCTTCCACCAGTTCGCGTTCGCGCTGCACGAATTCACCTTCCAGCGCCCGAAGCTCGCGCTTCATTCCCAGCGGCCCCGCTTCCACGGCGCGGCCCCCGCTCACCATGCGTCCCTGATACGTCGTGCCATCCGGTGTCACAAAGCAAAATGCCGGATATTCACGCGCAAGTTTTTCCGCGGCGGTCGCCGTGTCCACCATCCACGCCGACTTCAAGCGCGGCAGAAAATGTTTCGCCGCTTTGCCGAGCGGGTCCTTAAATTCCACAAGACGGTCAAGCCGCGAGATCACGCCTTCCGCGGTGGGGAAGGGAATGATGTTCTCTTCGGGCATGATGTTCAGTTTGCTGAGCGAGTCCACGAAGAATGTCGCGCGCCCGCCAAGCTCGTCGCGCAGCATCGAAACGCCCATGCGCGCATGGTCGAATGTTTCCACCACCACGTATTCCAGTTCATCTCTCAAGAATTGCTCGACGGCGGCCTCGTGCGCCTCCGCAACCTCGGCATAATCGGCCAGCAATCCCACGGCGCGGAAATTCTTTCCGCCGCTCGCCCCCGCTTCCGCGT
Organism: Terriglobia bacterium; assembly: GCA_041484365.1. Taxonomy (GTDB): domain Bacteria; phylum Acidobacteriota; class Terriglobia; order Acidiferrales; family UBA7541; genus DASTCZ01. The sequence goes on along the minus strand of JBGPHM010000009.1, from coordinate 18,569 downwards.
TTGCCGCAAAAAGTTTCTTCACGGAATCGGCGGTGTACGCGCGGTCATTCAGCACCTGCTCAAGAGTTTTGCGGCGCGCGCGTACTGATGCGGCGGCGTCACGCGCTGCTTCCGAACGCGCTTCCAATTCCACACGCGAATGGCGCAGCTCGGTGATGCGCGCCTGCACCGACACGACTTCCTGCTCCGCGCGCCGCGCCCGCTCGCCCGTGTTTTGAAAATGGATTTCGGCGGACTGGTCGCGCTCGCGGTGGTGCAGCGATTCTTCGAGCAGTTGCTGCTCGGCGGCCTGCTGGCGCGCGAGCGACTCGAAATGCAGCGCGAGCGAAGCTTCGGCCTGCGCGTGTTCGGTCTGCAATTGCGAAAGCTGGTCCGTCAATTCGCCGGAGGAATGCCGCAATGCAACGATCCGTTCCTCGGTGAGCTGCGTGTCAACGGAAAGCTGCTGCCCGAGCGCGGCGAGTTCGCTTACGAGCGTTTCCTGCCCGCGCGCTGCTTCGCTCAGTGCACTAACGCTCTTCGCGTGCGTTGCCGCGGCGGTTGCCGCTTCATTGGTCTGCTCGTCGGCTTGGTCGACCTGCGATGAAAGTTGTCCCGTGCGCGCGTCAAGCTCCGTGCCGCGCTGCCGGTTGAACGCGATGTGATTTTCCGCGCGATCGAGTTCGAGCGTCGCCTGCCCGAGCTGGTTCTGGTTTTGCCGCAGCTCGGCGTCCAGCTCGTCAATGCGCCGCGAAATCTGTTCGTGTTCCGCTTCGAGCGCCGCGACCGATTGAACCTCTCCAGCTTCCGCTGTGGAAGTTTCCATCAGTAACTTCGTCAGCCGGTCGGCTTCCTGATCCAGTTCGCGCGCCTTGCTCGCCAGCACCTGGCGCAGCAAGCCGCGCATCTGCTCGCGGATTTCCGCGTAGCGCCGCGCCTTGCTGGCCTGCCGCTTCAGCGAGGCAAGCTGCTTTTCCACTTCCATCACAATGTCGTTCACTCGATTGAGATTCAGTTTGGAGGCTTCGAGCTTCGCTTCCGCGAGGCGCTTCTTCGTCTTGTACTTCGTCACGCCCGCTGCCTCTTCGATGATGGCGCGACGGTCCGCTGGACGGCTGGAAAGAATCTGCCCGATGCGGCCCTGCTCGATGATGGCGTAACTATCCGGCCCGAGGCCCACGCCCATGAAAAGTTCCTGCACGTCGCGCAGCCGCGCCACGCGCCCGTTGATCAGGTATTCGCTCTGTCCGCTGCGGTAAAGCCTGCGGCCGATCACCACTTGGCCCGGCTTCACATTCATCGCGGGCTTCGCGGCCTTTTTCTTTTTCGAGAATGGATTTTCTTTTGAAGGTGCTTCTTCCGCGGGAAATTCAGTAATCTCCGTCGCGTCCGCGCTCGCTGGAGCCGGATCGGCGTCCATCTCCATTGTCGCCGCGTCTTCGTGCGCAGAAGCAGTTGTGTCCTGCGCGTCCGCGCTGCCATCTTGCGCGCCTTGCATATCAATCGCGCCTTCAGGAATTAGCGCGCCAGTTTCAGCGGACAAACCTGTCTGCGGCGCGGTCTCCACAGTCTCGTCCGTCTGCTCGAAAATAAATCGTCCCGCCTCGGCCAGCTCGGTATCTTCCAGATGGATGATCACCTCGGCCATGCCGAGCGGCGGGCGCTTCGCGGTGCCGTTGAAGATGCAGTCGGACATCCGCTCGGCGCGCAGGCTCTTGTGGCTCTGCTCGCCCAGCACCCAGGAGATGGCGTCCACGATATTGGATTTGCCGCAGCCGTTTGGCCCGACGATGCACGTCAGCCCCGTGCCGCTGAAGCTCACGTGGGTGCGCTCGAAGAACGATTTGAAACCTACGATGTCTACTTTCCGAAGTTTAAGCAAGTCGGCCTCTTCCGTTGCCGGATCTCAAGTTTGCGCGGGCGTACAGAAACGCATCCGCTCGCCTGCCGGTAGGCATGGCGAATAGAGATACGCGGTCCTTTGCCTCATTTGGAGGGACGTTTGCCGACAAAAACTTTGGCGGGTCGCTTCGCAGTGGCCCAGCCGCCTGGCGCTAAGATAGGCGGTACGCAAGAAAAGTAGCACACGCTCCGCAAGTGAGCAAGAAACATTCGCAATTATTTCGATGATGGCAACGGGGCATTTTCGTGCGCTGCTGCACGAGTTGCCAGTTTTTTCAGACCATTACGGGATAAGGTTTTTCAGTTTCTCAGTTTTCCAAGCCTTAAGGGCTTGGAAAACTGAGAAACTGAAAAACCAACCTCGCTCAGGGCTTGGTCATGCCTTTGTTGGGCATGGATGTATTAGGACTGGGCCGCGCCACCACTGTGGCGGAACGGCCCACTGGTGGCTTAACAGTGGGCGGCTCGTTGCCTGTCGGCGTGTAGCTGCCCGGTGGAGCCTTGCAGGGTGCTGGCGGTGCGCATAGGGGCGGCTCACAGAGGCGGTAGGTCTGGCGGCCCAGGCGGCGCCCCCGTAGGCGCGTTCGCGCTCCAGTTGAAGCCACCCGGCGGCTACCAGCTCATTCTGGGCTGCCGAGCGGCGCTTGCGTCCGCAACGCATCAGGAGCTCAATCCGGCGCAGGCTGACCAACGTGCGGCCGGAGCGCTCGTCGGCAAAGGCGGCCAGCAGCGCGCGCAGTAGCTTGGCGTCGGGGGAGATGAGCGGGTCTTTCAGGAAGCGCGCAGCCAGCCGGGCGTAGTAGTCCCTCTTGCCGACACCGTCGCGGCGGACGGGTTTGTCGTGTCGGGCGGAGTTGTCCTGCGGGCTGACACCGTCCTTTTTCGCGGGAAGCGGCCGGGCAGGCTCCGTCTGAGCCGGATGGGATGCCCCGGCGAATTGCGGATCGATTGGCAAGGGGAACCGTGTAGCCCGCCCCGAATTGAAGGGGCGGGGTTTTTCGCTGCCGGATGGCTAGCGGAGAATTGTCTTCAGCACATTGATTACTTCGAGAAAAATATTTTCGGGCCCGTCTGAAAAGCGCAATTTCGTTACATAGGGCCCTCAGCCCCTGACTGCCGTTGGACAAGCTTCGCGCTGGGCTGGGCTACAAAAATCCTGCAAACGCGCGCGGCGGAGGGTAAAAAGCCCGCTTTTTGGGCGTGGCCTGAAAACAAAAAACCCGCCTCCGCGGGCGGGCTACTGACACCTCTATTCCAGAAGTGAGTTTAGCATAGTCACCAAATAAGGCAAGTATTTAATTCGTATGGTCGCGGAGGTATGATTGCGGGATAAGGAGCCGAAGTCTTGAGGCGAATTCCATGAAAAGTGCCGTGTATGTTTTCGTGCTCGGTTGCCTGGCGCTTGTAGTTGTGTCGGTGGTGGCGCAGGACGAAATCAATAACCCATGCTTCACCTATCAACAATGTAGCGAGATGGGGACGAAGGATCTTAAGGCTGGAAAGATCGATGAAGCGATTCGCCTATTCAAATTGCAGGGCACATTTGCCGAAGTAGCTGACATTGAACAAGGGGACTTGGATGTTAGCCAGGGAAAAACGCGCTCGTATTCACTTCGCGTACTCGCGTACAACAACCTGACCGTGGCCTACATGCGTAAGGGCAATAACTTGGTTGCGCGGCTTTGGTGCCATGTAGCACTGCGATGGGAGAAGAATAACAAGGCGGCCCTACTTAATTTGGGTCAAATCCAGAAAGGGTTGGAGATGGCAAATTGGGTCTGGCCTGATTCTGTTGAAGGCGGATATCTGCAGTATTCAGGCTGGGGAGGATGGAACATTCTAAGCGTTCGGAGAAATGGACAGGGCGAATATTCCATATCCTTTTTTGGAGCCTGGAATGGTCAGGACCCAAAATCGGGACCGTCCGGCATCGGGGAATTCCATACAAGAGTCGTGATCGCCGGACACAGTGCGGTATATCGAGGCGACGCGGGTTTTCCATGCACAGTACAAATGGATTTTTCCGCCGATAAGGTCATTCTGAAACAGGATGGCAACTGCGGCTTCGGTCACAATGTCGAAGCGAACGGAATCTATGAGCGGGCCAACACGACCGGGGAATTGCCAGACGGGGGATTTCCCATTGGGAATTTTCCAGAGCAGGGCATGACAACAACCTCTTGTCACCTCGTTGGCAACTGACCTCAGCGTGATGATTCTTGTCGACAAATTGACGCGTGCTCGTTGTCGAATTGACGCATGGTTTGCGAGGTTTGGGAGCGTCGGCTAGAATGCTGCGACGTTGAATCGCGGAATCGACAAATGGCGGCGGAGATAAAATTTCACAATACGCTGGGCGGGAAGCTGGAGGCGTTCGCTCCACTGAAGCCGCCGGAGGTGCGCATCTACACCTGCGGGCCAACGGTGTACGACTTCGCGCACATCGGAAATTTCCGCACGTTTATTTTTCAAGACGTGCTGAAGCGCTTCCTGAAGATGCGCGGCTACACGGTGCATCAGGTGATGAACCTGACCGACGTGGACGACCGCATCATCGCGAACGCCGCCGCCGCGGGGAAGGACATCCGCAAATACACCGAGCAATACATCGAGGCGTTTATCGGGGACTGCAACGCTCTCGGGCTCGAGCCGCCGGAAAAGCTGGTGCGCGCGACGGACAACATCGAAGCGATGGTCGCACTAATCGAAAAGTTACAGAAGAAAACGTTTACGTATGTGAGCGATGGCTCGATCTATTTCCGCATCTCGAAATTCCCCACGTATGGAAAGCTCAGCAAGCTGGACGTGGCGGGCATCAAGGCCGGCGCGCGCGTGGACGTGGACCGCTACGAAAAAGAGGACGCGCGCGATTTCGCGCTGTGGAAGGCAGCCAAGCCCGGCGAACATTTCTGGGAGACGCGCATCGGCAACGGGCGTCCCGGGTGGCACATCGAGTGCTCTGCGATGTCCATGAAGTTTCTGGGCGAGACGATTGACGTCCACACCGGCGGCGTGGACCTCGCGTTCCCGCATCACGAAAACGAAATCGCGCAGTCGGAAGCGGCGACGGGCGAACCCTTCGTGCGCTTGTGGCTGCACGCGGAACATTTGCTGGTGGACGGGCAGAAGATGTCGAAATCGCTGGGGAACTTTTACACGCTGCGAGATTTATTCGCGCAGGGGCACAAGCCCTCGTCCATTCGATTGCTACTGGCGTCGGTGCCGTATCGGCGGCAGCTTAATTTCACGATGGAAGGATTGCAGCAGGCGGCGAGTTCCGTTGAGCGGCTGCGGAATTTCATGGAGCGGCTGCGCGGGGAAAGATTGATGGCGGGCACGACGAAGGAGTTTGAAGTGCGCGCGGCAAAGGCGGAAGAGGATTTCGACGCGGGGCTCTCCGACGATTTGAACACGGCGCAGGCGCTGGCGGCGGCGTTTGATCTGGTGCGCGACGCGAACATCGCGATGGACCGCCACGAATTCAGGCGCGGCGACGCGGCGGTGGCGCAAGCGGCGATGCAGGAATTCGACAAGATATTCGGCGTGCTCGTGGATGATGACGCCGCGCGGCTGCGCGACCTTGGTTTTGCGGCGGAAGCGGAGGAGATTTCCGAAGCGGAGATCGCGGATTTGGTGGCTAAGCGCGTGGCGGCGAAGAAGGCGCGCAATTTCACGGAGTCGGATCGCATCCGCGACGCGCTGGCCGAGCGCGGCGTGGTGTTGGAGGATACGCGCGACGGCAGCATGAGATGGAAACGGCGGTAGAAACCGCGCCAGCGCGGGCGTAGAATGGTTATTGCTAGAATGACCACACGACACACGCTTCCGGCAAATGAACGGCCGAACCTTTTCGGCGCAGCGTAACAACTCCTTCCTCTCGCGCGGGTAGAACCGCGCCACCTCTCAGTCCCATGCCACCCTTAAGGGTGGCGCTACACAAAAACTTTTTTGTCGCGCGGATTATTTGATTTGCTCCACGCGCAAGGGTTTCCTGGAGAAGACCATGACACAAACACAGAGCAGCACGAAATTGCCGCGACTTGCAGGCCCTTTGCCGGGGCCGAACGCGCGAAAGGTATTGAAGCTCGACGATGAATATATTTCGCCGTCGTACACGCGCGGGTATCCGCTGGTGGTGAAGAAGGGGCGCGGCGCGATGATTGAAGACGTGGACGGAAACATATTTCTCGATTTCGCGGCGGGCATCGCGGTGGTAGCGACGGGGCACTGCCATCCCGAAGTTGTCGCGGCGATTCAGAAGCAGGCCGCGGAGTTGATTCATATTTCGGGCACGGACTTTTACATTCCAAACATGGTGGAGCTGGCGCAGAAGCTCGCGCAAATCGCTCCGGGCGCCGAGCCGAAGAAAGTTTATTTCGGAAATTCCGGTGCGGAGGCGATTGAAGCGGCGATGAAGCTGGCGCGCTACCACACGCACCGCGAAAAGTTCATCGCATTTTACGGATGCTTCCACGGACGCACGATGGGCGCGCTTTCGCTGACCGCGTCAAAGGCGGTGCAGCGCAAGGGATTCGGCTCGCTGATCCCGGGCGTGTTCCACGCGCCGTATCCCCACCCATATCGCGGCGTGACGTCTGCGGATTGCCTCGCGTTCATCGAGCGAGAGCTGTTCAGGCATTTGGTGGACCCAAGCGACGTCGCGGCGATTTTCGTTGAGCCGATTCAGGGCGAGGGAGGCTACGCACCCGCGCCGGCGGAATTCTTGAAGGGGTTGCAACACATCGGGCAGAAGCACGGAATCCTGATCGTTTCGGATGAGGTGCAATGCGGCATGGGCCGCACGGGGAAATGGTGGGCGGGCGACCACTCCGGTTTTGAGCCGGACATCGTGTGCGTGGCGAAGGGAATCGCGAGCGGTATGCCGCTTTCGGCGATGATTGCGCGCGCGAGCGTGATGGACTGGAAGCCGGGCGCGCACGCGTCAACGTTTGGAGGAAATCCCGTTTGCATCGCGGCGGCGCTCGCGACAATTAAATTGATCGAAGGTACCGCACCCCAAGGCGGATTGATGGCCAACGCGAAAAGCGTGGGCGATTTTCTGCTGAAGCGCTTGGCGGATTGGCCCGCGAAGCACAAGCTCGTCGGCGACGTGCGCGGGAAGGGATTGATGATCGGGGTCGAGCTGGTGCTGGACAAAAAAACGAAAGAGCGGGCGCACGATTTGCGCGACAAGATCGTGGACATGGCATTTCAGAAGGGACTGCTGCTGCTCGGTGCGGGAGAGAACACGGTGCGCATCGCTCCGCCGCTGCTGATTGACGAGGAGCAGGCGGAATTTGCAGCGGGAGTGCTGGAGGCGTGTATCACGGAAGTAGAGAAGGGGATGTAGAATGGCGCGGATATGCCAATCGTGGCGCGAGCGGTATTCGGAATCGTGAACTGGGCGGCGCGGAAGGGGCTGGCCGAGGAGGCGGGCGCGGGTGCGCGCGGCGATGCGGCGAGCAATGCGCGCGGAAAGCATGCGGCGCGGCGGACGGGGATTCGCGGCGAGACGTTCGCTTACTGGTATTTGCGGCGGCGCGGATACACGATTATTGCGCGGAATTTTATGGTGCCCGGGATGAAGGGCGAAATTGATCTCGCGGGATACGATGGCAAGGTGCTGGCGTTCGTTGAAGTGAAGACGCGGACGATTGAAGCAGAAAAAAAAGATAAAGGCAGCGCGGGGCGCGAGAAGGGAAGCGGACTTCCGGAAGATGCGGTGACGCGTGAGAAGCGGCGTCATCTGGTGCGGATCGCGCGGATGTTCTTGGCGGAGTGGCGGATTAAGGAAGCGCAGTGCCGATTTGATGTGCTGGCGATTGAGTCGCAGCCGGGCGCTGCGCCGGTTGTGCGATTGCATAAGGATGCGTTTGGGAGTTCGGCGAGTGAATAAATCAAACGGATCCTTCGGCCGCAAGGCGGCCTCAGGATGACAACCTTCTTGTTGGGCGGCTCCGAGGTGGAATGATTGGACGGGGCTGATAGATAGAAAACGCGCGGCGCGAAGTCGCGTTGCGCGAGATTGGCCTACCGCATACAATGTTTTCACGGACGATGCACCAGCCGTCCGCGTTTCCCCTTCGCGAATTTGCGATGAACACTGGAGGACGAATTGCCTGAGCTGCGCAAAGATCCGATTACCAACCGCTGGGTGATTATCTCCACCGACCGCGCCAAGCGGCCATCCGACTTCGTCCGCGAAAGCGTGGAGATCCGCGGCAAAGGCATCTGCCCGTTCTGCTATGGCAATGAAGCCAAGACGCCGCCGGAGATTCTTACCTATGGTCGCAACGGCGGTGGAGCGAACACGCCGGGCTGGACCGTGCGCGTGGTGCCGAACAAATTTCCGGCGCTGGGCATCGAAGGCGATCTGGACCGCACCGGCGAAGGACTCTTTGACCGCATGAACGGGGTCGGCGCGCACGAAGTGATTGTCGAGACGCCGGACCACAACGGGACGCTCGCACAACTCGGAGAAAAAGCGCTCGAGGAAGTCTTGTTTGCGTTCCGCGATCGAATGCTCGACCTGAAAAACGACAAGCGCTTCCGTTACATTTTGATTTTCAAGAATCACGGCGATGCCGCCGGCGCGTCGCTCGAACACACGCACTCACAGCTCATCGCGCTGCCCATCGTGCCGAAGCACGTGCGCGAGGAGGTGGACAACTCGAAGCGCTACTACGGCGAAAAGGAGCGCTGCATCTTCTGCGACATGATCCGGCAGGAGCGCGAAGAAGGCGTGCGCGTTATCGCGGAGACTCCGGACTTCATCGCATTCGCGCCGTATGCGCCACGCTTTCCCTTCGAGGTCTGGCTGCTGCCGAAGCAGCACAGCTCGTCGTTTGAAAACAATCAGACTCCGGTGTTTGCGTCGCTGGCGCGCACGCTGAAGGACTGCCTGATGCGTCAGGAAGCCGTGCTTAACAATCCCGCGTACAATTTGATGCTGCACACGTCGCCCATCGGCGAAGAGTCAAACCCGCACTACCACTGGCACATCGAAATTATTCCGAAGCTGACGAAGGTCGCCGGGTTCGAGTGGGGCAGCGGGTTTTACATTTGTCCCACGCCGCCGGAGGAATCGGCAAGATTCCTGCGCGAGGCGCATGTGACGGTGGCAGAACCAGCGAAAGCTTAGCACTCCAAGATGATCGTTCTCAGCGAGCCCCAAGCGCTTGCCCGGGCGCGGATTCCATTCATCCTTAAACCTGACCTGAGCTAAACTCTGTTGCCGCTGGAGGCTTGCTGGCGGGCATGTGGAGAAAGGTCATCTGGGGCGTAATTGCTGTGGCGGTGGCCGGGACAGCGGTGCTCCTGGAATTGCGCAACCGCGTGCCATGGAATTCGGTGTTGCAGATTGACCTGAGCGGCGCGATGAGTGAGCAGCGGCGCATCTCGACTTCCTCGCTAATTCCCACACTTTCGGCAAGCGATTCCATCACCGAGCGAGAACTGGCGGCTGCGATTGACGCCGCGCGCGACGACCGGCGCGTCGGCGCGCTCGTTTTGCGCATCGGTGACGTGGATGCACGTCCGGACAAGCTCGAAGAGATTGCCGCGAACATTGCCACACACCTCGCTGCGTTCCGCAAATCCGGCAAGCCCACGATTTGCTTTCTCGCTGACGAAGATGACATCCGCGCGAATACGATTGCCGCGGCGTGTGACAAAAGGCTGGGTGAAAGCGTCAGTACAGACGAGGATATCGACGATTTTTTCGACAACAAATTCGGCGAGGACAATTGGTTTCCGATTGAGCTGCGCGATTATTTGAAGCGGGTCCGCAATGGCCCGTGACCTGCGGTCACTGCAGAATGGATTTCCACGCGATGCATAGCCTCGGAATACTTTGGTAGGATATTCGTTACGCGGTGCGGACGCTCGTGAAGAAGCCGGGGTTCACGGCTATTGCGCTGCTCTCGTTGACGCTGGGCATCGGCGGCAACACGACCATCTTCACGCTCGTAAAAGCTGTCTTCCTGCAGCCCATTCCGGTGAAGGATCCTTCGACGGCGATTTGCGTTTATTCGACGCAGACGACCGCGGGCGGCAACGTTATCTCCTATCTGCAAAATGCGTACCCGAATGCGAAAGACTATCGCGAGAAGAATGATGTTTTCTCCGGGCTCGCGTTGTACGTGGATACAGCCGCAGAGCTGGATATTTCCGGCACGAAAGTGGGAGTGGGCGTCCAACTGGTGAACTGGGATTTCTTTGACATTCTGGGCGTGCGGCCCTCACAGGGCAGAGTATTCCGGCCGGATGAAGATGAGACGCCGGGCGCGCGTCCGGTGGTGGTATTGAGCAATGCGCTATGGGTGAACCGGTTCGGCGCGGACGCGGGCATCGTGGGCAAAAACATCCTGCTCGGGGGGCAGAGCTACACCGTCGTCGGCGTGATGCCAAAGGAATTCCACGATGTGGGAGATATTGGAAGCCCGGACCTTTGGGCTCCCATGATGATGCACGAGCAATTGGTGGTGGATCAGCGAAAGGATTGGTTCAAAAGCCGCAGGCCCCGCGAAGTGAGCATGGTGGGGCGGCTGAAGCCCGGCGTGACTCTCGCGCTGGCGAACGTGTCCATGCAGGCAATGGCCAAACGGCTCCAGGAGGAATACCCGACCGACAACGCCGGACGAACCGTGGTGATGGTGCCGCTGAGCGAGACAAATGTGCCGCCGCAGCAGCGCGAACTTTTTACGCTTGCCGGCGCGCTGATGATGGGGATCGTCGGACTGGTGCTGCTGATTGCGTGCGGCAACGTGGCGAATCTTCTGCTGGCGCGGGCGATGCAGAGGCGGCGCGAGCTGGCGATTCGTCTTTCGCTCGGCGCATCGCGCGGGCGATTGATCCGTCAATTGCTGACGGAAAATCTGCTGCTTGGATTTGCCGCCGCCGGGCTGGGAATCCTTAGCGCGTACTGGGCGCGAGGTCTGGTATTGAGGCTACTGCCCGGAGGCCCGCCGCCAAACCTCAATTTTTCATTGGATTGGAAAGTGTTGGTGTTTACGCTCGGGCTGGCCATCGCGTCAACGCTGCTCTTCGGGCTGGCGCCGTCGCTGCAGGCGTCGAGTCCGGGGCAAATGTCGGCATTGCGGGACCGCACGGACGCGCCGAGCGGCACGGGCCGATGGTACGGTTTGCGCGGAGTGCTGGCAATGGCACAGACCGCATTCTCGCTGATTGCTCTGGTTGGCTCGGCGCTCTTCATTCACAGCTTGCGCAACGCGCAGCAAACGGATACGGGGTTCGAGGTAAAGCACGAGCTGATTGTGTCGCTCAGTCCAGGGAGCCAGCACTATCCGCAATCGCGGGGCGAGGAATTTTATCGAGATGCAATCGAGAAAGTGCGCACGCTGCCGATGGTGGCTGATGCGGGCGTGGCAAACAGTTGGCCATTCGGCGTTCAAGTGGGTTACACGTCGTTTTCGGAGGGCGTGGACGCCTCTGATCCGCGGAACGGCTCGCCGTTTCCCGTGGTGACCGTGATGCCGGGATATTTTTCGGCGGCGGGAATTCCATTGCTGCGCGGGAGGGATGTGACGGATCACGATGACCCGCAGGTGGACCACGTGGTGGTGGTGAATCAGGCGCTGGCGGATCAATTGTGGAAAGGGAAAGACCCGATTGGAAAACGCCTGAGTTTTGCAGCGCAGCCGTGGAAAGCGACAGTGGTAGGAGTAGTGGCCACCGCGAAAATGCTTACGCTCGGCGAAGCACCAACAGGGGCGCTGTATATGTCGATGAAGCAGCTTTATTACTCGACTGCATTTCTGTATGTGCGGGTGAAGGGAGACCCAAGCGCGGCGCTCGCGAGCGTGCGGAGCGCTGTGCAACAGATGGATCCGGCGATGCAACTCCGATTGGTGCGTCCAGTTTCATCAATCATGGACGGACAGTTGACCGGGCCGAAGTTTGCGGCGGAATTGCTGGCGGGATTCGGCGCGCTGGCGCTGCTGCTGGCGGCGATTGGGACGTACGGCGTGATGTCTTATTCGGTGAGCCAGCGCACGCAAGAGATCGGAATCCGGATGGCGCTGGGCGCGCAGCGCGGAAATGTACTGGGACTGATCCTTGGAAACGGAATGGCGATGGTTGGCGCGGGCATTGTGGTTGGGCTTGGCGCGGCGGTGTTTCTTACGCGAAGCGTGAACACGCTGCTGTATGGCATTGGAAATTTTGATGCGGCGAGTTTCTCGGCCGCGGCGGGAGTGTTGATTGTGGTGGCGCTGGCGGCGTGCTGGATTCCGGCTCGGCGGGCGATGGGAGTGGATCCGATTATTGCGCTGAGGTATGAGTGAAGTACGGCGAGTTACTCAAACATTCCTCGATGCGTGGCGTCTGTGGGACTAATAAACGGATCCTTCGCTGCGTCCCGATGAAAACCATCGCGACTCCGCTCAGGATGACAACCAGAATCTGGAAAGTCCCCGGGTTCGGGAAACCCGGGCTAGACAAGCATTTTTCGGCGCGCGAAGAATTAGTAGCGCCAACTGGTTGTGTCGGCGCCGGCGGGGGCGGTCTTGAGCATCCAATCGGCGGAGGCTTTCAGGACGCGCTGCGTGAAGGTGGCGCCGCCTTCGCGCGCGGTTGCGCCGGGAGGCCCGGTGTAACAATGTGGCTGGCCGGGGCCGTAATCGAAATCGCCGGCGTAATGCGGGTCGGTGGTTTTTTCGAGCGCGGCTTGCATCAGGTGGACGGCGTTGTCGAGGAAGTAGGTGTCCGCCATGCCGACCATCACATGCAATTTGCCGTTGAGCTTCGGGCCAAGCGTTTTCCAGTCGCGCTGCATGATGGCGGTCAGGTCGTAGTGCTGCTTCCAATACTCCGCGACGTCCTTATTAATTTCGCCGGTGCGCTGATCCCAGATTTCCTTCGGATAGCCGTCATCGCCCACGGGGCTGAAGACGGCTTGCCAGATGTCCCATTGCTCGCCTGAGCGGCCGTGCGTGCCCATCACTAATTCGTAGCGGTTCGCGCCTTCATTCGTTGACAGCGTGAGCCCGTCGAGGCCGCGCATGTCCGGACGCGGGACGCGGCCAAACGGGCCGATCTCCCAGTAGGCGTTTTTATTGTCGTAGATATTCACAGACTGGTAGGCGTGGAAATCCACGGGATCGGGGCACGCGCCCCACGCGCCGTTGTAATCATCGGGATAGAAAACCTGCGTGGCGAGAGTTTCCCAGCCGCCGGTTGAGCCGCCGAAGAGAGCGCGCGCCCAGCCTGCGCCGATGCCGCGAAATTCTTTTTCGACGTAGGGAATCAGCTCCTTGTTGATGGCGTCGCCGTAGGGGCCGACGTTCGCGGAATTCACGGCGTAGGAATCGTCGTAATACGGATTCGCGTGCTGGATGATGAGCATCAGCATGTGCGGCAGCTTGCCCGAGGTCCAATCCTGATAAAACTGGTAAAGGGTTTGCGCGCGCTGAAGCGGGAAGCCCTGCATGTTGGCGTCGGGCGGCGTGGTGCGGAAGCCGCCGAAGTCGCGCTGGAAGTGGCCCTGATTGACGAGCAGAGGGTAGTGCGCGTTCGGATGCTCTTTCCAGCCGCCGGGGAGAACGACAATTCCGCCGAGAAACATCGGGTGGCCATAGAATTTCGTGAGCAGTTCGCTTTGAATGCGGATGTGCTTCACCCATTCGGTATCTTGCGGCGGGGTGACGGGAGGAATTGTTTCGGTGAGCTTGAGCATGGTGACCGTTTCTGACGCCGGATCGAAATGGATTTTTTCGGGCTTGCTGTAGAAATTGCCGGGTTTGGAATCCCAGTGCTGGCCTTCGCCTTCGTCCATCGGAAGCCTTACGGTGTGTCCATTCGAGAGATGAAACGTGGTGTATTTGTTGAAGACTGCCTGAACGAAGTAATCGCCAGCGGGAATTTCGCTGAAGGTGCGCGCGGGATAGCCAAGTTCCGAGTCGTCGATTATGGCGTCGCGCCCGGGTGCGAGGACGTCCACGTCTATGCCAAAAAATTGCGCGGAGCGCGCTTCCTGCTCGCTCATTTGAAAGCGCGGCTCGCCATTCGCGTTGGTCGAGAGGACAACGAACATGCGGCCATCGAGCGGAGTGGCGCTCAACTCGGGCGTGAAGGAGATGGCGAAGCGTGGGTGAGGCTGCACTTGTTTGCTAGGGTTGTGGCTTTGCGGCCTAGCGTGGAAGATCGCGGGGGCGACGATGATCAACGCAAGAACCAGCAAACCGAATTGCATGGTGTGAAGCGCGGCGCGCTGCGAGCGGCGTGCGTTCTTGGTTTCGGGCGATGGCATGGCGAATTCCTCCGAGGCGATTCGTGAAGCGCCATTGTAGCCGAGGGGAAGCGGATGCGTTACCACTTCTTGAAGATCACGAAGACGGCGGCGACCATCATGGCGAAGCCGACGACATAGTTCCACTTGATAGGCTGCTTCAAATAAAGCACCGAAAAGAATGAGAACACGACGAGGGTGATGACCTCTTGAATCGTCTTGAGCTGGGCGGCGCTGAATTCGTAAGAGCCGATGCGGTTCGCGGGCACCTAGAAGCAGTACTCGGCGAAGGCGATGGCCCAACTGATCAGGATGACCTTGAAGAGCGGCGCGTTGCGGTATTTCAAGTGGCCATACCAAGCGAAGGTCATGAAGATATTTGAAATCGTGAGCAGGATGATGGTGATCATGATGGTTGCGCGGCTCCTTGATTTGAAATCATGAAATCGCGGGTCAGTTTACCGCAGCGCTTCGCAGGTTGGGCGGATTCCGATATACTTTTGGGAGCCTGCCCGACCTGCCGGCAGGCAGGCGGCAGTCAGGCTTCCAAGCAGGGGCGCGGTACCCAAGCGGCCTAAGGGAGAGGTCTGCAAAACCTCCATTCGCCGGTTCAAATCCGGCCCGCGCCTCCAGATTTCTTAAATCAAAAACGGCAAGACCTTGCTGAAGACAGTTTTCGGCTGCCCATGCGGCAGCGAGAATCCCCGCCCGTTCAAACCGGGGCGGGCTACACAAACATTTCTTGGCGCGCGGCGGCGACAAGGGCCGGCAGCACAAATCCAGAATGCAGCAGGCCTATAATGCAATTCTGAATTGGAGGGGCAATGAAAACGGCAAAACCTGTGGTAAGGGACCGACGAGATTTTTTGCGGCACGCGGCAAGCGCGGGAGTGGTGGCGATGTCGGGACCGCTGCTTGGGGCGAAGAGCGTATTGGAGGCGAGCCGCGAGGAAAACATTGCAGCGCAAGCGCCCGGCGGGGGCGTGGACGCGGTGCGGAAACAGTTTCCAGTGCTGGCGCAGAAAGTGAATGGGCACGAACTCGTATTTCTGGATAGCGCCGCGACGACGCAGCGTCCACTGGCGGTGATCAATGCGATCTCAGACTTCTATTTGCACGACAATGCGAATCCCTCGAAGACAACGCACACGCTTGCGGGGCGCTCGGCGGAGCATTATGACCGGGCGCGCGCGACGGCGGCGCGGTTCGTGAACGCGCGTTCGCCGCTCGAGATTGTGTGGACGCACGGGACGACGGAGGCGATCAATCTTGTGGCGGCGTCATGGGGCGGCGCGAACCTGCGAGCGGGCGACGAGATTGTGCTGACCATCGAAGAGCACTATTCCAACATCGTGCCGTGGCAGCTTGCGGCGCAGCGCGCGGGAGCGAAGCTGAAATTTTTGGATGTCGCGGACGACGGTAGCTTGCGCGTGGATCAACTGCCCTCGCTGCTGTCCCCGCGGACAAAGCTCGTCGCATTCACACACGTGTCGAATGTGCTCGGGCTCGTGAATCCAGTGCGGCAGATATGCGACATCGCGCACAAGTCGGGCGCGCTTGCGTTCGTTGACGGCGCACAATCGCTGCCGCATGTCCCGGTGGACGTGCAGGCGCTTGGCTGCGATTTCTTTGCATTTTCCGGGCACAAGATTTGCGGGCCGATGGGGACTGGCGGCCTGTGGGCGCGGAAAGAAATTCTGGATGTGATGCCGCCCTATCAGTCCGGGAGCGTGATGGTGCACGAGGTGGACGTGAACCTGACGCCGGAACATTTTGCGGAGGGCGCACTGAAATTTGGAGCAGGATCGCCGGATGTGGAGGGTGCGGTTGGGGTCGCGGCGGCGATCGGATACCTCGACTCAATCCGGAACGAGCAGCACTGGGAGCGCGAGCGAAAGTTAACGGAGCACGCGCTGGCGCGGCTCGGAGAAGTGAAGGGGCTGAGGATCATCGGGCCGGTGACGGTGAAGGACCGGGTACCCGTATTCACGTTCGTGCTTGAGGGGCGCGACCCGCAGGCGGTGGTGAAGGGGCTCGACGAACGCGGAATCGCGGTTCGTGCGGGCGACCTTGCGGCGCTGCCGCTGCTGAAACGATTTGGAGCGAATGCGGCGGTGCGCGCGTCGTGTTATGTGTACACGACGACGGAAGAAATTGACGCATTAGCGACCGCGTTGAAAGAGATTGCGGCGAAGTAGCAAGCGCGACAAATGGAAACCCCGTACCTTTAAGACCGAAAGCTAGGGCACCCAGCTACACAGGCTGAGACGGCCATCCCGCAAGGCAACGCTTTGCCAGCGGCACTCATCTGTAAGTACACAAAAGGATTGCGGGCATTTTTCAATACAAAGGGCCGGGGGCAGTCAGCAGTGGGCCGAGGCGGTTGTCGCAGTCCGGATGCGGGCGTGGGCAGGCGGCAGAATTTTTTTGGAGCGGCAGTCTCAAGTGTGCCAGAAGCGGCCATGTCTGCTAGAATGGGGAATTCATTGGCATGCGTTTGGGGCATGCTTCCCGCTCAGCCGACGTGGCAGGGGGTTCATTCGCGGCACTCATCCCGCGCCTGGAAGTTGGGACCTTGAGGCCGTTTCACAGTGAATGCTTCGAGTCATTTACGTAAGTTATGCGGATGCCTAAGGTGTGCAGGAGGACTGGAATTGAAGTCCCCGCAAAACGCCATTTGGAGATCTTGATGAGGACTTTCAGGAAACTGGCCTTCGTTGGACTGTGTCTGGCGTTTTATTCCCTTTCGGCGCAAGCCCAGCAGACAATTAACACGTTGGCCGGTGGCGGCCCGAATAACCTCCCGGCGCTTTCATCGAGCCTGGGCGTCCCAGTCGGCATCTACCAGGATTCAACCGGAAACGTCTACATTGCAGACGCTCATTCCCACCGCGTGTATAAGGTCGCCATTGCGGGGACTCTCACAATCTTCGCGGGCAACGGCGCAGCCGGATACTCCGGTGATGGCGCCCTCGCCGCGAGCGCCTCACTCAATTCTCCGGCGGGGATTTTCGTGGACGCCGCGGGAAACGTTTTTATCGCCGACAGCGGAAACAATGCTATTCGCGAAGTGGTGTTTGCGACCGGATTCATTCAAACGGTCGCGGGAGACGGCACCGGCATCGCGGGATTTATTGACAACGTCGCGGCCACGAGCGGCAGGCTGAGCAATCCGACAGCGGTTTATGAGGACGGCTCCGCCAATCTTTTTATCGCAGACAGCGGAAACAATGTGATCCGCGAAGTGGTGGCCGGGACGACGCCGCAGATCACAACGGTCGCGGGGAACCACGCACTCGGCGGCGGCTTCAACGGCGACAACATTCCGGCGACCTCCGCACAATTGAACAGCCCGCGCGGCGTTTACCTGGACGGCGCGGGCACCGTGTTCGTCGCTGATCACACGAACAACCGCATTCGCACATTCACGGTCGGCGGAAACATTCAGACAATCGCAGGGAACGGGACAGCCGGAGTGACAGGGGATGGCGGCCCGGCAACATCCGCCGCGTTGAATGGTCCGACAGCCGTTTTTGTGTCAGGGACTTTTTCCGGGCTCACGCCAAACGGCTTTCTCTTCATCGCGGATACCAACAATCACGAGATTCGATTGGTAATTGCGTCTCTTCCGGCCGCCCAGCAAAAAATTCAGACAATTGCCGGTATCGGCCTGCCCGGCTTTACGGGCGACGGAGGCCCAGCAACGAGCGCCGAATTATTCTCTCCCCGCGGAGTATTCGTGGACTCCAGTTTTAACGTTTTCATCGCGGACACGGACAACAGGTTTGTCCGGGAAGAGTCCGCAGCGAATGGATACATTCACCTTTTCGCAGGGAATGGCACCAGTGGATTCAGCGGCGATTCCGCGACGGCTACGAACGCAGCGCTGAACAGTCCGGCCGGTGTGGCTGCGGACGGAGCGGGAAATATTTTTATCGCCGACACGGCCAACAACGTAATTCGGCAGGTGGTGGTCTCCACGGGATTGATTCAGACGGTGGCGGGGCGCGGCGGCGCGGCGTGCAATTTCAGCGGCAACGGCGTCTCCGCAACGAACGCATTGCTGTGCGTTCCGGGGGGCGTGTTTGTGGACGGCGCGGGAAATATTTTCGTCGCGGACACGGGCAACCACGTGGTGCGCGAGGTCGTGTTCGCGACCGGCAACATCCAGACGGTCGCGGGGATCGGCACTCTGGGTTTTTCGGGTGACACCGGCTTTGCGTCCCAGGCGCAACTCCACTCGCCCACAGGAGTGTTCGTGGACAGCGCCGGAAACATTTTCATCGCGGACACGGGCAACCACTGCATCCGCGAAGTCCAAGCCACGGGTCCAAACGCGAATAAGATCAGGACCGTCGCGGGCATCGGAACCTCCGCGGGATTCAGCGGTGACACCGGGCCTGCGACGTCGGCGCAACTCACTTCGCCTGCGGACGTTTAC
>JBGPHM010000008.1:0-83116 GCA_041484365.1 Terriglobia bacterium | reverse complement strand
CGCGCTCCCTCCTGGCAAAGACGGCCTCGATAAACATGCCCTGTTGCAGGTGAGCCAAGGCTATCCAGGCCAGTCGCTTCGCCGACTGCATTGGAGTGGCAGTCAAGTAACGGTCGGGATCGAACAGCCGCATGTGCAGCACGTTCAAATGGTGCATGGCGAAGAGCCGGACGAGAGTCTCGGGATCAAAAAACACCGGATGGTGTATTGAGTGAACATTGAAAGGCAGCTTGCTGCCTAGAAATCTGTATTTCAGCGTTTCCACCCAATTGAATTGATAGGGCACCTCGACATAAACCGCACCCTTCTGGGAGAGCAGCCGTTCAATCCTCGCCACGGCCTGGTGCGGCTCAACGAAGTGCTCCAAAACATGATTCAAGTGGACGATGTCAAATCTCTCCTCGGTCACAAAATCTTCCAGACGACAAACCGACAGGTCAAGTCCACAGCGCATCCGAGCCAATTCGGCCGCGTACGGAGAAAGTTCAATCCCGGAAACCGAAAGCCCCTTCTGCCGCGCCAGCGCCAGGAAACCGCCAGTCGCCGCGCCGACGTCAAGCAGGTTCCTGGGGCTATCTACATAACGGAAGAGCAGTTCCAGGCTGGATCGGAACTTTGGCAGCCTTGCGCGCTCGGTCGCATCATAGTTCTCGCCCGATCCCGGTGCCGGCCAGGCAGCACAGCGAAGACATTGGCCAGTGAAGTAAGCCTCGGAGTACATCTGGGCTAAAAATTCTTCGGAAACGTGAGGATGTAGGAATTTGAAGCGGCAGCGAGCACAGACGGCCACTCGCGCGCAGGTATGGTCAGGCAAGTCGAGCATCTCGGAAAAAGTGTTGCTCGTGGAGCAGTCGGTCGATCGGCATAACGGACAACCGATAACCGGTGCAGCGGTCGCGATGCGTGCGGGATCGCAGACGGCGCTGGCCGCGGCTGCCGGAAGATTTGCATTCCCTTGCGAAGGCAGCGCGAACCCAATCCGCAGCACAAGCACACTCATAACTATGAAGGCCAACAGTCGGCCTGATAAATAGCCAGTGGCCAGACCGAGAGCACCATGAGAAGGGGCAAGCCAGACAGCGACCAGCAGAATCGTTGCATCACGGGGCAGATTGATCGCGAAAACTGCCAGCCACATTTTCCCCTGGCTTTGAATCACCTGGTTCATCGCCACCGTCAAGCCTTCGGGAATCGCCGCTGCCATCAGCACCACCAAAACAGAGTAGCCGTCAAAGAAGCTCTTGCCGAATAGGCGCAGTAGTCGAGGCCCGAGCACGGCAAAAATGCCGGCACCGACGATCACAATACCAACCGTCATCACCAGATTGATCCAGAACGTACGACGATATTGACGCCAGTCCCTTCGCCCTTTCTGATGGTTGATCAATGACATTCCTACATTGTTTGTGATGCCTGGTAAGAATAGGACAGCGGTCATCAGTGTGTAAGCTGCGCTGTAAAGGGCCATTTGGGAGTAACCATTCGGCTGGCGGACCAGGAAGGCGCTGGCCAGCCACAACGCGGGCATGGAGGTGAAGCCGCTCATCGCACCGGGCAGGGCGAATTTCAGAAGAATGGACCGTTCTTGCGTAATCCCGGCGTAGTGGATTTTGATTCCCTGCAGCGCGCACTCCTTCCGCAACGCAGACGCCAATAGGATGAATTGGAAGAGGCCGCTGATTGCCATGCCTGCCACTGCACCATTCAATCCTCCCCACCGAGCAAGCCCCGTGCAGACAGCCAGATACTCAAGGCCACTCCATACCAGCGCCCTTGCGAGCGAGGGATAGCTTTCCAGGCCGATCAGCGCGCCCATCAGAAGCCCGTTCAGCACGGCGAACAGCAGGACTCCCGATCCGATTGCCAGCGTTGTACCGAGCGCGGGAGTCTTCAGCACGGAACCGGCAAGCCATCCGGAAACACTCAACAGCGCCAGAACGACGATTCCGGCAACGCTGGCGGAGAAAGCTATGAGCATTCCAAGAATGCGGCCGGCTCGTTGCGGATCTGTCGAGCGAAACTCCGCTATATATTTGGTAGCTGTGTAGCCGACCGCTAACTGCGCCATGAGAGCAAGGGTGGCCAGGGTGCTCTGGACCATGGCATATTCGCCAAAAACCTGTCGCCCCAGCAGGTTCGCAACGATGATGTTGACCGCAAACGTGCTTCCCTGATTGAACACAGCACCAATCGTGGTGTAAGCGATCCCGGATTGGAACCGCGACCGCAGGCTTGCGACCGGAAAAACTGAGGTTGTGGCGTCAATCGACATATTCGCGAAACCATAGTTCAAGAAATAAAAATGCCCACAGCCTGTTGCTCCAGTCCCTCTTCTGTGCGATGTGTTCCCCGATCATCCTTTTCAGGACACTTTGGTGAAACAACCCACGCTTTGCTGATCGTTCGTCCAGCAGGGTCGCTCGCAGCAATCCAGCCAAATCCGTGCGAAACCATCTTGCAAGTGGCACACCAAACCCCGTCTTGGGCTTGTGGAGCACCTCTTCAGGCAACAGGCGCCGAACTGCTCGCCTGAGAATCCTCTTTCCGCCGCTGCGGTCGCGCTTTAGAGAGCTGGGGATCGTGGCTGCAAACTCAACGAGCTTATAATCCAGGAAGGGGCACCTCACCTCGAGGCTGTTCGCCATGGAGGCCACGTCGGTCTTCACCATCAGGCAGTCGGGCAGGTAATAGTGCTGATCGTGTCGGGCCATCCAGTCCAGGCTGTCCATGGATTTGTCCCAAGGCAGATCCAGAAGATGGCCTTTGCCGTTGTTTCCATTTAGCAATGACCAAAAATAAGGCGTATAGCACGCGAGTTTTTCCTGCTCTTTGACGATGGAGACCTGCGTGCGATAGCGCTCGGGAAGCGATGATCCGAGCATATGCCATCCTCGAATCATTCTTGACGTCAGATTTCCGTAGGGCAGAACCCCCAGGGCGGACTTCATGATCCCAGTAATCTGCCGGCGAACCGGCAATGGAACAAAATCAATCGTTTCCCAGCGCTGTGTGTGCCGATAATGCTCGTATCCCGAGAAGCTTTCGTCCCCACCATCGCCACTCAAGGCCACGGTGATCTGTTCCCTCGCAAACTTGGAGACATAATAGGTGGGTATGGCGGACGAGTCCGCGAACGGCTCGTTGTAATGCTTGACAAGAAGCGGAAGAATGTCGGTGGCGGAGGGCCGAAGCACAAATTCATGATGCTGCGTGCCGTATTTTTCCGCGACCTTGCGCGCAAACGGAAGTTCGCTGAAGTCTTCATCTTCGAATCCGATCGTAAACGTCTTTATCGGCCGTGAACTCTCCATAGCCATTAACGCCGCAACAGTACCGGAATCTATCCCGCCGCTGAGAAACACCCCGAGGGGGACGTCAGAGACGAGCCGGATGCGAACAGATTCCCTCAGCAATCGCATCAGTTCCCCGGCGATCTCCTCTTCGGATGCGGCCGTCTTTTCCGCGGCAGGGGGCGACCAGTATCTTTCGATCTTGAGATTCCCCTTTGCATCACACCTCAGGTAATGGGCTGGTGGCAGTTTGGAAATGCCCGAAAACGCAGTCGAGGGACTCGGTGAATACTGATATGTTAAATAACTATCGATAGCCGGGAAGTTGGGCGTTATGCTGATTTCGGGATCTGCGATGATGGCGCTGATCGACGATCCGAAAACAAGTGACCGGGGCGCCTTGTGGTAATAGAAGGGCTTTTCCCCGAGACGGTCGCGCGCTGCGAACAATACCTGGTTCCTGGAATCCCAAATGGCAAAAGCAAACATCCCGCGCAAATGCTTCAGGCACTCAATTCCACACTTCTCATATAGATGGAGAATTACTTCCGTGTCGCCCCTCGTCCGAAAAACGTGACCCTCTTGGAGTAGTCCCAATCGAAGCTCTTGAAAGTTGTAGATTTCTCCGTTGAATACAATCCAGATGGAATTGTCTTCGTTTGCCAGTGGAGGATTGGCTTTCTCGCTGAGATCGATGATCGAAAGGCGCCGTTCGCCCAGACCTACGTATGGTTCGGTATGGAACCCTTCGGCGTCGGGCCCACGGTGAACGATCGCGTCACACATCCTCCGAATCGTGGATTCTTGGACTATCGCCCCGGTAAAATCGATCTTGCCTGCTATTCCGCACATAACATCAAAAAGCAGGAGCTCCTTGTTGGGCCCAATTTCAACAGTCTCGCCGTGGCAGACTCAAGAAAGGCCCTGCAAGCGCGCTGGAACGAACGAGAACATCTGACCTCGATGAAGGGAACCTGCGGCACACGCCGTTGCTCGGAAGTCCCAGACCTTTTGTGCCCGGTCTACTATTTGATTAAATCGATGATGTCATTGGCGATAAACCCATGAAAAGTCAGCGGTGTGATTCTGATGTCCAAACGGGGGAAGTCAGCTTTGAATTGAGATGCTTGCGGGTCTGAAAAACAACAATCATCCCCGCTGTTATATACGTATACCATTTTCCTCGAGACGGATTCCGCGACATCGATGATCTCTTCGTACGGAAATCGTAAATACAGTGAACTTGTAACTTGTTCAGCGTCTCCCAATGTGTTGACATTTTGTACTTTTAGATACGCGGGAAGGAATCCAGCGATTAGAATGCACTCATCATACGAGTAGATTGCGCAAGCGGATAAACCAGTGTGGCCGCCTCCCGAAAGCCCAACATAGACTGTCCTTTGGTACTCAATATCCGGAAATCCAACAACTTCACCGAAAAAAGCTTTACCTTTCTTGTATATATCGGAATTGTTTTGAAAAACACTTGGGAGGATCATCTCGTCAATAAAGAAATGCATGTAATGGTCGGGGTCATCAATCATTTCGAAGATGGAGTGGGTCAGCGGCCAGCTTATCTTAACAGACAGGATTTTATTATCGACTGACGCTTTGTTCCTGTTTCCGGGTGTTATCACCCAGTAGTCCTCTGGCGGGTCCGGACGGTTTATTCCCACCAACGGCATCGATGTGAACAAGACATCGAATCCCTCTGCTATCGATTTATTCAAGAAGTCAATTGCGAACATCGCGCTGCTGGAAGGTATGCCGTCATGCCCGTGATTGTATACCAGGAGTTTAGTGTTCCTGGGTTTTCGAAAGAGAACTGCGTATTGCGGAAAATTTGTATTTGTGTAACTGATCTTGATTACACTTACTTTTAGGTTGGTCTTGTCTATCGGAATCGAATCAATCAAGCTTTTTCTAAAGTCACCCAGACGCCTCCAGTTTTCAATATATTCCGCAATCGATGACCTTCTTTTATACAAATAGGACCTGAAACTTGCAGATTTTTCAGAGGTACTATCTCCCGAAGACGCTTCTACACCGCCACAAATAGAGAGGGACATGATGAGAAAACAAATCAACGCGAGACATGCTAATTTTCGGACAGCCTGGCACATCGGTGGTCTCCTAATCGGGTGCTTCCGGTTGCTTGGTCAGAATCGGGCTGCTGCTATCACTCGAAATTCACCGGGCGGCTTCGGTTATTTTCGTTGATTTCAGTGGCCCATGATGCGTTCACGGGCGAATTCCTCCAGCAGCGTGAACCTCTCCGATCTCCCGATAGCACGTGACCGGCTCGACATCGCTGGCATCAACTTCCAAGGCCACGGATCGCATAATGAATTCAACCGAAACGACAAGTCGAAAAGCGTTCTTTCTTCGAATTAGAATGCCTTCGAGACCTTGAAACGGGCCACGACTTACGCGAACTCGCCGGCCGGCAGTCAGGTAAGCGTGAGGCTTGGCGCGCAGGAGTCGCGTCATGCTCGCGCGCATTACGTCCACTTGCTCATTGGGCAGCGGAGCGGGCACCCCCCCAAATCCAACTAGTCGAACGACACCAGGGACCTCGAGCGCATGCAGTTTATTTCGCAAGGCAATCCGGACGAACACGTACCCTTGAAACAGAGGCAACTCGAGTCTTACTTGCCGATCCTTCCAGCGGCGAACCGACTCATACAGCGGCAAAAAAGACTCTACCGCTCTGCGCTCGAGTTCCTCGAACACACGCCTCTCATGCTGCGCACAGGTGTACAGTGCGTACCACTGACAATTCTGATTGCCATTTGGCACGGCGGCCGCATCTAGATTTGTAGTCATGTTTCGCTCAAGCATTTCAATAGGAATGTCCGCCGATACAGCTCCGCCCCGTCACTTACAGGGCCACATGTGACCTAACCCCTTTATAATCAGGTTATTACAGCAGCTCCACTGCTCTATTTGGACTCGACCACCGACGGCCGGCGGAGCCTGCCCCAAATCCTGTGTGCCGTGCCTCGCAGCCCGGTGCCATTCTCCGAAGTCCAGGACAACTGCGTCTTAAACGTTGTAACGACTTCTTGCACAAAAGCCTTGCCTTGATCTTGCGGGTCAATCGCTTGCCAGCGCGCCTTTCCGAGAATCCAAATCCCGCCCACCACGAGCGCGATGAGCGCACCCAGCAGCATAATCATCAGCCGCGGCGGATACGTCTTCCGTTCGGGGATTTCGGCCGGATCAAGGACCTTGACGCTGGGCGTTTCCTTAGCCTCTTCCACTTTGGCGAGCTCGTACTGTTCGGTCAGTAATTCGAAAACAGTTTCATCGGTCTTCGCGCGACGGTAATAATCTGCGTACTTCGCGCCTAGCAAAGGCAATTCCCGGATCGAGGGGTAGGGCATACCCGGCGATAGACCAGCAACAGTTAACGCACTGGGCCGATCAGCAACGGGCGGGTCGGCATCTCTCGCCGCGGCGTTCACCGTCTGGCCGTCGATTCCGCCGAGCTTATTAAGTTCCTTGCGAAGTTCTCTGACGCGTGCGTTTAACGACCGAACACGCGCATTGCTATCGGTATAGATCTGCCGCAACCCCTGGAGCTCGGATTGCGCCGCAATCATCTGCCCGGCCAGAGTCGAAGCCGCCTCGATCATTGCCTTTCCTTGCTGCTGCATGTCCAGCGTGTTGTTCTTGCTGGAAAATTGGGCGAGTTGTTCCTCGGCATCATCGAGTTCTACCTTCACCGCCTGGAGCCGACCTTCTAAAAATACGCGCTCGCGATGGGCCGAGGAGGTTGAGAGACGGGAAACCATCGAGTTCAGCTCGTTGACGTAGGCATTGGCTAGCGCGGCGGCCCGCTGGGGATTCTCATCGGTGACCGCGATGGAGATGATGCCGCTCTTGCGGTCCTCTTGGATGGAGGTGTTCTGGTTGAGGGCCTTGCGTGCGTCTTCCAGCAGCTTCGTCCGGTAGATCTTTTTCAAGTCAGACTGCTCAACCAAACGATTTTGAATCGTCTGGCTCTGCAACATACCGACGAAGAGGGCGCCCGAGCTTTTCAGCCCGAGCAGATCTCCAGCCATCGCTCCGAGGCCGTTCCCGGCCTTTCCGGCCAATCCGGCCGCCATCATCATGTTGGAAGTAGACTGGGAATCGGGCGGCATGAGCTGCGTCGTGCTCGTATATTGCTTCGGAATCAGGAAAGCGATGAGAGTGGCCACAATCAGACCTGCCGCTGAAACTCGGAAGAGCAACCGCCGGTGCTCCCAGAGCAGGCGGAGCCGTTCCACCTGATGCGCGTGGCCCAATTCCAATTCGTCCGGAGTTCCGATTGCTCCGGAAACCTCGGATAACTCGCTAACTCTCTTCTCTTTTTCAGTAGATGTGTCGGTCATGGCCAGAAATGACTATGCGTATAACTCTCTAAGTTTCCAGTCGCGAAATCCGGTAAGTGACGACATATAAGAGATACCTGCCTTCTTGCTCGCTTTCGCATTCCAGCAAAAGTGCTCTTCGCCAAAATTGGTCAATCCCACTCCCTCATCGCATCAAGTGATCGAGAAACACCCCTAACTCCAGTGTCGCGGTTACGTTATTCACGCTCCCAGAGAACAAAAGCGGGAAGCTTCGAATGTGCTCGAACTGTATGAAGCTATTCACGTACAGGCCGGAATGAAAAACGATGCGATCCCGCGCGCTGAAGTCTTGCCAATCCCCACCACCCCCGATGAATCCCGGGTCTATCCGGCTATCCTTCAGGCTGAATTCGAGTGTGTGCTTTGGACTGAAATGGTATGTGCTCCAGACCTGATAAGCGCGCCCTTCTCTCCCCACGGTGTTGCCCATCAACATGCCGTAGTTCGTGTAGCCGTCTCTGTATTCGGAGTTGAAGTAATTGGGGGTTTGCGCGCGTGATGGGAAGGAGGGGGACTCGGTGGATGTCCCTTCCACACGGAAATCCAGCCGTGGCAGTTTCGGAATGCGGGAGATGTAGACGCCCCAACGATATGCTCCACGCGGCGGATCCACGATCATGACTGGCTTGTCGTCAGCGTACAGCTCCGCATAGAGGGAGATGGCATTCCGCGTTCGGGGAAGGTGCCAGATGAAATCGAGCGAGTCCCGCTGATCGCCTGGCACGCCGATTATGTGATTCCCGGGCACAATCGTGGTGTACTTCCATCCGAAAAAGCTGTGAAAGAAATTGGCCCATGTGAAGGAGTCTCCATTCGGAGAGCCGCCTTTGCCAAGAATTGACGTTCGGCCATAGCCGATCTCCAGATCATGGCGAACCTTGAAGCTCACCTTGTACCCATAGAGAAGAGGGTGCGGGATAAGGGTGCCGCCTTCCATTTGGCCAATGAAAAACTCCGTTCGCATCTGGCCCAATACGCTCAGGAATCCGGGGAGATTCGTGGGAACGGTACGCGTAATCCTAGCCATCAACAGTGGAGCGGCGTTGTCACTGAACAGCATCCCGCCGCCTTCTCCGATTCCCCAATCCAGGCTCTGCTTTCCAAAAGAAAACTGCCAGGCCTGCAAATTGTAAGTAAGGTAGGCATCAAACAAGATTGGCCGATTTACAGCCTGGAAAGGAGTCGCTGGCTGGACCGGCATTTGATCCACGCTCGCGATCACGCTTCGAACCGCATCAGACAGCGGTGGAGCAGACGGTGCGTGCTGATATTCGGCCCGAACGTAGAGGGCGAAAGATCCCCAGGATGCGCGGAATGATCCTCCTGCCTGAACGTTGGTGCCGCGGCGAAACGGCCGCCCAAAATCGTAGGAAATTGTCTGGCCGAAGTGATAACCATCTGTCAGTGGCGGCCCACTGATGGACACCGCGCGTGTGTAAACCGACTCGGGCAAGAATGTACGATGCGCCGTACCGTTCAGTTCATCGATTTCAGTGGTGAACTCTGTCTCCAGGGCCTTCTGTGTCCTGATCGCCTCCTCATCTGAATCGCCGTCATCCGTCACGGCCGAAGTCATAGCTTCGCCGGCCTCCTCGACCAACCGGGCACATTCGATTCGCGTCCACGGTTTCATGCCCATAATTGCCGTTGTCAGGTAGCCCTCATCACTCAAGCGTTCGAATGCGGGGTAGATCCAGCTGTCCAGAGGAACGAAAACAGAAGCCAAAGAGTACGGGTTCTTTTCTTGCTCTTCACTGCCTACATTGTCCGTCCCGCTCCACGCGCCCCCACCTAGATCCGGATCGTGATGGGTACGGTACACTTGCTGACCAACGAACCAGCCGATTGCGCTGCCGACAAGTACATCGGATGGGAAATGGTCTCTGCCCGTAACACGGGATGCGCTTACAGCCCCAGCGAGCCCATAAACAAGCAATTTGGTTAACAGGCCCGGGTACTCGTGAGCTATGACGCTTGCCATTGCCCATGCGGCGGCTGAATGGTCTGAGGGAAAAGACGTTCCGCCATGCCAGAATTCTCCCCCGCTGTTGCCAACCTGCGGGCGCTGCCGCCCTAATGCAAATTGCAGCACCGAAGTCACGGCGAGGGCATCCACCGCAGCCTCACCGCTCAATAATCCTGTCTCGCGCTTGTGGTCGTCGTGCGTGATCCTGCCCCAAAGATAGAGGCCGCCAACGGCACTTCCCAGAGAAACCACCCCGTAATTGGAGAATGTCGTGCCCTTGTTCACAAAAGACGGTGAATGAGGCAGCGAATGGGAAATGCTGTTATCGGAAGCCACAAACGCAGCCGTTATTCCCGCTATTGGCACGAGCCAGTTCGCGTCGGTTAGGCGCAGGTGGGTGGAACTCGTCCAAATGGCCTTCTGATCGAGCGCCATGTTCTTCAGAAAGAGATACCAGAAGCGAGTCTCGGAGAATTTTTTTCCTCTGTCCGAGAAGAGACCGATCGAACTCGGCTGCGAAGGAGCAACCGCCGGTGGCAGTTGATTGCCGGATTGAGTTTCGCTGACGACCCCATGATCCTTTGATGTCCTCTCTTTGTCTTCCGTCCCTTGAGCCCTCATCCGCGGCGCGAACATTGCGACGATAAGAAGCGTCAAGACAACGCCCGTTTGAATTGCCCGCCTGGTCATGGCAACTCGCTCAGAACCTAGCTGCGATAGCTGCCGAAGTGGCAATGGAAGAAACCGCCAGCGCAGTATCTAAGACAGTCTTCAAATGCGAGTTCGGTGAGAGAGCCTTTTCCGGGACCACCACCATATCCCCCGGGCGCATTACCGCGCTGAGCGGATTCCCTCTCCACCAGCCAGAAGCGGATTCCCCACCCGCAATGGATCCATCCGCCCGAATCACAAAGATTCCCTTTTTGTCAGCCATGTGAGTCGGGCCGCCTGCTTGCTCCAGGTACCACTTCGCGTTCCGTCCCGGCCTGTACATAATTGCAGTCTGGTTGTAGACCGCTCCATTCACGAGAATGAAATTGGGCGTCTTCGGAACGACCAGCGAATCTCCGCTTCGGAGTGCGACATCACTCGGGGTTCTCTCCCACCGTTTGAGGTCCGGAGAAATCCGGATGACCAATCGTCCGGGTGACGAAGTTGTTTGCACTCGCTCGAGCATGAGCTGCAATTGTTGAATGGCGGCGTCCACGTCGGCTTTCTTACTCGGATCGGTCTGAGGTATTGACCTCAACTCTGCCTGCTGAGCCTGGATCCGCTGGATCAGTTCCGCGCGGGACCGGTCCTCCAATATTCGAACTTCGGGGCGAGCCAAAGCTGTCGCATAGACATAAGCCTGTGGGGTGAACCCGCCGGCGCGCTTGAGCACGGAACTGAGACGCTCGCCCGGCTGGATCCCGTAAGTTCCCGGATGCTCAAATTCGCCCAGGAGTGTCACGGAGGCGCCGATGTCGTTCCAACCCGAAATCTGCCGAATCGTCAGCACGTCGCCATCGCGAAGAGGAAGATCCTGGCTGCGATCGCCTGCCAGCGCTGTCGCGATGTTGACCTCAATGTGCTCGCCCAACTTGTCTTGCCGGGCGGTAGGGGTAAAACGCGTCAGATCCGCGCTTTGGGTGTAAGCGCTGCGCTTAAATCCTCCCGCAATTTGGACCAAGTCCGATACACGCATGTCTCCCGTGAAAGGATAGCGGCCCGCATTCGCCACCTCTCCCGCGATCCGAACACTCGGAGGATCCACACTCATGGCGTTCGGCTGAACCAGGATCCGGTCCCGCGGCTGCAGGAGTAAGTTATTAATCGGATCGTCTTCCAGCGCCCCCTTCAGGTTGACGCTCAAAATCTTCAACGAGCTATCCGGCATGATCCGGATGATTTGCGCCGAGTCCAATGAAGCGTCGGGGGTGACTCCACCAGCGAGCTGAATGGCTTCGCGGAAGCGAACCAACCCCGGTGTTTGATACGTTCCAGGAAGCCGCACCGATCCATTCACTGATACCGTTGGAACATCCTCAAAGTCGTACCGGCTGAAAATCCGAACCGTATCGAGCGCCTGGAGTTTGGGTGCCGCAGCAGGATTCGATAGCGCCGCGGCGAGGTCGAAGCTCTCAACACTCGGGTGGTAGTCGGGTGGGTTTAGCCGGATGATTTCGGCGTACTTGGTGGCCGGTTGCGGCAATAAATCACCATACGAAGAAACCAAGTCGGTCAACTTCATGCCCGGCTTATAGGCGTAGCGACCCGCGCGCAGGACATGGCCCTCCAGATAGACGGCATCCCGATTGAACGTGGCAATCGAGAAGATATGAACTTCATCGCGGTCGTGGATTTGGAACGAGGCTAGTTTCTTCACTAC
Organism: Terriglobia bacterium; assembly: GCA_041484365.1. Classification (GTDB taxonomy): domain Bacteria; phylum Acidobacteriota; class Terriglobia; order Acidiferrales; family UBA7541; genus DASTCZ01. The sequence continues at coordinate 71,089 of JBGPHM010000008.1, read as the reverse complement.
CTCGTCGGGGTCTGCCGATCCGGAGATGTCAAGGCTGAGCATGGTGCGCTTCTGGTAGGTCTCCAGTCGCTGAACTTCCACACGGCTTAACGCCGCTGTGGGAAGAATTCCACCGGCCAGGCCGAGGGCCTGCGCCAGCGTCGTCTCGCCATGCAACTCGTAAATTGCGGGGCGCCGGACCATTCCGTCGATCCGAATCTGCGCACCCACCGGAAGCACCAGCAGCGTGTCCCCCGGCTCCAGACGCTTCACACCGGAACGAATGCCACGGAGCAGCAGATCGTACAAGTCCACCTGCTGGACAAGCTCTTCTCCCCGATAGTGCTTCACGATCCGGAGAGACCCGTTGGAGGTAGGTCCACCAGCGGCAAGCAACGCATTCAGTGGCGTCGAAAGAGAACTGACGTCATAGGCACCGGGGCGGTCCACATCGCCCACGACATAGACTCGAACCGTGCGCAACCGGGAGAGGGAGACGTCGGCGGACACATCACGGAACTGTGTCCGTAACACGCGCTGCACTATCTGCTGTACATCTGCCAAACTCTTACCATTGACGAGAACGGGACCGACTTCTGGAAGCGATAGACGCCCCTCGCGGTCCACTGTGCCGACCAGACGCTGGGAGATGCCGCCCCAAATGTCGATCGTCAACCCATCCCCAGGGCCCACGACATAATCCGACGAGGCGGGGAAGTCGATGGGGATCGCACCGGAATCTGCGGGTATGTTCTGAAACAGTTCCTCTCCAAACCGTTCCAGCGTGTTTGGCTGGGCAGCAGTAGGAGCGTGAACATACATGTCATAGACAGATGGAATGTCGGAGTAAGGGGACCTGTGGTGGATCATTGCAAGTGGCCCGGCCCCGGTTTCAGCCTCGGGTTCGAAGCCGTTGCTTGTCGCTCCACGCGGCGTGGAAGCTGACCCTGGCATGCGTACCGTCCCGAGTCCTACTTGGGACGGCTGCGACGATTCAGGTTCTAGTCCCGTCTGATTATTGTTTCCGCCCACGACCCGCGTTGGTGGCGTGAGGTCACCGGGGAATGTCGTGGGATTGCCCTGAAGATTCGCATGGGCCGTAAGATTGTCCAAGTTACTGCCCTTATAAGCTGTGGTGTCTAACTGTGCCACCGAGGGATTCAGGTTCCTTGGATTCCCCGGCGGATGGGACGGAAGTTGGTCGGGATTTCTGCGCCCGGGCAGGCTTTGAGAATTGACCTCCGGACCCACCACAGGAGCGGTCGTTTGAACCTGTCCTGATCTCCGCTCGCGTGCCTCCTCGGAATCTGAAGTCATTTTGGGAAGCAAGTATCCGTAACGCTGTAGGAGGCGCGTGGCCATGGCGCGGAATCTTAAGTCTCCGGAAAGCCTTTCGAATATGACGTCATCTGTCAGGTCGACATCGTCGACAACCTGCCCTTGGTCTGCCGCATCTTTTGCCGCCCAGCGTTTCAGCTCCACGAGTAGCCCGGGATCTCCCCTCAACACCGTGGTGATCTGCGATGCCGAAGCTGCCACCCGATCCAGGTTTTGCATCGTCAGTTCCGATGTCTTGGCTGTCGTATCACCACTGGTGGCGCTTTGTTGCCGCGCCCAAGCACTGGAACAGGTTAGCGCCACGATTCCGGCGGCGAGAACAATCGCGCTTCGCGGGGTGAAAGTTCGGCGCACCCGAATTGTCAATTCCGAAAACATGCACACGCCTCCTGCGGCACTGTGCTTCCCGCGCAGTGCGCCAAGGATCCCGCTTCCGATGTCTCTATTAGACTTGCGTGAATGTCCAAGGAGGCTCAGAAGAACATGATGCGATTGCGCTCCGCCGCCAAGGCCAACATTTTCACTTGAGAGAAGCGATGGAGAAGAAGATTAAGAATCGCCGGATGCCTGTCGAACTCATACGATGCCGCAATCAGGGAATCCGGATTGCTTTCATTGACAACATGCGTGATGTCGGATTCGCACCGCCCGAATTGTCGTTGTCGGTACATTGAGGTTCCGGGAAGGTCATTGCAATGCACTTGCCATCGACATCTATGTAACCAGCATTGAATCAGTGAGTTGCAGATGCGCAGGGATGCGTGCGCGGCACTTTTTCCCACTACGAAACTAGGGGCCAGGAATCGAGTGCCAGAGTGGCACTAAGGGGGTATCTAAAGAAGACACACTGACCTGCTCGCGCCGACCATGCAAGCGGACCGGACCGTCGCGTCCAAGACCAGTCGAAACGTTTATGCGGCGTTGCAGCGGCGGAATGCAATTCGCAATATTCTTACTTGGGGTGAGGCGTGGTTTTGGCGATGCCGGGCATGCGAGCGGCAGCCACTTTACCGCCTTCTGTTTCTTGCAATCCGCGGAAGATGGTCCCCCGCCCCATCGCGATCAGAGGAATCAGGTTGTCGTCCTCCAAAGGCCTCGCGCGCGACCCCTGCTGGAGATTCGTTTCCATCGCCCATCATGGGCGGCAAATTGGGGTTTACGGGCAGAACACAACCGAGAGAGAGAAAAGAACAAGACTGACTGGCGGAGAGGGTGGGATTCGAACCCACGGTAGAGTTTCCCCTACACTCGCTTTCGAGGCGAGCTCCTTCAACCACTCGGACACCTCTCCGAAGTCAGTTTACTCAATTTTGGCGACGCGTGGAATGAGGGAAAGGTGAATGTGTGCCTTGATTGTGGCGGGCGAGTGGAGTCTATTTCGGCTAGTTAAGGCCGATTCAAAGAAGCGTTCCGCGCGGGGCGGGAAATGAAATAGAGCAAAGGGCCGGCGGCGATGATAATCGCGCCAAAGAGGAGCCCGTTGATCGAGCCGAGGCGCTCGCTGTGATTGAGGAATCCGGCGGCGATCATCAATGCGAGAGGCGGGAGACCGATGAGGATTGTGACGAGGACTCCGCCGGGGACGCGATAAGGCCGCGCGAGATTTGGTTCGCGCAGGCGGAGGCCGGTGAGCGCCCAGAATTCGAGAAGAATGCTCAGGCCGGTGAGAAGCACGTCAAGGATAACGAGACGCTCGAAGCCGAGGAACATGCAACCCGCCCATGCGACGGCCAAGACTATAATTGCGACCCACGGCGCGCCGGACCGCGCGTGGCGGCGGGCGAGAATCTTCGGGAGCAAGCCCTCTTCGGCCATTACCATCGGGAGGCGTGTGAAGGAGAGCATTAGCGCGTTGAAAGAGCCGATTGCCCCCATGATGCCGGCAATGGCGATAGAGGCCGCGAGCAACGGGCCGCCGACAATGCGTCCGGCGTCCACCCATCCACCGGCGGACCAGACGGCGGAGCCAATGTGTGAGCGCGAGATTGCCGCGACGGGAATGAGATAGCTGACGGCGACGAGCATGACGCTGATCCACATGGCGCGCGGATACGTGCGCTGCGGGCGGTCCACTTCTCCTGCGATGGTAGAAGTGTTGTCCCAACCCATGTAATTCCACATCGCGATGATGATGCCGCCGAGGATGGCGCGTGTTGTATGAGGCGCGGAGACAACTGAGGCGCTCATATCATGCGGGCGATAGAGCAATCCGCAGATCGTAAGCGCAGCAAAGGGACTGAGAAGCAATATGGACATGATCGTGGAGCCGAGGCCGACGCTGCGCGCGCCAAGAATGTTCCACAGAGTGCAGATGGCAATCATGGCGAGGCCGATGAGCGGGCCGCGGTAACCGGCGACATGCGACGGCAAGAAATGGCCGAGGTAGGCCACAAAAAGCGTTGGGTAGAGCGCCATCTCAAAGACGGAGCCCACAAGCGAAAGCCACGCTTCCTGAAATCCCCAGAACTTTCCAAGCCCGCGATTGACCCAGATGTAGAAACCTCCGTCTTCAGGAATGGCGCTGGCGAGTTCACTGACCATCAACGCTGTGGGGAGGCTCCAAAGAATTGGCGTAATAAGGAGAATCAGGAGCGCGCCCATGTAGCCGGAGGAGCCGATGACGTCCTCGAGACCGTAAGGACCGCCCGCGACCATGAAGTAAGTGGCGGCGACGAGCGGAAGGAGAGTGAGTTTGGCGGGAGATGTCGCGCGCATGCGGAGAAAAGTTATATCACCGGAGAGGGTCGGGAGAAGCGGGGAAAAAAACAAGATTCATGACGAGCGCGGCGAGGCGCAAAGAGAGAGCCTTCGTCCCGCAGATTCATCCGGGACGCAAAGAACGCGCTACGGGCCGATGAAAAACATCGGCCCTGCGCTCAGGATGACAACGCGACATATTTCCGTACAAGAGACAACACACAAACTACTCATGCGAGGTGCGGCGCGGAGGCGGAGCAGAGCCACCCAACTGCTGGAGCGTCTGTTGGGCGAGCGCCTTGAACGGCGTGTTCATTGAGATGACTTCGTTGAGCGCGGCGGTGGCTTCGGGGATTTTCTTCATGCGCGCATAAGTGAATCCAAGACGATAAAGGTTCCGCGCGTAATAGACCGTATTGCTTTTCAGCAGTGGACTCGCTTTCTGAAACGCAGACGCGGCGCCCTCAAGGTTATTGCGATTGATGAGAACCTGACCATCGGCGGACCAGGCAAGGCCTGTCTGAAAATTGATCTGGTTCTTCCACTGGTCGTCGGCGACGCCTTCTGGTTTTTTCGCTGATGGGAGCAGCGCAATTGCCTTCTTCGCATAGGCGTCAGCCTTGTCGAGTTCCTGCCCTTTGTCGCTGTAGTGATCCGCGAGGAGCAGAAGCGTGTCTGTATTGTTGGGATCCATGGACAGAACTTTTTCGCCGGCGGCAATCATCTTTGGAATGTTCTGCAATTGCTGGTATGCGCCGGCCGCTAGAGCTTCGCAGGAGGCGGCATAAGGAGAGTCGGGAAAGCCCGCCGCGAACCGCTCACCGAAGGCGGCGCGATCCGCGGGAGATTGCGCGCGGAAGACGGCGTTAGCGAGAAGATTGCGGACGTATTCGATCTGGTCGTGCTGATCGGCGAGAGCCTGATCGTGCTTGGGCTTCCAGAGTTCTGGGACTGCGTCGGCCGGAGTCGTCTGGGCTTTGTACCGGACGATAATGGCAGTCATTTTTTCGCCGGCGTCGAAAAGCGCGGCGGTATTGCCGAGTTCAGACTCGGCGCGGGCCAGGTGAATGCTTGCGTTGAAATTGTCGGGGTCGAGCGCGAGGATTTTCTGCGCATATTCGGCCATCTTGGCGTAATTCTTGGCGTCGGCGTAGTAAGAGACATAGAGCTCATTAGCGATTACGGCCATGTCGCCTTGGCCGAAGTCCGCCATGAACTTGTCAATCAGCGCCAGCTTTTGCACGGGGTCGGTGGCGGCGCTGATTTCATCCAGCGCCTTTTCTTCGGGCGAGCCGGCGTGAATGGTTGTGCCGCGAATAAGCTGTGCGCGGGCGGCGCCCGCTGCGGCGAAAGTGAAAACAATCACAAACAGTAAAAAACCCTTCCGCATCGTGCCCTCCTGGAAGGAATGCAAACTTCGTGGCGCAAGCATATCAAAATTGGGGGCGTGGAAATCGAAGAATGATTGTGAGACAGAATTGCGGGGGGGGGGTTGACGCAGCAGCACAGAGGACACAGAGAAAGCCGTTTAATTCAGAGGCGAGGGAGGAAGCGAGGGACGGCGCGACAGTAGTCACTGTACACGGCGCCGAAGCGCGAGCGCATTTCGCGCTCTTCAAGAAGAATCACTGCGAAAACGAGGACGAGCCAGAATGCGGAGACCGCCAACCCCCAGCGAGAACCCGCAAGAATGCACGCGCCCGCGATGGAAGCGATCATCCCCGCGTAGCGCGGATGGCGGAGGTCACTATAAATACCCTCAGTGACAAGGTCGGTCTTGCCGGTAAGCTCGGCGTGACCAACAAGTTTCATGTGACCGAGGTCCTTGCCCGCGCGATAGAGGAGAAAACCGTTCACGGCGATGAGCGCGGAGCCGAGCAAGGCGAATGGGATCGAAGGAGTGTCCGCGGCGAGGAATCTATTGCGAAAGAGAAACACGAATATGCCGCCGGGCATCCACGCGCCGAGTCCAGCGACGTAAAAAGCCGCGCGAACTCGGGTGCGCCAGAAATCTGCGAATGGATGCAGGATGAACCAATAAAGCGGGACGGGAAGGTCGAGAAAGAAAACAAGCAGCGCGAGATAGCGAAAGAATCGCACGTGGCATGATAGGTGCGCGCGACGCGCGCGGCAATAGGTATGAAGATATGGAAATGAGATTGACCGCGCGGGCGTTTCATCGGACGATGCGTGGGCGCGGGCGGGCGCCCGCATGACGAAGGAGAGAGACGGCAATGCTTGAAAAGCATTCATGGGAAAAGGTAGAAAACGAAGCACTGAATCCGTTGATATCACGGAGGATGCTGAACTGCGAAAAGATGACGATTGCGCGCGTGTATTTGAAGCGCGGCGCGATCGTACCTCGCCATTCGCATGTGAATGAGCAGATTACTTTCATTCTTGCGGGCGCGCTGAAATTCGCTCTGGATGACGGAGAGGTGTTGGTGCGCGCGGGCGAAGTGCTGCTGATACCGCCGGGCGTACCGCACGCGGCGGAGGCAGTCGAGGATACGGATGATCTCGACGTATTCACGCCGCGGCGGCAAGACTGGATTGATAAGGATGACGCCTACCTGCGCGGGGGAGTGAAAAAATAACCGCGAATCACTGCACGGCGAGAAGGATGCGGAGGTCGCGGAGATTGTTGCCGGTGGGGCCGGTGACGACGGCGTCGCCGAGGGCATTAAAGAAAGTGTAGGCATCACTGCGGCGCGCGAAATCGGCGGGGTCGAGACCGGCGCTGCGGGCGCGAGTGAGCGATTCTCCATCGGCAAAGGCGCCAGCGGCGGGGCTTGAGCCGTCAATTCCATCCGTGCCTGCGCTGAGAACGGCAATGCGCCGGCCAGCAATTCTCTCCACACATTCGAGCACGAAAGCGCAATTGCGTCCGCCGACGCCGTCGCCACGGACGGGCGAGCTGACTTCACCATCGGCAATGAGGGCGACGGGGCGGCCGGGGCATTCGCGCGCGAGGCGATCAAGTTCGCCAAGCAGGAATTCGGCGGCACGGTCTAGCGGCCAGTCGTCCGTGGTGTTGTCGCAAATTGTTTGAAAGCCGGCGGCTTCGGCGACGATGTGAGCATGATGAAAAAGGTCGTGCATGCCGAGCACGATTTCAAAGTGTGCGCGCGCAAATGCCGGGTGATCCGGCTTGGGCGATTCGACAAGGCCGCCGGGCAAGGTGAATTTCGCGCGGATGGAAGGAGGTAGCTCCGGTAAAAGATTGTATTGTTCGACGATGCGGCGCGCGTCGACGATGGTTGTGGGGTCGGGCAGCGTGGGGCCGGAGGCGAGCGCGGACTCGCGGCCTTCGGGAACGTCGGTGACGCCAAGTGTAATTTTCATCGAATCCGGTGCAGCGGCAGCGAGGCGGCCTCCCTTCACGGCGGAGAGATGCTTGCGAACGGCGTTGATGTCGTCGATTGGCGCGCCACAGCCAACCAGCGCGCGATGCACCGTCTGAAAATCTTCGAGAGGAATTGAGGCGTCGAGCGGCAGCTCGACGAGCGCGGAACCGCCGCCGGAAAGAAGAAAGAAGATGAGTGTGTCTGCTCCGCATTCGCTGAGCATTCTTAGAATTGCGCGACCGGCGGCGAAGCTCTGTTCATTGGGAACCGGATGACCCGCGACGAAATCCTTGAAGCCCGCGAGAGGGCGCGGCGGCGGTATCGGTCCGACGAGAATGCCCCCGAGGGGGAATTCGTGCGCACAGACTGAAGCGAGGCCATCAGCCATTGCGTAAGAGGCTTTGCCGAGTGCAACGACGCGAATGCGCGAGTAGCCCGCGAGGTCGACAGTTATGTCGCCGCACTGAATACGCGAGCCGGAGCGCGCAAGCTTGCGGCGCAGCGTCTCGACGATGTCAATCGCAGAAAGAGTCTGGTTGAAGATGTGCCGCGCGGCGGATTTGAGGTCGAGTGCAGGAGGCATAAAGCGTTTTGATTAAGCCTTGTCGAGCGCGGCGGCGCCGGCACGGGCGACGTCGAGGTCTTCTTCTTCGCTGCCGTTGCTTACGCCGATGGCGCCGATGCATTCGCCATCCACTTCAAGGGGCAAGCCGCCGCGGATCGGAGTTTGCTTGGCGTCGGTGCCAATAGCGAGGCTGAGCGAAATCATGAGACTGGGCTGCCCATCGCTCATGGCGGGCCCGCTGGGCTTGCGGCGAATGGCAGAGGACACGGCTTTCACAATCGCGATTGGTACTGAAGAAAGTTTCGCACCGTCCATGCGCGCGAAGGCAAGCAGGTGGCCGCCATCGTCTACAACGGCGATGTCCATTGGGATTTTCATTTCGATGGCGCGGCATTCGGCGGCGGCGAGGATGGCGCGTGCGCCTTCGAGGGTGAGTTTCGAATGATTGCGAGTGACGAGAGGCATGGGCAATTCGCACCGTTCGAGAGATTTATTGGGCGGGTCTAAAGACCCGTCCCTACACAAAATACTTAAGCGCCGAATAGTTCCGGGTTGAGCGCGTTCGGCGGTTTGCGGCCGTCGAGCGCGGCGATCACATTCTCGCAAGCCATCACGGCCATCTTGGTGCGCGTTTCAACGGAGGCTGACGCGATGTGCGGCGCGAGAATGACGTCTGGACGCGAGACGAGTCCCGGGTGCACCTGCGGCTCTTTTTCGTAAACGTCGAGAGCTGCGCCGGCAATTTTTTTCGCTTCGAGAGCGGCGACGAGTGCGGCTTCGTCCACGACAGGCCCGCGCGATGTATTAACGATGAACGCGGTGGGCTTCATCTGTGCGAGGCGCGCGGTGGAAATTAATCCGCGCGTTTCCGGCAATAGCGGAACGTGCAGCGAGATGAAATCAGCTTCGGCGAACAGGCGATCCATGGGGACGTATTCGGCGCGCAGCTCGCGCTCGGTATCGAGGGGGGCGCGAATCGCGTCTGTGTAAATCACGCGCATGTTGAAACCGGCTGCGCGGCGCGCGACAGCGCGTCCGATGCGGCCGAAGCCGACGACGCCGAGCGTCTTGCCCCAAATATCCGCACCACACATTTGGTCGAGGTCCCAACCGGTCCACTTGCCTGAGCGGGTGAGGCGGTCGCCTTCAAGAACGCGGCGCGCGACGGCCATTAGTAGCGTCCATGCAAAATCGGCGGTTGTTTCGTCGAGAACGCCGGGTGTATTGCTTGCGAAGATCTTGCGTCGGGTGCAAGCGGGGACGTCAATGTTGTCGAAGCCGACGGCGACATTGGCGACGATGCGCAATTTCGGGCCTGCGGCGAGAAGTTCATCGTTGATTTTTTCGGTGAGGAGACAAATGAGCGCGTCTTTGTCGGCGACTTTTTCGAGCACCGTCGCACGCGGCGGGCGATTCGGGCCGCGCCAATATTCGACTTCGCAACGCGATTCGATGAGCTTGCGCGCGGCCTCAAACATCGGGTGCGTGGCGTAAACCTTCGGCTTACTCATGGATGATTCCTCTTTGTGATCAGGAATTAGGGAATGTAACACAATCGGACGTGGTGCGCAGTCGGCTGCGTTGACGGCGCGCGACGGCGGCGACTATAGTCCAAATCAGATGCTTGAGGCGCACGCAGTTGCAATGCGATGAGGGGAGCGCTTCGCACAAAGCCACACATGGAACGCAAAATCATACGCGAATTGGAAAAACTACTGGGGCGCGATGCAGTGCTCTCCTCGCGCGAAGACCTCCTGATGTACGAATACGACGGGTCGGTGGAGGAGGCGAAGCCGGATTGCGCCGTGTTTCCTCGGACGACCGCGGAAGTTGTGAGCATTGTGAAGCTCGCCACGCGACACGGCGTGCCGATCGTGGGACGCGGAGCGGGGACTGGGCTTTCCGGCGGGGCGCTGGCGGTACAGGGCGGCGTGATCGTTGTTTTTTCGCGGATGAACCGCATACTGGAAATTGACGCAGAGAATATGCGGGCGGTGGTGCAACCGGGCGTTGTGAATCTGGACGTAACGCGCGCGGTTGAGCACCTTGGGCTTTACTACGCGCCGGACCCGTCAAGCCAGAAATCGTGCACGATTGGCGGAAACGTTTCGGAAAACGCGGGCGGGCCGCACACGTTGGCTAACGGTGTGACGACAAATCATGTGACCGGGCTCGAACTGGTCCTGATGTCCGGCGAAGTAGTCCGCGTGGGCGGCAGGACGTGCGAGACGCCGGGCTACGACTTGACCGGGCTGATGGTCGGCTCTGAGGGCACACTCGCGATCGTCACGGAGATTACGCTGAGGCTTTCGCGCAAGCCGGAGGCGGTGAAAACGCTGCTCGCAGTGTACAACGACGTTGCAGATGCGCCGGAGACGGTCGCGGACATGACGGGCCGGGCGATTACGCCTGCGGCGTGCGAGATGCTTGACGGCTGGACACTGCGCGCGGTGGAGGCGTTTGTCCATGCGGGATTTCCGCTCGATAGCGGCGCGGTGCTGCTGATAGAGGTGGAAGGGCTTGCGGAAGCGGTGGAAGAGCAGGCGGCGGTGATCGCTGAGATTTGCAAGGCGCACAATGCGCGCGAGGTGCGCGTTGCGCGCGACGCGGCTGAGCGCGAACTTCTGTGGAAGGGCCGCAAGAACGCGTTCGGCGCTGTAGGGCGGTTTTCGCCGAGCTATTACGTGCAGGACGCGGTGATTCCCCGCACGAAACTGCCAGAGACACTTCGGCGCATCGAAGAGATCGGCAAGAAATATAAATTTCAGATTGGCAATATTTTTCACGCCGGCGACGGCAACCTGCACCCGATTATCCTGTTCGATCAACGCGACCCGGAGCAATTCAAACGCGCGGTGGAAGCTTCCGGCGAAATCATGCGGCACTGCATTGATGCGGGGGGCGCGCTGACAGGCGAACACGGAGTCGGCATGGAAAAAAATGAATTAATGCCGCTGATGTTTTCTAATGCCGACCTCGATCTGATGCAGCGCGTGCGCGCGGCATTCAATCCCGATGGAATGCTGAATCCCGGAAAAGTCCTCCCGATTGGAAAAGGTTGCAAGGAAGTGCGCATCCCGCCGCAAGGCGCTGCGGCATATCCAACGCTATGACGAGTACATTCTCTTCTTCCAATTCATCGGCTTCATCCGCGCAACGGGCAAGCGATGGACGAGCTTCACTTGCCGCGCGGATTGCAGAGAAATTCGGCGCGGCGAATGTGATTGCTGACGCAGCTCCATTGGCCGCGTATGAAGTTGACGGTATGCAGCCCGCGGCGGCCGTAAAGGTCGGCTCCGGTGCGGAGATTGCGGAGCTGTTGCAATTTGCATCGGCGGAAAAGTTGGCGGTGATTCCAAGCGGCGGGCGGACGAAGCTCGGCATCGGCGCGCCGCCTGCGCGATATGACGTGGCACTTGATGTTTCGCGCATGAACAAAGTACTGGCGTACGAGCCGCGAGACCTGACGCTGGGACTGGAGCCGGGGGTGCGCATTGCCGAGCTTTGGGGAGTGCTCGCTTGTGAGAAACAGTGGCTGCCGCTGATCGCACCATTCGCGGAAAGGGCGACGATCGGCGGTGTCCTGGCAACGGATTCGGCCAGCCCTCTGCGCCATGCCTATGGGGGGCCGCGCGATTTCACGCTGGGGATGGAGTTTGTTACCGGCTACGGCGCGGCGGCGAAGAGCGGCGGGCGTGTGGTGAAAAACGTGAGCGGCTACGACATGCATAAGCTGCTCATCGGGTCGCTCGGGACGCTGGCGGTGATTACGCGCGCGAATTTCAAGACGTTTCCCTTCCCGCCGGCGCGAGATGTGTTTGTGGCGCATTTTGAGAACTCTGTCGCCGCCATGGAATTTTGCCACGCGGTGCAGAGATCGGCGCTGGAACCGCGATTGGTCGAGGTGATCTCGCCAGAGGCGGCAAAATTGATTTCTGCGGGCGCAAATGCTCCGCTGCCACTAAGTTCAAACGGATGGAGCGTGGCGTTGGGCGTGGCGGCGCACGAACGAGTGGTCGAACGACACGCGCGCGAGCTTGCGGCGCTGGCAACGCAGACCAAAGCAAGCAATTTTGTGAGGCTCGGCGGCGAAGACCAGTCCGAGATCCTCAACCCAATTTGCGCATTCCCCACTCATGTGCTGGCGGCCGATCCAGGCGCCGCGATTTTCCGCATTGCGGCGCTGCCCGGCGTAATGGCTGCGCTCGCGGAGCGGCTTGCTGCTGTTGCGGCCGGTGTGCAATTGGAACACGCGACCGTGTTGAGGCCGCACGGCCTTCTCTTTTTCGCGGTAATGAATCCGCCGGCTGCTGCGCCGGATGCGGCGCGACTCGCGCGCGCGGCACAGGAAATATTTCGCGCGGCAGAGGATCTTGGCGCGAAGGCGCGAATCGAGTGGGCGCCAACGGAATTGAAGCGCGCGGTGAACGTGTGGGGCGAAGCGCGGCCGGATTTCCAGTTGATGAGGCGCGTGAAACAGATATTTGATCCGGAAAATATTCTCAGCCCCGGGCGATTCGCGGGAGGCATCTGAGCGATGCCTGCGAGCGCGCAAGAAAAATCAGCCGCAATCTCCGCTGTAAACACACTAAAACCTGCGTACGAAGATTATGCCCGGTGCGTCCACTGCGGGCTTTGCCTGAATCACTGTCCAACGTACCGCCTGTGGGGGATGGAGGCCGATTCGCCGCGCGGACGCATCCGCCAGATGATGCTGGTGGACGATGGCAAGCTCGCGCTCGGCGATTCATTTGTCCGGCACATGGACCGGTGCCTCGATTGCCGCGCATGCGAGACGGCGTGCCCCTCGGGCGTTGAGTACGGCAGGCTCATCGAGTTTGCGCGCGCGGAAATCGAACAGAAATATCGGCGGCCTTTTTTCTCGCGGATTGCGCGAAACTTTGTGTACCACAGGCTGCTGCCGCATCCTCGGCGCATTGCGATGGCAGGGCGAGTGGCGAGGTTTTACCAGCGCAGTGGATTGCAGCGCGTGGCGCGGGCCTCGGGCATGTTGTACCTCTTGGGCTTGGCGGACCGCGAGCGGTTGGTGCCGCGGGTGAGCAAGGAGTTTTTCTTCTCCCGTCTGGGCAAGACATTCCCCGCGAAGGGCCAGCAGCGCGCGCGCGTCGCTTTTTTTGCCGGCTGCCTCGCGCAAGTAAGCTTTACGGAATTAAACGACGCGACGATTCGCGTGCTGCAGGCAAATGGCTGCGAGGTTGTCGTGCCCGCCGCGCAACTTTGCTGCGGCGCGCTTTGCGTTCATGCGGGAGTGCAGGACGTGGCGCGCGAGCTGGCGCGCGCAAATCTCGCTGCGTTTCTCGCGGAGCCGTTCGATGCGGTTGTAACGAATGCCGCGGGGTGTGGGTCCACCTTAAAAGAATACGAGCAGCTTTTCCCCGCCGGAACACCAGAGCACAAGCAAGCCAAATCATTTTGCAAGATTACTCGGGACGTGACGGAATTTCTGGCGGAGATTGGGATTGTCGCGCCGCTCCGCCGCCTCCCACTTCGCGTAACGTATCAGGATTCGTGCCACCTGCTGCACGGACAGAAGATCGGTGAAGCGCCACGCAAGCTGATCCGCGCGGTGCCCGACGTGGAATTGGTGGAGATGTCGTATGCCGACCAATGCTGCGGCTCGGCTGGCGTTTATAACGTGACGGAGACAAGCGCGTCGCTCGAACTGCTGGCTACGAAGATGATAAACGCGCGCGGAACTGGCGCGCAGGCAATCGTCACCGCGAATCCGGGGTGCATGTTGCAGCTACGCGCGGGCGCGGAGATTCATGGGACGGGGCAGGAAGTGATGCATGTGGTGGAATTGTTGGACAGGGCTACGAATTGAAATTAGTCTTCAGGATTGCGATTCGGCCTTCGGCCTTGTCTTCGGAGGCACCCACAACTCAAGTCCCATTGGGCTAGGGTATTTTAGAGGACGGGCATCTCCATAGTCCACGATCTCAAGCGAAGTTAGTTTCCCATCAGAGGCAAAAAGCAATACTTCCAAGCCAGTTCCATAGGCCTCGACTACGAGTTGTCCGTATTGACCAGGCTCCACAACTCCGAAGTCAATCGTGCCGCAGCCGCAGCCGCAGTCCCCAAAAGCAAGAACACTTTCCGCGTGGACTCTCAATGTCTCGCATCCCGGGAAATCAGCAGAGAGCAAGTAGTCGAGTAGCGCTCTTTCCATTGCGTTGAGTTCGCGAGGCTGAGGAAATTTGGCCATTGTCCGAGATTAGTGGTTGGTCTCCTGGAGCCATTGCATCCATGGCATCAGCCTACATCGTCCGCCTTGGGACGAAACATTTTCCCGACAATGCGCGTGGCAACTTTGCGCGGGAACAGTCGCTGAACGTGCGCGCCCAGGTAATTCATTCCGCCGGAAATAACGTAGCTCTTCCCGCCAGCCAACGCGCGAAGTCCGGTTCGCGCGACTTTCTCAGGAGTCTCCTGTTTGCGCAGTATGTGCTTGGGCTGGCCCGCGACATCGTGGAATTCGGTCGTGGTCGATCCAGGGCAGAGCGCGCACACACGAATGCCGTACATTCGCACCTCTTCCGCGAGCGCTTCGGCAAACAGCAAATCAAAGCCCTTCGTTGCGCAATATGGAGCGAGATATGGCACGCCTTGAAACGCGGCGGTGGATGAGACAATCAAAATATCGCCGCGCTTGCGCGCGATCATCGGCTGCAAATAAAGGTGAGTGAGGTGCGTGACGGCCGCGACATTTACCTGGATCATTTCGAGAACGCGCGCCAGATCCATGCTCGCAAATTCGCCGTATGCGCCAAAGCCCGCATTGTTGACGAGCAGATCGACATCAATTCCCTTCCCATTTGTGAATGCAAAGATTTCCTCGGGACCAGAGCGCATGGTGAGGTCCGCAGTGCAGATTTCCGAGCGCACGCCGTACTTGGTGGAAAACTCGCGCGCCAATTCTTCGAGCCGGTCGCGCCGCCGCGCGGTCAAAACGAGATGCGCGCCGCCCGCGGCAAGTTCAGCCGCCAGAGCGCGGCCAATGCCCGCGCTCGCGCCGGTCACAACCGCCCATTTTCCCCGCCAGGTGCCCATAAACCTTCAATCCATGATTGAATTTATTGCCCGCGTCGTTGAGGAAGCATTGTAACACTCGGACTACCGGCGCTACTTTATGGCCAAATAAAGGAAGCGCGAGAGGCGTCTTTCGCTGGAGAGCGTGTGGGTGCATAGAAGGAATTTCTGCAGACCCGCGAAATTTGACTCGCCTTCGATGGAAATCAACGCGTCTTTACGCTTCGCGCGCGCGTCGTGCCAGAGCTTGGAAATCGTTGCGGCGTTTTCGGTGGTGTCATCCGCGCGTAGGAGTTTGAAGCCTGATGCCGCAATAATCCTTTCGTTTTCCCCGGCCTCCGAAAACACATAGTGGCCAATCGAGCTGCGTGTTGCGAACTCCTCCTTCGTCACCTGGCCAGTGATCACGACGGCGTCGCTGTAAAGGAGCCGCCCGCCGGGTTTCATCACGCGCCGCGCGTCGAGCAAAAGAGCAAGGCGATTTGGAATGTGGCAGATCGCATCGTTCGAGTAGATAGCGTCGAAATCATTCACGTCGAACGGGATGCCTCGGCTCACGTCACATTCCCGAAAACGTGCGCAAGATTCGATTCCGCGGGCGCGCGCGAGTTCATTTGCGTTACGCACGCCTCCTTCATTCATGTCCAGACCCGTCACGTGGCAACCAACGGTTGCGGCCAGATGTACCGCGCAACCGCCAAGCCCGCTGCCGATTTCCAGCACGTTCGAAGATGGATCCAAGCCGAGCCGCACGGCGATTTCATCGAACTCGTCGAGGGTCATCCAACTTGTCTGGCCAAAATCTTCGCCATACGTCTCGAGACGTACCTCGCGGTACACATCGGCGGCGGGATTTCCGTAGGAATTGTTGTAGAGATCTACTTTTGCGGGCATCGTTGCTTCACGCCTCGGTGTGGCAGTAATGCTAGCCCTTTGCGCGGCCTTCTTTGATGAAGCGCTCGAATTCGGGATCGCCGTGGAGGCAGTTGAGGTCGGTGTCACGTGCAATCCAATCCCAGTTCGAGTCTCCGAGTTCCGCGGCTCTCTTCAGCATGGCGAGGGACTTAGCCTTCTCGCCCATCAGGCCGAGAGTGCACGCAGCATTGTAATGAACGTTGGCGTCGGTCGGGCGCAACGCGATGGCACGCTGAAGCTGCTCGTTTGCTTCCAGTGTCCGGCCATCCTCGACATAAGTGCCTGCCAACAGGATCCTTGCACGGGCATCTTCGGGAACCAATTCAATCTGCCGCTCGAGCGTTTTTGCGTGCTTCGCGCGCAGGGCCGCAGCCGAATTCTTGCGTCCCAGGCGTTCGAACACCTGGAGATAAGGAATGTAAACGTTGTAATCGTCGCCACTGCATTCCAGCGCCCGGTCCGCAATGGCAGCCGCTTCCTCCAGACGGTCCGAACTCGCGAGGGCACGTCCAAGAATGTTATATGCGTCCTCGCAATTGGGTTTTGTTTCTAGCGCCTTCCGCGCGTAGAGGACGGCGTCCTCGTATTTTCCCTGGGCATAGTAAATGCGGGCGCGCGCGGCAAGTCCTTCGGGCAAATTGTGATCCAGGACGAGCGCCTTCTCACAAGCCGCCCATCCCCTTTCGGTCCAGACAGGTTTACGTTCGCGCAGCTCAAAAATTTTTCCGCAAACATGAGCGATGCCCACATGGGCGAGCGCGAAGCCGGGGTCCAGTTTTATGGCGTTCTCAAACATTTGCAGGGCAAAATCGAGATTTTCCCGGTGGGTGTAATCGCGGCCACGAAGGTAGAAATCATAGGCCTCGAGATTTTCGGTGGGCTTCTGCTCGATGGCGCGCTGTTCGCGGGCGGTCAGAGTGATGCGCAAGGCCTGCGTAATGCTGCGCGAAATGTCATCCTGCACCTCGAAAACGTCCTTCATCTCGCGGTCATACCGTTCGGCCCAAACGGAGTGGCCGGTGGTTGTTTCCACAAGCTGCGCGGTCACGCGCAAGCGGCTCCCCGCGCGGCGGATGCTGCCGGTGAGCACATAGACCGCATCGAGCTCGCGGCCGATTTCAGGCGGGGGAATCGTTTTGTCGCGGAAGGTCAGCACCGCGGCGCGCGGAAAGACGGCCAGGTCCTTAATCTTGGAGAGCTCCGTGATGATATCTTCAGACATTCCATCGCGGAAATACTCGTCTTCCTTCGCGCCGGAAAGGTTTTCAAAATAAAGCACGGCGACAGATTTCCCCGTCGCGGCCGCGGGCCGGGCCGCCGAACGGCCGGAATCCGAGTCCCGTTTCAGGCGCTTCAGGTCGGCAAGGAGGCTGGCGGCGGATTGGAAGCGGGAGCGGGGATTCTTTTCAATGGCTTTGTTGATGATTTCCGCCAGCTCCTGCGGCAGCTTGGTATTGATGCGCAATACAGAGGGAGGCGTGCGGTTGAGGATCGCGTCAAAAACCACCGCGGAAGTCGTCCCTGAGAAGGCTTGCTGACCGGTGGCCATTTCATAAAGGACCACGCCAAAAGAGAAAATGTCCGAGCGCGCGTCGGTTTCTTCGCCGCGTGCCTGCTCGGGCGACATGTAGGCCACCGTACCAAGTGCGGTCCCCGGGCTGGTAAGATTTGCCTCAGCAGCGCGTTCCATCATGGTAGCCGCAGCAGAGTGGCCCGCAACGACAGTCTCACCAATGCGGTGGGACTGGCGCGAGAGCTTGGCGAGACCGAAATCGAGGATTTTGGCCTGTCCGCGGCTGGTGATGAAAATGTTTGCGGGCTTGATGTCGCGGTGGACGATGCCCTTGGAGTGTGCCGCTTCGAGCGCGTCGGCGATTTGAGACCCGAGGGTCACGATTTCATCTCCATTCATGGGTTGGCCATGAATGCGACTCTTGACCGTGTCACCTTCCAGAAGTTCCATGACGATGAAAAACTGATCGCCCACCTGGTCAAGATCATAGATTGTGCAAATGTTGGGATGATTGAGCGCGGAGGCGGCGCGGGCCTCGCGCTGGAAACGTTCGAGCGACTGTCCGTCGTTAGCCGTGTCCGGGGGAAGAAATTTTAAGGCGACATTGCGGCCCAGGCGCGTGTCCTCGGCCATGTAAACCACACCCATCCCTCCGACACCGAGTTGTTCCAGGATTCGATAATGCGAAATGGTTTTGCCGATCATGAATGACTGTGCGGAACGAGTGTGGATACTACGATGCGCTAAGTGGCATGTCAACGCGCCGCGGGGCGCTTAATCACTAAGGCACACACGATAGTGGGCGCTTGCCGGTGACGCGACCCATCGTGCAGGATAAAAGTGCGCGGGATAGCCAGCCCCCGGCCCGCGACGTTCCTCCCTCCCGGAACGCTTGAGGCCGGTCTTACAAAAAGTCCCCTTCGGATTTAGACGCCGCAGTTTCGCCGCGGACGCGAGACATTCCATTTCGGAGGAGTTCATGCCAATTCAGCCTACGACGTCGCAAGAGAAAACCAAGGCGCCTTTCCGATTGCTCTTGATTCTAAATTCGGAGAAGGAATTCGACGATTGCGCCCGCGCGCTTGAAAAGACGGGCATGGACTTCAGCGCCGACCGGGCGCTCACACGGCCGGAGTTTGAAAGGCTCGCGGAAGAGTCTGCCTACGACGCCGTTGTGGCGGAGTACTCTCTCACCGGCTGGTCGGGTATGGACGCATTGAATGCGCTTCAATCCAAAGGCAAGGATGTGCCATTCATCATCGTCGCCGGGCCCATCGGAGAGGAAAAAGCCGTCGAATGCATTAAGAGAGGAGCCGCGGATTGCGTGCTGAAATCGAATTTGGGCGCTCTGCCGTGGGCGGTGCGCAGGGCCGTGGAAGACCGGCACATCCGCGAGCAGTCTAAAAACGCCGAGGCATCACTGCGCGAAAGCGAGCGGACATTCCGTGTGCTTGCCGATTCGATTGCCTCAGCCGTCCTTATTTACCAGGGAACTGAATGCCGCTACGCAAATCTGACCGCGCAGGCACTGACCGGCTATTCCGAAAAGGAATTGCTGGCGCTCAATTCGTGGGATCTGATCCATCCCGATTCACATCCGCTGGTGATCGAACAGGGGTTTGCGCGACTGCAGAACAACAATTCGGAATTGCGGAATGAAATCCGCATTCTGACGAAGGCCGGACAGGTGCGCTGGCTCGACGTGACAATGGGAAAGATTTCGATGGAAGGCCAGCCCGCGGGACTCGTCACTGCTATTGACATCACCGAGCGCAAGCTCGCCGAAGTCACAGCGCAGACGGGAGGGATGCGAGATCCTCTCACTGGCTTGCTGAGCGAGGCGCAGTTGCAGGGCGCGTATCTTTCGGAGGCGAAGCGATCGCAGAGGACGGGGCGCTCGTTCGCGATCCTGCTGCTCAAACTTGAGGGGCTCAAGGAGATCAGCAAGCAAAACGGACCGATGACTGGCAGCCGCGCGCTCTGCAAAGTTTCCAACACGATTGGCGCGATGTGCCGCAATGCCGACATCGCCGCACGCTACAGCGACGATGAATTTGCCCTTGTGTTGCCGGAGACGACGCTTGCGGGCGTAAAGCGGCTCGCCGCGCGAATCGAAGAAAAACTTGCGAGCGAGGCTTCGGAATTCCCGATCCATCTCGCGGCGGGCGCGGCTGTTTTTCCGCAGGATGGTTCAACAATGGAGCACCTGCTGCGTTCGGCGCGGAAGGCAATGGCGAAAGCAGAGAGCCGCACAGATAGAAGGCTCGCAATTTCAGCGTGACGACATTAGAGACATAAGGAATTCCCACGATTCCGGAATCAAAATGCAGCGTGACGTATCAGACTGTAAATGGCGGAGAGGGTGGGATTCGAACCCACGGTAGAGTTTCCCCTACACACGCTTTCCAAGCGTGCTCCTTAAACCGCTCGGACACCTCTCCGTCGTGAATATCCATCCAATTTAGCAGAATTGAGTGCGGCGATACAGACGCACGTAGATATGCTTCAGGCAAATAAAGTGCAGTAAACCAGGACATTAAAGTAGAGTGACACGGACAATAAAGTAGAGTGGAGGGGCCTATTCGGAGGCCGCGCGGGCGCGCCGTAGGCATTCCCCGAAGCCAAGCTGAGGGCTTTCCGAGAAGAGTTGGACGGCTTCATCACGGAGCTTAATGGAGGCGGGATCAACTGGATATTGTCCGAAATCGGGCCGATGAGAAGCAGCGCGGGCCTGCGTTAGTGCTTCCCCGAAGGTCAGCGTTGGCTTCTCGTAGCAGAGCTTGATAGCGGCATCGCGCAATTCACTGGGACCAATCTCGATTTGCCCAGTCGCAAGAGAGTAACATTCCCTGAATTCAGGCAACAAAAGCGCCTTTTTCAACGCATCGGCATAACTCAGTTTAGGATTCATGGAAACGAAGTGCAGGGCCGCTGCGTGCAGTTGAACTGAGGTCGGACATACAGGAATTTCTACCCATGCCTTGTTGAAGTCAGCCATATTCTTCCCCTTTTCAGGCCAAAGGTTATTCGCGGCGGCTGTTAATTCGCCGGAGGTGAGCGGCCTCGCAGGATCTCCCTACGCTGAATGGCCGCCGCGAACTGCGACTGCGATTTCGCACTGAGCGGAGCAGGCGATGGACCCGAAAACTCAGCGGGCGCGCCATCATACGCGCGCATGATAGCCGCGAAACTCTAGATGCGCACTCCCCTGTTTCTCAGGATATTTATTTCTTGCGCGATCTGCATCGCTCCGTTGCGTTCGCGCAGGAAGTTCACAAAAGAGTGAGCGTCAATGGCATTGATCGTAAAATGAAAGTGGTCGCCACCATCGAGCGAGCCTGTGCGATTCGCGCGCTCTAGATTGTCGCGTCCGATGGATTTCGCAGCCGCAGGGCGCAGAACGAATTCTTCCGGGTGCAGCACCGCAGGTACTCCTCCGCCGCTCAGAAAATGCATCGGCGCAATCCCGCGGTCAAACCAGTAGTTGTCAGCGCCGGCGCGTCCGAGATTCCAGCCCACATACCCGCCGCGCAGAAATTGCGGCGGCCCTTCGATCCCGGCCAGTGCCGCGCGCCGCTGCCGCTCCGTGTCGATCCCAAGAATCGTTTTCTCCGCGTCGTTGATCTGCGTGTCCACCTGCGGCCCGAATTTGCTGAGCTGCCCCCTGCCGATTTTTTTGAGCTGGTCCTTCGCGTTCGTGCGGTCCGTTTCGAGCGTGGAGTCCGCGCTCTGCATGTCGATCTGCATCAGCTTGTATTGGTCAAGCGTGTTGGCGATGTCCTTCGCCAGCGGGTCCATCACTTCCGTTCGCGCTTTTTTATCTTTGTTCCCGAAGAGCCAAGAAAAGAGCGCCACGAGACCGCCGATGGCCCCGCCAATGATTAGGCCAATTGGCCCGCCGATGCTCAGCATCGTAAATAGCTTTGGCAGCAGCATTTCGGCTAGTCCCGCGAATCCAAATCCTGTCAGCGCGCCGGCCGCGATTTTCGCTAACGGATTATTGATTCTCGACAGCAATGGGCCAAAAACCATGCCGAGCGGGCCGAGTATGCCCGTTGAATTCGGGCCGCCGAAAAGCCTGCTAAAAACTCCACCAGTCGTCCCGCCGACTTTTCCCATGTTCGCGATATCGAGCGGAGACTGTCCTGCGAGGCCCGAAGAAAGCGGGAGGCCGCCAAGAATTCCAGGCGCGCCCACCGCTCCGAGATTTGCAATGTCCAGCGCGCCGAGCGAGTGGCCGCGCGCAACGCCCGTCGTGCTTGCGCCGCCACCGAAAAGATTTCGAAAAATGTTTCCAACGCCGCCCGCCGAAGAAGTTCCGCCGCCCAGGCCGCCACTCGCTGCGCCAGCAGCCGCATGTCCGAGGCCGAGCGCGCTGAGAACTCCGCCGCCGGGCACATTGATGCCCAGTAGCGCGCCGAAAATGTTTCCCATCGCGCCGCCCATCAGATTCGTGGTGAGGAGCCACTGCGCGAAGATCGTCGCGCACAGCTTCTCGAAATTTCTAAGAATCCTCTTGCCGAGATTCCCGCCCGAAATGTCATCGAAAAGGGATATGAGATCGTTCGCCATGTTGTCGCGCAATTGGTTAAACATTTGCGCCTGAATTGCCGCGACCTCCCTCTCCCCCGCGATGCGAAAGCTTTTGTCGGCGGCCTCGAGTCGATGAATCTCTTCGATGCGCTTGTTCGCCGACGCGACGATCTGCGCGTCCGCGCGCATCCAATCAGGCAGGGCGCCGATAGCCGCTTCCGTCTCCAGGTCCTTCGCCTGGTCGGAATATGTCTGCTCCTCGGCCAGCCTCTTGCGGTTGAAATCGACTGTCACCGCCAGCCACGCATCCTCCAGCGCCTTCAGCGCGTTCATGGTATCCGGCCCGAAATTCAGTGAGCTGGCGGCATTCGCGAGCAGGAGAGCTTCATCGGCCGCAATCTTGGCGAGTTTCTGATGATATTCATTGGTGAGTTGCTCGATTCCGCTTGACGACGCCCGGTTTGCCTCGCCGATCATTTGCTGCGCGCCGGACGCCAGCCCGGTCGCGAATGAATTCCATTCCTGTAACCTTCGTGCAATTTCCTGTGCTTGCTTGTCTCCCTCATCTTTTGTTTTTTCGGCGCCGAGCGTGATGATGAGCAGAGATTCCGTCATCATCGTTTTCAAGTCAACATTGTGTTCTTTGTATCTTTGCGAGAGATGGTCAAGGGCGATTTTAGTTTCCGCCTCCACTTTCATTTGGCCGCTGAGACCGACGGCGGCAAGGTCGTCCTGCATCTTTTGAATTTCCTGATTTTCGGTTCGCTGCGCGACGAGCCTCTCGTCCTTATACTTATTTTTGATCTGAAGTCTGGTGGCCTCCAGCACCATGTCGTTTGTTATGACGTGTAGCTTGAATTCGAGATTGGCCTGGTCGAGTTCGGCTTTTTCCTCCGCGTCGATTTTTGCAAATCCCTGAAGGCCCACGAGGTGAACCCCGTTAACCGCTTTATGGTAATCGGTGGCGGCCTTCACGTCGCGCTGGTAAGCCGCAGCGGCTTCATCGAGATAATCGTTGAGTTGTTCCTTCAGCCGGTCATACATCTTTGCGCTTTGCTTACTGACGGAGCCGGATTCTCCGAAGAAGCCGCCAAAAATATCTTCGAGTCTGCTGATCGCCCGCGCGGCTGCCGAGTCGATTCCGGGGTTGGCGGCTCCAAGGGCCTTAAGTTGGTCCTTGAGCATGGCTATTTTCCCAGCAATGAAATCAAAATCCGCAGTTCCGTGCATCGCCTCGTCGAGCTTCTGCTGCGCGGTCAGAGAGGCTTCCTGCTGCTTTTGAAGTTTTTCCAGATTTTCTGAATATCCCAACACAGAGTCGGCTGCATCTCCGAGGTATTTTGCGGCCCCTACCGCAAACGTGGCGAAAATGGATACATTGAAGAGGCTTGCGAAAATCGGCGCGAGCGTCTCACTCTTCCCGATGAATGTATCAATTTGCCGGGGCATCTCGATTCCGAACATGCGGTTGAAGAGCGCGGCGGCGTCATGTGCTTCGTGGATGTTTGAAGTGGTTTTTTCGAGCGAGGGGTTTGCTTTTTTCAGCGACTCATCGAACTTCTGGACTGCCGACACAGCTCCCTTCTCATCCACTTGGATCAGGATTTGTGCGACTGCTGGCATTGCTCTCCTGAGCTACGCTGGCTTAAAAAGGCCGCTCGACGGCTTCCGCTCGAACCAGTTCAATTGCGTGCGCCATTGCGGTTTCAAAAACGTCGCCGGACTTCAGCGCCTTGCCATCACAACTGATATTTGTCTTCGACCTCAGGCGAATGCTGAAGCGAGAGGACGGCACAACGACCCAACCTCGCTCAACATCCTCCCAGAACAAAACATCCGCGACTGTGACGCCTTTTTCCTTCGCGCGATTTTGCAATGCTTCATGGGCTTCAACGGTCAAAAGGTTTGGAGGGACGCTCAGCTCCCTTTCGGGCCCTCTGCGATCTTCGCGCAAAAGTTCGCGGGCCTCCTCGTCTGTCAAAAAGACTTCATCGCCGCAATGCAAGACGCCGTGATGCGCGAGGGTTTCCGGGAGAATCAAGCGCTCATCGCGCACGATGTAGCGCGTGACGGATTCCTGCTTTCCGAAAAACCACGCATTCCAGCGCTCGCTCGTGGCGGCAAGCTCTTCAGGAAGTGAATCAAGCAATCTCTCAAAGCGCCGCGCGTCCAGGCCGCTCTCGCCAATCCGAAATTCCAGATCCTCAGCGATTTCCGTCATCGCCGCTGTCAGTTCGCCGCGCGCGGCAAGAAGAGTTCGGAGTTGCGCGACTAAGCTATCGGCCTCGCGGTCCTTTTCCAATCGCTCGCCTGCGATCTGCATCAGGCGGCTCTGCTGCTTTGCGCGTTCCGCAATTTGCTTAGGCGTCGGATCGAGCGCGGCGACCTCAGCATTTAGCTGGTCGCGCTGCTCTTGGTAGATGGAGAGAATTTCCCGCTGGTCACGCAGCATCGCGGTCGCGTTGGCAATTCCTCGATCCCATTTCCCGGCATCTTTGCCAGCGTTCTGCCTCAACATCCACTTTCGGTTTTCCTCAAATTCGGCGATCTTTCTCTGCGTGGATTGAATCAGGCTTTCCACGCAGCTGAGCTTATCCCTCAGCCGAGTCTGCTCGATAAAGCTCGCCTGGCTCCGCGCGTTGCGCGGGATTTCATTTCCGCTCGCCTGTGTTTGCGCTTTCATGTCGCATTCTCCTCCGTCATTTTTTTGATGTGCCTTAACACTGAATGGTAATCGACTCGATGGCGACCTCCGGGGCCGCGCCGCCGCGAGTAAATCTTTTGCTCGTCAATGAGCTTCCAAACACGCCGCCGAGGAACGCGGAGAATTCGGGCAGCGGTTTTGGTTGTGATTTCAATTCGCGCCCTCACTTCCCTTTTCCTTCAGGCTTGAACCATCCGAGAACTCGGCCCACGATCCGGCATCCGGTGAAGGGCCGTATGCTCGAAGGCGCGCTTTCTTTGGCCTCGTTTATAAACCTCTGCCTTTCCCCCTTTTTGAAATTTCCCATGCCATCAATCGTTCCCGGAGGTATAGGGTGACTGTAATAACCGACACCCACATCGCCGACCCGCGCCAGAAATTGAAAACCATCGCGATCTACTTTGTTGTATGTCAGTTGGCCAATGAAGAGGCCGTGTGGAAAACCTCCAGCCAGGCTTCCTAGTTTTTCCTTGGGCGGGGTTCCCTCGCAAAGAACCACCTGCCCAAGTAACGGCTCAAGACTCTCACCGCGCTCGGATTTATCCAGAATTATAATATCTCCTTCAGTAAAATACTCTCCGGCCATTGCTTTGTTGACCGGAAGCCATACTGTAGAGAGCGGATTCGCAATCAACTTTCCTGACAAAATAATTGGTTCGCCTGCCTCTTCGATTCCTCGCGAGGCATCGCGTGATTGCGGAATTCGCATGAATTCCCCAGGAGCGGGTCTGGCTCTGTTCTTAATCTGAATTTTCTCCGCAACGGAGCGCATGGCCTCACTGTCCAATCCGCCACGCTCCCAAAACCAAAGACAGCTCGGGTAAGGAGCTATGTTTCCCATGAGCATGTAGGCTTCGCTCGAAGGGGCATTTTTTTCTATGCCGCTCTCCCAGTTCGACACTGCCGCCTGTGTCACTCCGAGTCGCTGCGCAAGCCCATCCTGATTCACCTGTAAGTCTGCGCGTAGCGTCCTGATTTTTTCGACGTGCATAGGCTCGGGTCGTTTTGCCATCTTCCCTCTTGACAGGCAGCACCAGCTACCTTATAACTAGATACAGCATGATAATACAACCCCAAAAACTTGGGGAGCCTCGGACGCCCAAACTAAAGGACGTAGACTCCGCCATACGGCGTTTGATAACGGACACTATCCGCCAATGTCCCCTCAAACGACCGGAGATCGCAGAGAAAATGGAGACGATTCTTGAGTCCCACGTCACGGAGCACATGCTAAATGACTTCGCATCCGAGGGCAAGAAAAAGGCCCGGCTGCCAGCCGCATTCGTCGATGCATTCTGCACTGTTGTTGGCGATGAGCGCCTGAGGGCCCTGTTACTTGGCGCCAAGGGGCGCAACATCTTTCAGGTCGGCAAGAGCGTGAAGGAAATGATCGCCGCCGAAAAACAAAAATTCCGAAAGAGGAAGCCTTGAGAATCGAAGGTCCAGCCAGGCTTCGGACTTCATCGAGGCGCGCAATTCGTCAGGTGAGGCGGAGCGCGACTGCTCGGCTGCTGGCAATTTTGCCGCTTCTCGAAATAGGTAAGCCGAAAGATTTTATGACAGTATCCTACGCGCGGCAATTCGGAGTTTCGCCGCGATCATTGTATCGCTGGCGCGCTCGTTTCCGCGCCTCAGGATATGACGGCCTCAAGAATCGCCCACGCAACGACAGGGGCAAGGTGCAGCCATGAGCGCGAGCGAATTCTGGGTTGACAAAAAATTACTAGCGAACCTCTTTGGTTGCTCCGAAAAAACCATTGAAAATATGGGTAATGATACACGGTTGAAATGGCGGCGCAGCCGGAAACGGTTGAAAAACGGCAAACTCCAGCGCGAATATTCCTCGCTCTCTTTGTCGCCGGAAATGCAATCGAAGCTCATACTCTCGTGCCCTGGGGATGCGCTGGCGCTCAAGACGGAAGAGGGACAGTCGCAACTTTTTGACGCGCGTCCACAGGCCCGGCACCTCACGGAAGAGCAGCAGCGCCTTGTCGAGGACAGAATAAATTTGCTCGCTCCGATGGTCGATTTCCGCGAAGGCTGCTTGAAACCGTTCTGCCTCGGCGAAGGGCGCGAGGTTCGCAATATGGACGACGTTGCGGGATGGATTGCCGCGCAGCGCCAGCTCTCTAAATCCTATGTCTGGCGGCTCTACAGCCGCTATTTGCGCGGCGGCGCGGGCGCGCTGGAACCAAAGGGAACGCGCGCGGATCGCGGGCAGTCCCGCGCTTTCAAGAATCGCCCAGCCCTTCAGCGATTCGTAATCGGGAAGTGGAATGAGGGGATCAACCTCTCCCACATTGAAGATTGCGTGAAGCGCGAATGGGGCGGGCCGCTGCTCCCGTATAAGGGCAAATCGACGCCGCCCTGCTACGACAGCATAAACAACTTCATCCAGACGATCCCCGAAGCCGTCCGCGATGCGAAGCGCCTGCCAAAACAAAAATGGGAAGCGAAGCACGCTCCCTACTTGGTGACCAGGCGCGGAGCGAACACGCTCCCTAACCAGGTCTGGGTCGCTGACCATCGCATTTACGACGTTATTGTCCTGAATGATTCCTTCCAACAGGCAAAGCAAAATGCCGCTGTACGGCTGTGGGAAACCTGCATTCAGGACATGCGCACGCGCGTGATTGTCGGCTCAGTGTGGAACATTTCTCCGAGCTGGCGGACCATCGCGAGCGCGCTCCGGCAGGGAATTAGCCACTTCGGAATGCCGGAACTTTTCTATTGCGACAACGGGAAAGATTTCCGCAAGGTCGGAGCAGGCGCGAAGCGCGGGAGTCTGTTGACCGCTGCTGACAGCACTTCTCCGGTCGAACTTGATGATGAGGGGCGCGTGCCAGGAAATGATGGCCTGCTCGCCCGCTTGGGCATTAAGGTCTGCTACTGCACGCCGCGCCATCCTCAGTCGAAACAAATCGAATCGTATTTCGGCTATGTCAGCGGGCGCTTTGACCAGATGTTCAAAGAGCGCGGCTACACAGGCTCGAAACCGGATTTGCGTCCCGATTTCTGCCGCGTCGCAGAGAAACAGCACGCGCAATTCCTTGCGGGGAAGCGTGACACCTCACCACTTTTTTCCGCGAGCGAATTCATCAGCTTGCATCGGCGATGGCTGGAGGAACGGAACTCCAGTCAGCATCACTGGGGCTGCGGTATGGACGGAAGAACTCCCCTGCAAATCATGGACGAGCTGCTCCCGCTCGCGCAGCGCACAATTCCGAAAATAGAGATGCTCGCGCACCTGTTCTGGGACGTGCAGGAGCGAATCGTCGCCAACTGCAAAGTCCAGTTGAATAATTCCACTTACTCAGTGGCGCTCGATGATCCCGAAGGGCAGCAGAAAATGTACCTGTCGAACGGCAGTGCGGTCGCGGTCCATTGCGACCCGAACGATCTGAGTTGCGCGCTGGCATTCGAGAGTGTTCCGGGCGGCGCGCTGCTGGCTCGCATGGTCTCGGATGAATTGGCGGCGCAAAGACCAGTCACGCAAGAGGACGTTAAGGCAGTCACTGCCCAGCGCGCGAGGTTGCGAGCGGCGAGTAAGCGAGTTATGGAAATTGGCGGCTCCAGCGTGCCTACAGAACTGGATTTGCTGGCGCGGCGCGGAGGTATTCATCATATCCCCGCGGCGGCTTCGCCGTCGTCGCGCCGCCAGGTCGCTGCGGCTCCACAATTCGTTGAGGATTTTCTACAGATTCGCGAGGCGAAATAGCGTGCCACTTTCGCTCAAAGAGAGTACGCGCCTAGCAAGGCTGAAATTGCCCGAGGATACAACCGTGCGTGCGCGTCTGGACCGCTGGATGTCGCAAACAGGATGGAATGACTTCGACGTTGCGGATGCGGTCGCCAAAGCGGACGGGCGCAACTATTCGCGGTCCGCTGTGAATCTCTACCGGCTGGGGCGCTATCCGGGGAAACCGGATTGTACGCGCGCGATCCGCGCGGCGCTCATTAGCCTGATGGATGCCAGGCCGACGATTCTTGAGCGCAGCGTGCACGGCGAGACCTATCACACGGAAAGTTATCGGAAGGTCCGCCGCGCGTTTTATGGCGCGCTGGACCACGCATGGGCCTACTGCATCGACGGCGCTCCGGGAACGCAAAAAACTCGCCTGCTGCTGAGTCTGTGCGCGGACCTTGAGGCTACGGAAGTGGGGAAAAACGGCAGCGCCCGCCGTTCGCTCTATGTCCGCTGTCGCCCGCGCATGAGCAGGCGCGATCTGCTCGTCGAGATTTCGCTGGCCGCTGGAATTCCTGGGCGCGGATACATCGGTCAGATGATTCGCAAGCTGCGGCATTTTTTCGGCGGAAGGCGCGTGCTCCTCATCCTGGACGAGGGCCAGCAGCTCGACAACGACGCCCTGGAGACGTTGCGTGAGCTGCTCGACGAACCTCCCTATTTCGGTTTGCTATTTGCCGGAAGTCACGATCTGCGCCGCAAGTTTACTCAGCTTGAGCTGGAGCAATGGCGCTCACGACTGCAAAACATCATCGAGCTGGGAGGCCTGACGGAAGAGGAACTGCGGGCGGTCTGGACGAAAGAAGTTGGTGCCACCAGCGAAAAGAACTTCAAGAAGCTGCTGGCCTATTGCGAGGTTAGCGACTTCAGGAAGGGCGGCGCGAAGTATTTTTCGGCGCGGAATTTGTTCTTTGCAATTGAACGTTCAAAAGAGGAGAAACCATGAAAAGCATTCACGTAGTCACGTCCCGAAAGGCGGAAGGCAGTCCGGTTAGAGGATTTGCCAAATCGCAGAAGCGTTCAGCGGGAAAGTGCCGTCGAATCCCGCTGGAGAAACTGGAACCAATCATTGCGGGCGCAATTTCCGCAATCGACGAAATCATAATGCAGCGCCTGAGGGGCTCGCTGCGCGGGCTTAGCGATGCGCCGGTGTCGGCTCTCCTTGAACGAAAACTCTTGCCTCATAAGATAAGCTCCGCGCTCATAGATGCGGAACTGATCTCTCGTTGGTTGGTGCTCGCGCGCGCCGCCCAAGAGGTGACGGGAATTCCTTCCAGCATCTTGCTTGCTGAACTTTGGTTTGGCCCGCACGATCCGCATGGCGAGTCCGCCATCCCTAAGAATGATCTCTTCAAACGTGGGAAGAGCTTCGCCAGTTTGGGCGCGGCCCTGCTGGACCATGCATCCTACCTGGCGAATGAGCGGAAGTTTCAGCGCGTGATGCTCGCAAAGGACAACCCGGCGAAATATCTGGCTGCAATTGGCGCGTGCGAGCTTTGGAAGATCCACGCCCGACAGGACCGCGTGGACTTTATCGTTGGCGCGAGCCTTCAGGAGTGTGACGCTTTGCCCGTTGAATAACTGCCTCAAAACTCCGCCGAGAGCGCTTCGCTTGGGTTTCTCGCCGAGCGAGGCGCTTTTCGCTTGGAACCCACTGAAAACGCTAGACTTACGAGGCGTGAGCCTGCCAAAAATGGCGTTTCGTTTGGATTCGCTTGGATTTTGACCTGCCCACTAATAGAATCAACGACTTCCAAGCGAAAATTTCCCGCTCACTCTACTCTAATGTTCCATAGAGAGGCCGCGACTCGAATCGGCTGCGCGGCGCTCTTCAACAACAATATCCCCTTTTCCTCCTAGGACTTAGCCCCTCACTTCCCGCCTCCTCCCGCCTCCTCCCGCCACTCCACTTTAATTCCCGGAACTACAGTAGAATCCCGTTTCAGCTTGGAGTCCCCACAATTCACTGCGCATAAAACGAGAGCACGCCAAGCTGCGCGAGTCGCGCGTCTTTGCTACACTTCTTGAACCGAAATGCTTTACCCTACTCCGGGGTGGTGCAATTGGCAGCACATGGGCCTTTGGAGCCTAGAATCTTGGTTCGAGTCCAAGCCCCGGAGCCAATTTCCTGTTGCTCATGGCGATGCGAGTTTGCTTAACCCATTGCCCGCGGCGGCCTGTCGCGCTACCCTCACCTAGCTCATGACGACTCCACTGACGCCGGAAGTCCTGATTCTAGGCATCGTCTGGTACGTCGCGTTTCTTTTCTCCACTGTATGCCACGAAGGAGCGCACGCGCTCGTCGCCAAATGGGGTGGCGACCTTACTGCGTCTCTTGGCGGGCAAGTCTCGCTCAACCCAATTCCGCATATACGCCGCGCGCCATTCGGGCTGGTGGTGGTTCCGATTCTTTCCTACGCGCTCAACGGCTGGATGATGGGTTGGGCCAGCGCGCCTTACGACCCCGAATGGAGCCGCCGCTTTCCGCGGCGCGCCGCACGGATGGCGCTCGCCGGACCTGCGACGAATTTCATCCTTATGTTGCTTGCCGGGATCGCAATTCATGTGGGCATGGCGATGGGCCGCCTGCAAGCGCCTGCATCACCCAATTTCTCTCATATTACCGAGTTAGTGGGAGGTGGGACGGACCTCGCCACAACATTCATGAGCGTCATGTTCATGTTGAACATGCTTCTCGGAACGCTAAATATTCTTCCCATCCCGCCCCTGGACGGCAATGTGGGAATTACATTGCTAATGAAGGAGTCTACCGCGGTGAGGTTTGTCCAGGCGACGCGCACAAATCAATATGCCTTCCTGGGATTGATCGCCATCTACTACGGATTTAGCTACATTTTCCAACCTGTCTTTCTAATTGCGCTCAATCTCCTTTACCCCGGTCATCACTACCAATATCAACACCACTGAGCTGGCGACGTTTTTA
Source organism: Terriglobia bacterium (assembly GCA_041484365.1). Classification (GTDB taxonomy): domain Bacteria; phylum Acidobacteriota; class Terriglobia; order Acidiferrales; family UBA7541; genus DASTCZ01. The sequence continues at coordinate 39,759 of JBGPHM010000008.1, read as the reverse complement.
ACCCTGCGTCTGCGAATCCCTGTGCGGACAAGCGCACATAAACCCCGATTCCAGACAATGCGGAATGCCTCATGGATGTTTGTGCTTTGCGATATTCCAAAATCCTCACGGCACAATTGGCAAAACGATGTGTGAAGGCAGCGCCGGCGAACAATAGACGCGCTGCGTTGCCCGCACGAAGTCGGATACCTTGGCCTCATAGATGCTCGACACAAACTTTTGCGGGTTACGGTCAATCAGCGGAAACCAAGTGGATTGAATCTGCACCATGATGCGATGGCCTTTCAGGAAAACGTGATCGCGGTCGCGTAGCGGGACTTTCCATTCCCTGGGCTGATTCGGCGTGAGCGCGTGTGCATGCTCGTAGCTTTGCAGATAGCGTCCGCGCCGGACTTCCATCGCAATCGGCAATTCGTATCCGTTGAGGCTCTGCGCGTACTGGCCGGGCCTCGGGCCGGCTTCGGGATCCCACGCGTTTTTCTGGGCGTCTTGGGGAAAAACGTCGATGAGCTTCACTACAAAATCACTGTCCGTTCCTGAAGTGGCGGCAAACAAGGCTGCCGCAACCTGGCCGGAAACGGTAATGTCGTGGTCGAGCGGTTCGCTCACGAAAGTCAGCACATCAGGGCGGCCCTCGACGAATCGCTGGTCGGCAACTTCCCACATTCTCCAATCGCCTGCCGGATAAGTGGGAGAAATGGGCCGCTCACGGTACGGAACTGGGTTCGCGGGATCGGATACGTATTGGCGGAACGGCGAAGTGCTATCAGTTGCAGAAGGCGCCTTAAACGAAAGTGTTCCGTCCGTATGGAGATACAGATTTGTAGGCTTCGCCTCCTTCGGCGGCCATGCCAAATAGGTATGCCAGGTGTTGGACCCGCTCTGGAAAGTTTGGGCCTGCCATTTCGGTTTTTCGCCCGCGCCGTGCAAGTAATAACGGAAAAAAGGTGCTTCGATATTCTCGCGGAATTCGCGCGCGGTCTCGTGTCCGCCAAAAGGAATGATCCCGATGCTTTCGCCGCGCGGGCTTTGCCACTCGCCGTGGTACCACGGGCCGGCCACGATGAAATTCGTGCGCCCGGGATCGCTTTCTTCCGCGTGATAGAAAATCTGCCACGGGCCCCACGGGTCTTCCTGATCCCAGAATCCGGCAACGTTCAGGTTCGGAACCGTCGAGGCATGAAGCTGGCGAATCCAGGCTTCTTTTTTCCAAAAGTCGTCATAGTCCGGATGTTTGACAGTGTCATTCCAATAAGGGATCGAATCGTGGAGATATTTTGTGTTGATATTCGATAGCGGACCGAGACTGAGATACCACTCGTACGAGTCGTAGGTCTCGAATTCAAAGTGAGTGTTCTTGTTCTTGTCGGCCTGTTCGAGCACGGCGTACTCAAAATCGTAGCTTTCGCGCAATGCGCCGTACCTGTGGTCGTCGTCATTCATCCATTGATCCACGGGCGAGGCCTGCTCGCTGATCGCCGCGAGCGCCGGGTGCGGGTGAAGAAGAGTCATGGCAGTCGTCAGTCCGTCATAAGAGACGCCGTACATCCCTACCTTTCCATTGTTGTTCGGGACGTTCTTCACCAACCACTCGATGCTGTCGTATGCGTCCGTCGTTTCGTTGGTGGCCTTGGGATCATTCAAGTCAACTTCGGATGAAAGCTTGAACACGCCCTCCGATTTGAATCGCCCGCGCAGATTCTGAATCACAAAAATATATCCGTCCTGCGCCAACTCCTTGAGCGATGGGGACATCTGCTCCGGCGCCGCCTCGGGTACGCCGTATGGCGTGCGGCGAAAAAGGATGGGTAGCGGGCCTGATTGTTCAACGGGCGTCAGAATCACCGTCTGGAGATGGACGCCGTCTCGCATGGGGATCATCACTTCCTGAAATTTGAAGATTGGCTTGGATGCGGGCTGCTGCGCCAAGCTTGATTCCCCCCCAACGGCGGATACCATCGCACACGCAATAAGACAAGCAACGAGACAATGGTTAGATGAGCGCACTTGATTCCTTCCCGAAGTGTTCTCCGATTGCGGATTTTGGACGCGAATAATGAAGATTCACCTTCGACAAGGCGCGACTATATCAAATTGCGGCGCCCCGATGCATGGGGACCACAGTCCGATAATTATTGCCGGGGCAGAATTCCGAGTTTTGCTCTAGCGTGCGTTCTTTACCTGGAACGAATCGAGGAACCTCGCGCCTTTTTCAAACGCTCGCGGGGACTCGGAGGATTTTCCAAAGATAAATTGATTCACGTAAATCCGTTTCTCAACCAAAATAATCCTGACTATAAAACCGTACTCCTGGCCGTCTTGTGTCTTTGTGGAAGCCCTGAACTCACGCCCCTCGTATGCACCGAGCCGGATCGGTTTTTCTGAAATCAAAGTTCCGTGGACGGCCGCGACGAATCCATCGCGCGCTTCGTCGAACGAAAATGTCATCGCGGGCCCCGCATCGAAGTACGCGATCATATAGGTGAGGTCGGCGGTGGTGTCGGGGTCCGAACAGCTTGCAAAGTATTGAGTAAGCGACTCTCCCGTTTTTGTTTTCGTCTCCTGCGTACTTGGCTGCGGCTTGGCGGGGAACAGCGCGGTGTACCGGCCTTCCGGCGAATCGTACTTGATCCAATCGGACTGCCCTTGAACGGCAAACGCGAACGCCGCACTCATGATGAAAACCAACAAAGTAGCTTTAGCCGCTCTCATATAATTCCTTTCGCGATTGCCTCGAATCGTCCAAGAGCAGCGTCAATCCTATTGCCCTGCTTCTCTACATTCAAGCCTGATGTTGTGTCCAATTCCTATGTTCAATCAGATAGGCGGGGCCGGAAGCCAAGCCCCAACAAAACCTATCCCCAGGTGATTCATTCCAGCACACATGTTCGAGAATGCGCGCTTCGCGGACCGAGCTGTGTTCAGCGCGCGGCGCTAAAGTCTTCTGTTTCAAGCACTCCCGGCCAGCGCAGTTTGGCCTCAGGTCTGCACACTCACATAAAGGGAGAATCGGAAGATGCCTGCAGAGACCTGCGTAGGAACACGCTACCGGATCGAGATCTCAGGCTGGGACCTGGACGAAAGCTTTTTCGTGGAGAAGACCGATCTGGAATGGAGCGAGTCGGAGAAAAAGGTGCAGTTGCAACACGGACTCCGCAAAGGCGCCCTTGTATTCGTGCGCCTGCTTGGAGAGTCAAAACAGGCCAGCGCGCACCCGGTGGCTTACGAAATCGCGGACGTGAAGTACCAGCCGGAGACTCGGGCCTACGAAACATTGCTGACCCAGATTCATCCACGCACCCACACCAGGCCGGAAACCTCAAACGGAAGGAAGGACTACACCGGTGGATGATGCCACGACAAATCCAAAAGAAACGCTTCGCGAATGGGAAGATATCTGCCGCGAATTCGGGTGCAGCGACGAACAAATGCACGAGCTATATTCCGCCCCCTGCCCCGAGACCGCCCCGGCAACCGAGTCATATGAGGACGTTATGGCCGCATTCAGTCAACGTCCGGATGAGCGGCAACCCCTGCTGGAATTCCTCATAACTGGGTCACAAAACTAAATCTGTCGAATTTGCCGCCGCAATGCAAAATGTTTCGTCCCTATTTGGCACAGCGCAGACCATTCTCTAATCCGAAATGGAATTAGGATCGATTCTTCTCCCCGATCATAGCTACCGCACGAGGTCGTCAAAGGGCGATTCATTCTGAAACGCGCCTATCGCAAATGCGCACCGTGTTTGGGTTTACGTCACGAATCATGGCAGCGCGCGTCACCGCTTGACTCGGCACTCGTGCTGTAAAATCCTCTGCTCCCATTTGGCATCACCCTTGCCATGTATTCCCCTATGACCCAGACACAAACGAATGACACAGTGGAATTACACACTCATTCCAGTTTCCTCACATGCGTTGTGGACGACGATCCTGCCATGCTGGAGATGCTTCTTGAAACCTTACGCACGCTCGGCTACGACGCCCTCGGCACCACAAGTGCCCAGGAAGCCCTTGAACACGTCCGCTCGGGCCGCTGCCGCGTGGTGATCTCTGACATCAAGATGCCCGGGATGGACGGCCGCGCGCTGCTGGAGAAGGTCCTGGAGCACGACCCCGGCATGCACGTGATATTGGCGACGGGTTACTACTCGCTGGATTCCGCGGTGGACGCCATCCGGCGGGGTGCGTACGACTATTTCTCAAAGCCCGTGGATCGCGAGCGCCTGAAGCGCACGCTCGACGAGATTAGCGATATTTATAGCCAGCGGGCGCGCATCCGCGAACTCGAAACGCAGTTGCTCAGCGACCTGAACTTCCACGGAATCATCGGTAAGAGTCCCGCGATGCTTGAAGTGTTCGACCTCGCGCGAAAAGTGGCGAAGCATTACACGAATGTTTTGATCATGGGACCAACCGGCTGCGGAAAGGAATTGGTGGCGAACGCGATCCATCAGATGAGCCCGGTCTCCCAGCAGCGTTTCGCGGTTTGCAACTGCTCGGCGTTGGTGGATACGTTGCTCGAGAGCCAGCTCTTCGGACACATGCGCGGCGCATTTACCGGAGCGACGGACACGCGGCCCGGCCTATTCGAGTACGCGAACGGCGGTACGGTTTTTCTGGACGAAGTGGGAGAGATGTCACTGCCGATGCAATCGAAGCTCTTGCGCGTAATTCAAAACCGGGAGATCCAGCGTGTAGGCTCGCCGGAAGTGAAGCACGTGGACGTCCGGATGATTGCGGCGACAAATCGCGACCTGCGCGCCGAGGTGCTGGCGGGGCGGTTCCGCGAGGATCTGTTCTACCGCCTGAGCACGATTCAAATTCGCGTGCCAAGCCTGGCGGAGCGGCTTGACGATGTCCCCGTGATGATTCAGTTCTTCCTGAAGAAATACAACCAGGCCTACAGCAAACATATCCTCGGGCTTTCGCGCCGCGCACAAACGGTGCTGCTGCAGCATAGCTGGCCGGGAAATGTCCGTGAACTCGAAAACGTGATCTCCGGAGCGGCAATCAAGGCGGTGAACGAATTCATTGACGTGGACGACCTTCCCGAGCACCTGCAAAAACCAACGGCCCGGCCGGGGTCGGTGGAGGATTTGTGGCGCCCGCTGCCATTGGATGAAGTGCGCAAGATTCACATTCACCGCGTGCTGGAAATGTGCCACGGCAACCGCGTCCGCACGGCGCAATTGTTGGGAATTGGGCGCACGAGCCTCTACCGTTACTTGAAGCGCGTGAACAAACCGGCAAAGGCGCAGCAGGCAAAAGCTGGATGAAGTCTCCTTGAAGGCTCGTTGAGAGCCTGCCGCAAATTAGATGTAGTCCCCCCGATTAGCCCGCAAGCGACGCGATGGTGCTGTTCCACGCTGAAACAGAATCTCATTTCGATGCACAGGATGAACCGCACTCAATCCGGAAGTCCTTTGATTCCTATGTTTTCCGCGCGCGGGCTTTGGCAAACGGAGTGCGTGGTTCTTCCGGTAAGGGGGGTTTATTGCGATGGCCGCGAGCATTGATTGGAGTCAGCTTTCCGAGGAAGCGCGGGAAGATCGCCGCGAGGGAAAGCGGGTCGGGTTGAACTATGAGATCGAAGTGCGCGGGGCGGATGAGCACGGCACGTTTTACGCGAGCACAGCGCGGACGCGAAATGTCAGCGAGCACGGTTGCTGTTTTGAAGTTGGCAGAAAGATTAGGCAAGGTGAAGTGGTCTCGTTGCAAGTGATGCGGCGCAACCCGAACGGCGAGAAACAGAGCACCAGGGCGCTGATCTTCCGCATCTGCTGGGTTACTCAGGAGGAAAACTTGTGGCTCGCGGGCGCGGAAATGGCCGAGCAGGAAAAACCCTGGGGCATTGCGTTTCCTCCGAAAGGAACTCCGCTGAAGACCCGATAAGTGTCCCGGCGAATGGCCTGGCATCCCAAGGCCGTTGACGAGCATCGTGCAAACGAGGTGATTGCGCGGCGCCTCCATCTCTCTAAGTACTTTGGGCGGAATTAGGGACCCAAAGCCCTCCATGATTTAAGTGGTGATCTTCATAAATAGTTGCGACAGGCGGACGTTATGAACACTGTCTGGCCAAAAACCAAAGTATCAATGCAAATGGTTGGCCAAGTGGGCGGGGCTGAGACCCGCCCATGCGAGAGCCTAATGCGGGCGCTGAAGTAGCGTCTTATTCGAGATGCATCGAATCAGCGAGCGGAGTCCGGGTTGCGCGCACGCGAGATTCGTTATTGATTCGTCCCGGGCAAATAAGCTGCGGCCGTTGCCGTTACTGTTGGCAGCGTCAACGTGTTGTCCAGGCGGACCAGGAAACCAGTCTGTGCGGGCAACTCGACATCCTTGCCTTTGCGGGCAACGACGTATGCCGCGCTTCCGGCGAAGCCGAATGCGAAGCCACGCATCACGTGGCTGAAGACTGCGCCAACGAGCGAGCCGCCGCTCGTACCTACGGCCACGATTAGCACGTCTTCCTTGATGTCATTCTTCGCCTGAATCACTTCGCCTTCGTCCACCTTTACATCCTTGCGGTTCTTGGCCGTACCCTGCATCTGCGGGCTCTGAATCGAGAGGATGCTGATCTGCACGGGAACTTCGCGGTGGTCAATCTCAATGGACTTGAACGTGAGGTTCATCGCGGCCTGGCCACGGATCATCCCAATCCATTTCGGGTGAATGACGGCGCCGACGACACCCGTGATCTTCGTGCCTGCGGGAAGAACGAGTTGGCCGCCGACGAAAACCGGCTCGGTGACTGTGGCTGTGAATGGATCGCCTGCATGCGCGACCTTTGTGGTGATTCCGTTTTGCAAGGTGAGGTGCATCTGGCTGCCCTGCAGGAGCTGATTGAGGTTCTGCGAATGCGCGGGAAGCGCCGCGAGAAGCGCGAAGCACAGCACCGCGAATACTGACACTACTTTTTTCATGAATTCCCCCTTGCTTCACCTGTGGTGAAGCCTTGCCCCGTATCGTGGAGCGTGGCGCTGGCGCGCGGAACCGGTGCGCGCTGCGGGCGCGCCGCCGGACTGGGTGCGGAGGTAAACACCCGCGGAGAGCATAGCCGGAAGGAGCGGCACCGCGGCAGGAAATGTCCACGGTGGCGTTCCTAAGAGCTACTTCCCTCGTGAAAATTGAGATTCGAATGAATGTCGCGCGGTTGCCCGTCCATTGAGAAGGAGTTTCTTTCGCATTCGCACGGCTGACGCGACCGCAACGCTGTGCTAGACTTCGCGAAGCGGTCCCTATGAAAATCATCGGGATTGCCGATGCGTGGAACTTCGGGCTCTGTGCAACGCCGCCCCGCGAACCCCGCCAGGCCCGGAAGGGAGCAACGGTACCGGGATCACGCCGTGTGCCGCGGAGTACCCGAAGTTCCTCCCATCGCTTTTTGTTTTTAGGGGCTAAAGTAAAACAAAAGAAAGACGCGCAGGAAGGAGTGCCTGCGCCTGCCTGCCGGTAGGCAGGCTGCCGGGGATAAATGGGCTATCAAGTCATTGCAAGGAAGTGGCGGCCGCAGACATTTGGAGACGTCGTAGGGCAGAGGCACGTTACCGCGACGCTCGAAAACGCGATCCGCGCGAACCGCGTGGCGCACGCGTACATTTTTTCCGGCGCGCGCGGCGTGGGGAAGACAACGACCGCGCGCATTCTTGCGAAGGCCCTCAATTGCGCGAAAGGCCCGACGCCCACGCCGTGCAACGAATGCGACGCCTGCATCGAGATTACCGCCGGGAATTCGCTGGATGTAATTGAGATTGACGCGGCGTCAAACCGCGGCATTGACCAGATCCGTGAGTTGCGTGACATGGTTCGCTACGCACCCGCTTCGGGGCGCTACAAGGTCATCATCCTCGACGAAGCGCACGCCCTCACCGGGGACGCATCAAACGCGCTGCTGAAAACTTTGGAGGAGCCGCCCGAGCGCGTGATCTTCGTGATGGCTACGACCGAGCCGGAGAATCTGTCGGACACAATCCGCTCGCGGTCGCAACACTTTCATTTTCGCGCGCTGTCATTCGCCGAAATCAACGGCGCGCTCACTGCGATTGCAGAAAAGGAAGGGCTTGAAGCGGAGCCCGGCGCACTGGCAGTGATGGCGCGTGCAGCGGAAGGCAGTCTGCGCGATGCGCTTTCGCTGCTCGAACAAGCGCGCGCTTACTGCGGGACAAAAATCACGGACAGCGCCGTCCATGAGTTGCTTGGTGTCGTACCCGAAGAAGCGCTCGCGGAACTCGTCGCGGCGATTGAAGAGCATTCGGCGGAGAAGGCGCTCGCGCTCGTGCACCGGTTTCAAATGGAAGGGCGCAACCTGCAACACTTCTGCCGCGAAGCGATCCGGCACTTCCGGAATTTGCTGGTGGCGCGCGTTTGCGGCGCGGATTCGGACTTGATTGCGGCGACGCCGGAGCAGCGCCCGGAAATCGCGCGCGCGGCGGCGGTGTTCAGCGAAGAAGAATTGACGCGCTACTTTCAGATTCTGATGGAAACGGATGAGGATTTGCGGAGGAAACCAGACCCGCGACTGCATTTGGAGTTGGGTCTGCTTCGATTGGTGAATGCCGCTCGTCTTGCGCCGCTCGAAGAGGTGCTCGCGGAGTTGAATGGCGGGGCGCCGCAGCGCGCGGCGACGCACCGGAGCGGAGTTGCTCCCAACGGTCCGCATTCTTCAGCCGTAAGTGCCGCAACGATTGCTTCATTCCCCGCGCCGGCTGTCCGTGCAGCGGCGGCGGGTGCTTCCGGATCTACAACTGTTTCCACGCACTCTCCACCGCCCACACCTGTTCGCATCACCGGAAGCAGCATCGAAGAGAGCAGCTCAATGGACGTCTCGGAAGAATCGTCTTCGCCTGCGATTCCCCGCGCGGAAGTGCAGTCGAACGGAATTGACGCTTCACAAGTGGACGCGATCAAGGCGGCGGTGCTCCAGCAACAAAAATTTCTCGCCGAACTTGTGGAGCACGCGCAGCGATGGGACCTCGAGGGCAACGAGTTGCGCCTGTACTTCCCTTCCGAAAGCCGCACCATCGCTGAAATGCTGCAGCAGCGGAATCCACTGGAGAAGTTGCGCACAATCGCAAGCGACATCCTGCGCTCGCAACTGCGTGTGTGTGTTAAACTGGATTCCGCGGCGGGAACGCCCGCCGCACGCGCGGCGCAAGGCGCCCCATTGCCGCGCGCGCAATATGAGCAAGACCCGATCGTACGCGCGATGCTGGATCGGTTCGGCGGCCAGGTAACGGAGATCAAACGCCGAGGCGAGGGGTAAGCGATGGAAGTCAAAGCCTTGCAGCAGATGCTCTCACAATTCCGTCAGATGCAGGAAAGCTTGCAGAAGCAGGTGGAGGCTGTCCACGTGGAGGCCTCGGCCGGCGGTGGCATGGTCACGGTCCAGATGAACGGACAGAAGCAAGTCACTTCAGTGCGGATTGAACCGGATGTGTTCGCGAGCAAGGACCAAGAGATGCTTCAGGATTTGGTGCAGGCCGCGGTGAATGAAGCCTTCCGCCGCGTGGACGAAGAACTGGCCCGCCAGATGAAGAGCCTCAGCGGAAGCATTCCCGGCATCGCGGGAATCAAAATCCCCGGATTATTTTGACCGGACGCGCTGTGAGAAGCGCAGAGCCTCGATTTTCCCCGGACATTCATGCCTGACTTCGCACCTCCAATCACGAACCTGATTGACGAGTTAAAGCACTTGCCGGGCATTGGGCAGAAAACGGCGCAGCGGCTCGCGTTTCATTTGTTACGCGCATCACCGGAACAGGCGCTTGCGCTCGCCGATGCGATTCGCGAGGCGAAGCAGAATGTGCGCTTTTGCTCGGTTTGCAACAACATCACGGACGCCGACCCCTGCTTCTATTGCACCTCCGCGACGCGAAACCGGAAACTCATTTGTGTAGTCGAGGAACCGGTCAACATCATTGCGGTTGAAAAGACCCGCCAGTTTAGCGGCCTCTACCACGTGCTGGGCGGCTCGCTTTCGCCGCTGCAAGGGATTGGACCGGAGCAACTAAAAATTAGGGGACTAATTGAACGGCTGAAGGGCGCGGGAGTTGAAGAAATCATTGTCGCAACCAATCCCACGGCCGAAGGCGAAGCCACGGCCGTTTACCTTTCCAAATTGATCAAGCCGCTCGGCATTCGCGTGACGCGCATCGGAGTGGGAATCCCCGCCGGGTCCGACATGGAGTACGCGGACGAGGTTACGATGCTCAAAGCGATGGAAGGCCGCAGAGAACTTTAGGTTCCATTGAGTCCCCTGCCTGCATTTTCCGCTTGAATTCTGCCTTGCTGCGGAGAGATAGACTAAATATCGAAATTTCTCTCAAGAGTACTATAATCACCAGACGTGTCGGAATGCTGTCCGGGCCCTGAGGTTCGCAATGGAGGTAGGACGATGGTGCCGTTGGATCGCAGGACGTTTCTGGGTTGTTTGGCAGGCTCTCTTATCGTTTCTTCCGCGCAATCATTCACTGGAACCATTCCTTTTGCAGCAGCATTAAAGGGTCAACACCCGGTGACGCCTCTTGCCCCGGATGTATGCTGGCTGGACGTGGCCGCTCCTTTCGTTACAACCGACCCCGCGCTTGGTATTTCGACAAATTTCCTTCTCACCGCATCTTGCTTTCCCGGAGTTGACGGCTTCCGCGACCCGAAAAATCAGACCGCATATCAGATCCAGCTTTACGATGCGAGCGGACGTGACATCCCTCTGGATCGCGACGGTCGATTCGATATCGCCGCGTTGCATACCACGATGGTGGATTTGCAGGAGATCGCGCACGGCAAGCCGTTCTGGGGCTCCGGACGCATCCGCCTTGCGCCTTCCGCTGGCCAGGTAAACCATGCGGGCGATTTATTCGGCGCCGGGTTTGTGCGCTGGCAGACGGAATCGAATTTCGATAACGTCCACGCCCATCCGGCAGCCCCGCAGCAGGCAATGGGACACTTCAACTACTCGATGCCCTTCCCCGCCCTCAGCGAATACCACTGCATGTTCTCGCTTTTCAATCCGAACGAAATTGAAGCCGTAGGCTCCATCCGCGTGGTGGACCGGCTGGCGCAGACCGTTGTCGAACGTCCATTCAAGTTGGTGCCGCACCAGACAATGCTCTATTCACTCGAGACGTTGAAGAACTACGATTCTCCCGGCGAAGGTCTGGCAATTAGCCCCCTCGAAGAAAAGAAGCTGAGCAACGGGGGCGTCATCATTGTCCATAACACCGGCGAAGCGGTCGCATTCGCCTACACGATGATCAAGAGTAGGACGGGAGGGACGTTCACGGTCGAACATCCCCTTCATTATTCGGCCGACGGGGCCGTGAAGCCCGCGCGGACAAACCCATACGACGAAAAACACAATTTCCCGGTGCAAGGGCTTGTGTACACACCTCTGCTGTTTTCTGGAAAGCGCATCGGCGGCCTGGAATTAGAGTCCCGTTTCTACATCAGCTCAAGCCGGTGGGTCGAAGAAGCGCTTTGGATGATGCCGTTCGTAACAAATGGTGATGGAAACATCGCGTGGGTATCAAACAAGGACGACGATTTTGCCACGCGCGTACATCCCTCTTCGCTTACGAGCCAGGGTCTGCTTCGGCTGTTGGAATTTCAGAGCGTGCAAATAGACGCCCGCGCGCTGCCATTGCCTGCTGGATATTCTGGAGGACTGGGCCTCGGCTGCATCCCTGTAACCTCTCACTCACTGCTCAAAGCCGAAGTCCATGTAAAGGACTGGAATCGCTCCGCCTTCACGCATTTCCGCCCCGGTGGGAATTTCCAGAAGAAATACCGGCTCGCGGACTTCCGCGGCGGCGTTGCGACGGATTACATCGTCACTGATTGCCAGATACGCGGCTCAGGCGCGAAGATGAAACGTGATGCCGTGCTCGCGGTTATGAACATCGAGTTCCAGGAAGAGCATACCGGCTCACCAAAGATTCAGTTGCACGGACCTTCGGGTTTGATTGCGGAAAAATCCATCGGGGAATTTCCGCCCCTCGCGTGCCGGCATTTCTTGCTTTCTGAACTCTTCCCTGGCGTCCAGACCGAACCGGATAAGCCTGTGACCGTCCGCATGTTGGACGAGAACGCCATGCTCGTCTGCTCGGCGATCCATTTCGATTACGACCGCAAGGATCTGGCGCTCGAACACGGGTCGGACAGGCACTCGACGTTTAACGACTTTAGGTGCTGAGCCGTCCGGATTCCTCATCACTTGGCACGGTAATCTGACTGGATTCGGAGAGATAACTTCCATGTCTTCTCTCGACAGGTACATGTCGCGGTACGATCACGAGCACAGCAGCCCGTGGAATAAACTGTTGCATGGCATTGGCATCCCCGTGATTTTCGCGGGCATCGTTTTCCTCGCTCTACTTCGCTGGAAGTTGGGGCTTGCCCTATTTGTTGGCGGCTGGGTGATGCTGCTCCTTGGCCATCGCATCGAGGGAAACAAGCCCGCCTTCTTTCAGGGGCCTGTCTACTTCCTGGTTGGGCCGGTCTGGGTCGCCAAAGAGGTCTTTGACGCCCTCCGGGGCCGCCACCCCAGCTAGGATTCACACCGGGGAAGCTGACGAATTGCGAGAATTGCGTTGACTGATTCGCACGGAAGGTCGTAGTCTCTCGATGCCCCCCCAGCCCTAAATGCTACGCTTGTTGTTTGAAGCGGGAGACCAGCCTTGCCCGAAAGTGTTCCTCATTACGATCCAGAGCTTCGCAAGCGCCGTAGCACTCGCATTGTGCAAGCGGTACCGCTCACCGTCACGGGCGTGGACGCGCTCGGCCGCTCGTTTCAGGAACGCACCTCGACGCTTATTATTAACTGCCACGGCTGCCGCTACCAATCCAAGCACTACGTCCTGAAGAACATGTGGGTGACACTCGAATTGCCGCACCCGGAAGCGGGTCATGAGCCTCGCTCGGCGCGTGGGCGCGTCACCTGGATCCAGCGCCCTCGAACAGTCCGCGAACTATTTCAGGTGGGCGTCGAGCTGGAATTTCCCGGCAACATCTGGGGTATCGCGTTTCCGCCCCCGGACTGGTTCCCGGCATCCGAGCCGGGACCTTCGGCGATTCCGCTTCCCGGGGCGGATCTGGAAACCGTCGAGGGTGAAGCTGAAGCCGGTGAGTCTGGCATTTCAGAATCCAGCAATGTCGTCGTAATGGGTGCGACGGACGCTCAAGCTGCGCCGGACGCGCCGATGTATCTTGCCCGGCAGGTTTCGCGGCTGGTCAACGAAGCGAAACAGCAAATTCAGACGGCAGTGCGCGAAGCTACTTCGCGGACTGTCACGCAGGAAATCCATCACCTGTTATCGTCCGTCGAAACCCAACTTCAGGATGCCGCGACCAAAGCCGTGCATTCTGCCGCGGATGATTACGCGAAGCACTGGCTCGCGCGCGCAACAGAACGCATCGAGCTGCAGTCGCGCGTGAGCGCCGAGGGACTGCGCGAGGAATGGAACAAGGAGATGGACGCGCGTCTGGAAGAGGCGCGCGTGCTTCTGGCCGCTCGCGTGGCGAGCGTCGAGCAAACTGAAAAGGAAAACTTCCAGGCCGCGCTCACTGCGAGCGTGGATTCGGCAATTGACCGTTTGCGTGTTTCAGCGGAAGCGTCCGCGGAGCGCGCGGATCAGGCGCGGGAACAGTTCGAGCGATCGCGGCAGGAATTGCACTCGACGGTAAAGGAAGCCACGCGCCAATGGGAACAGGCGCTTTCCGGCCGCACGACGGGCGCCGCGGCGGAAATGGAAAAATTGCAGGTAGCCGCTACGAAACTCTCGCATCAAATCCACGCGGCCATCGAACAGGGCGAGCAATCATGGCGTTTACGCCTCGAAACGGACATGGCTGCCGCGCAAAAGCGCGCAGCGGAACTTGCCTCGGGAGCAGTGGACCAGGCAGTGCAAGCTGGAACCGCGCAGATCGCCGCACAATCACAAAAGGAAATCGAACGCCTCCACACTCAAACCGGAAAGCAGATCGCCACGTTGCGTCAGCATACTGAAGATCTGCACGCACAGGCGCGCCAGGCCATCAATGATTTCCACACACAATGGGAAGCAGAAGCTGCAAATGGTCGCACAGCGCTTGGTGAAATTGAACAAGCAGCCGGACGGCTAAAAGAATTCGCGGGCCAACTCGACGGGATGCAACAGGCCGCGGCTGCCAGCCTCGAGCGGAGAATGGGCGACCTGCTCGAAAGATCGACGCTCGAGCTTGGTGCGCGCACCGAATCCGCCGTCTCGGGAATGGCGGACCGCTTGCAGCCGTTGCTTGATGCGGCAGGCGCGCAATCCGTGGCGAAGTTGGGCCAGCAATTGGAAAAGGAACTCGCCCCACAGATCGAACGCGCACGCGAAATGGTCCAGAAATTATTGGCAGGCCACCTTTCCGCGGAAGATGCGTTGCAGTCCCAGGAAGAGCGGATGCGCGAAGCCGCGGCCCAGTTTGAAAGCGAAGCGACCACGCGGATGCAGGAGAGCGCCGCTCGCATCGGGAGCGATTGGCAGGAATCCTCGAAAGCCGCAATGGCGAAATGGCTCGAGGAACTCGACGCTCGCGCGACGGACATTTCCCACACGACAGTCGAATCACTGTTTAAGTCCGCCAACTGGTACGAGAAGAAGGTTCAAACGCAAATGCAATCGACCCTCGACCACGGCCTTGAACAGGCCGGCGAGGCGTTGCGCGCCCGCGCGGGAGAAATGTCCGGCCTTTTTGCCAGCGAACTCGATCATTACAGCCGCAGTTACGTCGAACATGCCCAGGGCCAGTTGGAAGAGACCTCGAAGGAGGCCATGCAGCAGACGCAGGAAAAAATTCGCGAAGCAATCGAATCGGCCAGCACAGAGGTTGGAACCAAGGCGCAACGCGCCGCGCAATTGGAGCTGGAGCGCTTCAATGCCGGGCTGCACAACGCATTCGACCTATCCGCGACGCATCTCGAAGCTCATTCGGTGCAGATCCGCGCAAGGATGGGCACCGAATCCCGCCAGTTCCTTTCAGACTTCCAGAGGAATCTTGCGCAAAGGACGCAGGAAAGCGTCGCGGCCGCGCAGAAAGAACTCGCCGCGCAAACGGGAGTTGTGCGTGACGCAATTCGCACGGAACGCGAAGCGCAGGAGAGGCAATACGCGGAGACTCTTTCCCGCCAGAACGACGCAGCCTTGGATTCCTATGCGGGCCGGCTGGAAAATGCGTCGAATGCTTGGCTTCTGACCACCGCGGCAAAGCTCAGCCAGCAGGCCGATCAGCAAATTGAAATTCTTTCGCGAAATGCAGAAGAAAAGCTGCGCGAGACTTTTTCGCAGGTATTCGCGTCCATCGGCGATTCGCTCCGGCAACGCATGATGGATTTTTCGAGCTCCCTGCCCCTGCCCCCCACCAAGAAACCGGAAGAAAAGTAGCCATCAACCGGCGTCCAGCCGGCGACCTTTCTCGATTTCAAGCCCTGCCGCCAAAGTTTGTATAATGTCCGGATGTCGGATCGCGCATATGTAAGTGCCTGGGCACAGGATTATTCCGGGGAGACGCAACTGGCGCAATTCAAGCGTCTGCTCGAGACCGTGCCCCTGCCTGAATCTTGGCCTGGGTTCTCTTCCTTAATCGTCCGCGCCGTGGACGCAACAGAATCCCCCGTGCGCGAGTGGGACTTGCGCAGCCTCCCGGTTAGCGCCGCGGAAATAATGGATCTTCTGCGCGAGCACTCAGGCGGTGACATGGCCTACGAAGTCCATGCGCCCTGGGAGCTGTGGGTATTCGACGTGGAAGCTGGCCGCTGGAATCGCAAGCCACAGGTGCTTGAAATAACGTGCCACGGCCCCGAGTATGACGGCGGCATCGCCGCCGAGCAGGGTCACTTCCTTATCGGCATCGGGTTCGAGCACCTCTTTACGGGCGACCCGGACCTTCTCAGCAATCACGCTGAAAAAAGCGGTGAGTCCGCGTCCCCCGAAGAAGAGGGATATCTCGCCGCGATGCGTACCCCCGAACGCCTTCGCGAATGTCACGAACGCACGCGTGACAACATCCAATACCTTTTCCGGTGGCTCCAGGAATCGGAAGCTGCCGTCCCGCTCGAGCGGTACCGGTTGTGGTCCGAAGGAGAAGATAACTTTGAAGCCCGGTTGGATGAAATCCTGGCTGTGCGTTAGCGCAATCGTGGCGATGGTGGCCACGGCTGTGTCCGCTCTCCCTCAAAACCCAAAGCCGGTCATGAGGAAAAACGAGCTTTCGCTGTACGGGATTCGGCCCGGCAAGGATAACCTGCTTGCAGTGAAGAAACGCATTGGCGAGATGATTCTCCTTCCAGCTGAGAAGATTCCGAATGGATGGGTCTGGCACGACTTGTGTAACGGGCTGGAATTGAAAGTTGAACTAGACAAGAGGGAAGTCGTTGAGGCCATACATATTGGCCGGGGAGCTGCAATTGACGACTGCCGGGGTCGCACCAATACGAATCTCTGGGCAACCGGGCGGGGCTTGCGGATTCACGATAAGCTTCAGCGCGCAATTGAAATCTACGGAGAACCGAACTCTCGCGGCCCCAGTGTTCGGAATGGCCAGGAATTGGAACTGCTATACTACGCATTTGATTGGGCCGGGTCGGATGTGCCGCAGGTAATGGAAGTTTCCTGTGATAAGGCGACAGGTCGCGTCGTCGAAATCATGCTGGCCTTCCCGAGCTTGTAATCTTTGGAGGAGTTCTTGCGTCATGTTGTATTGACGGGCTTGGTTTGCGCCTGCACATTCGCAATCGCGTGCGGTGGCCCTTCGGGTAGTGCCGGGAACGCGCAAAAAACTCCGGCGGCGCCTGCGATTCCCGATGAAATCACCGGCGTGGCGCATGCCGCGCTTGGAAGCGAAGGCGAACCCCTCGCCTGGGGTGATCTAGCGCTTACGGGGAATCAGCAAATGCTCGTTGTCAACCGTCTGCACGGAGATACAAGTGCGCAGGGTGATGAAATCATTTTTACGCGGATGACAATCGCTGAAAACTCTGGCGGCAAATGGGCGCAAGTGCTCCTTTGCGATGAACACCTGAAAAACAGTCTTGGCTATCTTGCCGGATCCCCCAACGACCGGGTCACACGATGGAAACTGACATTTGTGAAAGACCCCGCGAAGGGATTGACCCTTTCCCTGACTCCAATGGATCTCGGTTCGCCGGCTAAGGAAAAAACGATCCGCGTCAGGTGGAATCCGAGCGTCAAGAGGTATCAAGCACTGGTGGGCGGCACCGATCGCTTTGGTGGAGAGATTGGATCCATTGAAATCATTCAAAGGCCACTGAGATGAGCGCCACCGCACAAGCCGTCTCACCGGTCACAACTGCAAAACCGAAGAATGCGCCTACCGCGCGGAACTTGCGCGCGCTGATGCCGTATGTGAGGCGCTACAAGGGCAGCACCATCCTCGGCATGTTGATGAACACCGGCATGGGTATTGCCGGGACGCTCGCGCCGCTCATCATGGGGGCAATCATTGACTTAATCAGCGGTGCCCGGGCGCCGCTCGCGCAATTAGGACGAATTGGGCGGTTCGCCCTCGGCCCGCTCGTTCATTACTACAAACCGTTGGACAAGGGCGCTCTCGGAATTTTCTGTCTCGCGCTGATCGGCGTGGTTGCTCTCAAGGGACTGTTTTCTTACTGGACGCGTTTGATCCTCATCGGCGTGTCGCGCGACATCGAGTACGACTTGCGCAATGACATGCTCGCGTCCCTTGTGCGGCAGGAGCCGGAATTTTACGTTCGAAACCGCACCGGCGAACTGATGTCGCGCTGCACGAATGACCTGAACGCCGTACGCATGGTGCTCGGCCCCGGCATCATGTATAGCTCGACCACCATTCTCACCATGGTTCTTGCCGTCGTCTTCATGATTGTCCTCTCGCCGCACCTCAGCTTCTGGGTCATGCTGCCGGTGCCAGTGGTGGCCGTCGTAACCTGGTACTTCGGACAAATCATCCATAAGCTTTACGGAATCATTCAGGCTGCGCTTGCCACATTAAGCGCCAAGGCCCAGGAAAATCTTTCGGGAGTGCGCGTCGTCCGTGCTTACGCTCAAGAACGCGCCGAAATGGCGGGCTTTGACGCGCCGAACCGCGAATACGTCACGCGCAATCTAAAACTCATCGGCGCCTGGAGCATGTTTTTTCCAGCGCTCACTTCCCTGTTCGGGATGGCGTTTCTCCTGGTGCTCTGGCGGGGCGGGCGCGAAGTAATCGTTGGCCGAATATCCTACGGCGAGTTTGTCGCGTTTTACGCATTCGTCGTGCAGCTCATCTTCCCCATGATCGCGCTGGGCTTCGTGACCAATATTTTCCAGCGCGGTGCGGCATCCATGGGCCGCATCAACCACATTCTTGGTGCCAATCCCAAAATCAGCGATGCAGAAGCACGCCCCGTGGATGGCGCGGAAATCCGCGGCGAAGTCGAAATGCGCCATCTCACATTTACTTACCCAACCACGCGGAGCGGCGACAGCGCCGCAGCCCCGCAACCCGCCGCGAATGGCAAAGGGGCTGGATCACCAGGTGACCTCGGCGCGAATCCGCCGGTGCTTCAGGACATCAATCTCAAAATACCGGCAGGTTCGACCCTCGCGATTGTCGGCCCCACGGGGTGCGGGAAAACAACCCTCGCGGCGCTCGTCGCGCGCCTGTGGGAAGCCCCGCCGGGGACGCTTTTGATTGACGGCCGCTCAATCCGCGAATGGCCGCTCGAACAATTGCGCCGCGCCATCGGCTTCGTGCCGCAGGACCCGTTCCTTTTCAGCGAGACGCTCGCGAACAATGTCGCTTTCGGCGTCGAGGGCGCGTCCCCGGATCAAATCTCAAAGGCCGCTGCCATTGCGAGCATTGACGCAGAAATCCGCGAATTCCCTGCTAAGTACGACACGATGGTCGGCGAACGCGGCATCACGCTTTCCGGCGGACAAAAGCAGCGCACGACACTAGCGCGCGCCGTAATCCGCGACCCGAAGATTCTGGTCCTGGATGACGCGCTTTCAAGCGTGGACACCGACACCGAAGAGCAGATTCTGCGCGGGTTGAAAGATGTGATGCGGCATCGCACGACGATCCTCGTCTCGCACCGCTGCTCCACCGTGCGCCACGCCGACCAGATCATCGTCCTGCGCGAAGGCCGCATCGTCGAGCGCGGCACGCACGACGAGCTGCTGGCGCTCGGCGGCTATTACAACGACCTTTACCTCAAGCAATTGCTCGAAGAAGAGTTGGAACGCGAATGAGCGATTTCCGCGAAGAAGAAGCGTTAGGCAAAGCCTACGACGCGCGCCTTGCGCGGCGCTTGATGCAGTACCTGCGCCCGTACAAGGGCCTGGTGTATTTGGCGCTGGCAGTAACCGCCCTCGTCGCGCCGCTCGAGGCCGCCGCTCCCTATCTTTATAAAATCGCAACGGACAAATATATTCTGCCGGGGTTTGGTCACAAAATTTCACGCCCGGATGCATTCTACGGCGTGGGCATCATTTCTCTTTGTCTCTTTGCCGCGCTCCTGCTCAGCTTCGCTTTTCAATACCTGCAGATGCGCATCATGCAAAACGTCGGCCAGAAGACTATGTATGACATGCGCAAGCAGATCTTCGGCCACCTGCAAGCGCTTCCGATGAGTTTCTACGACCGCAGCCCGGTCGGGCGGCTGGTCACCCGCGTGACCACGGACGTGGACGCGTTGAACGATCTCTTCGCCACCGGTGTCGTCGCCATGATCAACGATGCCGTGCTGCTTGTCCTGTTTGTCGCCATTCTTTTCTCGATGGACTGGCGCCTTGCACTTGAATCGCTCTGCGTTCTGCCCTTGATTCTCGTCGCCACCTGGCTCTTCCGCGGAAAGACGCGCGACGGCAACCGCCGCATCCGCACCGCCATCGCGCGCATCAACGCCTTCCTCAACGAACACATCATGGGGATGCCGATCGTGCAGTTATTCAATCGCGAGCGTCGGTCTCGCGATGAGTTTGCAAAACTCAACCGCATTCACATGGAAGCCTACAAAGACGTAATCTTCGCGTTTGCGCTCTTCTTTCCTGCGGTTGAATTTTTCAGCATTCTTGCAATAACGCTGGTCTTCTGGCGCGGCGGCATCCGCATCGTTGACCACGTTGTACAAGTCGGCACGCTAATCGCATTCATGCAATATGCGCAGCGCTTCTTCCGTCCCATTCAGGATCTGAGCGAAAAATTCAACATCCTGCAGAGCGCCATGGCCGCGAGTGAGCGCATCTTTAAGCTGCTCGACGAGCCCATCCCCGCCGATACGGCGTCCGGCGGCCGCAAGATCGAGCGCCCCCTCGGCGAAATCGAATTCCGCAACGTTTGGTTCGCCTATCGCGGCGGAGCCAATCCCGCTGAAGAAGACTGGGTATTGCGCGATGTTTCCTTCCGCGTCGCGCCCAGCCAGACCGCAGCCCTCGTCGGCCACACCGGAGCGGGCAAGACCACCGTCGTCCAACTCCTGCTGCGCTTTTACGAAATCCAGCGCGGGCAAATACTTCTTGACGGCGTGGACATCCATGAATTCGACGTGCAGGATTTGCGCCGCCAGTTTGGCATCGTCCTGCAGGACCCGTTCCTTTTCACAGGCACGCTCGAATCCAACGTCCGCCTCGGCACCGAAGGCATCAGTCGCGCCCAAGTGGAGAGTTCTTTGCGTGAAGTCGGTCTCGGCCCGCTCATTGATTCGCTCCCGCAGGGAATCGAGACGGGAATCACAGAGCGTGGCGCGACGCTCTCTGTCGGTCAGCGCCAGCTCGTCAGCTTTGCCCGCGCCCTGGCGCACAATCCTCGCTTCATGATTCTTGACGAGGCGACCTCCAGCGTGGACACCAAGACCGAGCAGATGATCCGCGAAGCGCTCGACCGCTTGCTCGAAGGCCGCACAGCGCTCGTAATTGCGCATCGCCTCAGCACCATCCAGCACGCGGGCACAATTCTTGTGTTCCACAAAGGCCGCTTGCGTGAGCAAGGCTCGCACCAGGCGCTGCTCGCCACGCGCGGAATCTATTACCGGCTCTATCAGCTCCAGTACAAGGATCAGGAGCTGCGAATGCCCTTGCCGTCTGCTGGCGAGGCGTCCGGCGCATCCATTCCTGCGAGCGATTAAGAGCAAACTTTGCTCCAGCAGCGCGTGCATCCAAAATGAGCTCCGACGAAATTCTGATCAGCGCGGGCGAAGCCTCCGGCGACCTTTACGCTGGCTGCCTTGCCGCGGAACTTTCGCGCCGCACGGGCGCGCACCTGTTCGGCATGGGTGGCGAACGAATGCTCGAAGCTGGTGTCGAGCTTGTCGCGCGCTCCTCGGACGTTGCAGTCACTGGGTTCAGCGAAGTTTGGAGCAAACTTCCCGTACTCCGTCGCACGCTCCATCGCCTCGTAGATGAAGCCGAAAGACGCAAGCCGCGCCTCGCAATTCTCACGGACTTCCCGAGCTTTCACTTACGGCTCGCAAGCCGATTGAAGCGCTTGGGCATTCCCTGCGTCTATTTTGTCGCGCCGCAATTCTGGGCCTGGCGGCCGTGGCGCGTAAATTTAATCCGGCGGCGGTTTGTTTCCGCGCTCTGCATCTTCCCTTTCGAGGAGGAGTTCTTCCGCAAGGCAGGCATCGACACAACATTTATCGGCCATCCACTCGTGGACATCGTCCGCCCATCCATGCCCCGCGCGGATTTCCTCGCCCAGCACGGGCTCGATCCGGAAAAGCCGGTTGTCGCGTTACTTCCTGGCAGCCGTTGGAATGAACTCCACCACAACTTGCTGCCCATTCTCGAAGCCTGCGCACGCATCGCGCAACACCAACCAGGCTGCCAGTTTATTCTTGCCCTCGCGGCGGGCTTCTCTTCCGACGCTCCGCAAGCCGGCGCGCCATCAACTATGAATCTGCGAATCCAATCCGGCGCGGTCCATCACGATTTCAATTTGCCCGCCGCGGGCCTCAACCTCAGCGTCGCGCCCGGCGCCGCCTATGACGCACTTGCTGCCGCCACCGCAGCCATCGTTGCCAGCGGCACGGCAACCGTTGAAACCGCTCTGCTCGGCACTCCGATGGTCGTGGTTTATCGCGTCGGGCGGCTCACTGAAATGATGATCCGCACCTTCGCGCGCACACGCCTCGTCGCCATGCCCAATTTAATCGCGGGCCGCGCCATCGTTCCCGAGCTTTTGCAGCAGGACTGCACGCCCGCGCGCATTTCGGCGGAGGTTCTTCGGTTGATGGAATCGCGCGACGCGCGGGAGGAAATGCAGCGCGGCCTCGTCGATGTCCGCGCGCGCCTTGGCGCGGGGGGCGCAATCAGTCGCGCCGCCGACGCAATCGCTCGATTTCTCTAGAAAGGTGCCCCGGGCAACTCAAATGCCCCTCTCTGGTATCCTATGTAGTGGGTGTGGTGTGGAAAGAGGAATCTTTGCGGCGGAAAATCCGAATTAGTGAAATCTGGAAGTTAGCTCCTGTTGCGTTCGTTGTTTTGACCACATTTCTTGCGTCCGCAGCACCCGCGCAAGGTCAGGGGCCGATGGCGGCCCCCCAGACGGCCAAGGCCGCCTTTCGCGCCACGCACTATGAAGTCTCCGCTGTGCTTACTCCAGAAAACCAGTTGCTCGTCGCCCATGCGAAGGTCGACTTCACCGCGATTGACACTTCCCGCATCGTCCAGGCCGAACTTCACCAAAATTTGAAAGTTACTGCGGTAACTGATGCGGCCGGTAAACCAGTTGCCTTTGAGCGCGATTCACGCAATCCGTTGGTGGTGATTGTTACGCTCGCCGATGTCGTGGCGCCCGGGCAAAGCGTCACGTTGAATTTCGATTACAGCGGCCCGCTTTCCAATGAAGAAAACAGCCCAATCCCGGGCTTGCGCCTGGCCTCAATCCGCCCTGACGGCGCATACCTTCTGCTTCCTTCGCGCTGGTTTCCGCTGACGTTCTATCCGTCGAATCGCTACACCGCTATCTTCAAGATTCAAGTACCGGACAATTTTCTTGTCGCGGGCAGCGGAAAGACGGGGCCGCCGGATTTGGTTTATGAAAAAACCGTGGCGCCAGCCGTGATTCGCCCCGGCGCGCCGCCTCCCGCCCCGGTGCCACAAAAAATATTCACATTCCGCGACGACCGTGCCGAAGCTAGCGGCACATTTGCCGCCGGCCCCTACCATATGACGCCCATCGACGCCGGCGGATTGAAGCTTTCCGTCCTCACATTTGCTTCATCCACTCAGACCGCGCAGCTCTATGGACAGGACGCTATAAAGATAATCACAGAGTTTTCCGATTCAATTGGCCCGCTGCCTGATCCGAGCCTCACAATTGCCCAATTCCCAGACCTAAGCGTCGCGGGATTTGCCGGGCCGGGGGTCGCGCTCATCAGCCAGCATCAATGGGATCCGCGCGGCAATACACGCGTTCTTTCGCGGCTGATCGCTTCACAGTGGTTCGGTACCGCGGTTATGCCCGCATCCTCGGCGGACACTTGGGTAACCGACGGTCTCGCGACTTACTGCGAAGCTCTTTACGCAGGCCAGGCCAACAACAAGGAAGCTGAAAACCGCGCCATCGAGGATTTCGCCGTGGGCGCCCTGATGTACGAAAACTCTTCACCAATCACGCAGTCGGGACAGTTGAAGCCCTACACCAGCGAATATCTTTCCGTTGTGGAAGATAAAGGCGCTCTCGTCTTCCACATGATCCGGTCCATCGTTGGCGACGATCTCTTCAAGCCGCTGCTTCGCGATTTCTACACGCGCTTTTCGGGACGCAATGCCCGCGTTGAGGATTTCGAGAACCTCGCCCAGGAATACGCGGACTACAAGACTGCTGGAAGGAAGCCTGCGACCGCGACGACAACGCTTTCGACGAACGCCGTTCCTGCGCCGCCGCCACCAAGAACCCAAAGCCTTACCTCGTTCTTCGCCCAATGGCTCACTTCAACCGGTGTCCCGGAATTCGAGGTTCCTTACACCGTTTACCGCACACCAAAAGGATTTCAAGTGGTCGGCAGAGTAAAGCAGAACATTGACACGTTCAGCATGCCCGTCGAAATTGAAGTGGAAACGGAAGGCAACCCGGAATTCAGAACCATTCAGGTCGTCGGCGCGGAAACTCCATTTACGATTGACACCTTTGGCCGGCCGAAACCTGGCGGCGTGCGCATTGATCCGCATGACTACATGCTGAAGGCCAGCCCGAATCTCCGCATCCGAGCGATTATCGCGCGCGGCGAAGCACAGTCTGAGGTCGGCAGGTTCCTCGAGGCCATCAATGAATATCAGCGCGCACTCGACATACAGAAAAATAACGGCCTGGCGCTCTTTCGCATGGGCGAATCCTTTTTCTTCCAGAAGAATTACACCGCCGCCGCGAATTCTTTCCGCAGCGCACTTGGGGGTGAGACAGACGCATCCACCAAGTGGATCCTTTGCTGGTCGCACATGTACATGGGGAAGATTTACGATATCACCGGCCAGCGCGAGCGCGCCGTGAATGAGTATCGTCAGGCGAGGCAATGCAAAGACAACACCGGTGGCGTTCAGGCCGAAGCCGACAAATACATTGCCCAACCGTATAAAGAGGGACAGTAGCGCGAGGCTGCCTCAGAGCGACGCTAGCCCAACCAGTTTTGCTTCGCCGATTCCCTTTTGCTGAATGAAGACCTGAAACGTATCGCCCATTCCTTCAGGATTTAACAGGCTTGAAAGCTGCATCTGTGCGCGGATGCGCTCCGTTTCGCTTTGTCCTGCATCGTAAAGATCCGCGAATTCGTTTCCGCGTCCGAGCGCGAGCAAAAACCGGCTCTGCGGAACAAGCCCAACACGTTCGAGGCCCGCTTCACTTCCCCATAAATCCAGCGCCGTGAAATTTACATGCGCCGTAAGGTCCTGCTCGCCGGGGGCGGCATAATAATCTTCGCTGACGCGGTGATTCCGGTAGGCAAGCAGCGTGCCGCGCGGGAAGCGCTCGCTGTGAAGCATTCGTGCTTCGTAACCGTAATCCACAGTGAGAATGAATCCGCGGTCCAGGCGTCGCGCGGCATCGGCAATCCAATCGCATGCGACGAGACTTACCTCGCCTTGCTGGCCATCTTGGAGAGAAATTCCCTGCCGCAAGAAATAATCCGCCATTCGGGGAGTCGAGAGAGCGCCAACTTCATCCACGAAACGCCCGTTCTCAAAACCGACTAGGATTTCCTCGATCCTTCCGTCCCGGCGAATCACGCGGTGTACCGGTATCGCGTCAAGCAATTCATTCGAGACGATGCAGCCATTTGAAATCCGCCCAGGCATCTCTGCGCTTGATAGGGCGCGACCCGCCGCGATGTGCTTCCCAATCCTCTGTGTGTGAACCCCGCGGCGCGCCTCCGATCGCTCGACGGCAACATACCGCAACACCGCATAAAACTCCGGCAGTTTCGCCGCGGAGAAATCGAGTATCTGCGCGGCAAGACGTCCCACGCCGGCGCCCGCCTCCACAATCCAGAACGGTGCGGGGCGATCCATCGCGCGCCACATTTCTTCCAATTGCCGCGCCAACAACCGGCCAAATATGGGATGCACGTCCACGCTCGTGTAGTAGTCGGCGAAGGGCGTGCGCTCCGGCTGGCTGTAATAACCGTGCACGGGATCGTACAAGCACGCCTCCATGAACTCGGCGAATGGGATTGGCCCGCGCGCGGCTATTCGCGCGGCCAACTCTTCAGCCAATACATTCAATGAGGCTTTTCCGGGGGAATTCATGTTCGGGCAGAGGAATTCCACCACGGCGCCGTCATTCCGGGGAGCGGAGCGACGAGGAATCTCTCTTTTCTCAATCCTGGCATTGCGGGTTGCGCGTAAACATCTCTATCACGTAGTCGTGCAAGCAGTCGTAAAGCTGCCGCTGAAAGCTCCACGGGAATTGTGCATTCTCGATCTCTTTGGCGCGCATCAGAAAAACGTACTCGTGGACTTTTCCATTCGCTTCCAGCAAATCAAGCGGCTGAAATCGAATCAGTATCTCGACTCCATCGCGCGCAGGTCGCGCGTCAAATGCAAAGAGTGGATGTTCGTATCGCTTCAGCTCTGCCCGGACTTTTTCCGCGAGGGTCTCCAATTGTCAGCTACGCATTTCCTGCGGCTCCGGTCTTGCCGCCCGATTCAGACTGAATTACGCGGAAAACGTCCTCGAAAACGCCAAGGGTCGCCTCATCAAAGAGCACGAAGTCCACGCGTTCGAGCGAGGTCGCACCGCTCAAGTGCTTCACCGTCTCACGCAGCGTGATCTCGGCGCATTCGCGCATCGGAAATCCTGCAATCCCCGTACCCACAGCGGGAAATGCGATGCTCTTCAGTCCGTGCTCGGCGGCAATGCGTAGCGAGTGCGCTGTCGAGCTGCGTAACGCTTGCGCTGTGGTCTGCCCGCCAAGTTGCATGGACGCCGCGTGTATCACGTGCCGCGCGCGAAGTTTTCCGCCGCCCGTAATGGCCGCGCCACCCACGGGAATTGACCCAATTTCGTCGCATTCCTGCTGGATCGCCGCGCCGCCCTTGCGCCGGATCGCTCCCGCGACACCTCCGCCAAGCTTCAGGTCGTTATTCGCGGCGTTGACGATGGCGTCCGCGTCCGATTCGGTCAAATCGCCTGTCATGAGGTGAATCTTTTCAACCGATGCAATCTGCGCCATGTGGACTCTGGTTCTTCCGCTTTCCTTCGCGGATTTATCCGACTGTTTCATTCTTGTCCAATCATATCAGGGATGATTGGTCGTTCGTCGCCCGCCCAACCCTTCATCTCTTGTGAGCATCCGAACCTTCCAAACAAGGGAGTTCGGGCTCACTATGATGAAATATGCTAGTATCGGCCCCATCAGTGGGATGCCAATATGAGATTTACTTGGCTTGTTTGGGCCTTCCTCACAGCTGGGCTGGCGCTTGCGTATTCGCAAGAGCCGAAGATCCCCCCGCAGTCCCAGGGAATTCCAGAAGACGAATGCCAGTGGATCAGCAGGCCGTACACTCTGGATCCGCCGTCGGCAAACATCCGCGTGCAATCCAATCTGGTTGAAGTCCCGGTGGTCGTTCGTGACAGTCACGAGCGCCCCGTCAGCGACCTTCGAAAAGAAGATTTCCTCCTGTTTGATGACGGCAAACCGCAGCCAATCCAAATCTTCAGCGTCCAGAATGCGGGGCCGGGTCCAATGCTACCGAAACAAACAGCGGCAACGGTGGAAATGCCTGCGCCCCCGGTGGCGGTCGCGACGCCTCCGCAAGCGCGATTTGTTGCGCTTTTCTTCGACGATTTGAATACCACAAGGGATAAGGCTGATCTGCTTTCGGACTTCCAAACGGCTATTTCGCGCCTGACTTTCGCCAGAACCGCCGCTGAAAAATTCATCCGCAAAGGCCTCGACCCCGGCGAGAAAGCGGGGATCTTCACGGCTTCCGGAGCGATGTCCCTGGATTTTACGGATAACACGGAAAAACTTCTTGCAACGGTGGCTGGATTGCGTCTTTACATGGCGGCTTCAAAGGGATGTGCGTCACTCACCGACTACGAGGCTTGGCTCATCGTTCACACTGGCGTTATGTTTAACGGAAGGAGAGCAGGAGGGCTCCTTGCAGCCTGCGCGGAACAGCGCGTCACAATGGCGGAAGGCTATGCGCAGGATACACTGCGCTCCTTACTGGATGTTGTCCGCCATTTGGGAAATGCTCCCGGGCACCGGACTCTCGTTCTTCTATCTTCCGGCTTCCTCTCACCTTCGCTCAGGAAGGACCAACAAAGAGTCGTGGAGGCAGCGGTGCAAGCCGGAATCGCAATCAACTCAATAGACACGGCTGGTTTACCTATCCATTCCTACATGGAAGACCCGGAACATTTCAATATCGTCCTCCCAATGACGGAGATGGCTCAGGGCACAGGCGGCACATTTTTCCATAACAACAACGATCTTGCCGAAGGCCTCCATGAACTGACAACACCTCCAAGCGTGTCTTATGTCCTGGGTTTTTCACCGGGTGACATCAAGGCAGATGGCAGTAAACACACTCTCAAGGTGAAGTTGGCGACTCGATCAGGATTGTCAGTGTGCGCGCGTCCCAGCTACTACGCTCCCGGAGGCGAGTTGTCCGGGCCCGAGCTAAGATTCCAGAAACTCGAAAAAGCAGTGACCGCGGACAAGGAATCCGCGGAGATCCCAATTCAATTCTCGGTCGTTCCGGGCGTTTCCGCCTCTGGGCAACCGGTCATTCAAGTCGCAATTCACGTGGACGCCCACAAGCTTTCTTTCGCGGATATAGGCGACCGCAAAGTGGAACGCCTGATTTTTATCACCGCGCTTTTTGACGGCGGCAATCATTTCCTTTCAGGTGTGGAGGGCGTGATGGATATGCGATTGAAAACCCCAACATACACTCGGATTTCGTCGGAGGGCCTCGACGCAAAGCTCACTTTAAACGCGCCGCCAGGCAGCTACCGGATTCGCCAGGTCGTTCAGGAAACGATTGCGGGCTATATCGCGGCAGTCAGCCGTGTTGTCGAAATTCACTGACGATGCTACGTCTTCGACGGATAGTCATACACTCCTCTTCCCGATTTTCGTCCGAGCCGGCCCGCCTTTACATACTGCCGCAACAGAGGCGCGGGGCGGTACTTCTCGCCGAGAGTCTTGTGCAGGTATTCAAGAATGGATAGCCGCACGTCAAGCCCGACAAGGTCCACCAACTCGAATGGCCCCATCGGATGATTGAGGCCGAGCTTCAGCGCCTTATCAATGTCCGCGGCGGTCGCGATTCCCTCTTCCAGCATGAAAAAGGCTTCGTTGCCGATCATCGCGTTTATCCGGCTGGTGATGAATCCCGGCGACTCACGCACCACGACAACTTCCTTGCCCATCCGCGCGCCAACTTCCCTGCACGAAGCGATTGTGTCTTCTGAGGTTTCCAACCCGCGCACGACTTCGAGCAATTTCATCTTCGGCACCGGATTGAAAAAGTGCAGCCCAACGCATTTTTCCGGGCGGAAGGTGATCGCGGCCATCTCCGTGATGGATAGCGACGACGTGTTCGACGCGAAGATTGAGCCGGGCTTGGCGAATTTGTCGAGCAGTGTGAAGATTTCGAGCTTCAGCTCCATGTCTTCCGGCACCGCTTCGATAACAATGTCTGCTTCGCGGCATGCTTCCTCCACCGAATGCGCCGACCCAAGACCGGCAAGCGCTCGCGTGCGCTGTTCCGCCGTCACTTTGCCGCGTTCGACGCCTTCATCAAGCGCCGTGCGGATGTAGCCAAGCCCGGCGTCAAGCACTGGCTGCGACACGTCTTCGAGAATGGTTCGGTAGCCGCCGAACGCTGCCGCATATGCGATCCCGCGCCCCATGGTGCCCGCGCCAATCACAGAAATTGTATTGATCTCCATGCAGTTCGCCCCTAACGCTTCGTTGGAAACATCCGCGCGGCATTGTCGTATAAGATCTTGCGTTTCGCAGCCTCGGAAATCGGCAGCGCCATGAATTTCTCGATGTTGCCCTTGATTTCCGGAACGCCGGGGCCGGGCCAGTCCGTGCCCCACAGGACTTTGTCCGCGATCTCCTCGATCCGCGGAAAATATTCGAGCAGTTTCTGCGGAGGAATCCCGGAAATATCCATGTGCATGTTCTTATGACGGCGCACTAGAAAAAACGCTTCCTTCATCCAGAGAGGCCGCCCGCCGTGCGCGAGTATCACCACGAGGTCCGGATAGTCCACGCCGACGTCGTCGGCGAGAATGGGTTGCGCATGAACATTGCGCGCGCCGGGAAAAATCGAAGTGCCGGTATGAATCATCACGGGCAGATGGTTCGCCTGCGCGCGCTCGTAAACAGCGGCAAGCGGCCCCAGGCCATGGCGATACGCATTCGGCGAATAGACCTGATGCGCGGGATGCACTTTCAATCCGCGGATGCCGAGCCGCGCAATGCGGTCCACTTCCGCGCCCGCATCCGCGACAAATTTCGGATGCACGGACCCAAACGCGATCAGCCGCTCCGGCGCAAACGAACAATACTTCGCGGCCCAATCATTCACTTCCGGCGGAAAACCGATCACGTCCGGGCTGACATAATTGATCAGCCCCGCGCGCTCGATCCCGAGCGTATCGAGAAATCCCAGAAATGCCTTCGGGTCCGCAGAATAACGCTCGACGTCCGCGAAATCTTTCCGCCCGCGCTTGACGAGCGCGAGCGCCTCGGGCTTGAACATGTGCAGCGGCTGAATGTGAATGTGAATGTCAATGATCGGCGTCAATGGGTTCCCCGGTTTATAGGTCAGGTGCGACGCTCAGTCGGCGGCAGCGTGCTCCCCGCCGGGCGCGTTCGGTGCGCGGCGGTCCTTCCACGTCTCCTCAAGGGCGCGCCGAGTGAACACGCGCAGCATCTCCCGGCGATACTCCGGCGTGGATGAGGACGTCGTCAGCGGCTTGCCGGTGCGAATTGCTGTTTGCGCGGCGCCGTCCGCAAGCTCTGCCGAATATTTCTTCCCGATCAATTGCGCGGCTGCCTCGCGCAGCAGCAGCGGCGCCGGATTCACGGCATTGATTGCAATGCGCGCGTCCCGGCAAATTCCGCCGCCATCCACTTCCAACGACACAGCAACGCCCGCGAGCGGGTAGTCAATCGAATTGCGGATTCGCAATTTATTGTAAGCGCCGCGCCGCCCCGCCGTGCGCGCAGGTAGAATCGCGGCGGTCAGAATTTCGTCGCGCTCAAGCGCGATGCGATCCATTCCGTCATTGCGGTAAAACTGGCCAAGCGGAATTCGCCGCGTTCCGCGCGGCCCGGCGATTTCAATTTCCGCGTCAATCGTCAACAACGCCGGAGCGGTATCGCCAGACCAAACAGCCCAGCAGCGCTTCCCCCCGGGCGCCACGTGGCACACGTGCCCATCTTTTTTCAGGCAGCCGCCTAGTGATTCGCGCCAGAACTCGGATTGGTTGTACCAGACGCAGCGCGTCTCAAGGCACAGGTTGCCGCCAAGAGTGCCCATGTTCCGCTGCAGCGGTCCCGCAATAGTGCGCACGGCGGAGGCCAGCACCGGGTATTTCTGCTTGACGACCGCCGACCGCTCGATTTCCGTGAGCGTCGTAAGCGCGCTGATGCGTAGCCCGCCGCCTTCCGCATGCGCAATCCCGCGAAGCGCCGCGATCCCTTTAATATCCACGAGCACTCGCGGCGCAAAAAGTCTCATCTGCAAATTGGGCACGACGTCCGTGCCGCCCGCCAGAATCATCGCCTCCGGCCCGAACTCGTGCAGGATTTTCACGGCCTCTTCGACCGCCCGCGGTCGCGCGACACGCGCCTCCGGCAAATTCGGCACACTCATCGCGCGCCCCCATTGCCGCTGCTCGCCAGTTTCTTTTTCGCTTGCAGCGCGGCCAGGATCTTCTCCGGCGTAATTGGCAGTGAAGTGATGCGCACACCGACAGCGTCGTAAATCGCATTCGCCACCGCGGGAATCGTCGCGGCAAGCGAACCTTCGCCCGCCTCCTTCGCGCCAAACGGCCCTTCGGGGTCGATGCTCTCAACGATGATGCAGTCAATTTGCGGCGTGTCCAGCGTCGCCGGAATGCGGTAATCGAGAAACGTGGGATTCATCAAACGGCCGCCGCGCCACACCATCTCTTCCTGCAACGCCTGTCCAAGGCCCATGTACACCGAGCCGATGACTTGCCCCTCAACCGTCATTGGATTCAACGCGCGCCCACAATCGTGCGCTGCAACAATGCGATGTACCTGCACGTGACCGGTCTCGGTGTCCACGGAAACTTCGATCACCTGCGCGCTATAGCTATACGAAGGCGAAGGCCCGACGCCCGCGCCCTTGAATTTTCCACCGCGCGATTCTTCAGGAGGCGTGTACGCGCCGCTCGCGACCAGCGCGCCGTGAAAATCGATTGCCGCAACCACGGCGGCATCAAAGCTCATTTTCAGCGCAGGATTCTTCGCGCTTACAATTTCTTCGCCGCGCGATTCAAGCTCGGCGGCCTCGCAGCCGAGCCGCTTCGCCACCGCCGTGTAGATCTGCTCGCGCATATTCTTTGCCGCCGCGATGCACGCGTTTCCCGCCATGAACGTGACGCGGCTCGAATAGCTTCCGAGGTCCACGGGCGTGCGGTCCGTATCGGCGGCGACGATCTTGATCCGCTCCATCCTGACGCCCAGCGTCTCCGCCACAATCTGCACCTGCATCGTATCCGAGCCCTGGCCGATTTCCGATGCGCCGGTGAAAAGCGTAACCGTGGCATCGCGGTCAATTTTCAAGTGCACGGTTGTGTGCGGCATGTTCGAGCGCACCACCGGATTCGCCGCCCCGCTCACATAATGGCTGCACGCGAATCCGACGCCGCGGCCATAGGGGAGCTTGCCGCTCTTTTCATTCCATCCACTGCGCTCAACAACTTTTTCGATGCATTCCGGCAATCCGTAACTCGTCACGCGCAGTCCATTCACCGTCATGCACGGCGCGCGCAACAAATTCCGTCTGCGGACTTCCACCGGATCAATCCCGGCGTCGTGCGCCAAATCATCGAGCAGCGATTCAAACGCGAACCTCACATTCACCGTGCCGTGGCCGCGCATCGCACCGCA
The DNA here is from genome assembly GCA_041484365.1 of Terriglobia bacterium. Classification (GTDB taxonomy): domain Bacteria; phylum Acidobacteriota; class Terriglobia; order Acidiferrales; family UBA7541; genus DASTCZ01. The sequence continues at coordinate 7,151 of JBGPHM010000008.1, read as the reverse complement.
CGCGGGCTTGTTGGTAAGCACGCGGTACCCGTCGTACCGGACATTTGAAATGTCATAGATTGCTCCGAGCAGCGCCCCGGAATAAAGCACGGTCACCGGGCCGTAGCCGCAATAGGCGCCGCCATCCTGCACCACGCGCGCGACCACTCCTTCGATCTTCCCTTCACGCGAAAGCCCCATTTTCAAATCTACGTACGTGATGGGGCGCCCGCGGTGCGCGTAAAACACTTCCTCGCGCGTGTAGGTGATCTTCACCGGCTGGCGAGCTTTCTTTGCAAGCACGCCAGCGGTGATTTCCAGCGGAATCACTTCGCTCTTGCCGCCGAAGCCGCCGCCAACCAGCGGCTTGATCACGCGGATCTGGCTCATCGGCATCTCACAAACTTCCGCGAGCGTGCGATGCAGGTAATACGGTACCTGCGTCGAGGAATACACGGTCAGCCGGTTGTCCGGCTCCCAAATCGCGAGTGTCGAGTGCGGCTCCATCGCGGCGTGATTGACCTCGCCCGCGTAATAGCGGTCCTCGCGCACAAACGCCGCCGCCGCAAGCGCGGCCTCGGGGTTGCCGAATTCATGGTGATACTCTTTCTCGATGTTGTTGGGTTTCGTTTCGTGAATCCAGCCGCTCTCGGCCTTCATCGATTCGAGCGGATCGAACCACGCGGGCAGCACTTCGTAATCCACTTCGATCAATCGAAGCGCCTCTACCGCAATCTCGCGCGAAGTCGCAGCCACCGCCGCGACGTTATCGCCGACGTAGCGCACCTTGTCCACGGTCAGGCAACATTCGTCGTGGCCAATGGGAAGGACCCCATAGGGCGTTGGCGCGTCGGCCCCCGTAATGACGGCTTTCACTCCCGGCAGCGCCTCTGCGCGTGCCGTGCGGATCGCGCGGATGCGCGCATGCGCATGCGGCGAATGAAGCACCATTCCATAAAGCATCCCTCGCACGGAAAGATCATCCGTGTATTTTCCGAGCCCCGTGACCTTCAGTGGGGCATCGGTCATCGCCATCGATTTTCCGATGATCGAATCAGCGCTCATGAGTTTGGTGCTCATGTCCGCTTCCCTGCCATCGCGCATTCCGCTGCCCGTTTTTCCTTGCCGCGCTCAATCGCAAACCGCACCGATTCGTAAATTTGCATGTACCCCGTGCAGCGGCAGAAGTTCGAGGAAAGCGCGTCGCGGATTTCATCCAGCGTGGGGTCCGGATTGCGATCGAGCAGAGCCTTCGCGGAAATCAAAAAGCCGGAAGTGCAGAAGCCGCATTGCGAGCCGCCCTCTTGCGCCCAACCTTGCTGTAATGGATCCAGCGTCCCCGGCGGCGCGATCCCTTCAACGGTTGTGATTTCGGAATCCTGGCAGCAGGAGGCGATGGCCACGCACGCCAGCATCGGCACGCCATCGACGAGCACGGCGCACGCGCCGCAACTCGAATCGTCGCACCCTCGCTTCGTACCTGTTAAATCCAGGTCTTCGCGCAGCACGTCGAGCAACAACTTATGCGCCGGCGCTGCGAATTCACGCAACTCGCCGTTCACTTTTAGCTGGAGAAGTTCCTTCGTCAATTCACTTCACCAATTTCTTCAATGCCTCTTCGTCAAAACCCAGGACGATTTCTTTGCCGCGAATCACCAACGGCCGCCGAATCAGGTTCGGATTGGCAGCCATCAACTTAATCGCTTCCGTGCGCGACGGTGGAACCAACCCCATCTTCCGCTCGCGGTAAAGCTCATTCCGCGGATTCAAGAATAGCTTGTAATCGCGGTCGCCGATCAGCGCATCCAGCTCCGCGGCACTCAGCCGGTCCTTCCCCAAGTCCCTCAATTCCATGTCCGCGCCTTTTTCAAGCAAGAGACCTCTCGCTTTGCGGCACGATGTTCATGTCGGCTTCTGTATAAACTGAATCTTCTGTTTCGCCATTCCTGCCTCACCCTCAGTGCTCGCCGCGCTAGTATTTTGGAACGCTCGCATCAATCTCTACCGACCACCGCTCGATGCCCCCGGTCAATGATCGCGCGCCATCCACTCCCTGCGACCGCAGCCACGCGGCGGCGTTCAAACTGCGCATCCCATGGTGGCAGTAAATGACGACCTCTTCGGCGCCCTCAAACAATTTCATATTTGCCGGAAGACTGTTCAGCGGCACGAGCGTTGCTCCCGCAATCGAAGCGATCTGATGCTCCCACGGCTCGCGCACGTCCACCACAAGCACTTTCGCACCATTATCCATTTTTACTTTTAATTCTCTCGGCTCAATCTGAATGTCGTCCACGCTTTCTCCCGTTGAAAATTCTACTCAATAACCAAAATCTGCGGCGGCCGAATATGCGTGCTCGCGCACGCCCAGCGCCTCGATCCGATCATCGCCCAATTGTTTCATGTATGCGCGGCGGTCCGGCACACTCGTGACCCATCGCTTAATCCATTCGCGAGCGCCATCCGGCGTGCGGCTCTGCGTGTGATAGTCCGCGAAAAATGCGTGGTCGCGCCCACAATAGCCCTGCACCGGCGAAGGGTGCGCTCCCCACGGCTCGTGCACAACCGCGGCAACCAAAAAACCTGGGATCAGCGTTCGGTTTGGATCGGACGCAATCACATCCGGTTCGACGATCTCTTCCGCAACCACAATCACAGTGCTCGCCGCCCGCGCGCCGTCCACTGCGACTCCCAGATTCCCCCACAGGTGCGCGTTTCCTTCGCTATCTGCCCGCTGCACGTGAATCACAGCGACGTCCGGCCGGAGCGCCGTGACCGCCACCAGTTTCTCTTCACCAACCGGCGACGCAAATTCGCGCAGATTCGCGTTGTTCTTCAGCAAATTGCTTCCCAGTGTTGAATGAGTCGGCATAAACGGCACGCCCAGCGCCGCGGCGTGGAGCGCGAGAGCGAGCGTCAAATTCGAGTAGTCCACCATTTCCACGGCGCGCGGCTGCGAATTCTCCATTGCACGGCGAAAACAATGTCCGAGCCCCGCCGAGACGTTTCCCACCCACGCGGCGAGCACACGCGCGACGCATCCCGCGCCAATCATCTGATCGAATAGCGCATCCGAAATGGGCCCGATGAGAGTTAGATCGCGGCAGCCCTGCCGGATCATTTCGTGGCCCGCCGAAAATGGAATCATCTGCTCGAGTTGCGCGCCCATCAGCACGCTCGACCCGGCCTTCACGTGCCGCGCGATGGCCTCGCGCATGGTGACGAGTTTGGAGCCGTCGGCCATCCGTCGCTTGCTACCGCCCCCGCCAACTCGGCGGACGCTTTTCAAGAAACGCCCGGATGCCCTCCTTGGCGTCTTCGGTTTTCATCAATTGGCCGAGGTAGAGCTGCTCGACTTTGCTGAGGTCGCTTTCAAAATCGGCATACTGACGCCGCCGCAGCGCGCGCCCCGTGAGCTTCACGACGGCGGGACTCATCATGCGCAGCTCCCCGATAAATTCACGGACTGACTTATCAAGCGTCGCATCCGGCACGATTCGCGTAAGCATTCCGAGTGTTTTCGCTTCCGCGGAGGAGATTGTTCGTCCGGTGAGCAGCAACTCCATCGCCGCGCGCGGCCCAATCAGGTCCGGCAAAGTAATCATCGCCACCGGAGGAAAGCACCCGAGCTTGATCTCCGGCTGCGCGAATTGCGCCGATTCCGTCGCAATCACAAAATCGCAAAAAGTCGCGAGTTCCATTCCTCCGCCAAGACAATTCCCGTGCACCGCCGCGATGGTCAGGCATTCCGCGCGCGCAATCTGGCGGAACACGTGATGAAACGCCGCGAGCATCGAGCCAACGCGATCGGGCGCATGATCCGCAACTTCCGCTCCAGCCGAAAACCCCTTCGGGCCCGCTCCCTGAAAAATCAGGAAATCGCACGCGCCCCCCGGCGAATCGAGCAGGCGCCCGAGCGCGCGCCCGAGCGACTTCATCATCGTGATGTCCATCACGTTGAGCGGCGGCCGGTCCAGGGTGATCCAGACGTTGCGGCCTTCCGTGCGCACGTGTACGGTTTCGCTCGGATGTGCTTCCGCGCCCGTGGTTTCGCTGATGTATTCAGCCATTTCTATCCTTCAGCTTCGTTCAATCGCCCGTTCGGTCACCGGTCCAGAATCCCTCTGGGTCCAGTTCACGCATCGCAGCCAATTCCTCGCCCGTCGGTGGCGCAGTCTCCGTCAGATCATTGGAAACTCGCAGTGGCCAGCCCGTGTTGCTCACCAAATCTTCTACCCGCACCCCAGGATGCACCGAAGCAAGAAGCGCCTCGCCATTATCTGCGTCAAACCGCAGCACGCCAAGCGTTGTGATTACCGCGGCAGGGCCCGAACGCGGGGGCAATCCATGTGCGACCCGCCAGCTTGTTTGGCCCACAGCGTTTCCATCGCCGTTTCCTGGCGAAGTGATGTAACTGACGCGCTCCACAAGCCTCCGCGTGTTGTGTTCTAGAAGCACAACCGTCCGCTGCGCCATGCACGCGATGTCGCACGCGCCGCCGGAACCGGGAAGCCTCGTCACTCGGCCTTCGCCCCGCACAACAGTCGTGTTCAGATTGCCGAAGCGGTCCACTTCCGCCGCGCCTAGAAATCCTACATTCACTCTACCCTGCTCAAGAAATCCCATCACGTCGAGCATTGTCCCTGTAAGAGTTGCGCCGCAAAGGTTTGGCGGGTCCGCCATTGTGTACAGCAATTCACGCGCGGGGGTTTCGCGAATCACGCCGTTCTCAAACAATCCAATCGCGCGCGGCGCGTGCGTGCGCTTCGCCACCGCAAAAGCGAGCATCGGAAGGCGCATTCCCACAAAAACAATTTCCACTTCGTGAATCTCCCGTGCGGCGGCCGCGACCATCAATTCGCCCGCGGTATAAGTCTGCGCGGAAATCGTCTTGGAAGTTTCGGTTTTCATGCCTGTCGGGACAAGGATTCTTGGATTGCGCCCGGATCATTTCCCGCGAAAATTTGGCGCTCTTTTTTCAAAGAATGCGTTCAGACCCTCGGCGCAATCCTCCGAACGGAAACACTCTTCCTGGTGTTTCTCTTCGTTGCGAAGGGCGCTGCGCATTTCTTCGATGTGCGAACCGTTGAGCATTAGCTTGATTGCGCGGACGACCAGCGGCGGCGCCGCGGCGAGTCTCGCCGCCATCGCAGCGGCTTCCTGCGCGAGCGAACCATGCGGCACAACGTGATCCACGATGCCCATCCTCTGTGCTTCCTCGGCATTCAATGTATCTGCCGTCATGAACAGTTCGGCGGCCCGGCCCGGCCCCACAAGGCGGGGCAGCAGCCATGTCCCACCAAAATCGGGCACCAAACCCACCCGCGCGAAACTTTGCGCAAATGTCGCGCGATCCGATGCGATGCGGATGTCACATGCCAGCGCCAGATTCATCCCCGCGCCCGCTGCCGGACCGTTCACCGCTGCGATCACCGGCTTCGGCATCAGGCCCATGGTCAACACAATTTCCGAGCCCGCGTGCAAAAGCCCTTTCAAATCATCGGCTGCGCTGCGCGTTCGCGCGTCGCGCAGCAATGCCAAATCCCCACCCGAACAAAACCCGCGCCCCGAGCCGGTCAGTACAATTGCGCGCACGCCTGTATCTTCGCTGCCGCGTTGCAACGCCTGCACCAGGGCGGTCGCCAATTCCGTTCCAAGAGGATTCAACCGGTCGGGCCGGTTCATCGTCAGCGTGAGGACGGCGCCATCGCGCGATTCCAGCACCGCCGGATTCGAGGATGGTTGTGTAGCTTCCGCGCTCATTTGCGTGCCCTGATTCATTCGCTCTCTCTCTGAGCCGGAATCGCAGCGGCCTTGCCCCTCGGACTCTTTTCCATTTCGACCAAGAATTTCGCGAGTTGGCGGAAATAACGCATCTTCACGCCGCGGCCCGCCGTGTTTTGGCCGCTGGTTGAAGGCAACACAAAAACCCGCGCGCCATAAATGAGATCTTTCTGCAGGCCCAGGGAACACTGCCTCTGCGAGAATTTCTCGTAAACATTCTTCCCGTTGAACGCCACCACCCGCGGAGTGAACTGCTCGAGTTTTTGTGCCAGCACGAACCGGCCCTCCGCGAATTCCTCCCGCGAGAGTTCCTCCTCGCCGCGCGTGGGCCGCTTCACGATATCCGTAAGCCCAATGCCGAATTCAATCACGCGCCGGTCGTCCTTGTGCGTCATCTCCTCGGGCACTACGCCGGATTCATGCATCAGCGTCCAAAAAACATTGTTGCGACCCGCGTAGTAGTGACCAACGCGCGCGGATTGCTCGCCGGGATTGCAGCCCACAATCACGAGGCGCATCCCCTTTCGTAAATAGTCAGGCAAAGTTTTCATTCGTCAGCTTCCAGTCTGCTTAGGATTCCATTCATAGCTTGGCGCACTTGATTATTTTCCCTTGAATCGCGGCGGCCTCTTTTCTACATACGCCGCCAGCCCTTCCTTCGCATCCTCGCTCGTGAAGAGCAGTTGTTGCAATTCGCGCTCGAGGCCCAGCGCCTCCGCAAATCCCACCTCGGAGCCGGTCACAACCGCGCGCTTGATGCGGCCGACCGCCCCCGCCGCTTTATTTGGTGGGCAGAATTGCCGGGCGTAGGTAAGCACGTCGTCCCAAAACTTCTCGCCGCCATAAACATGATTCACAAGTCCCATTGCAAGAGCGTCGTCAAAACCAAACGTCCTGCCTTCGGCCATCAATTCAAGCGCCTTCGCGCGCCCCAGAAGCCTCGCGAGCCGCTGCGTACCGCCCGTGCCCGGAAGCACTCCCAGATTCACTTCCGGCAATCCGATCTTGCCGCCATCTTTTTTCGCAATCCGAATATCGCATGCGAGCGCAACTTCTAGGCCGCCGCCGACCGTGTGGCCGTTCAACGCCGCAATCACAAGTTTCGGCGTCTGCTCCAGCCGGCAAAGCGTTTCGTTCGCGTGCAGGCAAAAATAATATTTGAATTGCGGAGTGGCCTCCGTGAGCATCGAGATTCCCGCGCCCGCGCAGAAAAACTTCTCGCCCGCACCGCGCAGCACGATCACGTGTACGCCGTCATCCATCCGCGCCTTCAGGATGGCCTCGTCGAGCTGCCGCATCATCTCGTACGAATAAGTATTCGCCGGAGGATCATCCAGCTCGATGATCGCCAACCCCGCATCTGTTCGGTAATGGATGAGTTCTTTCTG
>JBGPHM010000007.1:0-84820 GCA_041484365.1 Terriglobia bacterium | reverse complement strand
TGCTTCTTTTCGGCGCGCCTGCGCTGGGGCGCCAGTCTCAGGCGCCCGCGTCGCCGGAATTCAGGGGCTTTGTAATTACAAATGTGCGCATTTTTGACGGCCATCGCGTGATGGCCCGAGGCATCGTGTGGGTCGAGGATGGGAGGATCAGGGCGGTTGGAGCGGAGATAGTGGCTCCGTTGGGATTGCGGATGATTGACGGGACGGGCGACACCCTGCTGCCCGGATTGATTGACGCGCACACACACTCCTGGGGCGATGCTCTGAAGGAAGCCCTCATTTTTGGCGTAACCACCGAGCTGGACATGTTCACCGACCAAAAGTACGCCGCACAAATCCGCGCGGAGCAGGTGGCGAACAAGGATATGGACATGGCGGACCTGCGCTCGGCGGGAACACTGGTGACAGCGCCGGGCGGCCACGGGACCGAGTACGGGATTCCGATTCCAACAATTTCAAAACCGGAAGAAGCGCTGGCGTTTGTGGACGCACGCATCGCGGAAGGCTCTGACTACATCAAGATTATTTCCGATGACGGCAGCACATATGGGCGCACGATGCCAACGGTGACGAAGGAGACGATTGCGGCAATCGTGGTTGCGGCGCACAAGCGCGGGAAAATTGTGACCGTGCACGTGGGCACGCAGCAGGAGGCGCGCGAAGCAATCGAGGCGGGCGCGGACGGGCTGGCGCATTTGTTTGTGGACAGCGCGCCGGCGCCGGATTTCGGCAAGTTGGCGGCGGCGCATCGCGTGTTTGTCACGCCAACGCTGACGGTGCTTGACGCGATTTGCGGGGAATCGAGCGGAAAAGATTTGGCGAAGGACGCGAGGCTTGCGCCTTACTTTTCTCCGGCGGAAGTGGGCAGCCTGCAGGTGTCATTTGGGGTTCCCAAAACGCCCGTGAAGCTGGTATACGCGGAAGAAGCGATTCGGCAATTGAAGGCCGCGGGTGTGCCGATTCTTGCAGGGACGGATTCGCCGAATCCGGGCACCGTGCATGGCGCGAGCATGCACCGCGAAATGGAGATGCTGGTTCATGCGGGACTCACGCCACTCGAAGCATTGACGGCAGCGACGTCCGCTCCGGCGAAGGCATTTCATTTAAACGACCGCGGCGAAATCGTGGTGGGGAGGCGCGCGGACTTGTTGCTTGTGAGGGGCGACCCGATGGCGGACATCACTGCGACGCGCGATATCGTTTCCGTGTGGAAGCTCGGAATCGAAGACGACCGTGCCTCGTACCGCACGGCGCGCGACAAGGACCGCATCGCAGCAGAGGCCGCAAAGACTGCCGGCCCGCCAGCCGGGTCCGAATCGGGATTGGTCAGCGATTTTGAGGACGAAACGACGAAAGTGCAATTCGGAACGGGCTGGGTAGTCTCAACCGATTCCTACATGGGCGGAAAATCCACGGCGGAAATGAAAGTCGTCGATGGCGGCGCGAACGGAAGCAAGCACTCGCTGGAGATTACCGGAGAGATTGTAGCTGGCGGCCCCGCTCAGTGGGCTGGCGCTTCGTTCACAGCGGGTGTGGCGCCAACGTGGGCCGCAAACCTTTCATCGAAAAAAACAATCCATTTCTGGGCGCGTGGCGACGGACGCACGTACGTCGTGATGGTCTTCGCGCAGAGCCTCGGACAGATACCCAAAATGCAGACCTTCGTCGTTGGGCCGGAGTGGAAGGAGTACCGGCTGACGCTTTCCGCATTTGGCACCGACGGCCACGATCTTGGAGGGATTCTCTTTTCCGCGGGCGCGCCGAATGGAAAGTTTTCATTCCAAATTGACGATGTAAGGGTAGATTGAGCGGACTCAAGCGTGTCCGGATTGATACAAAAAGTATTCGAAGGACGACTCAAGTGGGAAATGTAATGCTTCGTGACGAAAATGTTTCACGTGAAACATTTTGATCACCGAAAAGAATCGGTCCGAGCGACCGAATTGTTTCACGTGAAACAATTTGGACGAGGAGCCCCTTACTTCAGGTTTAAAGCGCGCTGTGTTAGCATCGCCACTGAACTTGCCCGATGGATTTTTCTCTCACCGACGACCAGAAACTGATTCGAGACACTGTCCGCCAATTTATGGAAGCGGAGGTGCGCCCGAAGGTCCGCGAGTACGACAAGCAAGAACATTTTCCGGCGGAGGAGTTGCGGCGGCTCGGCGAAATGGGCTGCTGCGGGATGCTCGTGCCCGAGGAGTGGGGCGGCGCGGGGATGGACACGCTCGCGTATGTGGTGATGCTGGAAGAAGTGGCGCGCGTGGACGCGGCGATCGCGGTGACGCTGAGCGTGACGAACGCGGTGATTGACGTGCCGTTGTGTAAGCACGGCACGGAGGTGCAGAAGAAAAAATACTTGCGCCGCGCGGCGCAGGGAGAAATTCTCGGCGCGTTTTGTTTGACCGAGCCGCAAGCGGGATCGGATTCGGCGGCTTTGCAGACGCGCGCGGAAAAGCGCGGTGATAAATATTATTTGAGCGGCACGAAGAGCTGGGTCTCGACGGGCGGAGACGCGGGCGTGCTGGTTGTGTTTGCGAAGACGGACCCGGCGGCGGGGGCGCGTGGAGTGACGGCGTTTTTAGTCGAGCCGGGATTCAAGGGATTCCGCGTGAGCCGGTATGAAGATAAGATGGGATTGCGCAGCTCGCACACGGCGGAAATTGTTTTCGACGATTGCGAAGTGCCCGTGGAGAACCGTCTCGGCGAAGAAGGGCAGGGGCTGAAGATTGCCCTCGAAGCGCTCGACGGAGGGCGCGTGGGCATTGCGTCGCAAGCGGTGGGGATTGCGCAGGGCGCGATGGAAGCGTCGGTGAAATATGCGAAGCAGCGGCGCGCGTTCGGCCAAACCATCAGCGAGTTTCAGGCGATCCAGTGGATGATCGCGGACATGCAGACGGAGATTGAAGCGGCGCGGTGTCTGGTGCATCGCGCGGCGTGGGTGCGCGACCACGGCGGCGCGCGATTGGGGCCGCTCGCGTCGCGCGCGAAATTGTATGCGAGCGAGATGGTGAACCGCGTGGTGTACAAGGCGGTGCAGGTGCACGGCAGCGCGGGATATTCGCGGGAGACGGACGTCGAGCGGATGTACCGCGACGCGCGCGTGATTTCGATTTATGAGGGGACGAGCGAAATTCAGCGGATGATTATCGCGCGCGATTTGTTGGCGCAGGCGGGCGCGTCAAGCGGACGCGCGGTGGCTGGTTAGGGGAACGAATTGAGCAGCACAGACCAAACGAAGAAGCGGCGAGTGCTGAGCGGGATGCGGCCGACGGGCCGGCTGCACATCGGCAATTATTTTGGCGCGCTTGCGAATTGGGTGAAGCTGCAGAACGATCCCGCGAACGAATGTTTTTTCTTCGTGGCGGACTGGCATTCGTTGACGAGCGACTACGCGGACACGTCGCAGATTGCGCAGAACACGATTGAAGTGATGACGGATTTTCTGGCAGCGGGGTTGGACCCGAAGAAGTCTGTGATTTTTTTACAGTCGAGCGTGCCGGAACACGCAGAGCTGCATCTGCTGCTTTCGATGATTACGCCGCTTGGGTGGCTCGAGCGGGTGCCCACATACAAAGAACAGATTGAGAATGTGAAGGGGAAGGACCTGCACACGTACGGCTTCCTCGGCTATCCGGTTTTGCAGGCAGCGGATATTGTTATGTATGGCGAGCCGGATCGTCCGCTGGTTGTGCCGGTGGGTGAGGATCAGGTTGCGCATGTGGAGTTGAACCGCGAGATTGTGCGCAAGTTCAATTTTCACTTTGGCGGGATAGAGGTCTTTTCGTCGATAATGAATTTGGAGAACGAGAAATACTTGGGCCACATCGAGACCCGCCTGGCCTCGCTTGGCGAGGTACATAACGTCCTTCCATTGGCTGGCCATGAGGGCACTAGTGTCCCCGATGATCTCAGGAGGGCCGCTACGCGAGTAGCTCGAAGCATAGGATATGACAATTTCTTAGAGGAAATGGGGCCAGCTAGGAACTTTTTTGCGACACACATGATTCTGCGTGAGCCAGAGGTGATGCTGACCGAGGCGAAGCGGGTGCCGGGAACTGACGGCCGAAAGATGTCGAAGAGTTATGGGAATGCGATCGAGCTTGGCGAGAGCGACGAGAACATTCGCGCGAAAACGAAAGCGATGATGACGGACCCGGCGCGGAAGCGCCGCACAGACCCGGGCGATCCGGATAAATGTCCGGCATACGATTGGCACAAACTTTTTTCGCCCCCGGAGACATTGAAGTGGGCAGCGGACGGCTGCCGCTCGGCGGGTATCGGTTGCATTGAATGCAAGGCGGCGATGGCGGATCATTTAATTAAATGGATTGCGCCGATTCGCGAGCGGCGCGCGGAATATGGCGCTCATCCGGATCGTGTGTTGCAAGTGTTGGACGAAGGCTCGAAGCGCGCGCAGGTGACGGCGCGTGCAACGATGGAACGCGTTCGCGAAGCGGTGTTTGGCTGGGACGGAAAACGGAGTAGCATTTCGCAGGCCGGCAGTGCGGCCACGAAGAAGCATTCCGGGGCGGGGGATTAGGGAATGGAACAGGGCGCGCAGACGGCGCAATATAATGTACAGCTCCCGATGTACGAGGGGCCGCTGGACCTCCTGCTGGATTTAATCCGCAAGCAGGAGATGGACATCCACAACATCCCCATCGCGAAAATCACGGGACAATATCTGGATTATTTGCGGAAGCTTGAAGAACTGGACATTGATGTGTCCGGCGAATTTATTTATATGGCGGCAACGCTGATTTTTATCAAGTCAAAGATGCTGCTGCCGCCCGATCCGCTGGCCGGGCCGGATGAGGCGCTCGATCCGCGCGCGGATCTTGCACATCGCCTGATGGAGCACGAGAAATTCAAGAACGCGGCGCACCTGCTCTACGAGAAGCAGCAGATTTTCCAGCACGTGTGGTCAAAGCCGGACATGTCTCTTTATGAAGATAAGGAGACGGAAGGCGAGTTGATTGTTTCGCTCGCGGAACTGGTGAAAGTTTTCTCGCAGGTGCTCGAGCGGCGCAAACAGATTACAAAGATCGAGTTGCACCACCAGCAGTTCACCGTGGCGCAAATGATCGAGCTGCTGCGGAAAGAACTTGTTGCGAGCGAGAACGGCGTCGAGCTTCTTGGCTTCTTCGAGCAATGCGCATCGCGCCATGCGATGATTGTGGCGTTCCTGGCAGTGCTGGAGATGGTGCGGTTGCAAGCGGTGGTGCTGACGCAATCGGAACACTTCACGGAAATCCGGCTGCGAAAGCACAAGATGTTCGATACTGTGTTCGCGGAAGATGGGTCGCTAAAGCCGCTGACGGAGATTGACGAGCAGTACCTGTAGAGACGCGGAGAGAGTGGAAATCGAATGACAATGAATCCAGCGGAAGTGAAGGGCGCGATCGAAGCGGTGATTTACGCGGCGGACGAGCCGGTCTCGCTCGACCAGATCGCCACGGCCATCGGCGTGGAAAAAGTTGAGCTGCGGCCGGTGCTCGAAGAACTTATCGCAAGCTACGCCGCCGACGAGCGCGGAATGGAAATCCGCAAGGTCGCGGGCGGATACAAATTTTATACGAAGGCGCAGCACCACGAAGTTGTAAGGCGATTCATCAAGGCGCTGCGGCCGCCGTTGCGGTTGACGATGCCTGCGCTTGAAACCCTGGCAGTGATTTCTTACAAACAGCCCGTCACAGGGCCGGAGATCATGGAAATACGCGGAGTGAATTGCGCGGGCGTGCTGCAGACGCTGCTTGAGAAGAGGCTCATCACCACGGCGGGGCGCAAGCATGTGATCGGGCGGCCGATTCTGTATCGCACGTCGAAAGAATTCCTGATGCGATTCGGGCTGTCGGACCTCGAAGAATTGCCGAGCCTGAAGGAATTTGAGGCGCTCGCGCGGGCAGCGCTGGGCGCGGATGAGGGAATCGCGCCGGTCGAGCCGGAGGATATGTTGCCAGCGGAGCAAGAAGTTGCTCCGGCGGAAATGGTGGAGACCGCCGCGCCGGAAGAGCCGAGGGCGCGCGCGGCCGAGAGCGGTTCCTGAAACATTTGCATCCCAACAAAAATTTGTTTCCCGAACATTTAAGCGTTTGAGAATTGTGAGCGGTGATGTTGGAGCGTCTCCAGAAGATTATTTCGCGCGCGGGGATTGCCTCGCGGCGCCATGCGGAGCAGCTCATCGAGAGCGGACAGGTGCGCGTGAACGGTCGCGTGGTGACCAAGCTCGGTGAGAAGGCGGACGCGGAGCACGACCGGATTGAAGCGGCGGGGCGCGTGGTGGAAGCCACGCAGCCGCGAGTGAGCTACGTGTTTCACAAGCCGCCGCGCGTGGTGGCGACGCTCTCGGATCCAGAGGGCCGGCCTTCGCTGCGTGAATACCTGCGCACCGTGCCGGGGCGCGTGTATCCCGTGGGCCGGTTGGATTTTGCAGCGAGCGGGCTTTTGCTGCTGACGAATGACGGCGAGCTCGCGAATCAAATTATTAAGGTCGCGGACCGGTTGCCGCAAACTTACTGGATCAAGATCAAGGGGCGGCTCGCCGTAGCGGACTTCGCGAAACTTTCGACGCGCGCGCGCGCGCGAGTCCGGCTAATTCCCGCGGCGCAGAGCGGAGGAACCGCGGCGAATCCGTGGTACGAAGCGAAAATGCTGAGTCCGCGGCGTGACATGATGCGTCGGGTTCTTTTTGAGAGCGGACATCCAGTTGAGAAGTTGCACCGCGTGGCGCTTGCGAACATTGAATTGGATGAATTGCCGGAAGGGGCGTTGCGTTTGGTGCAACCGGTTGAATTGAGGAAACTCGAAGCGTCAATTGCGCGTATCAAGAGCCAGGGAAAGGGGCAGGGAGCAGAGTTGGGAATGGGGCCGCCGAAATGGGCGGGGACAGAGCCGGGAGCGCGGAAAAAAGAGAAGAAACTCATAACCAAAAGGCAACGAAAACATAAGTAACGCGCACACGTTTTAGCGCGTCTGGGATACTAGCTTACGTAGCAGGCTGCAGGCGTTCAACTTACAAGCGAGGGTTAACCGAAGGTGAATCCCACGAGGATCGCCAAATTGTTTGAGGAGCGTGTGCCCGCATTCATCCGGGCCATCAATCCCTATATTCCCGGGCGGCCGATTGCAGAAGTTGAGCGCGAGATGAGAATCCGCGCTGTCAAGCTTGCCTCCAACGAAAATCCGCTGGGACCTTCGCCGCGCGCTGTGGAAGCCGCGCGCGAAGCGCTCGGCGAATCGCACCGCTATCCGGATGGCGGCGGCCACTACCTGCGCGAGGCGCTCTCGGGATTGCACGGCGTCTCCACGGAAAATGTGATCCTCGGGTACGGGTCGAGCGAATTGATTGACCTTTCCGCGAGGCTGCTGATTCGCCCCGACGAGGAAGGCATCACATCGCAAGGGTCCTTCGCACTTTTCTACAGCGCCATCCAGGCCACGGGTGGAGCGCTGATCGCGTTGCCATTGAAGAATTACGGATTCGATCTCACGGCCATTGCGCGGGCGATTTCATCGCGAACGCGGTACATCGTAATCGCAAATCCGAATAATCCAACCGGTACGCTTTTCACGGCGGATGAGTTTGACGCATTCATGAGACGCGTGCCCGAGGAAGTGATAGTGGTGCTGGACGAAGCGTATTGCGACTACGTTTCGCATCCGAATTATTCGCGGTCCATTGAGATGGTGCGCGGCGGCGCAAACTTGCTGGTGCTGCGCACGTTTTCCAAAGTGCATGGGCTGGCGGGATTGCGCATCGGCTACGGGATCGGCCCCGCGCCGCTGCTCGTGGAAATGAACAAGGTGCGGACACCGTTTAACACATCGGGAGTCGCCCAGGCTGCCGCGCTCGCGGCGCTGGGAGACGTGGAGCACATTCAGCGTTCGGTGGAGTCAAACCGCGCGGGGATGGCGCAGCTTTCGCGCGGGCTGGACCGCTTGAGTGCAAAGTGGGTGCCGTCCTTCGGCAATTTCATTTATGTTGGGGCGGGGCCGCGCGCAGCGCAGATGGCGATGGAGATGGAAAAGCAGGGCGTGATTGTTCGACCGCTCGGATGGATGGGGCTGCCCGAAGGATTGCGAATCACGGTTGGCACCGCGGAAGAAAACGAGAAATTCCTCGCCGCATTTGGACGAGTCAGCGCGGCAAACAATTCTTCAAAGTGAGCGGTGAGGCCGGTTGATGAGCGCATCCTCCGGCGATGAAGCGATTCGTGATCTGCTTGCAACCTCAAAAGTGATCGCCGTGGTAGGACTCTCCTCGAAGCGATTCCGGCCAAGTTATGGCGTGTCGCAATACATGCAAGGCGCCGGATACAGAATTGTTCCCGTGAATCCCAACGAAACGAAGGTGCTCGGCGAAAAGGCGTTTGCATCACTCGGCGAGATTCCAAAAAATATTCGCGTGGATATCGTGGACATTTTCCGGAGATCGGAAGAGGCGCCGAATGTGGTTGATGACGCAGTCCGCATCGGCGCGCGCGCGGTGTGGATGCAGGAGGGCGTGGTGCACGAAGCGGCGGCGGCGCGCGCGCGGGCCGCAGGCTTGATTGTGGTGATGGATCGCTGCATCCTGAAGGACCATCAGCGGCTTCTGGGGTGAAGACAATCATGCAAAGAAACAATTGGAGCAATGCTCGTCTGGCGGCTGTAACTGCTTGCGCGTTTTTCGCGGCGGCGGCGATTCTCGCGCAAACCGATTGGCAGGCCGACGGCAAAGCGTGGTGGGCTCACGTGCAATATCTCGCTTCGGACGATCTGCAGGGGCGGCTGACGGGGAGCGATGGTTACCGCAAGGCCGCGGAGTATGTGGCGAAGCAATTCGCGGACGCGGGGCTCGCGCCCGCCGGAACGAACGGCTATTTCCAGCCGATCAATTTCGACGTGCGCGAACTGGATGAACCGAATTCGCGGCTGGCGCTTGTTGCGAACGGCCAGGAACAGCCGCTGAAGCTCGGCGATGACGCGACGCTCAGCGTGCGTGGCGAGCCGGCTACAAACGTGAGCGCGGGCGCAGTGTTTGTCGGCTACGGTTTCGCGGTGCCGGAGATGAAATACGACGAACTTGCGGGACTCGACTTGAAGGGAAAGATTGCGGTCTATCTTTCAGGCGGGCCGAAGTCGATTCCGAGCGCGCTGAAGGCGCACTATCAATCCGGAGAAGAGCGGTGGAAGCGATTGCAAAGCGCGGGCGCAATCGGCGAGGTGGTGATTCAAAATCCCAAGGCGAGCGATGTGCCGTGGGAAAGATCGTCGAAGGCGCGGCTGCAGCCGTCAATGTCGATCGCCGATTCTTCAATGGGCGGGGGACGTGAGCCGCGACTGATGGCGACCATCAATCCGGCCCATGCTGATGATTGGTTGATGGGGACGGACCATACGATTTCAGAGTTGCTTGGAAACGCCGATACGGACACGACGCTGCCGAAGTTTGCGCTAAAAGTTTCCGTGCGCGCGCGAATCGCGGTGAAGGGTTCAAAGGCCACCGCGCCAAACGTGCTGGGCGTGTTGGCGGGAGCAGACCCTGTACTGAAGAACGAGTATGTAGTGGTGAGCGCGCATCTGGACCATGTCGGGGTCGGCGAGCCGATTAACGGAGACAGCATCTACAACGGCGCGATGGACAATGCGTCAGGAATTGCGTCGCTGATTGAGGTGGCGAAACATCTAAAGGCTGCGGGAGCGAAGCCGCGGCGCTCGATTATTTTCGCGGCGGTGACGGCGGAAGAGAAGGGCGAGCTGGGGTCGAAATATTTCGCCGCGCGACCCACGGTTGGTATTTACAAAATCGTGGCGGATTTGAACATGGACATGTACCTGCCACTTTTTGCACTGAAATACCTCGAGGTGCAGGGGCTGGACGAATCCACGCTCGGCGACGACATCCGCGCTGTTGCGACGGCGCAGGGCGTGACCGTGCAGGCCGACAAGGAGCCGGAGAAAAACCGGTTCATCCGGAGCGACCAATACAGCTTTGTGAAAAAGGGAATTCCCGCGCTGGCCTTCAAGTTTGGATGGATTAAGGGAACGCCGGAGGAAAAAACTTTTCAGGAATGGTTGCGCGTGCGCTACCACGCGCCGTCGGACGACGCCAATCAGCCCGTAGACGCAGAAGCAGCGGCGCAGTTTAATCACATCTTGTCGCTGCTCTTGCAGCGCGTGGCGGATGCGGACGCGCGCCCCGCGTGGAAGGAAGCAAGTTTCTTCCGCCGCTTCGCGGCGAAGTAGCGCTCACTTCAAATCGAATATCTGCAAGTGGTGCGAGCCGGGAAGCGTGACGGCCAGGGTGTGGCCGTCGGGGGAAAGCGCGAAGTCGCGGACTTGTTTGCCGCCCAGTTCGGGCTGGGCCGGCGGGGCGGCAACTGGTGGCGCAATTTCCGGTTTTGGCGCGGCGGACACGGCGGGCAGCGCGACCCAGAAAAGTTGACCCTCTTCGCGCTCAAGACCTTCCTTGATGAGAACGCGCGATTCGTCCTGCGCCCATGCGATGGAACCATACGGTGCGTGCGCGCGGGCAGTTAAATTCGGATGCGCGATTTCGCGGACCTCGATCGTGTCATTTCCCGTGAAATAGGCCGCCTTGTTTCCCGAAGGCGAAAAACTTAATCCTCCGTGAAAGTTTTCGAGGGTAACGAGAGGCTTGTGGTCTTCCTTGATCAAATCCAGCAAGACGAGTTGCGGCGGGTTATTAAGATTTGACCCGAGATCAATCGCAAGGGCGGAATCCTTGCCGGCGTTCCAAGAAATGGCGGAGAAGGGACGCCCTTCGTAGAGGACGCCGCCGCGGCCGCGGTCCGTGTGAGCCACGCCAACGGAATACATGAGCGCGGATTTCGCGGATTGCGCGATGTAGCCGATTGTGAGGCTGTCCGTGAGCCAGGTGCCGTCCAGCACATCCGGGATTACGCTGTCACCACCGTGAAACTTGATCTCCTTGCCGTCCTGCGCGATCAACAAGAGCAGGCGCTGATCCTGGGTTCCCCCGCCGCGGACAAGCTGGCTTGCGAATAATTCGGCCGTAAGGCGCTGGCCATCCGGTGACCACCGCAGGCGGTTGATGGCGTAACTGAAAGGGCCGAAGGCGTTCGGACCTTGAATTAATTTTTCACCGTTGACGATCTTGTGATTGCGGCCGTCTTTCTCGCGGATCCAAATGTCATCGCGCTGGACCTCGAAGCTGCGCAGCGTGTAAACGTGGCGTGTGGAGAATGCCAGGCGGCCGTCTGGCGCGAATGCGATGGCTGTACATTCCATGTTGATCTCGTCGGTTGGCGACTGGGCGCGAGGAGAGGGCGCACAAACGGAGGCAGCAAGCAGGAGCACAAGCGAAAGAATGGAAGGCCTCAGCAGAGTGTTCGGATTTTTTCGCGCGCGAGGAATCATTTGGAGGAAGGGCCTGTTGGGTTGGGAGATTTCGTTTTTGCGGACTTGAGCTTGCGAATCTCCTCCATTCGTTGGCGAAGCCTTTGCTCAAAGCCCTGATCGGTTGGCCGATAATATTTTCGCTCAGCAAGCGACGCGGGCAGGCAGGTCATGTCTGTGATTTTGTCATCCGAGTCGTGCGCGTACTGATAGCCGCGGCCGTAACCGGTTTCCTTCATCAAGTTCGTGACGGCGTTCCGCAAATGGAGCGGCACGGGCTCGGATTGAGTGCGCTGCAAATCTCCCACGGCCTGGCCATAGCCAACATAGAGCGCATTGGACTTTGGGGCGAGCGCCAGGTAAACCGCGGCTTGCGCCAGCGCCAGATTTCCCTCCGGCGGCCCGACGAAATCCGCGGCTTGCATTGCAGCGATGGCTACGCCGAGCGCGTGCGGTTCGGCGAGGCCGATATCCTCGCTCGCCATGCGCACCAGGCGCCGCGCGATATAAAGCGGGTCCTCGCCGGACTCCAGCATTCGCACAAGCCAGTAAAGCGTTGCGTCCGCGTCGGAATTTCGCACGGACTTGTGGAGCGCGGAGATGAGATTGAAGTGCTCCTCGCCGGCCTTATCGTAAAGAAGAAGTTTTCGCTGGAGCGTTTGTTCTAGCAGAGAGACGCTCAGAACACGCGCGCCTTTGGCATCGGGCGCGGCGCTACGAACCATCGCTTCGAGCGTGTTGTAGGCCGCCCGCGCGTCGCCATTCCCGAACGACGCAATCCGCCGCAGCACTTCCTCGTCCGCTTGAATGTTCTCGCGGCCGAGGCCGCGTTCGGCGTCGGCGAGCGCGCGGCGGAGAAGCGCGACAATTTGCTCTTCGCTGAGGGCGTGAAGGACATAGACGCGGGTCCGCGAAAGCAGCGGAGCGATTACTTCAAACGACGGGTTCTCAGTTGTCGCGCCGATGAGCACAATGTTTCCCGCCTCGACGTGCGGAAGAAAAGCATCCTGCTGGGCCTTGTTGAAGCGGTGCACCTCATCCACGAAGACAATCGTGCGCCGGCCCGCGCCGCGCGAGCGCTTCGCGGCGGCCATCACTTCCTTGATTTCCTTGATATTGCTCAGGACCGCGGTGAAGGAAACGAAATCGGAGCGCGTCATCTTCGCAATGATGCGGGCGAGCGTGGTCTTCCCGCAGCCGGGCGGGCCCCAGAGAATCATGGAGCCGGTGTCGTCGCGTTCGATCTGCGTGCGAAGAGGGGCGCCGGGACCGAGCAAAGATTCCTGGCCGACAAATTCATCGAGCGTCTGGGGACGCATGCGGTCAGCGAGCGGTGAAGCGCCCTTGGATCGCTCACCGGAATTCGCGGACTCAGACGAAGCCTCGCGGTCGTCGCCGGGCATCGAAGAGGGAAAGAGGCTCATGATCCCGCCCCCGCTTTGCGGTCGAGATTGGCGGTTGGTGCACCGGCTTCGGCGCGCTGCCGCGCGGCCTCATAGAGCAAGACAGCAGCAGCCGTTGCCGCGTTCAACGATTCAACGCTTTCGCCCTGAATACCATGAGGCTCGGCTAGCGGAATGCAGACGCGCGCATCCGCGGCTCGTTCGATCTCAGCCGGCAGACCTGCACCTTCATTCCCGATGAGCAGCGCGATCGGCCCGCGAAAATCCGCCTGCCACGGCGATGACGCAGTGGCATCGGCAACATGTGATGACGCGGCGACCACACGGATTCCAGACATGCGCAATTGCGTCAGCAGGATTGGCAGTGAAATTCCTTCGGCGACTGGAAACCGGAATGCGGCGCCCGCCGACGCGCGAATCACTTTGGAAGAGAAAACATGAGCCGTGCCAAGAGAATCCGCTTTGCACGAGGCGCCGCCGCTCGCGCCCAGGGCCTCCGCTGTACGAAGGATTGCGCCGACATTGCCCGGGTCCTGAATTCCAACGAGCACGACAATAAGCGGCGAGCCCGGCCCGCGCAGCAGATCGTCGAATGAGGCGCGCCGCGGGCGAACGAGCGCCGCGATCCCTTGAGGCGTCTCTGTGTCGGCAAGTTGCGCAAAGATGCGGTCGCTTGTGGCCAGCAATCGCGCGGATTGCGGGAGCATCGGGCCGATTCGCGCAAGATGCTTCCGGCCGGAATCGCTGACGAGAATCGCGTCCACCGGGATTGCAGAGCGAAGCGCTTCTTCGACCAACCGCGCACCTTCAATGGAAATTGCTCCTCCCTCTTTCTCCGCGCGTCCGGCGAACGCCGTGCGAAACCGTTTGAGCCACGCATTCTCTTTGCCCGTCACCCACTCGGGCTGCGCTGCTCGCGCGCCTGAAGAGGAGCCAGTTCGCGTAGCGGGGTCTCGGTGTGCGCGCGGCATACTCGGAGCGTAACAAACGGCGCGCCTGATGGTAAAGCGGCCACGCGGCGCGCCAAGGACCGCAGACCCGCCCGATATTGGATGCGAATCCGTTCCTTGCGCGTGTATGCGTGCTATGGTAATTTGCCGCAAGTGCACCGGGGGAGCGGTTCGGTGCGATTCCAGCGGAATCCCGTGTGCACTGTGAGGTTTCACTTTGCCCGCAGAGCTTCTGAAGGTCTCCGCTGAAGCCCCGGAAGCATCGAGCCTACGATACGCCTGCGATTTTATTCAGCGCGGGCTGGTCGTCGGCATTCCCACGGACACATACTACGGACTTGCGGCGGATCCGTTTAACCTAGCGGCGGTCGGTGAAATCTATCGCGTGAAGGGCCGCCCGGAAACGCGGGCGCTCCCCATTTTAGTGAATTCCATTGAGCAGGCGAGATCTCTCTCTCGCGAGATCCCTGACAATTTTCTGAAACTTGCCAGAAGGTTCTGGCCCGGGGCGCTCACCCTTCTTGTGGACGCCTCAAACCGCATTCCTCTGAAAGTTACGGCGAATACGGGCCGCGTTGCGCTCCGCTGGTCCAATTCCAAACTCGTTCGCGCATTGATTGAACTTCTGGAAGGCCCCGTCACGGGCACAAGCGCGAATATTTCCGGTTTTCCCGCTTGCACGAACGCCGACCAATTGGTGAAACAATTGGGCGAACGCCTGCCGCTGATTCTCGACGCCGGGGAGACCGGCGCCACGCTTGCCTCTACCATCGTGGATTTGCGCGGTGAACGCTGGCACATGATCCGCGAAGGAATCGTCACGGAAGCAGACATCCGTTCCGCGCTGGAATCCTGAAGTATTTCCGATGAGTCAGTGGAGCGTCACAGCGGCGATGAACTCATAGTCACCGCCCGCACCCAGATGCACGTCTTCCACGCGGCGGCGGTGAACGGAGATGTTGTCCTGGAACCACAGCGGAAGGTAAGGCAGGTCTCGAGCGATGATTTGTTGAACTTCGCTGTAAATCGCGCGGCGCTTGTCGCGATCGGGTTCGAGCCGCGCGCGCTCCACAAGCGTATCGAGTTCTGGATTTCTGTACCGTCCGCGATTCGCGCCTGCAGGCGGAATCTTTTTTGAGCCGAAGGCATACTCGAAAAAGTCAGGATCGTTATTCGCGCCCACCCACCGCAGCGTGTAAAGTTGAAAATTCCCGCGAGTAATATCCGCATAAAACGTGGCGAATTCGTTGGACCGCAGCTCGAGGTCAATCCCGACGCGGCGCCATTCGTCCTGCAAGACTTCTCCGAGAAGGCGCGTGAGTGGATCGGTAGAAGATTTCAACGTCAGGCGCAGCCTCATGCCATTTGGCGAGTTGCCTCTTCGGGGAAAGCCGGCCTGTTCGAGAATCGCTTCGGCCTTTGCGGGGTCATAACCATACTTGGGAAGATTTGGCTCGACGGCCCAATTGTTTGGGGGCAGCGGGCCGTCGGCAACTCGCGCCTGGCCGCGCATTAATGTGCGCGCGAGCGTAGCGCGGTCGGTGGCAAAAGCAAGCGCGCGGCGGATTTCCGGGTTGCGGAGAATTGCATCTTCACAATTGAATGAGATGTAGGAGAAAAGTGTGCCGGGCTCCTCCGTCACGGCGAGATCTTTTTGCGCGGCCAGCACGGGAATCATATCCGGCGTGAGTGAATTCAACTCCACGTCCGCGGTGCCTTTGCGCAATTCGAGCGCGCGCACAACGGAATCGGGGACAACGCGGAACCGCGCGCGTTGGATTTTTGCAGCGTCGCGGAAATAGAACGGGTTGCGCTCCAGCACGACATCTTCATCCTGCTGCGCGCTTACAAATTTTAGTGGCCCGCTGCCGATCGGATGCTGAGAAAGTTCGGCACCGGATCCGTTGGGCACAATGCCGACGGCGGGGCGCACCAGGCTCCATGGGAACGCCGCGTTCGGTTCTGAAAGGTGAAAGATAACTGTCTGAGGGTCCGGCGCTTCAATGGACTGCACTGCGCGAAAGGCGCCGCGCTTCGGACTTTGCAAAATGCCGGATGGGCTGCGAACGCCGGACATGATGGAATCGAAAGTAAATTTGACGTCCGCGGAAGTAAGCGTGCGGCCATCGTGAAATTTGACACCCGAGCGCAGATGAACAACATAGGTTCGCGTGTCGGGCGACTCCCATCGTTCGGCGAGATCGCCGCGGAGATTCATTGTGGAGTCATGTTCGAGAAGACTGCTGAACATGAGGCCATCGAGCTGCTGCGAACGGGCATCGGTGCCGAGGCGGGGGTCGAGATTCGCGGGCATGGTCTCGATGAGAAATGTGACCGTGCCGGGAGGTTCAGCGGATGGATGATTGCAGCCCGACGCGAAGAGCGCGGGCGCGGCGAGCGCAATCACACAAAGGACAGTAGCGAGGAATTTACTTTGGCGGCGCATAGCAGACCTTGCCAAGAATGGCGCCGCGCCGCGCGCCCGTGGCTGAGGGGAGATTTGCGGCGCGACCATGAATTGTTTCATACGCGAGGATTGCGAAAGCAAACGCCTCCTTCGCGTCCTCCGGAACGCCCAAAGCGCTCGAGGGGAGAACCTCAACGCCTGCGAGTGACGCGGAGAGTTGAGCCATCAAAAGCGGATTGTGCGATCCGCCGCCCGCAACAATTAGTTGACCGATGTTTGCACGCGGCGCGATGAATCGGTGCCAGGCGTCAACAATGGAAAGGGAGGTCAGCGCGGTTGCCGTGCGGATTAAATCCGCGGGCTGCGTTCGATTGCCTCGCCTCCAGGAGATGAATCGTTGCGCGTAAGATTCTCCGAACTGCTCGCGTCCGGCCGATTTTGGAGGGGGCTTGAGAAAATAGGGTTCCTTGAGCAAGGAATTGACAAGTTCGGGTACGACGTGTCCGCTTGCAGCGATCTCAGCGTTGCGGTCAAACTCTTTTCGCCCAGTTGTGTAGTGGTGGACAAGAGCGTCAATGACCATGTTCCCGGGGCCGGTATCGAACGCGAAAACGTCTCTTGGCCTGGCACCACCGGGGATTACGGTTACATTTGCAATCCCTCCAATATTGAGCGCCACGCGGCCGATTCTCGGGTGGCGATAAAGCAAGTAATCCACGAATGGCACGAGCGGCGCGCCCTGTCCGCCTACCGCCATATCCGCTGGACGAAAATCAGCGACCGTAGTTATCCCCGTGCGTGCCGCGACTACCGCAGGCTCACCAATTTGCAGCGTTGACGCGATTTTGCGCACGCCCAAAGCGCGACTGGGTTTCCCTTGGTGAAAAACGGTCTGACCATGTGAGCCGATCAATGAAATGCGCGCGAGGGGAACTCGAAACCTGCGGCAGGCTTTGATCGCCGCCTCGGCAAACAATTCTCCGAGCAAAAAGTTGAGTTGGCTCAACTCTTCGGTCGTTGTGGAAACGCCTCCAGCAATGCGAAGAACTGCCTCGCGTACCTTGGGCGGGAAGGGAATCGCAGCGTGATTCACCAAGAGGGAATTGAGTTTCGGTGGCGCGCCGGAGATTCGCGCAAGCGCGACGTCAATGCCATCTGCCGACGTGCCGGACATCAGCCCCAGGACGAGCATCGGCTTTTCCGAGCGGCGGCGTTTCATGTGATTTGTTTTTTCAAACGCGCGATTAGATTTAGTGCGTCAATCGGCTTGAGATTGTCCACGTCGGCGGCGCGAAGGGCTTCCAGGATCTCTCGGTCAATCGGAGTGAACATCGTCTCCTGCGCTGGACGAGTCCCGTGTTCAGTACCGTGGCCTGCCCCGGGAGTAAGCTGCTCCGTCAGTTCGTGCTCGCTGCTTTCATGACGGCTGAGGATTTCGCGCGCCCGCTCGATGACGCTGCGCGGAAGTCCCGCCAGCCGCGCCACTTCAATTCCGTAGCTGCGGTTCGCGCTGCCCGCTTCCACGTGCTTCAAGAAAACGATTCCAGCGGGCGTCTCACTCACCGCGACATGGACATTCTTTACGCCCGGGAGAAGCTCAGCAAGCTCCGTGAGTTCATGGTAGTGCGTCGCGAACAAAGTCCGCGCCTTTGTTTCCGACTGCAAGTGCTCCACAACCGCCCAGGCGATGCTCAATCCGTCGAAAGTCGCCGTCCCGCGCCCTACTTCGTCGAGCACAACGAGGCTCGAAGACGTTGCCGTATTCAAGATGGCTGCAACCTCGTTCATTTCCACAAGAAATGTCGAGCGCCCCCGGGCTAAATTGTCCGAGGCTCCGATACGCGTGAAGATCCGGTCTGTGATGGGAAGTTTTGCCTGCGTTGCGGGAACGAACGATCCCATCTGCGCCATGATGATGATCAGCGCCGCCTGTCGAAGATAGGTGGATTTTCCACCCATGTTCGGGCCGGTAATCAGCAGGATCTGCTGCGACGAGTCGTTTAAATAAATGTCATTGGGGACGAATCGCTCGCCACGCTGCTCAAGCAATTGCTCGATCACGGGATGGCGTCCCCCGATGACGACGAGTTCTCCCTCCTCGGTAAATTCCGGCCTCGCATAGTTCCGGCTCGCGGCGAGCCGCGCGAAGTTCACGAGCACATCAAGTTGAGCGATTGCCGTCGCAGTTTTTCGCAGACGCGGCGCTTGCGCGGCGATCCATTCACGCAACTCGGCGAAGAGCCGCCGTTCGACCTCCGCGATTTGCCCGTCGGCTTCCAGCACCTTTCGCTCGTACTCTTTCAATTCCGGCGAAGTAAACCGCTCGGCATTCGCGAGCGTTTGCTTGCGGTCGTAATCGGCGGGCGCGAGGTGCATATTCGCGCGGGAGATCTCAATGTAGAAGCCGAATACCTGGTTGTAGCGGATCTTGAGTGAATTGATACCGGTGCGCTTGCGTTCACGCTCTTCCATCGCGGCGATAAACTGGCGTCCGCGTTGGCCTAGGTCGCGCAAATCGTCGAGCTCTTTATGAAAGCCGCGCCGAATCACGCCGGGATCGTTTGCAAGAGCTGGCGGGTCCTCGGCAATCGTGGCCTCAATTTTTGTCGCGACATCGCCCAACTCGTCCATTTGTTCGCGGAGTGCCGCCAGCCGTGCGCTAGTGCAATTGGCAAGGAATCCGCGGGCCAGTGGGACTCGCCCAAGAGATGTCCGCAGCGCAACGAGATCACGCGGAGTCGCAAGCCCGACAGTAATTCGGCTGGTGAGGCGTTCGAGGTCCTGTATGCCTCGCATCGTCTCGCGAATCTCTTCGCGAAGAACGGTATGCGATTTCAACTCGGCGACGGCGTCAAGGCGCGCTTCGATCTCATCCACATCAACCTGCGGTCGCGCAACCCACGATCGCAGCAGCCGCGCGCCCATCCCCGTGGCGGTTTCATCGAGCGCTGCAAGAAGCGTCACGGCCTTCCCGGATGACGCATCATCGGGGAAAAGTGGCGCTACCAGCTCGAGATTGCGCACCGAGACGCTGTCGAGCCCCAGCGCTTCCTGCTGCTCGTAGAAACGCACGCGATCCAAATGTTGAAGAGCGTGGCCGGCGCCATTGCCGTTTCCTGCCGCTGAGGTTTCGCGCAAGTAATGAACAATTGCTCCGGCTGCGGTCGCCGCGGAGGGATGGTCCGTCAGCCCAAATCCATCCAGTCCGGCAATCCCAAATTGTTCCGTCAGCGTCCGTTCACCGTATTCGTGATTGAAGATCCAGTCTTCGAGCCTCGTGATCGCGCCTTCCCGAACCTCCATTCTTTGGGCGAACCGCGCACCCGGGCCCGTGGTGTCAGATTCCGCGAAAAGACCGGTTACGCGTTCCAAAAGTATTTCGCGTGGGCGCAAGAGCTGAATTTCGTCGCGAAGTTTTTCTTCCAAAGCGGCGCCGCCAAATTCGGTGGCGCTGAATTCTCCGGTCGAAATGTCCACCCACGCGAGACCCACCCGCCCGCCGCGCTGGGAATACGCGACAGCGGCAAGAAAATTGTTCTCGCGCGGTTCCAGCAGATGTGAGTCCACCGCCGTGCCCGGAGTGACAACGCGCGTCACCTCCCGCCGCACGAGTTTCGTTCCCGGGCCGGGCTTCTCCATTTGGTCGCACAGCGCGACCTTGTAGCCCGCGCGGATCAGGCGCGCGACGTAATTTTCTGCGGCGTGGTAGGGGACTCCACACATGGGTATGGGTTTTCCGCGCTCGCGGTTTCGAGACGTCAGCGTGATTTGCAGTTCGCGGGACGCAACGATGGCGTCTTCGTGGAAGAGTTCGTAGAAATCGCCCAGCCGGAACAGCACCAGCGCGTGCGGGTAGCGAGTCTTAATCGAGTGATACTGCCGCATCAGCGGTGTGGTCGGCTCAGACATGATTTCGCGATGGGACGCGCCAACGCATTATACTAGGGCGGCTGGCGGATGTTTGCACAACACTTTACCGGAGGGCAGCTCCATCCCCAAAGAAATTGAAGTGAAGCTCCGAATGCGCGATGCCGCTTCGGCGCGCAAGATGCTTGCGAAGATCGGCGCAAAGCCCGTGCGCCATGCCGCCGCAGGCAAAGACGGCCGCTTCCACGAGCTGAACATTCTCTTCGATACGCCGCAGGGCGGCTTCGCGCGTCACGGACAATTGCTTCGGTTGCGCGTCGAATCGCCCGCCGCGCGAGGCAGCAAAGCAGCGTCCCGCGCAGTGCTCACCTACAAAGGCCCCGCAGAAGGGCCGGCAAAAGGTCACTTCAAGATCCGCGAAGAATATGAGGTGGTCGTTGCTGATGCGGAGGCGATGCATCGCATTCTGGAATCACTGGGTCTCCGCGGCTGGTTTCGCTACGAGAAGTTTCGGACGGCGTTTTCGCTCCCCGCTTCCGCACGCTGGGCCGCGGGATTGCAGTTGGACCTCGATGAAACTCCGGTCGGCGTTTTTCTTGAACTTGAGGGTCCTACTGCCGCGATTGATCGCGCGGCGCGCGAGCTTGGATTCACGCCCAGTGACTACATAACGAAGGACTACCTGTTCCTGCATATCGAGCAATGCCGCAAAGGCGGAATCATTGTCCCGCAACTCGCCCCCGGCATTGTCGCGGGCATTCCAGACATGATGTTTCAGAAGTGAATCGCATTCATACAGTGTGACTCGACCCGCATCCGGAAAAAATCTTCAGAAACCCGCATTCTTTGCTTGACAAAGTCTGCATCTGCATTTAACTACGAAACTGAGGATGGTTTGCTCGAATGAGCCACACTGAGGAACTGGAGCCCCCACCGAGCCTCGTCGGGAGTGGGTTTGCCCTCCAGTCATTGGACGACTCGTTTGTGTTGATCCTCGGCCAAGCCGAAGCCCAGGGCCATGGATTTTTCCGTCCGGGGCCACCCGGCATTGAGGGAGTACGACCGGAGTAGAGGCCGCACGAGCGGGGAACATTTCCACCCGCGGCCCGGTTCGTGTCCCGGACGCGGGTTTTTTGTGCACGGACGCGCAGATTTCCAACGGCAAATGATCAGTCGAATTCGGGGATCAATTCCGGGAAGGGAGGTGAGCGATGCTACACGCAACGGAACTGCTCGGCGCAGAAGCTTATGACGCGCAGGGAAATTTTGTTGGACGCGTGCGCGAGCTATTCATCGAGCCCGCAGACCAGCCAAACCGCGTCGCCCATTTCCTGCTCGGGCGCGGGAAGTATCAGCCGCTTGTCGCGCGATATGATCAGGTGGCATCCGTCGCTCCGGGAAGCGTGCGCCTGAACGTCGGCGAAAAGGCTCTCGAGGAATATCGCCCGAATGAAGCCTGGCTCGCCATCCAGAAAGATCTCCTCGACCAGCAGATTATTGACACGAATGGGCGCAAGGTCGTGCGCGTCAACGACCTCAACTTGACGGAGCACCGCACAAATGGAAGCGTCGAGCTTCGAGTAAGCCAGGCAGATGTTGGTCTCACGGGCGCCGTGGGCCGCCTTTTGCAGGGTGTAGCATCGCCCTCGGTGATTCGACGGATTCAGGGCAAATTGCCCACACGCACTATTCTCTGGGAATTCGTCAACCTCATCGAGCCCGATCCACTGCGGCGCATCAAACTGCGCGTCTCACATCAAAAGCTTGCGAACCTTCACCCTGCCGACCTCGCGGACATTTTGGAAGACCTATCGACGGAAGAACGCCAGTCCATCATCGACTCGCTCGACGAAGAGACTGCCGCTGAAACCCTCGCGGAACTCGATCACAGGCTGCGCGGTCAGATCGTTGAAAAACTCGACCCCGAAAAGGCCGCCGACATCATCGAGGAGATGCAACCCGACCAGGCCGCTGACCTGCTCGCGGACCTGCCACCGGAAACCTCAAGAGGGCTTCTTGCGGAGATGCCTCAGGCGGGGGCGCGAGACGTCCGCGCATTGCTGAAGTTCGACGAGAACTCCGCGGGCGGCATGATGAACACACAGTTTATTTTTGTGAGTGAATCGGCTTCGCGCGAGGAAGTGATTGACTGGATTCGGTCAAATGATGTGGACACGGAGCAGCTTGACGCGGTCTTCCTTGTGGACCCGGAAGCGAAGTTCTCGGGTCTCGTGGTCTTGGGCCGTCTCCTGCTCGCGCAAGGCGGTCAGCCAATGTCGTCCCTGAAGTCGGAGCCCGTTGTCTCCATAAAGCCCGATGAAAATGAAAAAGAAGTCTTCGAGCTCTTCGACAAATACAACCTGCGCATCCTCGCGGTCGTGGACGACAACGGTTTGCCCATCGGGGCCATCACCGTTGACGACGTTGTGACAAAGCTGGTTGCAAAAGTATAGGCCGGGAAAAGAACGATGGACTGGGTCGCACTCAAATCGCGGATGGAAGCCTGGAGCAGCAGCAAGAACTCCTGGTATCGCCGTTCGCGTCATTTGAAACGCCGGATCTTTCTCCTACTTGCCATTTTCGGCCCCGGCGTAATTACCTCCAACGTGGACAACGACGCCGGGGGAATCGGCGTTTACTCCAGCGCTGGCGCGAAATACGGCTACGCGCTTCTCTGGGCGCTGATTCCCATGACCATCGCGCTTTACGTCACGGAGGAAATGTGCGCGCGGCTTGGAGTGGTCACCGGCAAAGGACTCTCGGATCTCATCCGGGAGGAGTTCGGATTCCGCCCTACATTTTTCGTTGTGGTAATGGGATTCCTGGTTGACATGTGCAACGTCGTCGCGGAATTCATTGGCGTTTCCCAGGCAGGAAGAATTCTCGGAATCAGTCAATACGTTTTGGTCCCTGTCGCCGCCCTCCTAGTATGGCTCCTTGTCGTGGTCGGGACTTACAGGGTAGTCGAAATCGTCTTTCTGATCGCGGTTGCCATGTATGGGATGTATGGAGTCTCTGCGTTCCTTGCTCACCCGGACTGGCTCCTGGCCGCCAAGAGCACCGTAACTCCAAACTTCCAATTCAATGCTTCCTACCTCTTGATGTTGACCGCGCTTATAGGAACAACCATTGCTCCATGGCAATTCTTTTATTTGCAGGCAGGCTTCGTTGAAAAACGCGTTGGCCCCAAGCAATACAAGCAGGCGCGCATGGATGTGCTGATTGGCACGATCACCTGCATGATCGTTGTGTTTTTCATCATGGTTTGCACAGCGGCTACTCTTCATGCGTCAGGTCATTTTGAAATTAAAGATGCGGGAGAGGCTGCGGCGGCGCTGTTGCCTTTGGCCGGCAAGGCCGCGGCGATTGTCTTTGCATTCGGCTTGCTGAATGCTTCCGTATTCGCTGCGAGTGTCCTGCCCCTTTCAACCGCCCACGTTGTTTGTGAAGGGCTGGGATTTGAGGCCGGTGTTGACCACAAATTCAGTGAGGCGCCGATTTTCTACTGGCTCTACACGGTATTGATCGTGGTTGGAGCGGGAGTCGTTCTAATTATTCCGCAGGCCCATCTGTTCAAGATGCTTGTGTACTCCCAGGTTGCCAACGGCATCTGGCTTCCCGTCGTTATAATCTTCCTCGTTCTCCTTGCCAGCCGGCGCGATCTTTTGGGCGACCGCGTGAATTCAGCCACGTTCAATGTGATTGCGTGGGTGACCAGCATCGCGATGATTATCCTGACGATCATTCTCGTTTTTGCATCCATTTTCCCAAACAAATTGGGCGGCGTACCCGGGATATGACGTTGCTTTGGCGGATAGAAGGGCCGCCGCCTCCATTGCGCGCCCTCGGGGCCTGTGTTAACTTTGTCCGGCAAAGAGGGTGACCGCGACGTGGCTCCTGTGAAGGCAATCGAACTCCTCAAGACCAAGCAGCGTGACGAGGCTCGCTTGCTGGAGCAACTCGATACATCCCGCTTTCCCCAGCACATCGCGATCATCATGGACGGCAATGGCCGCTGGGCGCAGCGCCGACATCTGCCGCGCATCGCGGGACACCGAGCCGGCGTTACCTCCGCACGACAGGTGATTGAGAGTTGCGCGCGCCTCGGCATCCAGGCTCTCACACTTTACGCCTTCTCCCTGGAGAACTGGCGACGCCCAAAGACCGAAATTGATTTTCTGATGCGCCTTCTGAGGGAATATCTCCGCAAGGAATTGCCGGAAATCCATCGCAACAATATACGCATGACTGTGATTGGACGTCTCGACCATTTGCCGGATGCCGTCCGCAAGGACGTGCAAGAAGCGATGGACATCACTGCGAATAATTCCGGGATGAGGCTTGCCGTGGCTCTGAACTATGGCGGCAGAGCGGAATTGGTTGACGCTTTCAATTCGATTCTCGACCACGTCCGGAATAATGGGGCGACGTTTCCGCCCGTGGATGAAAAAATGGTCTCCGAGCATCTATACACCGCGGGGATGCCGGACCCAGACCTCCTCATCCGAACGAGCGGCGAGATGCGCGTCAGCAATTTCTTGCTGTGGCAAATCGCGTATGCCGAAATCTATGTAACGGAAACGCTTTGGCCCGATTTCAATCGCCTGCGGCTGCTCGAGGCGCTCATGGAATTCCAGAAGCGTGAGCGCCGCTATGGCGGATTGAATGCTCCACCCACGCGGCAAACTGCTTGATGCGCCGCGCCAATCCCGCCCCGTGACAATTCCCGTCGTGATACATTTGCCCGGGCTTTTTTCCCGCCCACTTGGCCAATGACTTTCAAGCGCATTCTCACAGCCGCCATTCTGATCCCCTTTTTTGGGGCGATTGTCTGGTTTGCGCACACGTCCGTCGTTGCCGTGGTGGCAGCAGCTGTCATGCTCATCGGATTGCTTGAGTTGTTTTCGCTGGGCGACCGCGTCGGCATGCATGGCCACAGAATTTGGACTGGCCTTTGCGCACTGGCAGTTTTCTTTGCACAGTGGTTGACCTCCGCCGAGCAGACGATTTCCCTCTCTGGGGGATTGCGCCTCGTTCGCGCTTCGGACGCAATCAGTTCCGCCAGCATCGAATGGATTCTGATTGTCTTTGTTTTGGGCGCCACTGTGATTGTGCTGTTTGGCCGGCAGCCCGTCGTGGAAGCTTTCGGCGGGCTTGCCGTTAGCGCCGCGGCGTTGATTTTCTTTGTACTTCCGTTCTCCACGGTAATTCGCATCCACGGAGCGCCTCGAGTCGGCAAGCAACTGCTCCTTTTCACCCTGCTTCTCGTTTGGGCGGGCGATACCATGGCTTACTTTGTAGGCCGCAATATTGGACGCCACCCGATGGCGCCGCACTTGAGCCCGAGAAAAACCTGGGAGGGCGCTTTAGGAAACCTTGCGGGTTCCGTGATTGTCGCGCTTGTTGTGCAGCAATGGCTCGACATTCCACTCCGCCATTTGATCGGCATGGCTGTTCTCGCGAACATTGCGGGGCAGGGAGGCGATCTCCTCGAATCGTCCTATAAACGAAGCGCCGGAATCAAGGAGTCCGGTACGATCCTTCCCGGCCATGGAGGAATGCTTGACCGCATTGACGCGCTGATTCTTGCCGCGCCTGTCGTTTGGTACTATTTCACTTGGCTCTCTGCCGGCCGGTGAAAGGTTTTTCCGCGGCTGCTGGCAGGTGCCGCGCCAATTTCATATGAAACGAATCGCCATACTCGGATCCACAGGCTCCATTGGCCGCCAGTGCCTGAAGGTGGTTGAATCTCTACCTGACCGCCTGCAAGTCGTAGCCTTGGCCGCTGGGTCAAACCTCGATGAACTTGTGGGGCAAGTCCGGCAGCACAAACCCAGCCTCGTCTCCGTCGCGGATTTCGCGAAGGCTTCCGAGCTCGCGTCGCGACTCCAAGCTGTGGGCGTCAATCCGATTCCCGATATTCAATCCGGCCCCGCAGGCAATCGCGCGGTTGCAACTCATCCGGATGCTCAAGTTGTCGTCTCCGCAGCGGTCGGAGTCGTCGGACTGGAAGCAACTTACGCGGCAATCGTCGCGGGCAAGCAGGTCGCCCTCTCCAACAAGGAAGTGCTCGTGGCGGCTGGAGAAATCGTAATGGCAGCCGCGAGAAAGGCGGGAGTCGAAATCCTGCCTGTGGATAGCGAGCACAACGCCGTCCATCAGTGCCTTCGTGCTGGGACTCACGGCGAAGTCCGCCGTCTTGTTCTGACTGCCTCCGGCGGCCCGTTCCGCAAAACCCCTCTTGCCGAGATCGCCTCCGCGACACCTGAGCAGGCTCTCGCACATCCAAACTGGAAGATGGGTCAGCGCATCACGATTGATTCGGCGACGCTCGTCAACAAGGGATTCGAGGTGATTGAGGCACATTGGCTTTTCGGCATGCCTCTTGAGAAAATCGAGGTTGTGATTCATCCGCAGTCCACGATTCACTCCATGGTGGAATTCGTGGACAGTTCGGTTCTCGCACAGCTTGGGCCCACGGATATGCGCATGCCCATTCAATATGCGCTAACCTATCCCGAGCGGATTGAATCTAAGGAAGTGATGCTCGATTGGGGGAGCCTCCGGCGCCTGGATTTTGAAAAGGTGTCCTCACGTCGTTTCCCGTGCCTGAAGCTTGCGCGGGAAGCCTTGCGCCGAGGCGGTGCATTACCGGCGGCGCTGAATGCCGCCGACGAGGTGGCTGTGGCGGCTTTTCTGGCTGGACAGATGAAATTTGGCGGCATTCCGCGCGTCATAGAAGAAGTACTCGGCCGCATGCCACGGTCCAAGCCGAAGAGCATCGAAGACATTCTGTTGGCGGATGCGGAAGCGCGCCGACTCGCCACTGAGGAAATCGGCAAGTTGGATCGCGCCGCATAGAATTTGTCAACACACAGCGTTTGGATTGAAAGGGACGGGGAATTGTGGGTCACATCTTAAGTTCATTGAGCAGTACCGGGTACATCCTCGCCGCGATTTTTGCGCTAGGGCTGATCGTGGTAATTCACGAGCTTGGCCACTTTCTTGTTGCGCGATATTTCGGCGTGCGCGTGGATGTCTTTTCCTTTGGCTTCGGCCCGCGCCTTCTTGGTTTCAAGCGCGGCCCCACGGACTATCGCATCAGTGCGTTGCCATTTGGCGGATACGTCCGCATGGCCGGCGACAACCCCTCCGAAGAGCGCGCCGGTGCTCCCGACGAGTTTCTCTCCAAGCCGCGGTGGCAGCGGATGCTCATTGCACTTGCCGGCCCAGCTATGAATTGCATTCTGGCGATTATCATGTTTGCAGTTATTTTTGGCGGCTCCACTCAGCAACCTGTCTATTCCGACAAGCCAATTGTCGTCGCTGGCGTCAGTAAAGCCTCTCCCGCGGACAAGGCTGGGATCCAGCCGGGGGATACTCTTGTTTCGATCAATGGAGCTGAGAATCCAACTTGGGAGCGCGCTGGGTGGGAGACCGAGCTTTCGGCTCCGAACGTCCAGATTCCAGTAACGATTGAACGCCAGGGTCAGTTGATCACCACATCGGTGCGCGCAACATTTAATGCGGGGGAGATGTTCGGTTACCCGGCGGAACGAACTGTTGTGGATTCGCTAACCGCGGATATGCCCGCGGCGAGAGCAGGGCTCCGGCCAGCCGACCAGATTGTTTCGGTGGATGGCGAGCGCATTGAGAGCTTTGTCCAATTCACTCAAGCAGTCGAGCGTCATGAAGACCGCCCTATGCAGATTGGAATTCTTCGCAACGGGCACCCTGAATTGATCTCAGTTCGCCCGGTTAAACATGACTTCGGGGATGGACACGGACTTCGCTGGTCGATCGGTATCTTGCCAATCCAGAAAGCTGATCAGCACACAGTGGAAAAGGGAGCCCTGGATTCTATTAAGTTCTCACTCTGGTACAGCGCCCGTTTCAGTCAGCAATTCATGGTGATCGTCGGTCAGTTGTTTGTGGGCAAGGCGTCGCCAAAAGAATTCCTTGGACCCCTTGGAATTGTCACGATATCGGGGCGCGCCGCCAGGCACGGGTTAGGCAATCTCAGCCGTTTGATGGCATTGATTAGCCTGAATCTTGCGGTCTTGAATCTTCTGCCCATTCCAATCCTCGACGGTGGTCACATTCTGATGCTTGGAATTGAAGGCTTACTT
Organism: Terriglobia bacterium; assembly: GCA_041484365.1. Classification (GTDB taxonomy): domain Bacteria; phylum Acidobacteriota; class Terriglobia; order Acidiferrales; family UBA7541; genus DASTCZ01. The sequence continues at coordinate 56,700 of JBGPHM010000007.1, read as the reverse complement.
CGCCATGATCTAAGTTTGAAAACGAAAGAGCGTTTCATCCAGGTTGGCTTTGTCTTCATCTTACTCATCTTTGCCGTCGTCATGTACAATGACGTTTTACGCTTTTTTGTGCATCAATAGGGGCTTTGATATAGGCCCTCGAGTTTGCACATGGCTTCTCCCCATTCACATCACGTCCAGCGCGTTTCCAGCGGTGAGCGCATCAACGCTCATGCCGCACCCGGCCGCCTGCAAGCCGCTCTTTCCAAGCGCGGAGTCCGGCTTACCCGCCAGCGCCGCGTCTTGCTTCAGGTGATGGACAGCGCGGAGCGCCACCTCGATGCCGGCGCCATCCTCGAACGCGCGCAGCGCATTGACTCGCAAATTCACCGCGTCACAGTTTACCGCACGATTGATATGCTCAAGAAAATGGGGCTGATTGACGAGCTCGACCTTCTGCACATCCACGGTGAGCAACATTTCTACGAAAGCCACGGCCCTCGAGACCACATCCACGTTGCTTGCCTGCGCTGCGGGAAGGTCAGGGAAGTGGAGAGCCGCCTCTTCGAGCAGATGAAGCGTCAAATCGAGCAGGACTGCCAGATCAAGATAACCGTCACCCGGACGGAAATCGGCGGCTATTGCGCAGATTGCAAGCCGTAGTCTCGTTCCCCTGTTTGCCTGAGTCCACTGCCTTCAGCTCTCATTCAATCCTCGATGTCAGCCCCTTAAATCCTCGTGTGTGGTCTGGAAGCGCACGGAAGTCAACATAACTCTGGGAGGTTGAAGTTATCGGACACCTAAAGAGGGAAAGGGGGGTCCGGGCACACAACTATCGTCCGTCGTAAACCTAAGCTATCTCAGTAGTTAGGCGTCAAGGCTTGCTTGCTGGCGCGCTCGACTTAAGGAACTCTCTCGCTTCTTGAATGTCCCGCTCAATTTGAGCGCGGAGATCCTCCGGTGTGGGGAATTTCATTTCATTCCGGAGTCGTTTGCGGAAGTGAATCTCAATCTTTTCGCGTGGGGTTGAAATCTGTTGGTCGAGCACAAAGGTTTCAATGGAGAGAGAGCTTCCGTCAAAAGTCGGTCGTGTGCCGACATTTGTGACCGACGTCAGAGTCATTCCCTCAATCACGCACTGCGTCACATAGACGCCTTTCATCGGCAGCAGCTCTTGGTCTGGCTTCAAGTTGAGCGTTGGGAACAGGATCTTTCCGCCGCGGCCCTCTCCGGCTGCTACAGCGCCGGACAGCGCGAACGGATGCCCAAGAAGCGCCGCTGCCTCTTCAACTCGCCCTTCCGCGACCGCACGCCGGATCGCCGAACTCGATACAACAGTTCCGTTCACTTCGGCCGCTGGAGCAATTTCAACGGTGAAATTATTTCGGCTGCCAAGTTCCTGAAGAAGCGCGACGTCTCCCGCCTGCTGGTGTCCATAGCGGAAATTCGCGCCGACCAGGACGCTGCAGACTCGCACCGTCTCAACGAGCACCACCTTTACAAATTCTTCGGCAGGGAGTTTCGCGAGGGTCTCGTCAAAAGGGAGAACAAGCGCTGCATCCAATCCCAGTCGCTCAAATCCAGCAAGGCGGTCATTCAATGTCATTATCAAGGGCGGGGCGCTTTCCGGGCGCAAGACCTTCATTGGGTGAGGATCAAACGTAATCGCCGCGGCAATCGCGCCCTCGCGGCGCGCACGTTCAACGACCGCGCCAAGAATCCGCTGGTGGCCGACGTGCAATCCATCAAAGTTGCCGACGGACACCACCGCGCGCCGGCTGCCGTCCACAGCGCGCGGCCATTCGGCAAGCGATCTCGCAACCCGGAGAGGCATCAGAGGTAGTCCTCCATCAGACCGTTACCTCGATTCGCAAGCCATCGTAGGCAAGCTGCACATGCGGGAATCCGGCCTTGCAAAGCCGCTCGTTCGTCGCCTTGTGCGGCAGTTCGTGCGATATGTGCGTGAACCACGCGCGGCGCGGCGCCAATTCTTTCACGATTTCGAGCGCCTGCTCCACCGTCAGGTGCATCGGATGCGCCGTGTCCCGCAGAGCGTCCATCACCAGGTCGTCCAGCCCCCGCACCAGCGCCTTCGACTGCTCAGGCAGCCGGCTGAAGTCGGTTAAATAGGCCGCGCTGCCAATTCGGAAGCCGAGGACGGGCGTACCACCGTGATCAAGGGTAACGGGCATAATTTGCGCACCAAGCAGCTCAAACGCGCCGGAAATCGGATGCAAAATCACTTCGGGGATCGTGCTTTGTGCGGGCTTGCTGTCGAAAGCATAGGCGAAAGTTCTTCGCAGGGTTTCGATTGTGTCGGGCGCCGCGTACACGGGGAGCTGCGTTCTTTGCCGCATGTTAAACGGCCGGATGTCGTCGAAGCCGAGGATGTGGTCGGCGTGGCCGTGCGTAAAAACAATCGCGTCGAGCCGCTGGACACCTTCGCGCAACGCCTGCGCGCGAAAATCCGGGCTGGTATCAATCACCACATTGTGTCCGTCGCGCGAGAGCAGCACCGAAGGTCGGGTGCGCTTGTCGAGCGGGTCCGTGGATTGGCACACGCGGCAGGGGCAGGCGAGTGTTGGCACTCCCATCGAAGTGCCCGAACCGAGCACGGTCAATTGCATTTGCATTTTGCCGGAGGAGGTTGCGGCGGACACAGGATGTCAGGGACGCGACTTCGCCTTTTCCTTCATGGCGGCCGCCGCGGCCTTGGAGATTTCCATGAAAGAAAGTTTCAAGCTGCCAAGGACTTCGAGCAGTATCTTCTCGTCTTCCGCGGCCAAATTGCCACGCGTGGTATCGCGCAGCGCGTCGAGCATGTCAATCATTTCGCGCGCGCCATCAAGGTCAAGCATCGGCTGGCCGGTGCGCGGGTCGGTGTATCCGCCGAGCAGCATCGCCGCATTCCGCGCCATGAAGTCCACCAGCATCTGGAAATTGCGGTTCGGATTCGCAGCGGATTTCGATTCCGCGCCTAGTGATGGTTGAGGTGCGGCTTGTTCTGGCTGAGCGGCGCTTGTGCTTGCTGGGGTCTCAGATGCGGTCAAGACTTGCTTTGGCGCTTGCTTGGCAGCTTTGGCGGCGGCCAAATCGGCGGCGGCGTGTTCCCGCTCGGTCTGTTCGGCCACATCCTTGCGCATCTCGCCCGACTCATTGAACAGGCGGCGGTCAACTACCTTAAAAGTTTCTTCGTGCTTCGGTTCGGCCAAGGGAGCCCCTCAGGAAGTCGCACACTCACTAAGAACGCGATGTAATGGACAGTTTATCACCCGCCTAGCCCTGGCGACAAGGCGACGAACGCCTCATCACAGGCGGGTTGCGCGAAAACTTTCCCCGTGGAAGAATGCCGCCATGCCAAACACGAAAAAGCATCGCGCTCTCGGATTGTTCATAGTTCCGGCAATCGTCTCGTTTCTTTTCGCCGCGCCGGCGAATTCACAAACAACGCGCCCGGAGGCCGAAAGAAATCTCGCACGCGAGATCTACAAAGAATTCATCGAAATTAGGTCTGGGTACACAACGGGCTCGACCACTCCCGTTGCAGAGGCGGCTGCAAAGAGATTGCGCGCCGCGGGATTTCCGGAGTCGGACATTTTCATTGGAGGGGCAAGCCCGCAGAAGGCGAACCTCGTAGTCCGCTACCACGGTACCGGCGTCCGCAAGCCGATCCTGCTGCTCGCGCACACGGATGTGGTGGAAGCGAATCGCGCGGACTGGAGCATGGACCCCTTCCAATTCATCGAGAAGGACGGATTCTTTTACGGCCGCGGCACCGGAGACGACAAAGCGCAGGCGGCGGTGTGGATCGCAAACTTGATCCTGTACAAGCAGGAGGGGTTCAAACCGGATCGCGACATCATCGTCGCGCTCACGGCGGATGAGGAAGGCGGCGGCCCCTACAACGGCGTCGAATGGCTAATCAAGAATCACCGCGAACTAATTGACGCCGAGTTTGCGCTCAATGAGGGCGGGAATGGCGAAACGGCGGGCGGCAAGAGAATTTCCAACAATTTGCAAGTAAGCGAGAAGTACGTCATCAATTTCCGGCTCGAAGTGCATAACAAGGGCGGCCATAGTTCCATCCCTGTCGCCGATAATGCAATCTATCATCTCGCGGGAGCCCTCGATCGGCTCTCCAAATTTGGATTCCCGCTGAAAACGAACGATGTGACGGCTGCGTATTTTAAGGCGCTCGCGAAGATTGAAACGGGTCCCATGAAAGATGACCTCGCAAAAGCGGGCGACGGCTCGCAAGACGCCATGCAACGCGTCGCGGCGGCCGTGCCGTCGTGGAACGCGACGCTTCGCACCACGTGCGTCGCAACGCAGCTCGAAGGCGGGCACGCGGTGAATGCCTTGCCGCAACTCGCGGCAGCGACAGTGAATTGCCGCGTCCTGCCGGACGACTCGGTCGAATTCGTGCAGAGCACGCTGCAGAAAGTCATCGCCGACGATCAGGTCAGCATCAAGATCTTTACCGAGGTGACCAAGGGCCCGGCCTCCCCGATGCGGCCCGACGTTTTGAATGCCGTCACCACCGTTACGAACAGCATGTGGCCCGGCGTCCCGGCCGTTCCGACGATGGTCATGGGCGCGACAGACGGAAGGTTTCTTCGCGTGATTGGGATCCCGACTTATGGCGTTCAGGGGTTTTTCTATGATCGCGACGACATTCGATTTCACGGCCGCGATGAGCGGCTGGGCGTCCAGTCATTTTACGAGGGCCAGGCGTTTCTCTACGAACTTGTGAAAATCCTGGCAAAACCCACAAACTAGTCCAGTATGAAAAAGAGACGCAAAACCAAATCTCCTTCGCGCCGAAAGAGCGGAGGCAAGGCCGCCAGCACTCGGAGGAACGCCCGCGCGGGCAAGCTATTCGATGATTTGGTCGTCCTCCAGGCGCGTCTTCTTGCTACAAACGGCTGCCCCTGGGATCGCGAGCAGACTCACGAATCACTGCGCACTTATCTCATCGAAGAGGCCTACGAAGTTCTCGACGCGATTGAATCAGGCAACGCTGATAAGTTTGCCGAAGAGCTGGGCGACCTGCTGCTCCAAATAATCTTCCATTCACAGCTTGCCTCGCAGGCCGGGCGTTTCGATGTCTCCGACGTCATCGAGCGTGTGCACACGAAAATGGTCCGCCGCCATCCGCACGTCTTCGGCAAGGATAAGGCAGGCACTGCAGCCCAAGTGCTCAAGAATTGGGAGCAGCTCAAGGCCGAAGAGCGCCGCGCGGAGCGCGCGTCCAGCGAAGGAAAGTCTGCAAAGGGTGCTGACGAATCCGCTCCGTCCTCTCTCCTCGACGGCATCCCACACACGCTTCCCGCCGTCCTCGAGGCATACCAGGTCACACGGCGCGCCGCGCGCGTCGGATTTGACTGGCCCGACATCAGCGGCGTGCTCGACAAGCTCCGCGAGGAAAGCTCCGAACTCCAGCGTGCAATCGCCACAGGCAATGCCGCCGAAATCGAATCCGAGGCGGGCGATATTCTCTTCGCCGCCGTGAACGTCGCACGGTTTCTGAAGCTCGACCCCGAAATTGCGCTGAAGAAGGCCAACCGGAAATTCATCGAACGATTCCAGCAAATGGAAACTCAAGCCGCCGCCGAAGGCCGCAGACTAGCCGACATGAACGCTTCAGAACTCGATGCTCTATGGAATCATGCAAAGTCCGCAGAGACGAATTCAGCACAAATCAAGATTGAGCAGGGAAAGGCACGGGCTGCGCGATGACGGCTCCCACCAAAGCTGGCGAAATCTCCGTCCGCCATTGTCACGGCATCGAGGAATTCAAGGTTTGCTTCGCGCTTCAGCAGGCCGTCTGGGGCAAGTCCGACATAGATATTCCCGTGCCGATGTTCGCGGTTGCCGCCGAAACGGGCGGTCAGGCCCTTGGCGCATTCGATGGTGACCGCATGGTCGGCTTCACGCTCGCCATCGCAGGCTGGCGCGACGGCCGCGCGTTCCTCCATTCCCACATGACCGCTGTCATCGAAGACTACCGCGATCGCGGCATCGGCCGCCGTCTGAAACTTTTTCAACGCGATGACGCCCTTGCGCGCGGCATCAATCTCGTCGAGTGGACATTCGATCCGCTCGAAGTGAAGAACGCTTATTTCAATCTCATGCGTCTAGGGGCCATCGCGCGCCGCTATCTGCCGAATGTTTACGGCATCACTTCGAGCCCTCTGCACGGCGGCATTCCGACGGATCGCCTCGTCGCTGAATGGTGGCTCGCCTCGCCCCGCGTGGAGAAAATCCTCGCCGGTCGCGCAATGGCGCCGCGCCTAGTCGCGCCAGCGCAAAATCGCGCGCAAATCCTTGTGCCCGCCGACCTCCCAGAGCCTCGGCAAAGCGACCTCGCCAAATCGTTGTCGATTCAATCCAAGATTCGCGAGCAATTTCAGATCTGGCTCGCCAAAGGCTACGCGGCAACGGCCGTCGAAATCAGCGCGGATGGCGCGCGCTATATGCTCGAACCGTGGAAGGACTCTGTCTAAAGGCAACTGCAAACTATGAGGATAAACCGTGTCACACTCCGCGAAATCCAGATGCCGCTGCTGCATCCCTTCGAGACGAGCTTTGGCACCACGACCCTTCGCCGCATCCTGGTGCTTGAAGCAGACGTGGACGGCGTTTCCGGTTGGGCGGAATGTGTTGCCGGGGAAAATCCTTTTTACTCGCCGGAGACAATCGATACCGCAGCGAATATCCTGAAGAACTTCATCTGGCCAATTCTCAAGGATTGCGAATTCGCATCCGCAAATGAAATATGGGGTTTGCTCGAACGCGTGCGCGGCCACAACATGGCCAAGGGCGCCATCGAATCCGCCATCTGGGATGCCGAGGCCAAGCAGAAGGGCATCCCCCTTTGGAAACTTCTTGGCGGCACGCGCCAGGAACTCCCCACCGGTGTCTCCATCGGCATCAAGCCCAGCCTAGATGCCCTCGCGGAAGCGGTAGGGAAGGAGCTGGCAGCGGGCTACCAGCGCATCAAGATCAAAATCAAGCCCGGCTGGGACGCCGAGCCGGTCCGCATGTTGCGCGAGCGCTTTCCGCGCATCCGGCTGATGGTTGACGCCAATTCCGCATACACGCTCGCCGACCTGCCGCTCCTTCAGCAACTCGAGGGCTATCACCTCATGATGATCGAGCAGCCGCTCGGCTGGGACGACATCTTCAGCCACGTCGAGCTTCAACGCCGCCTGCAAACGCCCATCTGTCTCGATGAATGCATTCACGAGGAAAGCCACGCACGCGCCGCCATCGAGCTCGGCGCCTGCCGCATCATCAACATCAAGCTCGGCCGCGTCGGCGGCCACAATCGCGTCCGCGCAATTCACGATCTCTGCCAGAAGCACAGCATCCCCGTCTGGTGCGGCGGCATGCTCGAATCCGGCATCGGCCGCGCGCATAACATCGCGCTGAGCACTCTGGCCAACTTCACGCTCCCCGGTGACGTCTCCGCCAGCCGCCGCTACTGGAAGGAAGACATCATTGAGCCGGAAGTGGAAGTCACGCCGCAGGGCACGATTCGCGTCCCGCAAGGCCCCGGCATTGGCTACGTGCCGCGCCTCGACCGCATCGAAAAGCTCACGGTAGCCAAAGAAATTCTTCAATAGTGAGTCTTCACCCTAATTCCCCGCGTTGACGTAGCTCCGCACGCATGTTAGTTTGCGCGCCATGTCTGGAGATTCTTCAAAGCGCATCGCGCTCCTCCCCGGCGACGGCGTCGGCAAGGAAGTCATCGCCGAGGCCGCGCGCGCACTACGCGCAGTCGCCGCAGCCGGCGGCCGCAAGCTCGAATTCACGGAGCTCGACTGGGGCGCCGACCGCTTTCTTCGCGACGGCACCACCCTCCCCGACGGTGGCGAGAAGATGCTCCGCGAGAAATTCGACGCCGTCCTGCTCGGCGCGCTGGGCGACCCGCGCATCCCCTCGAACAAGCCCGCCATGGACATTCTCCTCGGCCTTCGCTTCAAGCTCGACCTTTACATCAACGCCCGCCCCGTCGAGCTGCTCGACGCCGCGCTCACGCCGCTGCGCGACCGTCGGCCGCGTGACATAAATTTCATAGTTTTCCGCGAGAACACCGAAGGCCTTTACGTCGGCGTCGGCGGCATCTTCAAGAAGGGCACGCCTGACGAGATCGCGCTGCAGGAAGACGTCAACACGCGCAAGGGTGTCGAGCGCATCATCCGCCACGCATTTGAATATGTGCGTCGCAATAAACTCACCAGGCTCTGCATGAGCGACAAATCGAACGCGCTTAATTTCGCCCACGACCTCTGGCAGCGCGTTTTCGCCGAAGTCCGCAAGGAATACGCGGACGTTGAATCCCGACATCTCTATATCGATACGCTCGCAATGGAAGTCGTCCGCGACCCATCGCAGTTCCAGGTCATCGTCACCTGCAATCTTTTTGGCGACATCATCAGCGACCTCGGCGCGCAGCTCGCAGGCGGCATGGGCATGGCGCCATCGGGGAACATCCATCCCGGCCAAGTTTCCATCTTTGAGCCGGTCCACGGTTCCGCGCCGAATATCGCGGGGAAGAATCAGGCGAATCCAATCGCCTCGGTGCTTGCCGCGGCGATGATGCTTGATCACATCGGCTGGCCCGCTGAAGCCGCAACGCTCCGCGCCGCCGTCCGCGCGTCTGTCGCGGCGAAGCAAACAACGCGTGACATCGGCGGCCCGCTCGGCACACGCGAAGCAGGCGAATGGCTTGCCAACTGGATTACAAAGCAGGGAATTACTCGGACTTCCTAGGTTTCTGAAACGCTGATTACCTTCGGCTTCGCAATAAGTCCAACGATCGCACCCACCGCGAACCCGCCAATATGCGCCCAGAATGCGACTCCGCCCGTATTGGAAGCTCCAAGTGAGCCGACGCCGCTGAAGAATTGAATGAGGAACCAAATCCCAATCACCACGATTGCCGGCAATCGTACGGTAAAGAAAAACACGAATAGCGGGACCAGCGTCAGAATGCGCGCCCGCGGATACAGCACAAGATACGCGCCCATCACTCCCGCAATGGCGCCGCTCGCGCCTACGGCGGGAAGAGTCGAGCCCAAATTTGCGACTGTATGCGCAACCCCGCCCGCAATGCCGCATGCCAGATAGAAAACCAAATATCCGAAGTGGCCGAGCACATCCTCGGTGTTGTCCCCGAAAATCCAAAGAAACCACATGTTCCCGATGATGTGCAGCCATCCGCTGTGCAGGAACATTGAGGTGAATAGGGGGCGCAGTGCGAGTCCCAGTCCAGTGCCGCTTTGAAGTGCGGTTCCCACATGCGACGGCACCATGCCGTACAGGTACATCAATTGGGTCTGATCGCTTGGACCCAGCGAGTATTCGTAGAGAAACAAAATGACGTTTACCGCGATCAAGAGCACAGTGATCACAGGTGGTTTGGTGCGTGGATTGTCGTCGTACAGCGGAATCATTCTGTTTGCCCGGCCTCCAGTTTATGCGAATTTGCCTCGGTCTATTCTTTGAATTCTCGCGCGGGGAATAGCGGGGGATAGGTCGCCCCACCGCGCATCAGCTCCCGGATCTGCGCAATAGGAGCAATCCCGCCGCGCGCGCCCAATGCTGTGCAGTTCAAGGCAGCCGCCGCGCATGAAAAGGCAAGCTGCTCATCAGCACCCATTCCTGCAAGTTGCGCATACACAAACGCGCCGTGGAAGATGTCGCCTGCGCCGGTCGTGTCCACTGTATTCACGACGTATCCCGGACGATAGTGAAAACGATCGCCGTCCCAGGCAAGCACTCCATCGCGACCGAGAGTCGTGGCTGTTAGGCGATTGCCAAATCTCTTTTGAATTGCGGGCAGCGCCTTCAGCAAGTCCCTCTCTCCCGTAAGCCGGGCAGGGAATTCCTTTGAGCTGACAACGAAATCTACATCCTCAAGTAATACTTCAACTCCTAGATAGAGATTGTCGAGGTCGGCGATCACAGGGATCCCAGCCTCGCGCGCCCATCGCGCCGCTGTCGCCGCCGCTTCCGTGTCATGTCCGTCCACAAGGAGCGCCCGCGCGTTCACAACCCATTCGCGCTGAATGTCCGCGGGCCTGATTGCCATCTCCCCTGATCGATTCCATAGAACCGTTCGCTCGCCGCTTGGTTCGTCCACAAGAATAAATGCCGTTTGACTCTGCGCGCCCGAAATCACTTGGAGATGTGCTTCCACTCCCGCCTTCTCAAATTCCTTGCGTTGAAGCTCGCCCGCAAAATCATCGCCAATTCTTCCAACATAGCGTGTTCGCAGTCCCCATTTTTGGCACGCCACCATTGCCGACGCCACCTGTCCGCCCGGCAGAATGGTGCTCGAAATAAACTCCACCTTGGAATCAACGGTAGGGAATCGCGGCAGCCGGATAAGCGTGTCGGTCGCATTGATTCCCACGCCCACCACGTCCGCGGATTTGGCATTCTGCTGAACCACGCACGCACTCTAGCGAACTCCGCTCCTTTTGCAAAGCAGACTTGCATCGAAAAAAAATGCGCGAGTGCGCGTTTCTCGTTTGCTTCGCAGCATCCCCTGTGGTAATTAAGTTTGATACGTTTTTGTAACTCGATGAACTAATGACGTGATGAGATGCGTCCGGTCCTTGCGCGTGGTGTCGGCGCGCCGACAGCTCAATGCCGCTAAAGGAGTCTGAGGCCATAGTCCTCCGCAGTTTTCCGATCGGAGAAGCTGACCGGCTCGTGAGTTTTCTTTCGCGGACCGACGGGCGCCTGCGCGGCGTGGCTCGCGGCGCGCGCCGCACAAAAAGCCAGTTTGGCTCGACGCTCGAAATTCTTTCGCACGTCCGTATCTGGTTTTACGAACGCGAGACGCGCGACCTGGTTCGCATCAGCCAGTGCGAATTGGTGGAATCGTTTTATGCGGCCCAGGGCGATTACGATCGAAGCATCGCGTTCGCGTTGATCAGCGAAGTTGTTGAGGCCGTTCTGCCGGAGCACGAAGCGGCGGACCCGGTCTTTCGTCTTGTGCTGGTTGTTTCCCGCGCGATTTCAGCGGGGAAGGGGATCCTGGCGTCGCTCGCATATTTCGGTCTCTGGAGCGCGCGTCTTGCGGGCTGGTTGCCGGGACTGGATCGATGCCAGAATTGCGGACGCGCATTCAGCAATGTTGGCGCGTATTTGCAGCCCAGCGGAGACTTGGTTTGCAGCGACTGCCGAATCGGCGGCGAGCTGGTGGCACAAGAAACGCTCCAGCTCGGCAAAAGAATTCTAGCCGAGAAGCTTGATCAGTTTCTGGATACTCCTCCAGTTGAAATGGAGTTGAAGAAAGTGATTCAGTTTTCGCTCAACATCATCGAGCGCGAAATAGACAAGAAACTTTCCACCAGAAAGTTAGTAACAGGCGAAATTGAAATCTAAAGTAACACTTGAATATAAGAAGGCGGGCCTGGATTTTCAGCAACTGATTTTTGCGTTGCAGAAATTCTGGGCCGATGCCGGATGTGTGCTGCAACAGCCGTATGACGTCGAAGTCGGTGCCGGCACAATGCACCCGGAAACTTTCTTTCGCGTGCTCGGGCTCGAGCCATACCGCGTCGCCTATGTGCAGCCCAGCCGTCGGCCCGCCGACGGTCGCTACGGCGAGAATCCCAACCGCCTTTACAAGCACACGCAGCTTCAAGTCATCTTGAAGCCGACACCTGCGAACGCGCAAGACCTCTATCTCCAGAGCCTTCGCGCCATCGGCATTGACCTCGCCGCGCACGATGTCCGCTTTGAGGAAGACAACTGGGAATCGCCCACTCTCGGCGCGTGGGGAATTGGGTGGCAAGTGTTGCTGGATGGCTTGGAGATCACTCAGTTCACTTACTTTCAGCAGTCCGGCGGAGTGGACCTCGAATCCGTCTCCGTGGAACTCACTTACGGGCTCGAACGAATCGCCGCATTCCTCCAGGGAGTTGAAAGCGTTTATGATTTGCGGTGGACCGCAGACCGCACATACGGTCAGGTGCGTCTCGCGGAAGAAGAGCAGCACTCTGCTTACAGCTTTGATTTCGCGGACATCACGGCCACTCGCCAAATGTTCGATCTATACGAGAAAGAAGCCCAGCGCCTCTTGAAGAGTTACCCGGCGAAGGACGCCGCCGCGAAGCGCCGCTTCCCAATCCTCGCCGCCTATGATTTCTGCCTCAAGTGCTCGCACCTTTTCAACGTGCTCGATGCGCGGGGTGCAATCTCCACCACGGAGCGCGCCGCGCTGATCGCGCGCGCTCGCCAGATTGCGTGTCGCGTCGCGGAGTTTTATCTCGACCAGACCGCAAGCCGGAACGAGTCCGGGCAGCCGTCCTCGCAAGGGGAGAGGAAATCGGCATGAAGAAATCCGCTGATTTCCTTTTCGAGATTGGTTGCGAAGAAATACCGGCCGGAATGATTCCGCGAGCCTGCGGTGAATTGAAAGTAACACTTGAGAAATATCTCTCCTCTGCGGGAGTCCTTGATAATCACGCGGTTGAAGTTTTCGGTGCGCCGCGGCGATTGGTTGCTACTTGCAAGTCAATTCGCTTGAGGCAGCCCGACACGGAACGAGAGGTTACCGGCCCGCCTAAATCGATTGCATATGACAATGTCGGCCAGCCGACACGCGCGGCTGAAAGTTTCGCCGCGAAGCAGGGAATTCCCCTTTCAAAAGTCTTTATCATCACAACACCCAAGGGCGAATTCCTCGCCGCTAAGCTGGTAAACCGCGGACGCCCGGCCGATGTGATACTCGCCGAGATGCTTCCGCGAGCGGTTGCTGAAATTCCCTGGCCGCGCTCGATGTACTGGACCACGAAGGACGGCTTCCGCTTCATACGTCCCATCCGCTGGTGCGTCGCACTCCTCGACGGCAAGCCGCTCAGATTTGATTTGGCGGGGGTCAAGGCCGGAAGGGAATCGTCGGGCCACCGCTTTCTTGGCAAGGCGAAGATCCCGATTCGCAATGCCGCGTCTTACGAGAGCGCACTCCGCAAGAATTATGTTTTGGTCTCACCCGAGGCGCGCCGCAAAAAGATTGATAAGGAATTAGCTGCGCAGTCCTCGCGGCGCGGCCTCCGCGTCCATGAAGACAAGTCCCTCGCGGACCTCGTGGTTTACTTGAACGAGTATCCCTCGGTGATCTCGGGAGACTTCGCTCCCGAATTTCTTGAACTCCCCGAAGAGATTTTGATTACCGTGATGCGGGATCATCAGAAGTACTTCGCGCTGCGCTCGCGCGATGGCCGACTCGCCCCCGCATTCCTTGCGGTGATAAATCTGGATAAAGACAGGCACGGCTTCATCCGCGCAGGACACGAGCGCGTCCTCCGCGCACGGTTCGCCGACGCGCGCTTCTTCTGGGAGTCCGACCAGAAATGTCGACTCGCCGACTATTTGCCCAAGCTTGCAAACGTTACTTACGAATCGCGCCTGGGCAGTTACGCAAACAAAGTCGAGCGCATGAGGCAGCTCGCGCGCTGGTTCGCCGAGCAATGGTTCGCGCACGGCATCCATCAGGCGAGCGCGGCAAGCGCCGACCGCGCAGCGGAGCTTTCAAAGTGCGATCTCGTTACCGGGATGGTCGGAGAATTTCCTGAGCTGCAGGGCATCGTTGGTGGACTCTACGCAGAATCTCAAGGAGAACCTGAAGATGTTTTCCGCGCCGTCTATGAGCACTATAAGCCTGCTGGCCTTGAAGATTCCATCCCGAGCAATTTGACGGGATGCGCCGTCGCGCTCGCTGACAAAATGGATTCGCTCGCAGGTTGCATCGCCGCAGGATTGATGCCCACAGGTTCAAGTGATCCATTCGGATTGCGTCGCGCAGCCCTTGGCGTTGTGAAGATCATCCTTGACCGCAAATTGCCGGTCTCGCTTTCCGCCGCGATCTCCGCTGCTTCCAAAGCGTTGGCATCCAATCCTCCGAAGATTCACGCCAAGCCCGAGACTGAAAAACAAGTTCTGGATTTCATCATTGACCGCGCGCGCTTCGTGATGCGCGAGCGCCTCGGCTTTGCCTATGACGAGGTCAACGCCGTTCTCGCCGCGGGGGCGGATGACTTGGTGGACGCCGCCCGGCGACTCGAAGCGCTGAAAGCAATTCGCCGCACAAAGAATTTCGAGCCGTTGGCCGTCTCGTTTAAGCGCATCCGCAAGATTCTCGAAAAGGCGGGAGCGCCTGAGAATTGGCGCCTGCAGGCAGTGGACACTCAACTCTTCGCCGAAGACGCCGAGCGCGAATTGCACCGCGCCGCCACAGCAACCGCGAAGCTCGCCGCATCCGACAAGCGTGCGGGGAAGTACCGCGAGGCCCTGCAAGCCATCTCTGATATGCGTCCGGCCGTGGATCGCTTCTTCAATGACGTGCTGGTGATGGCCGAGGATGAACGCGTCCGGAAGAACCGGCTCACATTACTTTCTGAGTTGTTCCGGGAATTTTCGACCATAGCGGATTTTTCAGAAATTGCCTCGGGAGATTCGCGGTAGGCTTGTGATAAAAGGAATATGAAGTCTTACTTTAATTATTTCCAAGGTCACACAGATTCTTGTCGGCGCGCCGACAAATCACTTTGGCATCGGCGTCCATTTGATTTTCAAAAATTGAATCGGAGGAATCATCAGTGAGAAAGTACGTCTACTTTTTCGGCGCTCGCAAAGCCGAGGGCAACGGTGAAATGAAAGACCTTCTCGGCGGGAAGGGCGCGGGCCTCGCCGAGATGACGCGCATCGGCTTGCCTGTCCCCGCGGGTTTTACGATCACCACTGAGACGTGCGATTACTTCATGAGGCGCGAACGCAAATATCCATCGGATTTGCGAACGCAAGTCGAGTCCAATCTGAGGCGCCTTGAAAGAGTTACCGGGAAGCGCCTCGGCGATCCCAAGGATCCGCTTCTTGTCAGCGTGCGCTCCGGCTCGGCGCGTTCCATGCCCGGTATGATGGAAACAATTCTTAACCTTGGCCTCAACGAGCGCTCCGTCGCCGCACTCGCCGCAAACACGAAGAACGAACGATTCGCATATGACGCGTACCGCCGCTTCGTGCAAATGTACTCGAGCGTCGTAATCGGTCTCCCGAAGGAAGAGCTCGAATCTCTTCTACGCGACATGAAGGCGCGCCGTGGATTCAAGGATGACACGCAGGTCAGCGCCGAAGGCTGGCGCGAACTTCTCGGTCAATACAAACAGCACTTTCGCAAGAAGACAGGGAAGGACTTTCCCGAGGACCCGAAGGACCAACTCTGGGGCGCAATTGGCGCCGTCTTCGAGTCTTGGATGGCCGAGAAGGCTGTCACCTATCGCCGCGTGGAAAGAATCACCGGCTTGCTCGGCACCGCAGTAAACGTTGTTCAAATGGTCTTCGGCAACACGGGTGTGAACTCGGGAACTGGTGTGTGTTTTACGCGGGACCCCTCGACCGGCGAAAAAACTTTCTACGGGGACTTCCTTATCAACGCTCAAGGCGAAGACGTCGTCGCGGGGATACGACAGGTGATGCACTTGTCCGAGATGGCGCGTCTCATGCCAAAGGTTTATAAGCAGCTCGAAGAAGTTCGAGCAACACTTGAGAAACACTATCGCGATATGCAGGACATGGAGTTCACTGTCGAAGAGGGAACCCTGTACATGCTTCAGACTCGCACTGGCAAGCGCACGCCGAGCGCGACCTTCCGCATGGCGGTTGACATGGCAGGCGAGGGACTCATCTCCCGCGATGAAGCCATCCTTCGCGTGAAGCCTGAAGATATTGAGCGCCTCTTCTATCCCGTGATTGACAGTTCGATTCCGCGCACGGATCTCGCGAAGCGCAAACTCGCCGCAGGCATCAACGCAGTTCCCGGCGCAGCTTCGGGCCGCGCCGTTTTCACCGCGCATGAGGCAGAGGAGTGGGCCGCGAAGGGAGAGAAGGTCATTCTCGTCCGCAAAGAAACCAGCCCCGAAGACGTCGGAGGAATGTTCGTTGCGCAAGGAATCCTTACTGCCACTGGCGGCAAGACAAGCCACGCGGCAGTCGTCGCTCGCGGCTGGGGCAAATGCTGCATCGTTGGCTGCGAAGCGCTGGACATCGATTACGACGCGAAGCGTATGCAAATCAAAGGCCGCACCGTGAAGCAGGGCGATTGGATTACTTTGGATGGCAGCGACGGCGATGTTCTGGAGGGTCAGGTTGCGCTTGTGATGCCGCAACTCCCGCCTTCCTATTACACGCTGATGAAGTGGGCCGATGCCGTGCGCCGCCTCGGCATTCGCACCAATGCGGACACGCCTCACGACGCACAAAAGGCGCTCGAAATGGGCGCGGAAGGAATTGGCCTCTGCCGCACCGAGCACATGTTCTTCAAGGATTTTGAGCAGCCTGAGAAAAGCATCGAGCGCCAGCTCGCAATTCAGGAAATGATCGTGGCGGATTCCCCCGACGCGCGAAGGAAGGCGCTTGCCAAGCTCCTCCCATTCCAGCGCCGCGACTTCATCGGCATCTTCCGAGCCATGGACGGCTTCCCGGTTACCATCCGTCTGATAGATCCGCCGCTCCACGAATTCGTCCCCCATGAACGCGCCAAGCAGGAGGAACTCGCGAAGAAGATCGGCGTCGATGTTGAGACAGTTGCCCGCCGCGTCGAGCAATTGCACGAAGCCAATCCCATGCTAGGCCACCGCGGCTGCCGCCTCGCCATCACCTATCCCGAAATTCTCGAGATGCAGGTCCGCGCCATCATCGAAGCGGCAATCGAATGCAAGAAGTCAGGAGTTAAAGTATTACCTGAGATAATGCACCCGCTCACTCTGGACAGGAAGGAGTTGCAAATCCTCACTGACGCAACCCGGCGCGTCGCAAGCGAAGTAATGAAAGAGAAGGGCGCGAAGGTCGAGTATCTCGTTGGCACGATGATCGAGCTGCCGCGTGCCGCACTTCTCGCAGACCAGATCGCAGAAGTGGCGGAGTTCTTCTCCTTCGGCACAAACGACCTCACGCAAACAACGATGGGCCTCTCGCGCGACGACGCCGGGCGCTTCCTCCCCGATTACGTGGACGAAAAGAAGGCAGGAATCTTCAAGGACGATCCCTTTCAGACACTCGATGTTGAAGGCGTGGGCATGTTGATCCGCTGGGGCATCGAGCGCGGCCGCTCCACCAATCCCAAGCTAAAAGTCGGTATTTGCGGCGAGCATGGCGGCGACGCCGAAAGTGTCAAGTTCTGCCACAAGGTCGGTATGAATTACGTCAGCGCCTCGCCATTCCGCGTGCCGATTTCGCGGCTCGCGGCGGCGCAAGTCGTGCTGGAGGAAAAAGCCGCGAAGAAATCCGGCAAAAAGGGCAAGCGCGCGCGCTGAGAATTGGAATGAGCATCAAAAACTGAATCCTAAATTCAGGGGATCGCTGAAATAACGTGGCTCGCAGCCTTACAGTTGGCATATCCGGCGGCACCGGTTCCGGCAAGACGACCATCACAAATCGTCTTATCGAAGCTCTTTCTGAAGACAACGTCCTGATCCTTCAGCAGGACCACTATTACAAAGACCTGCCGCATCTCCCCATCGAAGAGCGGGCCAAGCAAAACTTCGATCACCCGGAATCGCTGGACACCCCGCTGCTCGTCAACCACGTGCGCGACTTGCGCGAAGGAAGCGCCATCGAGCGGCCCGTATATGATTTCACTCAGCATCGCCGCGTTCCGGCAACGGTGCATCTCGAGCCGCGCCCGGCCATCATCGTCGAGGGGATTCTCATTTTTGAGAATCCGGCGCTCCGCAATCTGCTCGACATCAAGATTTTCGTGGATACCGACGCCGATCTCCGCTTCATCCGCCGCATGCGGCGCGACGTCCGCGAGCGCGGACGCACAGCCGAATCCGTCGTCGAGCAGTACTTGAGCACCGTCCGCCCGATGCACATGGAGTTCATCGAGCCTTCCAAGCGCTACGCCGACGTCATCATTCCTGAAGGCGGCCACAACGAAGTCGGCATTGACCTCGTTATCCAGAAAATTCGCTCGCTCCTGCCTCGGTGAATTCATTTATCACGCAGACCTTGAATTGTGTTCTGATGTGAGTTGAAGAACTGAAGTGCGGCTCTAAGTTTCTCCACGAATAAATGGTCGCACTAGAAAAATTGTCGGCGCGCAGACAACTAAAGTAATTCTTCAATTAAATTGATTATCGTAAGAGAAGAATTCGTGGAAGCACTACACTACGTACGGATCTTCAGGAAGAAATATGCCCCAAGAAAAACGAACACCGTATTCGGCGACCATGCCGCGAGCATCGCTGGGAGCTGACCCACATTGCCGAGCGCTTCGGAAAGCGCTGAAGCCGCCCAGTAGGCAATTGCAATCCCCACTCCGAGCGCAATGCCACCAACCGCTCCGCGGGTCCCCACCAGAAATGCAAAGGGAATTGCCAGCAGAGTGATGATCGGTGCGATCATCGGGAAAGCGAATTTTTCATGCCACTGGACGGTTAGCTTTGAAACGTCAAAGCCCGCTTGATGCAATTCGCTGATGTAGGTGTCCAGTTCACGCCAGTTCATCTGGTCGGACTGCCGCACCTCCCGGTTGAAATAGGCGGGGGACTCGTTCAATTCCGAAAGCGAATAAGCTTGGAACGGCGTGTAGCGCGTAATCCTGTCGCCATCGAAATCGCGCACCCAGCCGCCCTCCAGCAGCCAGACGTTTTGCTGAGGCGACCATCGTGCGCGGTTCGCGAACACGCGGCGCTTCAACTGGAACGTCGCCGGGTCCAGCTCGAAAACGTTCAAGCCGCCAAACAGGCTGTTATCCGCGTCGAAGAGTTGATAGTTATAGATTTTGTCGTTGGTTCCGAAAATCCAGCTCCGGTAGGGCCGAAGGTAAGTTTGAGCGGGTCTGCCCTTGATTTCACTCCGAAGCGCGTTCTGGCGCTGGTTGAAGTACGGCAGGTAAGTATTCTCCATCGCCAGAAGGCCCAGTCCCATCAACGCGCTCACGCCGATAATCGGCCATGCCAGGCGGTAAAGGCTCACGCCGCTCGCCTTAATTGCCACTACTTCGTTGTTTTTTGACATCACGCCGATGGTGATCATCGCTCCGATGAGCACGCCAAACGGCGCAATCTTGTAAATGAGGAAGGGAATTAGGTACACGAAATAGTTCGCGACCACAGTGAATGGCGTGTGATGGCGCGAAATGTCGTCCAAGAGTTCAAAGAACGTGAAGATCTCGAACAAAAAGGTAAAGACCGTCATCACCAGCACGAAGTAAAATAGAAAATTGCGCAACACGTAGACGTCAATCATCTGTGGAAAGCCTGAACGGTGCGCCGTTCGCGCCACTGGCATGCTCACGGGACGGAGAGGGATTACCCGGTGCTTCGCCGCTTCATTGTTTTCCGCCTCCATCGCGCCACGCCTGCCGGCGTTGCCCACACCCGGCACAGGTTCGGGCCGCCCCGGCTGTTGCACGCTTTGCCTTCGCTCCTGCCAGTCTCTATGGAATGCGGCGAACTTGTCGGCGATCCGTGACATCCAGCTCGCGCCGCGGATTCGCTCCATGCCGGGGAGTAGGGCTATCGCGGCAATTGCCGTTATGATATTCGCAGCCCAAATGCCCTCCGCTGGGGAAATCTTGCCCTGCCGCGCCATCCCGGCGCCAATCACAAAGAGCAAGTAGTAGGTGCACACGAGCAGAAGCGTCACGATGAATCCAATTGCCCGGCCGCCACGCCGCGGCCGCGCCGCCAGTGGCGCCGCAAGCAGCGCGAACACTATGCACGCAACGGGGAAAGCGAACCTCCGCTGCAATTCAACCCGCGCGTCAACCGCTCCCGGTCCGGTCACCGCCAGCAATTCTCGCAGCGACCGCTCCGGGTTTGTCGCCACGGGCGCTCGTTCCTGGACCGTATGGCCGAATTCAAAGGGCCCATCGCTCCGGGCAAATGTGGTCACCGCGTAGTGATCGGGGTCGTTCGGCAAATAATCATGCATGCTGCCGTTCCGCAAATGGAGATCGGCTCTCCCCAGTTTTTGGTCTGTAATCACGAGCGCATCTTCTGACAGCGTTAGTTCCAAGCTCTTGTCGCGCGTAGTCTCTGCAAGAAACACACCACGCAAGTGCGTGCCTGCGGCGGCAACGTCCTGAAAATAAAGCACCAGGTTTGGCGTGATTTCGTTGAACACTCGCGGCTGCACTTCAAACGGAGCCTGCGTAGCAGCCATTTCATTTTCCAGACTGTGGAGCGTTCGCTGCGCCGCCGGCCCGGCCCACAGCGTGATGCCTAGTCCCATGAGGCACGTTGCGCCCGCAAGTACTCCAACAGGGACCAGGACGCGGCGCACCCCAATACCGAGGGCGCTCAGAGCAATCAACTCGCTATCCGCGGACAGCCGTCCCAACCCTATAAGCACGCCGACAAGCACGCCCATGGGCAGCGTGAATATGAGCAACGCGGGCATGGTGCAGAGGAACAGCATCCCAAGCCGTCCAACCGAGCCGGAGTTGCGCACCACCAATTCCATCAAGTGCACGAGCTGGGGCACGAACAGGATGAACGTGAAGATCAGCAAGCCCAGGAGGGCATGCGAGAAAACCACCCGGAAGATGTAGCGGTCAATGAGGCGCATTGCGTGCCGCCACATTCTAGTTCTGTTTTATTTTGTTTGCACGACTCTTTCGGCGAGAATGGTTGGGTCAAACAGTAGACTTGCAAAAATGAACCGCATCCATTTCGTTTTGCTCTGGCACATGCACCAGCCGCAGTACCGCGACCCGGCCACGGGCCGCTACGTCCTGCCCTGGACGCGGCTGCACGCGCTGAAAGATTACTGGGGCATGGTTCACACGCTCCGCGAATTCCCAGATTTCCACGCGACCATCAATGTTGTGCCTTCGCTCGGCGCGCAGCTTGAGGAATACGCGAGCGGCAGTTTCTCCGAACCGTGGTTTGACGTTGCGTTTCGCCCGGCGGACCAGCTCGATGCCGATGCGAAATCTGAGGTCCTCGATCGCGCATTTCAGATCAATCGCGACCACTTGATGCGCCGCTTCCCGCGCTACACCGAGCTCTATGAGTGGGCAACGCAGAACGCCGAGGAATTCAATCCGCTCGATGTGTTAGGCCTGCGCGATTTTCGCGACCTGCAATTACTCTCACAGCTTGCCTGGATGGATGAGCATTGGCTCGCCACCGATCCAGTCTTGCAGCGCCTCGCGCAGAAGGGCGCTGACTTCACCGAAGAAGACAAACAGCAACTTCGCGAGAAGCAGCTTGAACTCCTGCGTGACGTTTTGCCTGAATACCAGCGTGCCGCCGCAAGCGGGCAGATTGAAATCTCCACGACGCCTTACTTTCATCCGATTCTGCCGCTTCTTTGCAACACCGATGTCTCGCTCGAATCGAATTCTCACAGCCCGCGCCTGGACCCGCCGTTTGCCCATCCTGAAGACGCCCGCGAACAGTTGCAGCGCGCGCGCGCCTTTCATGAGCGCATCTTCGGCCACCCACCTGTTGGATTGTGGCCGTCCGAAGGCTCGGTCTCGAATGAAGCGCTCGAAATTGCTGCCGAGCAGGGTTTCAAATGGTTTGCCACTGACGAAGGTGTGCTCGGACGCACGCTGGGTATTGGATTTGGCCGCGATTCAAGCGGCATCCCAGAGAACGCCGAGCGGCTTTATTCACCGCTCCGCGTGCGGCGCGGGGGCAGGGAAATCACCGGACTCTTCCGCGACCACTATCTCTCCGACCTCGTCGGCTTTGTTTACAGCCGCATGGGAGCCGTTGCCGCCGCTGAAGATTTGCACCAGCGACTGCGCGCTATCGGCGAGCGCATACAAACAGAGCGTCCGCTGACCGTGTCCGTTATTCTCGATGGTGAGAATGCCTGGGAATACTTCCCTGGAAACGGGCGCGAGTTCCTCCGCCAGGTGTACCACCGCATCTCGGAGGACCCGGACATTCGCGCGCTCACAGTGTCCGAGGCGATTGCGGCGGCGGGCGAGACTCCCACCGTGGAAAGCGTGGTCCCCGGCTCCTGGATCAACGCGAATTTTGATATCTGGATCGGCCACAGTGAGGACATCACGGCATGGGACATGCTTCGACGCGCACGCGACGTGTATGCTCGCGGCGCGCAGGAGCACGGAGAGGATTTGGAGGGTGCGCCATCAACCGAAGATCTGCGCGCTGCTCGCGACGCGCTGCTCGCCGCCGAAGGCAGCGACTGGTGCTGGTGGTACGGCCCGGAGCACAGCACCGCAAATGATGCCGAGTTTGACGCCTTCTATCGCACACTTTTAACTGAGGTATATCTTAAGCTCGGACTCGAAGTGCCCGACGAATTGGCCGAGCCCATCAAGCGCAAGCCCGAACGCGCGCTGGTCTCTGCCCCGGCGACACATTTGAAAGTCTCTGTGGATGGCCGCGAGACTTCTTATTTTGAGTGGCTCGGCAGCGGGCTTTATTCCGCCGACCGTCGCGGAGGCGCGATGCACGGCCGCGCTCCGCTTCTTCATGAAATCCATTATGGATTTGACGATGACTGGTTTTTCGTTCGCGTGGATCCATACGCGGAGACGCAACACAGCATGCGCGATTGCGTTTTTCGAGTGGCCGTTCGCGCCGCGCAGGAAGTGCGCATCCCGGTGCACATTCGTGATGGCCAAATCACCGACATACAAGTTGAGGTCGCAGAGGCCTGTGTCCTCGGCGCTCAGCAATACGTTCAGGCTGCTTACGGTCAGATTCTTGAATTAGCTATCGCCCGCAGCCTCATTGAGACGGAAGGCCGCACTTCATTCCTGCTTGGCGTGTCACTGTGGCAGGGCGGTCTTCCAGTGGATGTGCTTCCGGCTGAGGGCTGGCTGGAGGTTCGCCTCGGCCCCGACAACTTCTCCTGGCCAATGCCAGGAAAATAAAAATACCGCCCGCAGCGTAGTGAAAACCTGCCGCGGGCGGCAGACAGCCTCACTTATTTGTTGATGTCTTCCTTATTCTCGAGTCTCTTCAATATCGCATCAAGACCGGGCTTGAACGGGTCTGAAGCGACGGCGACGGACAGCTTCATTTCCTTCACCGCCGTATCGTAGTCGCCCTTCGCGACAGCGAGCCGCGATAGTTCGTTGTGAGCCACCCAACTATTCGGGTCTTTCTTGATATTGCCGCGGAAGACTTCCAGCGCCTCATCGTACTTCTTTTGCTGTTGGAGCTGACGGCCGTAGGAGTGGACCTGTTGCTGGCTACCCATCGCGAGCGCTTTGCTGCGTGCGGCGGTTGCTTCGTCTTTGCGATTTAGCAAGTCGAGCGCGCGCGCCTTGGTCATTTCGTTTTCAAAGCGATCCTCGATTTGGATGGACTGGTTTGCATCCTTCAATGCCTCATCCAAGCTGAGCTTATTGTCCATCAGGTAGGTGGCGGCTTCATCCCATGACGGCCATTCGTACTGCGCGCGGGCGCGGAGCTGGTTGTGCAGGCTCGCCTGCACAATCGCCGTGGTGTCCACCTGCACGTGAACCGGAACCGCAACTTTTTCCCAGCGCAACGTGATAGTCGCGGAATTGCCTGTCACATCATCGAAATCATAAACCAGGGCTTCCTGAAGCTCTGCTGGCCGCGATTTCACGGTGACGCGCAAAGCGTCCTCGGCAACAGCATAAGTGAAGCTGCCCCACGATGTAGAATTCTTGGAGAAGATGATCGTCCAGTCGCTTTCACCGGGGATCATGTGCAACCCGTAAACGCCCTTCGCAAGCGGCTTGCCCTCGATGGTCACGTCGCTGCTGAATTCGATGATCGTGTTCTCGTTTGCCCCCGCCCGCCAAACTTCCCCATATTTCTGCAGACCCTTCACACCGAAGATGGTGCGTCCCTTCACTTGTGGCCGGTGGTAGTTGATTGTGATGTCCGTGATTCCAATCCGCTGCATAACCACTGCGTGCTGGCTGTCGCGTGGCAGAGTCAGCAGCGCCGATTGCGCGCCCGCGCGGGGAGCGCTTGTGAACAGTGTCCCGATTGCCAGTGCCGCGATTACGAAATGTCTCCGCATGACCTGAATCTCCTTGTAGTTTTTGAGTCCCCTGATTCTTTACACCCAACCCCGAAGAACTGAACCTGAATACATAACGCTCGAAATAGCCGAAAAGTTACTGAAAAGCGCAACTCAAAGCCACCGTTCGCTTTAGAACATTTTGACTGCGAGATCGCGCGGCGCGTTGCCGAGCGGGATGAGTGTGATGAAACTGCGATTCGTTGAGCGCTCGGCGGGGATGACGGCGAGATCGTTCGAGCTCTCGTCCACAACTAGCAGAAGATTGTGCGTTTCGCCCGGGTCCAGGCGGCAGGCGCCGGGGTGCTCTCCCACTTTGATGGGTGACTCCGCGGTGCGGTAGTCCATGTCCACGGGGATAACGTGGTCTGCCGCGGCGTCGCTGATGTAAAGCACGGAATTCTCGGCATCAAGCACGCCTCGCGTTGGCGCAGCGCCAAGTACGATCGAGTCGGAAACTTCGTGCGTGTAAGTGTTGATGATCGTAATGCCGTGGGCCTCTGGCACGGTGATGTAGAGTTCGCCGCCATCGGGCTTCAGAAACATCGCCTCGGGCTTGCCGGGCAAGGGAAGCTGGGCGACCAGGGCCTTGCGGCGCAAATCCACAACGGAAAGTTGATTCGTGCCCGTGCCGACGACGAAGGCGATTGCGCCGTCGTTTGTTACCAGGAATTGTTCCGGCGCCGGGGCTGTCGGGATCGTTGCGCGCAGAGTAAGAGTAGCCGCGTCAAAGATTTGCAATGTGGCGTCATCGCGAATCGTGACGGCGACGCTGCGGCCGTCGGAGGTCGCTTGAGCGATCCAGGGCTTCCGCCCGGTGCGCGCACGTGCGACCACCTGTTTTGTGGCGGAATCAATCGCGACGAGAGAATTGGATCCGGAGGCTGCGACATAGGCACGCGAGCCGTCGGGCGAAAAATCGACCGCGAATGGTTGCGACCCCACGGGGATGTGCGCCACGACTGTGTTAGTAGGTGCATCAAGGACCCAGACGTAGCCTCCCTGCGTGGAGACGCCCCAAATCTCTTTTCGCGTGGGGTGGGCGCGAATACCGGAGGGAGTTGGGCCAACATTGACAGTTGCGCTGACGCGCAGATTGACGAGGTCCACGACGCTGATGGTGCCGTCGGCCGTGTTGGCGACATAGGCGCAGAGCTTCAGGCCCGGGCGAAGCCACGATGGGCTGTGCTCATATGCGAGTTCCCGGACGGCGAAGCCGAGGAGTACCAGGAGGATGAAGACAAAGCGGAAATGGAGGATCTTTCTCGTCATTGGCGGAAAAATCTGTTCGTCAGGATCAGTTGGTTCGCCGATGGACAACGGCGGCGATCTGGCGCACCTCTTCAGTCAATTGAATGAATTCATCGGGCAGGATGGATTGCATGCCGTCAGAAAGGGCGTGGTCCGGATCGTGATGCACCTCGACAAGGATGCCGTCGGCCCCCACGGCCACGGCGGCGCGCGAAAGGGGAAGCACTTTGTGGCGCTTGCCCGTGGCGTGGCTCGGGTCCACGACAATTGGGAGGTGGCTGCGCGTTTTCACCGCGGGGACGACGGTGAGGTCGAGCGTGTTGCGCGAGTAGTCGTTGAAAGTGCGCACGCCGCGCTCGCACAGGATAACGTCATAATTTCCCTCGGACATTACATATTCAGCGGCCATCAGGAATTCGTCAAGCGTGGCGCTGAGGCCGCGCTTCAAGAGCACCGGTTTCTTGGCGCGGCCGGCTCGTTTCAGTAAGGAAAAATTCTGCATATTGCGCGCGCCAATCTGGATCACGTCCGCATATTTCTCGACGAGGTCGAGGCTTTCGTTGTCCACCGCCTCAGTGACAATACCGAGGCCAAAGCGCTCGCGGACCTCCGCGAGAATCTTCAGGCCATCTTCGCCGAGTCCCTGGAAGCTGTACGGGGAAGTGCGGGGTTTGTAAGCGCCGCCGCGGAAAAGTTTGACTCCTGCTTTGGCGATGTGCCCGGCGATGGTGAAGGCCTGTTCTCGCGACTCAATGGCGCAGGGCCCCGCGATGATCGCGACCGCACCGCCGCCAATCTGCACGGTGCCTGCGGGGGCGGGTATGCGTATAACTGTGTCATTTTCTTTCACGTCGCGGCTCACGAGCTTATAAGGCTTGCTTACGGGGATGCACTCGATCACCCCCGGCATGGATTCGATGGCGCCGATATCCACCGCGCCGGTGTTGCCGGTGATGCCGATGGCGGTGCGGTTTGAGCCGGGGATGGGATGGGCCTTCATCCCGGCGGTTTCAATGCGCACGCAGACGGAGCGGACTTGCTCTTCGGTTGCGTGCGAATCCATTACAACAAGCATGGAAAACTCCCCCTGACGGTACTGATGGCCCCGGATGCAATTGGTGAGCAATCAGTGTACTTCACGGCCAGACGGCGCCGCAAATTGGACGCAGACTGCAATTTGACGCAAGCGTTGGGGTATACTCGCGCGGCAATTCCACTTGTAGATGAAGGCGATCATGACAACCACGAAATGGGTACGTCTGGGGATTGTGATAGCAGGGGCGTTGGCAGTTGCGCAGGGGCAGGCACGGCAGAGCCAATCGCAAGCGGGCCAATTCCAAGTGGTGCGGTCGGCTTCGGGCAGCCGAGGCGAGCAGCGTGGAGAAGACTTCGTGATGTCCGATCCGCGGTCGTCATTCCGGTATCCGGGCGACAAGCAAGTGGTTGTGTTTTTTGAATGGGATGGGCCGACGGGGGTGCATCACTTTCAGGGGACGTGGCGGAGCCCGGACGGAAAAGTGGTGTCCGTGGGGGATGTCGATTACGAAGCGAAGCGCTCGCCCTTTCAAATTCACTGGACGCTGAACCTGCCGGAAAGGGTCCTCCCCGGGACGTGGTCGCTTGAGGCGCAGATCGACGGACAGTCCGCGGGCGTTCGTACATTTCAGATTCAGGTGGACGAAGCTGCATTGCAGGCGAATGGACCCTCCCAGGCGGAAATTTTCAAGCGGGCGCAGGCCGCGATGGTTTTCGTGGAAAGCCTTGATGCCGCAGGGAATCGGCTTAATCGCGCCTCGGGATTTTTCATCAACCCCAACATGGTGGTGACGGCTTTTGTGAATATTGATGGCGCGAGCTCATTGGATGTGGAGCTACCGGGTGGCGCGCATGTAAAAGTGACTGAGGTGGCGGGATGGAACCGCTCGTTGGATTGGGCGCTCTTGCATGTGAATGCACCGGATGCCAACCAATTAGAAATGGCCAAGCCGGATTCCTGGGGGATTGGCGACGTTGATTACCTGATGGACGCGCCTCTGGAAGGAGGAAGAGCGATCCAGCCGGTACAGATCACAGGAATATTGAATCTTCCCAGAGGCGGCCAGAGAATTCACCTTTCGTGGGCGGGGTATGTGGGCGCGATTGGATCACCTCTCCTGAATTTGCAAGGAAAAGTTATAGGAATGCTGAGTGGAATCTCATTGAACGTTACAGACAAGGACAAAACGGAACCATCCAATGCCGCGCCGCAAGGACTGAAACCAGTTGTGGGCGGGAACCCGTTTGTCGTTGTGCCGATCATGTCTGTTACACCGATGCCGCCGCAAGGGAGTCCGGTGCCGCTCGCGGAGATGACTAAACGCGGACTGTTCATGGCGCCGCTTGTGCGGAAACCTGAAATTATTTCAGCGACCATTTGCGCGAGCTTCCGGTGGAATCGGTATCCAGTGGAGCAGCCCATTCCTGAGGATGTTCGGAATGAATTTTCGCGAAAAGATGCCAACATGGCAGTGGTTGTCACTTGGTTCCCGACCGCCAGCCGCAAGACAACCGTGGAATTGAGAATCTACGATTCGGAGAATCGCATGGTTGGAGGCGGCAAACCTCAAGAGATCAGTCTGAAACGCGACCAGGAATTCTATTCCGCGCGGGAGGGTTCGATCCAAGGACTTACTCCCGGGGTCTATCGAGTCGAGATACTCGCCGTGGATCAGGTGCAGTGGAGGCAATATTTCGCGGTGACGGAGTAACGCGAAAGTGCTCTCGCAGCAATTCTGTGTGTGGGTGAACGCAGCTATGAGATCTACAAATTTCATGTGCTTGGGGATCGTGATTGGTGGGGTGTTTACCGTTGTGCAGGGTCAGCAAGGGCAAGCGCAACAGATACAAGGCCAGCAACAAGTGGCGCAACCGCCACACTTCCGCGCGGTGAAAGCTGTGTCGGGGAGCAAGGGTGAGGAGCAAGGCAACGACTTTGTAATCGCGGACCCGCGTTCGAAATTCATTTACCCCCAGGACAAGCAAGTGATCGTTTCTTTCGAGTGGGAAGGACCACTGGGAACCCACAAATTCCAAGGAACCTGGCGGAGTCCGGATGGAGAGGTATCCTCCGTGTCGAGTTTTGATCGAGAGGCGAAAGTGTTGCCCTTGCGAGCTCACTGGACACTGGCGCTACCTGAAAATGTGATTCCAGGACTTTGGGAATTGGAAGCGCAGATTGATGGCCAGCCTGCGGGTGTTTACGCATTTCGCGTCGAGGTGGAGAAGGTTTCTGCGCCCAGAGACACGTCTTTGGAGGGCGAGATCTACATGCGGACGTTCAGCGGAATGGTCTTCGTCGAGAGCGTGGACAACGCGGGCGTTCGACTGAATCGCGGTTCGGGGTTTTTCATCAATCCCAATCTAGTGCTCACGGCATTCGAGAATATTGAAGGTGCTGGTGCGCTAAAAATAGAACTGCCGGGGGGCGGCGAGCAAAGGCTAACCGAAGTGGCGGGTTGGAATCGCTCCGCGGGCTGGGCACTCCTGCAGGTGAATGCGCCGGGCGCGAAAGAACTGGCGACGGCAAAGGCGGGAATGAAGATTGGTGAAACGGACTATTTATTGGATGCCCCGCGAGAAGGCGGGAGAACAGTCCATCCTGTCGAAATTGTAGCCGTCCGGAATACGCCGGGAACAAGCAGGCGAATTTACATTTCGTGGATGGGCGACATGCAGTCGGTGGGGTCGCCTTTGCTGGACCGACAGGGACAAGTGGTTGGGCTATTGGGAGGCGAGCCGGTGGCAGGATTTGAATCCCATAATGCGAGGAAGGCCTTTGTCGGGCAAATAGCCGGTGTGCCTGGAACGCGGGCATCAATGTTGGTTGTGCCAATTTCGGAGGTGCAACCAATTCCTCCACAAGCGAAGCCCGTGACGCTTGCGGCGATGGGGGAACAAGGATTATTCGCGTCGCCGGTCACACAAGACACGTTGGTTATCACGGGATCACTTTGCGCCGAGTTCCAGGTCGATCCGAAGTCCGGGCCGGTTTGTAATGGTATTGGTGGAGAGATTTCGAGAAAGAAGCAAGCCTTGACGCTGTGGATGGCATGGAGTTTCGAAAAGGACCAAAAGATAGTCGAGGAGTCACGAGTTTATGATGTGGAGAACCACAGAATGGGAGAGCCGATCGTAAAAGAACTCAAATTGAAGCGCGGCGGGCCGAACCTGTCGGATAGTAAGATTTCCATCGCGTCCCTTCAGCCGGGTATTTACAGGGTGGATGTGCTGGTAAGTGAAAAGGTGCATTGGAGAATGAATTTTATTGTGACGGAATAGGGCTGAGAATTGATTCGCAGGATTTCAGGAAGTCAGAAAGATTGAAGCTGTGCGGGCTGCGCAATTATTGAAGCGGGTTGGGCGCTGGAAGATTGTTGCGGCACTTGTGTGTGTCGCTTCCTTCCGTGTTTGCGATTGCCCAGAATCAAGCGGCAAAAAATGTTCCGACCGAGAGCAGTAGTGACCAGGCTCTGGATGTAATTCCTCTCTCTTTCGTGTACCCAAAGACCTATAAGAGAATCCAGGATGTGGACTTCAAAAACTTCCGAGTAAGAATCTATGTCGATCAGAAACACATCTCCGTAACCAAACAACTGCGCGGCGGCAAATACAAGGTTCGCGATTCAAGTGGATTCGAGGAGATAACGCTTAGATCTGTCCATTACATCGAAGCTACTGGTGAAAACAGCCGATTCGCGGTTGTGTTTCTCGAGGATTTTTACGGCGGCGGGAGTTCCAACAACGATGGATTTGCGGAGGTATTTGAGCTTACCGATCATCGGTTGAGACTATTGCAGCAGATTGGTTGGGACGAGCACTTTGGCAACCCAAAGTCCTACTTCTCTTACGAGGACAACACTGGACGCCTCGTCGTACGATCTGCTCATTCTCTTCCCGAGGATGCACACTGCTGCCCATCTGCATTCGATGTCGTCACGCTCCAGTGGAACGGCAGCAAGTTTGTGCAGACCAGAGTACACACGGAGCTCACTGAGGATGGCATCAAAGCAGGGAAGGCTCTCCCAAAGTAATTCATAGATGGAAGACTGACGTACTCTTCTGCCCGCCAAGACTCCATTTTGTAGCAACGCAAAGCTCGGATAGAATGTCTCCTTACTGACTCCCACAGAAGAAAGCAAGGGAATGCCGGACGAGATTCACATAGATGCATTGGTGTATGACGCCGAGGATGAGTACCGTCCGGAGCCGACGCCCGAGTCGGCGCCGCCGGCGTGGCTCGACGGCAGCTACCGCATAGGAATTCACACTACGATTGCGGGCGACATCGCACGGTCGCTCGAAATAGCCAAGAAACTTGGGTGCAACGCGCTGCAGATATTCTCGGCGAGCCCGCGGATGTGGCCGCGGCCCGGGCGGAACGTGATCGCTCCCGCGGACGCAGCGAGGTTCCGAGCGGTTCGGGCGGAGCTGGGCCTCGGGCCGGTGGCGATCCACGCAAATTACCTTATCAATTTGGCGGCGAGCGATCCGATTGCACGCGTGCGGGCGATTCAAGCGTTCCGCGACGAAATTGTACGCGGGATGGCGCTGGGCGCGGACTTCCTGATCGTGCATCCGGGCTCGGCGGGCGGAGGTGACAAAGAGCAAGCGGCGATTCGCGTAGGCGAGGCGCTGCGGGCGGCGTCGCGTGGATTGAAGATGGCCGGGCTGCGCGTGCTGGTGGAAAACACGGCGGGGATGGGCAGCGCGGTCGGCGCGAGATTTGAAGAGCTGGCGACAATTCTGAAAGCGGCAGGCGATTTGAGCGTGGGCGTATGCGTGGATACCGCGCACACATTCGAGGCGGGGTACGCGATTCACACTGTGGAGGGGTTGGAACAAACGCTCGCGGAGATGGAGCGAACGATTGGGCTGGGGCGCGTGTTTGTGGTGCATGTGAATGACTCAAAGACGGAGTTCGGTTCGCGCGTGGATCGGCACGAACACATCGGGAAAGGCAAGATTGGTCTTGAGGCGCTGGGAAGGGTGCTGCGGCATCCAATGTTGGCGCCCTCGCGTCTGCCAGGAAGAGCGTTTTTGTTGGAGACGCCGATTGACGCGCCGGGGGATGACCGGAGGAACGTCGCGGCGTTGTGGAAGCTGGTGGGAGTGGCAGCGGAGCAGGCGCCTGATGCGGAAGATTGGTTTTCGATGCTGAGGGCTGGAAAAGCTCTCACGCCGAGCCCTACGGCGGTGGGGAAACGCAAACGCACGAAGAAAGAGGTCAACGCAAAAGCAAGAATAAAGTCAAAGGCAAAGACCAAACCACAGAGGTCACAGAGAGCACGGAGATCATCGAGAACAGCAAGGGCAAGTAAAACAGGGAAGAGGGGCTAGAGGAAGTGGCGGAATACGACCCACAAGCGATTGAAGCCAAGTGGCAAAAAAATTGGGAGGAACAGCGCGCGTTTGAGGCTGATCCCGACCCGGACCGCGCGAAGTATTACGTGCTAGAGATGCTGCCGTATCCCTCGGGCACTCTTCACATGGGCCACATGCGGAATTACACCATTGGCGATGTGGTGGCGCGCTACCGGCGTATGCGCGGATTCAACGTGGTGCACCCGATGGGATGGGACGCGTTTGGATTGCCTGCGGAGAATGCGGCGATTCAGCGAGGAATCCATCCGAGAGAGTGGACGCTCGGAAACGTGGTCGAGTTCAAGAAAGTTTGCGGACGATTCGGATTCAGCTATGACTGGCGGCGCGAAATTGCGACGTGCGACGCGGAATACTACCACTGGAACCAGTGGATCTTCTTGCGGATGTTGGAGCGCGACCTGGCGTACCGCAAGAAAAGCCGCGTGAACTGGTGTCCGAAGTGCGCGACGGTGCTGGCGAACGAGCAGGTGGTGAACGGCTGCTGCTGGCGGCACGAAGATACGCCGGTGGAAGTGCGCGAGATCGAGCAATGGTTTTTCCGCATCACGCGATACGCGGAAGAATTGCTGAAGGATTTGGATGGGCTCGCCGAAGGATGGCCCGAGCGCGTCGTGACCATGCAGCGGAACTGGATAGGGAAGTCGGCGGGCGCGCGAGTGCGATTTGCGGTGGCGGAACTGGCGGGGAAAACCGTCGAGGTATTCACCACAAGGATTGACACGATTTACGGCGCGGCGGCGGTGATCCTCGCGCCGGGCCATCCGCTGGTTGCGGAATTACTTGCGGGTTTGCCGGCGCGAGCAGAGGCCGAAGCGAAGCTAGCGCAGATGAAGCAGGCATCAGCGAAGGCGGAAGATCTCGCGACGGCGGAGAAGACAGGATTCGCGACAGGGCGCCACGCGGTGAATCCATTCAATGGCGAGAAGCTGCCGATCTGGGTGGGGAACTTCGTTCTGATGGAGTATGGAACAGGCGCGGTGATGGCCGTGCCGGCTCACGACCAGCGCGATTTCGAGTTTTGCACGAAGTACAAGTTGCCCATCCCGATTGTGATTCAGCCCACGGACGGCGCACCTCTGAGCGCGGAAACGCTGAAGGAAGCCTCAACGGAATACGGCAAGCTCGTGAATTCTGGGCCATACACGGGACTGACCTCGGAGGAAGCGATTCGGCGGATGACCGCGGATGCAGAGGCGCGCGGATTTGGGCGCGGAGAAATAACATTCCGTCTGCGCGACTGGGGGATTTCACGGCAAAGGTATTGGGGCACGCCGATTCCGGTGATCTATTGCCAGCGCGACGGCATTGTGCCCGTCCCGGACGATCAGCTTCCCGTGCGGCTTCCGGAAAAAGTTGCGATTTCAGGGCAAGGGCAATCGCCGCTGGCTGGCGTTCCGGAATTTGTAAATGTGAAATGCCCGAAGTGCGGCGGCGCGGCGCGGCGCGAAACGGACACGATGGACACGTTCGTGGATTCGTCGTGGTATTTCCTGCGCTACCTGGACCCGCACAACAGCAAGAAGCCGTTCGAGCCGGAACTCGCGCGTTATTGGTTTCCGGTGGACCAATACATCGGCGGAATTGTGCACGCCATCCTGCACCTGTTGTATTCGCGATTTTTGTGCAAGGTGCTGCGCGATTTGGGATTCGTCCAAGCAAGCGAGCCATTCACGCGCCTGTTCACGCAGGGACTGGTGCTCAAGGGCGGCACGGCGATGTCGAAGTCGAAGGGCAACGTCGTGGGCGCCATGGAAATGGCGGTGAAGTACGGCGCCGACACCGGACGGGTGTACACGCTCTTCGCGGCGCCGCCGGAAAAAGATATGGAGTGGAGCGAGCAGAGCGTCGAGGGATGCGCACGATTCCTGAAACGTGTGCACCGCTTGATGGAGCGGCACGCGCCGAGCGTGCGCGCGCACGCGGCGGGTATGGGAGACCTTGCGTCAGCAAGCGAAAAAGAAAAGGTGCTGCTGCGGAAGACTCACCAGACTCTGCGGCGCGCGACAAACGATTTTGAGACGCGCTGGCATTTCAATTCGGCGATTGCGTTGATCATGGAACTGGTGAACGAGATTCACGCGCAGGAGCCGTTTGGCGATGCGGTGCGGCCCGCGGTCTTGAAGGAAGTGCTCGAGCTGCTGACCTTGATGCTTGCGCCGATGGCGCCGCACATTGCGGAAGAGTTGTGGGAGATGCTCGGCCACAATGGCGGCTTGATCCAGGCGTCATGGCCGCAATACCGCGCGGAGTTTGCGGCGGAGGAGCAGGTGGAGATCGTGGCGCAAATTAATGGCAAGGTGCGCGCGAAGATTGTTGTGGAGGTCGGCCTGGATGAGGATTCGCTCGCGGCGCGCGCGATGGGCGATCCGAAAGTGGCTGAGGCGATCCGCGGTAAACAAATTGTGAAAAAGATTGTGGTTCCGGACAAGCTCGTGAATATTGTCGTGCGATAATTTGAATGGGGGGACAATGACCTCGGCGGGAGCGGGAATGGCAAAGGCGACACCGAAGAGCGAGCGCGGCGGAATCGTGGTGCTGGATTTCGGCGGACAGTATACGCAGCTCATCGCGCGGAGGATCCGCGAGCAGCAAGTTTTCTCGGCGATTCTGCCGTGCACAACTTCGCTTGACGATATCCGCGCGCTCGAGCCGGCGGGAATCGTGCTCTCGGGCGGACCAAGTTCGGTGTATGACGTGGCCGCGCCAAAATGCGATCCGCAAGTACTGGCGATGGGAGTGCCGGTGCTGGGGATTTGCTACGGGTTGCAATGGATCACAAACACGCTCGGAGGAAAGGTTTCGCCTGCCGAGCACCGCGAATATGGACCAATGCAACTTGAGATTAGTGATTCTTCAGGACTGCTTAAGGGCCTGCCGGAGAAACTACGCGTCTGGAACAGCCACGGAGATCATGTGCTCGCGGTGCCGGATGGGTTTCGAGTGACGGGGCGAACCGATAACGCAATTTCCGCGGTGGAAAACGCGGAGCGGCGAATCTTCGCGGTGGAATTCCATCCCGAGGTCAAGCACACGGAGGGCGGCGACGATATCCTGCGGAACTTTGTGTTTCGCGTTTGCGGAGCGCAGGCGAATTGGAGCGGGTCTGCGTTCATCACGGAGACGGTCGACGCGATTCAGCGGAAGGTTGGCGGGGACCGCGCAATCTGCGCGCTGAGCGGTGGCGTGGATTCCACAGTCGCGGCCGTGCTGGTCGGCAAGGCAATCGGAAACAGGCTGACGAATATTTTCGTGGACACCGGGCTTCTCCGTAAAAATGAATTCCGCGAAACGCTGGACCTGTTGAAGAGGCTGGGCTTGAACGTAACGGGAGTGGATGCGTCGGAAAGATTTCTCGCGCGTCTAAGAGGAGTGACGGACCCGGAAGAGAAGCGCAAGCGAATCGGCGGAGAGTTCATCGCCGTGTTCGCGGATGAAGCCAGGAAACTGGCGGGTTCCAGCAACCTGAAGTATCTGGTCCAGGGAACGCTTTATCCGGACGTGATCGAGTCGGTCTCGGTAAAAGGGCCGTCGGCAACGATCAAGACACACCACAATGTCGGCGGGCTGCCCGCGGACATGCCGTTTGCGCTAATCGAGCCGCTGCGAGATTTGTTCAAGGATGAAGTCCGGCGCATCGGGGCAGATCTCGGGCTGCCGAAGGAGATTTTGACCAAGCAGCCGTTTCCGGGCCCGGGACTTGCGGTGCGAATCCTGGGTGAAGTTACGCCGGAACGGTTGGCGCTGTTGCGAGAAGCGGATGCGATTGTCGTGGAAGAAATCCGCCGCGCCGGGCTTTATGAAAAGACCTGGCAAGCTTTTGCCGTTTTGCTTCCGGTGCAGAGTGTCGGCGTGATGGGTGACGGAAGAACCTACGGTTTGACGGCAGCGGTGCGCGTTGTGGAATCAGAAGATGCGATGACGGCGGACTGGTGCCGGCTGCCGGCGAATGTGCTCGAGCGGATCTCTTCGCGGATCGTAAATGAGGTTCGCGGAATTAA
Source organism: Terriglobia bacterium (assembly GCA_041484365.1). Classification (GTDB taxonomy): domain Bacteria; phylum Acidobacteriota; class Terriglobia; order Acidiferrales; family UBA7541; genus DASTCZ01. The sequence goes on along the minus strand of JBGPHM010000007.1, from coordinate 21,040 downwards.
CCGGGTCGTATACGATATAAGCTCGAAGCCGCCCGGAACAATTGAGTGGGAGTAAGGATTCTGGAGAAGTACTGTTCCAATTTGAAACATCGAGAACCAGGCGTTTCTCGCAAGCCCACCGAGGGGCTAAGAGCCGAGGAGCTCTGGTGGGAATCCGGGGAACGACGCGGGCCGGTGGGAACAGTGCCGGCCCTTGTCCAAGTTAACGGCTGGCCAGCTTCTGCGCCATGAACAACAAAAGGCGGCGGTCAGCTTCGTCAATCTTGCCCATGAGGCGGCGGAACTTGCCCAGATATCGGGCCTCTTTGCCGTGGCTGCCCCAGACGATTTCATCGGCTGTCCTGCGTTTTGGCAGGTTGGGCAACTCAGGCGGTTCTTCGCCGTCGTAGAATAGTTGGTAGAGTGGAACTTCGAGAGCACGCGCCATTTTCTCTAGTGTCTCGATGGCCGGAACTGTGTGGCCATTCTCGACGCGAGAGATGTAACAGCGCAAAAGACCTGTACGCTTTTCGATGTCCCCTTGAGAGAGCTTTTTTTCTTCGCGCAGGGCGCGAAGTCGGTCGCCAATAATCATGTCGGCATTATTCCAGACGATTATTGGAGGCGCAAGTGAAAAAACACGACACGGTGGAAATATTGCGTGTAACCGGATGGCCATGGATCACGTCCTAAAAATGGGAGAAAAGAGCGGGCGGGCCGAGGTTGTGGAAAACGCGGCAGCCCATGAACGTCAGCTCGTCCGGCGGGCGCAGCAGGGTGAAGTCGCCGCCTACGAAGAGTTGCTGGCGAAAAACCAGCAGCGCGTGTTCTCGGTGGTCGGCGGCATCCTTCGCCGGCGGGAGGACATCGAAGACGTAGCCCAGCAGGTGTTCGTCAAGGCGTATTTTTCGTTGAAACGCTTTGATTTGCGGTCCGCATTTGGAACATGGCTTTACAAGATTGCGGTCAATGAGTGCTGGGATTACCTGAGGAAGAAAAAAGTCCGCAGGCTGGTGTATGAAGCGGACATGAGTGAAGAGCAGATCCGTCAGCTTCAGGGAGTCAGCGAGCAGCCATTTGGCGCGCTCCGATCTCCCGAGGACGCATCGAAGCGATTGGAGCAGCGTGAGCTGGTGGAACGGCTGCTTTCGGAATTGGACGAGCAAGACCAGGCCATGTTGGTGATGAAGGAGGTTGAGGGGTTCTCGGTGGAGGAGATTGGCGAGACGCTAGGTATCAACGTCAACACCGTGAAAGTGCGGTTGTTCCGCGCGCGCGGGCGCTTGGTGGAAATCTACAGACGGCGTCTGAAGGGCGCGACGGTGGATAGCAAAAGCAAGTCTGGGAATCCTTGAGGGTTTGTCTGCAGGGCAGGTGGAGGGAAGTCATGTGGAATACGAAAAAAAACAATACCGAATGCGAGCCGTATGAAGTAAGGCTCGCGGATGCCGTGGATGGTGCGGCCGAGCGCGGGCAGGATCTTTCGCTTGGCGCCGACTTGGCAGCGCATCTGGCTACTTGTGCGAACTGCCGCGAAGGCGTGGAAGGGGCGGAGTTGAGCCGGGCGCTCCTGCGCTGGGGCTTGGAGCCGACCATGGGTGCACGGCCCGGTTTCATGGCTCGCGTGTTCGCGGCGATCCGCGCGGAAGAAGAAATCCAAACCGCCCAGAAAACATCATTTTGGCGACCGTTGGAACATCTTGCGAGTCGCGTTGCGCTCGCGGCCTGCGCGGCAGTGATGGTGATGTCATTCTACATTTACGCGTTTGTCGCACCGCACGCTACGAGTCAGGATGTGACGGAACTGGTGCAGCAGCCGGATACCCAGCAACCACAAACCCCGGATGAAGTGCTGATTTCATTAGCGGAGCGTGCCAATGTCAGGTGAACGGACGAAAACGGCAGCAGTCGGACTGGTCCTTGCGGTGTTCATTCTTGGCGCCGCACTGGGCGCATTGGGAATGTACTGGGCGGGCAGGAGCGTCATGGCAGGATCTGCCCGCCGGTCAGGCCCGTCGAGTCCCGCCGAGCATAATGCTCGCGTGGTGGACTCCATGACGAAGGACCTCGGCTTGACGCCGGACCAACAGAAGCAACTACTCGCAATCCTCGAACAGACCGGAGCAAAGTATAAGGCTGTTCACGAACAAGTCGCACCCCAGATGGATGCCATCAGAAAGGAAGGCCGCGACCAGATTCGCGGAATCCTTTCCTCGGATCAGCGCGCCAAGTTTGAGGAGAAACTTCGTCAGATGGACGAAGACCGGAAAAAGAGAACGGGCGGCAACTAATACCTGTGTCGGCCCTCGAATCCATTTCAAATCGAATGAACTGTAACGTAGAAGTTTGCAGGAGTGTTTTGTCGGATTGCGGGCGTCCACAATTCAACCGGGCCGGATTGGTGTTGGGCAGTTTATCGGCCGTGAAGTACACTATGCCGGCCACGGAAAGATGATAACGACCATGGCGGGGACAGCGACAATGACGATGGAAGGCGCGGAAGCGCCGAAAGCCGAAGCAGCGTTGATCCGGCTGGAAAACGTTCACAAAACTTACGATTTGGGTGAAGTGCAGGTACACGCGCTCCGCGGCGTCTCGACGGAGATTCACAAGGGTGAATTCGTCGCTATCATGGGCGCGTCCGGTTCCGGCAAATCCACATTGATGAACATTTTGGGTTGCCTCGACAAGCCTACGCGGGGCCGTTATTTCCTGGAGGGTGTGGACGTTTCCGGGATGCAAAAAGTTGATCTCGCGCATCTCCGGAATAGAAAACTGGGATTTGTATTTCAGCAATTCAACCTGCTTTCGCGGACCTCGGCGCTTGAAAACGTGGAATTGCCGACAATCTACGCGGGGATTACGCTCGAAGAGCGGGAACAGCGTGCAAAGCATTCCCTTGAAATTGTAGGGTTGTCGGACAGGTCTCACCATTTCCCCAGCCAGCTATCCGGCGGTCAGCAACAGCGCGTGGCGATTGCGAGGGCGCTGGTAAACAAGCCTTCGATTCTTCTGGCGGACGAGCCGACGGGAAATCTGGACAGCCGGACCTCGGTCGAAATTATGGACATTTTGCAGAATCTCAATAATGAACAGGGCTTGACCGTCATCCTTGTGACGCATGAGCCGGACATCGCGCGCTACGCAAAGCGGATTATTGAGTGCCGCGACGGCAAGGTGAAGCGCGACGTCAAGGTGACCGACCGGTTGGTTGCGGCGGAAGTGCTGCCGACGCTGCCGGAAGTGGGCGAAGAACCTGATGAGGAAGCGCCGGCGGGCGAAGTCTCCAAGGCAATTTGAGTTGCGGTCCCCGATCCTTTCCAGGAACAGATCAATCCACAAAGATTGCGGAGTAAGCTGCCGCTCCCGGACGATCAAGAATGGCTATCGGGTGGTTTCGATTCGCTCTTCGGACGCGAGTGCCCCGTGTAGAGAGAAGGCGGGGGTGGGAACCGTCCCGCCCTCATTGCCTTTCGATTCTTCCAGCCGCAGCGAACCAACTGGCCCCTCGCTAAGAGAATTCGGAGCCACTGGCCCACCGTAGGCATTTAGTCGATCACCCCCCGCAACCGAAGTGGCAGGCCGGATACACAGTAGCTAGGCAAGCAGCCAAACAAAGCAGGTAGAATGGCCCACTAAGCACACAGCCATCCACACATCCAGCACTTCCAGCCACAACGCAGTCGGCATAGCACTCTGGGCTAAGTTGTAGTTCGGCAGAATCGGTGGCTTTCATGGCTGCTCCCGTGGCACCGGCGGCTTCCCTGACTGTTTGTTCTTGAGCATCTGCTGGAACATTTGCAGTGGTGACATTCCCCCATAGGGGTCCGTCGTCGAGGCCCGAATAGTCTTTGGACTTTGCCGCGTGATGGTCCCGTCAGGCTTGACGCTGACGTGGGACACCGTTATATTCCGGTATCCGTTGTCAACCGGACCCCTCGTCCCTGACGTTATTAACAAATTGGAAAAAACTTGGCCGCTTGGCGTGGTGAGCGTCGAGTGGAAAATGATCGTGAAATTAGGTTCCGCCTCGACGTTGCGCAGAAACATCCGAACGTTAACCGTGCCGCCCTTTGGATCAGGAAACGATGTGCTTGCAACAATTTCCTGACCGTCCAGGAGTTGCGTTTGTTCGTCAATACTGAACGTTACCTTCGAGGGGTCCAACTGGCCCGCTTGCGTGCCCGCGCCAAAAATTGGCAGCGATCCGCCCAAGAAAGCAAAGGCCCCGGCGAGCGCGCTTCCCTGGACGAATAACCGTCTGTCCACTTCACGTTTCTTATCAGCCATTGTCCTCTCTCCTGCGAGATTGGCGCGATTCTAGTTCCTGCCTTCTCTTTGTCGCGCAACCTCTATTCGGGCACAAACATACTCTCGGGGGGGGGGGGTAGTGTCAAGGTCTTTTATGACACCTATCTAATATTTTATAAAATCTTATACCCAATACGTAATTAGGAAAGAGGACCGCCAGTTCACTGTCCCGACTCGAAACACCCTCAGCCTGCGTGCGGAAGGCCAGGTTCCGCTTTCAACGTGCAGCTATTAGTGGGCGGCGTAATGAGCGACCGGTGCTCGAAAGGAAGCCCCGTGATTCTTTAGAAGGGAATATCTTCGTCCGAGATGTCCGGGCCGGGTGCGGCGGAACCCGCGTCATCGGCGCCGGCCTGGTTGAATTCAGCATCCGGAGCGCTGCCGCCGGAGGCATGGGCGGCGGCGGCCATGCCGCCGGATTCGCTTCGAGAGGTCAGCATTCTCATAACATTGCCCACAATGTCTATGGCTGTGCGTTTTTGGCCGGTGTTCTTGTCGTCCCACTGGCTGGACTGAATGCGGCCTTCGATGTAAACGAGCATCCCTTTTTTCAGATACTGTTGCGAGATTTCAGCGAGTTTGCCCCACAGAACGATGCGATGCCATTCAGTGCGCTTCTGGCGCTCTCCATTGCGGTCTTTGAATGTCTCATCCGTAGCGAGGCTGAAATTACAGACACCCTGGCCGGACGGCGTGTAGCGCGTTTCGGGATCGCGGCCGAGCCGTCCCACAAGAATCACTTTATTGACTGACATCGTTTCCCCCTGATACTTCGCGCGACTGCGCTTCTTGGCGGCAAGATACCACGGGGGCGGGCGGGACGCAAACGCAACGATGATAGCTGAGGAGGTCTAATACCAAACAGTATACTTTATCTGCCCGGCGTGACTGCGACGCCCAGTTCGCGCAGCTTTGCACGCGCGAGCGGCGATTCGTCCAGATTCGGATAGAGCCGGATGACGGACCGCAAGTCCGCAATCGCGCTGGAGCGCCTGGCCGGCCCCATTTGAAGATAGGTGATTCCACGCCTATAAAGTGAGGGAGAAAGCTTCGGGCTCTTTGGATACTTGGACAGCACGTCGGAATAGAAGCCGATGGCGTCGTCGTACCGGTGCTGGTTGAAGGCGATCTCGCCCTGGTAAAAGACCGCGTTGGATGCGAGGTCCGTCGTCGGATAATACTTCAGGTAGTCCTCAAATTCCTGCAACGAAAGGTCATATTTCGCGGTCAAAAAATCCTGGCGCGCGCTCTCATAAAGCGTTTGCGGCGAAGGAGGAGTCACGAGCGGCGTGCCACTCGCTGCGCCGCCCGGTGGATTCGCCGCGCCGCCGGGCGCCGGATTCGTGGTGGAAGGCGCAGGCTGGGCGAGCGCGGAGACCTTTGCGTCGAGCGTCTGCAACGTGTTTTGAAACTCCACAAGCTGCGAATTGATTTTTGAGAGGCGCGTCTGCGTCTCAGAAACATTGTCGGTCACGCCCTGCATCTGCGTGCCAATGGAGCTGAGCTGCGCGCCTGTGTTGGCCTGCAAGTCCTGCATCGTTTTCTGGAGCGCGCCGATGGCGGTGTTGACTTTGTTCGAGGTGTCCGTTTGTTGGGCGACAAGAGTTTTCAGCTCGGAGAATTTGGTGTCGATTGCGCTTTGCATGTCGCGCTGACCCTGCTGGAGATTGTTGACGCCAGCGAGCAGTTCAATCATCTCCTTGGCGACGGCGCCCACCGGCGCGGGGGAGAGAAGCATTCCCCCGATGGCGCCCATGGTCATGGCCGCAACAAGTAGCAATGCAATCTGTCTTTTCATCATAGAGCTCTCCTGATATGGGCCGGTTTGGTTTAAGGCGTGTCGAGGGTCCGCCTCATGCGCTTCCTTGGAGCGATGTATGGAAACGCATGAGGCTCAATCCCAATCTTGCCTGCATCATGCCGGACTTCTCTCACCGCACTCGTCCCACCGCGCGCGGTATTAATGTCCACGCACGAAATGCGCGCGGCGGTTCAATTGCCAGCAGTCCTCGTCATGCGCGGTGCAGAACGGCTTTTCCTTGCCGAAGCTGGTGGTTGAAATGCGATCCGCGGAAACACCCAGCGACTCGAGGAATTTCTTCGTAGCGTCGGCGCGGTTCTGGCCGAGCCCGAGGTTGTATTCGGTGGTTCCGCGCTCGTCGCAGTGGCCTTCGATGACAACCCTAATCTCAGCATGTTGCCGCAAGAATTGCGCGGTCTGTGAGAGTGCGTCTCGGGCGTCAGGGCGCAGCTCGAACTTGTTGTAATCGAAGAATGCATCCTTCGCGCCCCGCGCGAACATTTCGTCCGGCGTTTCAATTCGCTCCGGGGTGCGCGGTGTTTCCACCGCTGGCGCGCCGACAGTGATTCGCACGCTTTGATCCACATTGCCGCCCGGACCCGTGGCGGTAATCGTGTAGGTGGTGGAGTCTGTGGGCGAAACCTTCGTGTTGCCCTCCGGGGCGACGCTGCCGACGCTCGGCGCAATCACCAGGGAAGTGGCGTTTGTCGATGACCAGGTCAGCGTCACGCTGTCACCCTTTTGAATAAATGTAGAGGACGCCTGCAGGGTCACAGTCGGCTTTACAGCCGGTGCCTGCATCGGTTGTGTAGATGTCTGCGGAGTTGATTTAACCGGTTGTGCGGCAGGCTTGCAGGCAGTGCCAACAAGCGCCATCGCCAGCAGGACGAGCAGGGTAAACCTGCCGAACGAAACTTTGCGCATTCTGAATTTCCTCCTCGATTGAATGGTCATGATTACCTTATAAGTGCTAGAAGGCCACTGGAATCCTACCACTTCGAGTATTGCCTTGAAACACTTGTCGCAAGAAATTCCGTGCCGTGTGACGTACTTCTTCGGTTGAAAGCAGGCGTCGTGTCGCGCGCGGAGCGATTTCGATGGTCATCGCGGTGCGGACCAGTTGGGCGATTCGTTCGTCCCTTGCTTTGTTATTTGCCGCGCGTCAGAGCCATCTGCCAGCATCGTCCAGATTTGGCGCGTACCCATCCGCGTGGATTCAAACACGATGTGACGCCCGTCCGGCGCCCAGCATGGGCGTTCGTTGCGGCCTGTGTCACGTGTGAGCTGCACAAGCTGGTGGTTGGCGACATCCATCGCGTAAATATCGTAATTGCCGTTGGGGCGCTGCCAACTGAATGCGAGTAGCTGTCCGTTGGGCGACCACGCTGGGTCAATCACGTATCCCGCGTCTTCAAGCGCGATTTTTTCGATGTTCGTCCCGTCAACATTCATGGTGTAGAGCTGTGGATGGCCCGTTCCCGCGCGGTCGCTTACGAACACAACCTCCTGTCCGGTTTTCGGATTCCAGGCGGGAGACGTGTTCACCCCGACTGTAAAGGTGAGGCGCTTGGGGTGGCTCCCGTTTGCGTCCGCTACATAGAGATCGGGATTGCCCTGCATGCTGGACATGAACATGATCTTCGACCCATCCGGCGACCATGCGGGAGAGCTGTTCGTCCCCGTCCAGCGCGGCCAGGCGATCAGCTTTCCGGCGACCAGTGAAAACATGCAGATTTGCGCGCTAACGACACCCCTGGGGCCCGGCTGAAAGCAAGTAAATGCGATGCGGGAGGAGTCCGGCGACCAGTGCGGCGTGTGCGAAATTCCCTTGAGCGATATCAGCTCATGCTGATTTGCGCCATCGTAATCCATCACCCAGATTTCCTTATGCCCGGTGCGATCGCTCACGAACGCGATCTGCGTTGTCGAAATCCCGGGGACGCCACCGGAAAGCTTCATAAGGATTTCGTCCGCGAATTGGTGGGCAAACAGGCGCACTTGCGCGTCCGTCGCATCTCCACGATAAATCTTGGTAATCATGGCGGGCACGGACGGCGTACGGACATCGTAGAACCACGCTTGAATGGCGAGCGCGGTCCCGTTCGCCGAAAGATTGCCAAAGGCCAGGAATTGGGAAGATGCGGGAGCGTCGGCCCAAACTTGTGAATTCAATTCCGAAGGCTGGCTTGGAACTTGAGTGGGGTACATGCTCGGGCTGACAATCTCAACGATTCCGCTGTACTCGAGGTCTCCCCGCACGATGTCGCTGAACTCCTTGGCAAGTGGCTGCGCGCCCGCGCCGCCTGCGGCGAAATCCGCGATTGCCACGCGCGCCTTTTGCACGCCGAGGCCGGTACCCGTCTTGAACCAATCCTGTGCAGACGCGGTGGATGCAAATGTTGACGCAAGAAAAACCAGAGCCATGATGCCAATCGCAAGAGCAATTGTGCCGGGCAAGAATCGAATTGGACGGGAGCGAATCATTGCATTCATTATCAAAGTCCTGTGCCTCACATTCTCAAAACCGCACATGCCGTTCTAGGTGCGCAGAAGTCATCAGCGGCGAAATTCAAACCAGAATTCGACGTTCACCTTATTCCCGCTGTAATCATTCGGCAGCCGGGTCACCGGGCTGGAACTCAAAATCGCGCGCACCGCGGAATTGTCCACCGCGCGATTGCCGCTTGACTGCAGAATCTGGACATTCGCAATGCTGCCGTCGCGGAGAATCTGAAACGAGACAACTGCGCGCGGCGCCCAGCGGACCGACGGGTCCACCATGGACTGAAGCCAATTGCTGCTGATGCGATTTCGCACCGCTTCGACGAACCACGGAAACCGAGAACCGAAATCGCCGCCACCCGGCCCTGTAAACCCCATGCCACCCTGCGTCGCGCCGCTAACCGTGAATTGCGAATAGGGCAGTGCAGGCGAGCCTCCAGCGCCATAAGGGACGGCATTTGAAGGGGGAGGAGTCGGGTCCTCGAAAACTTTTGACGGATGCGACGGAACCACTGGCGGCTTGTTTTTGTCGAAATCCGGAATCGAATGTGCGTCCGGTGGCGGAGGCGTATTCTTCGGCTTCGGCTCGGTCTTATAGAAGCCCTTGGTTTCATCCACAACGCGGCTCTCAGTCACAGCCGGAGGCTTCGGCAACGGAATGCCCGGCATCGAGCCGACAATCCCGACGGTCACGGACCCACCGCCAGCGCCGCCCCAGTTGTCGCCGCGCTTCGACACCACCGCGGAAACGAGCATCGTCCCCGCCAGCGCTGCATGAAAAAGCGCGGACCACAGGAGCGTGCCCTTCAAACTTGGGTCGGCGGGATGTTGAGTAGCGAATTCCATGTTCGTTCAGTGCGCGCTGCCCCGGTTATTCAGCGGCTCTGTGACAATATTGACGTTTGCAATCCCGGATTGTTTTAGCGTGTCCAGCACGGTGGCAACTGTGCCGAAGGGAACTGTCTGGTCCGCGCGTAAATAAACCGAATCGTGTTTTGGATCGTGCATCTGGCCCCGTGCCTTCGCGCCGAGGTCGTGAATGTTTACGGCGGCGTTGCCAAGATAGATGAGCTGGGCGCGGTCAATCGTCACGATGACCCGCGTTTCGGGCAGGTCGCGGACAGTTTTTGTTTGCGGCAAATCCACTTCGATCCCCGATTGAAGGATGGGCGCGGTGATCATGAAAATGACCAGCAGCACGAGGACCACGTCCACAAGCGGGACGATGTTGATCTCGGAGAGCGAAGTTTCGGTTTGCTTGGTGATCTGCGGCATGGCTTAAGCCAATTCAGGAACTCAGTTTTTCTATTTGCGCCGAAACCTCGGCGGTAAAATTGTCCATTCGCGCGGCCAGGTCCTTCACTCGATGTACAAAATAATTGTAAGCGATCACCGCCGGTATGGCGGCAAATAGTCCGGCCGCGGTGGTAATGAGCGCTTCGGCAATACCCGGCGCCACCACGCGCAGGCTCGCCGCGCCCGCAGTGCCCAGTCCGGAGAATGCATCCATCACGCCCCATACAGTTCCGAATAGACCGATGAAAGGAGTCACCGACGCGGTTGTCGCAAGCCACGGCATATATCTTTCCACGCGGCGCACCTGGTCCGCGGAAGCCAATTGCATGCTCACCACCACGGCGCGCAAACTCTTGATCTTACCCGTGGAACCGCTTCCGGAAATCTGTCCTTGCAGCTCGCGGAATCCCGCCGAATAGACAATCTCCAGCGGGGAATTGCCGCCACCCATGCTCTTGGGTTCGGGCAGGCCGCGGGAGGCGCGAAATACTTGCAGGAACTGCTTTGCCTGGCGCTCGATGGACTTGAAGAGCCCCAGTTTCTGGAGGATGAGCGCCCATGAAAAAAGGGAAAAGGTCAGCAGAATGAGCAGCACGGCGCGCGCGACCCAGCCCGTCTGTTCAAGCAATTGTCCAATCTGTCCTTCAATCAACAGGATTGCGGTGGCGTGAATAGTTCCCCCTCCTCTTTACTTGGAGCCCCAGAAATGACCGTAGCACACGCCCACAGCGCCTTCAAAGGATTCGATGCGGCTTTGTGTTTTTCTGATGTACCTTGCGACACATCGGAGCCGCCGGACTCGTTGTGTTAGAATGCGCTTCCAAGACGGTAAACGAATAATGTCCGAGCGAATTGATGTCCGATTGGATGCGCTGACTTGCGAATTGCCCGCGAATGCGGTCGTGTCTTCTGCTAGTGCGGCCGCGGGCCCCACATTCTATCTGGAGACTTTTGGCTGCCAGATGAATGTGCACGATTCGGAAAAAGTCGCGGGCGTGCTCCTCGAAAAAGGCTATCGCCAGGTAGAAACACCTGAAGCTGCAGGCCTGGTTCTCTACAACACTTGCAGCATCCGCGAGAAAGCCGCTCAAAAACTATTTTCGCGCCTCGGGGAATTCCGGTTCGCCCAGGAAGGTAAACTCTTTGGAGTTCTCGGGTGCGTCGCGCAACAGGAAGGCGAAGCGATATTCAAGCGCGCGCCGTGGGTAAGTCTTGTGTGTGGATCGGCAAGCTACCGCAAGCTCCCCGGCCTCATCGAGCAATTGGAAGCAGGCAATCGGCGCGTCACCGGACTCGAAACCGATACGGATGAAACTTTTGAGACGGAAATTACCCGCCGCGACCATCCCTTCCGCGCCTACATCACGATCATCGAAGGCTGCGACAAGGCTTGCACCTATTGCGTCGTGCCCTATACTCGAGGCCCGGAGCGAAGCCGCACGAGCGGAAGCGTCCTCGACGAAGCGCGCCGGCTTGCCGATTCCGGTTACACGGAAATTCAGCTTCTCGGTCAGACGGTCAATTCCTATCGAGATCCTTCACCGCGCCGCATGAGATTCAGTGAACTGCTTGTCGCCGTTGCCGATACGCCCGGAATCCGGCGTGTCCGCTTCACCACTTCGCATCCAAGCGATTTTGGCCCGGACATCGTGGCGGCGATTGACGCGCATCCCGGCGTCTGCGATCACGTTCACTTGCCCGTTCAATCGGGTTCCACGCGTGTGTTGCGCGCCATGCAGCGTACCTACTCGCGCGAAGAATATATCGAAAAGATCGCGCTGATTCGCACCGCGCGGCGCCCCATTAGCATCACCACGGATTTTATCGTTGGGTTTCCCGGAGAAACCGAAGGCGAATTTGAGGAAACACTCACTTTGCTCGACGCCGCGCAATACGACGGATCATTTTCATTCAAATACTCGCCCAGACCGAATACCTCGGCCCAGCACATGCCCGACGCCATTCCAGAAGAAGAGAAGGCGAGAAGGCTTGCCGTTTTGATGGAACGGCAGCGTCAAATTCAGCTCACGCGCAACGAAACGCAAATCGGTCAGACATTTGAAGTCCTCGTCGACGGCGGCTCGCGGCGCGAAGGCCAATGGGCGGGTCGCACATCTGGCAATCGCGTGATTAATTTCGCTTCGCCGCGCGCAAACCTTTTGGGACAATATGTTCACGTTCATGTCGGCGGCGCGAGTCCACATAGCCTTGTCGGCGATCACGTCATCTAACTTCAGCAGCGGCGTACACGGGGAGGCATTCATGGAAGTCGAAATGAAAATCCGGGGCTTGATGGTTGATCCCTCCACGAACACGCCAATCGTCGTGCTGAAGGATACGCAGGGCTCCTCGATACTTCCCATATGGGTGGGCGCATATGAAGCCCAGGCCATCGCAATTGAAATTGAAAAAGTGCAGATGCCCCGGCCCATGACACATGACCTCTTGAAAAATGTCTTCCTCGGATTGAATGTGCGCGTGCAGAAGGTAGTCGTCAACGAATTACGTGAGGACACTTTTTACGCCCTGATCTGGGTCGAGCGCGAAGGCCAGTTGATGTCCATCGATTCGCGCCCCAGTGACGCGCTGGCGCTTGCGTTGCGCATGGATTGCCCGATTTTCGTGGAAGACCAGGTTCTCAAGAACTCGAAGGTGTCCAACACGCTCTCCGAAAAGAACACCAGCGAGGAACTGCGGAAATGGCTCGAGGGTCTTTCTGACGAAGACCTCGGCCGCTACAAAATGTAAAGGCTCCCCCAGCCCAAGTAGGTTTGAATTTTATGCTTGCGCATCTTGTTTGGGATGGGTAGATTGTGTCTACCCGTATGGGTTGGGGGCCCCCGGGCGCCTATATGTTGGTGTGCGTTTGCCGGGTGGCATTGGCCTTTGTGTAGCCAGTTAAAACGAGTTTTGGCGTCAGCAGGGGGGACTTAGCTGGAGGGCGGCGTAAGCAGCTTTCCGAACTCAATATGGCGAAGATCATTACTGTTGCAAACCAAAAAGGCGGAGTTGGGAAGACAACAACAGCGATCAATCTCGCTGCCGCTCTTGCATTGCGACAGAAACGGACCCTCCTGATTGATTTGGATCCACAATCCAATTCCTCCATCTCGTTTTTTGATTCGGCTGATATCAAGACAACCATGTACGACGTGTTTGGAGAAGGCCGCGCGGAATTGGCCAGCGTCATCACACCGACGAAGTCACCAATGCTTTCCGTTGCTCCGGCAAAACTTGCGCTTGCAAAGGTCGAACAGCAACTAGCCGGTCAATTCGATGCGCCTTACAAGTTGAAAGACGCGCTGTCCCCGGTTCTCAAGGACTACGATTTCGTCGTCATTGATACACCGCCCGCTCTTGGCATCCTTACTGTGAATGCAATGGTAGCGTCAACGCATCTGCTCGTTCCCATTCAAGCGGCCTATTTCGCCATTGAAGGTACCGACGATCTCCTCGAAACCTACGAGCGCATTCGCGCCCGGCCCAATCCCGCGCTGAAGGTTCTCGGAGTTCTCATCACCCTTTTTGACAAGCGCACCAACATCTCGCGGGATACGGACGAGCAGATCCGCTCCGTCTTCGGCTCGGTCTTGTTCAAGACGCGAATTTCAAAGAACGTAAGGTTGGAAGAAAGTCCGGCATACAAAGAAACTATTTTCAGCTTCGCGCCCAAGTCGCCCGGCGCTTTGGAATATAGCAAGCTGGCCCTGGAGGTCATAAAACGTGTCGAAGAGGATCGGATTGCCCGCCACTCTCAAGATGCGGCATGACGCGCACTACGTCGAGCAACTGACGACGTTTAGCGGCGCGGCGATTGGCCGCATGATTCCAACCGACAAGATCCGGCCGAACCCGGACCAGCCGCGCAAGATGCTCGGCGATCTCAGCGAGCTGATCGAATCGGTCAAGCAAAAGGGCGTGCTCGAGCCCTTGCTGGTGCGCTACATCCCGCGCGAAGACCTTTACCACATTATTTCCGGTGAGCGTCGCTACCATGCTTCGCGCGCCGCCGGCTTGCGCGAATTGCCCTGCATCGAAAAAATCGCCGATGACGCGGAAACCCTTGAGTTGGCGCTGATTGAAAATCTTCAGCGCAAGGATTTGACGCCTTTTGAAGAAGCCGATGGGCTTTTCCGGCTGGCGGAGCAGTTCGACTACACGCACGATGACATCGCCAAGAAAATCGGCAGGGCGCGCTCTTCCGTCACGGAAACTTTGTCCCTGCGCAACATTCCCGACCCGATTCGCAAGCGATGCCTGGACCGCGGAATTGTGTCGAAGTCATTGCTCCTCCAGGTGGCGCGGCAGCAGAACGAAAAGAAAATGTTGGAAGCCGTGCAGAGGATCATCCAGGGCGGTCTCACTCGTGATGAGGCCCGTTCGGAGCGCCGTCAGGAAAGCGCGCTAGGGCCCCGGCCGCAGCCGTTCATTTTCAATTATGAGCCTGAGGGCGGAGCGTTCCGGATTCGCGTCCAGTTCCGCAAGAGCCATGTCTCGCGCGAGGAATTGGCTTCCACGCTGCGTGCTGTCCTCGCGGCTATCGAAGAATCGCACCTCGAGTCGGGCTCAGCGGTCGCCTAGGTTCTTTCGGGACATTTGCACGTCCGGATTACCAGGCTCCGTTCAGATGGCGAATCAACGTGCTTTCCTATGTTGGACCTTTCCCCCAAGCAAATTGCGCTGCTTGAGCGGTGCGCCGCGGCAGGTTTCAAGATTGTCGCTTTTCCCATGTATGCTTCGGCCGTAGGGGTCAGGAAGGGCAATTGCGCCGCCCTCCTCACTCCTAATAAAACGGATGGCATGAGCTTGCTGGGCGAGCCTTGCCACCTGGTCGACGGAAATTTGAGCGTGCGAGTCCGGAGAAATGGAGTGGATGTATTCGTTTGGAAGAAGAAGCAACTCGACATAACAATGGAACGCTTGGACGAGCTTGCCCGATTCCGGAGCGACCTCGATTCTCTTATTCGCAATGGGGACTAGAGAGAGTTGCTCCTTCAACTCACAAGTGATGAAGCCGTTCTCGCAATCATTGCGCTCGTCCGCGCGATTGATCCGCGGATGTTGAAATCAGACACCGATGGCTTCACCGTTGACTTCACTTCGCTCGAAGGGAAACAAGCGCTTTCCGCCGATGAACAGTTGCTGATCAAACTCCGCATTGGCACCGAGAGCAATTCCGATTCCCTTGAACTCGCAGACGCGGAAGCGCAACTTCTCGCGGCGCGCCTCGAGCGTCTTGAAAAGTCGGGGAATTGGCCGACAGATGTTGTGACCATGAGCCGCTCTCTTCGCTCGCGATTGACGGGAGCCGTTTGACGCAATTGAATCTACTTCAATCCAACTCAATTGAATTTGCAATCCCCACGTGGCTCGTTGCAGACTGAATTCATGAATAGCCGCTACGACATGATCTGCATCGGCGCCGGACCAACCGGCCTGGCCACCGCAATTGAAGCGAAGCGGGCCGGAATGCGTCCCCTCGTCATCGATAAAGGCTGCCTTTGCAATTCGCTTTTTCATTATCCCGTCAACATGGTTTTCTTCACAACGCCGGAACTACTCGAAATTGGCGACCTGCCTCTCACGAGTTCGTCAGAGAAGCCCACTCGATCGGAGGCCTTGAAGTATTACCGGAAGACGGCCGAACACTATCAACTGGAACTGGCCCTGTTTGAGACCGTGGAAAATGTCGAAGTCCATGACGGTCATTTCACAATTCACGTTCGATCGAAATCTGGATCCCACATCTCTTATGAGGGAAGCAAGCTTGTGATCGCGACCGGCTACTATGACCTTCCTAATCCCATCGGCGTCCTGGGCGAAGATCTTCCTCACGTTTCGCATTACTACACAGAGCCGCACGAATTCTGGGGCCAGGATGTCGTCATAATCGGTGGAAAGAATTCCGCTGCCGAGGCCGCACTGGATCTTTACAGGAGTGGCGCGCGCGTCACATTGGTCCATCGGCGAAAAGAACTCGGCTCGACAATCAAGTATTGGGTCCGCCCTGATATTGAGAATCGCATCCGCGCCGGACAAGTTCGCGCGCTCTTTGAGGCGCGCGTTACGCGCTTCGAGCCCGAGTGCGTTTATGTCCAAACAAATGACCGCGAGCAGGTTCTGCCCGCTCGCCAAGTATTCGCTCTCACGGGCTATCATCCTGATTTCGATTTCTTGCGGCGGCTAGGCATCGAGTTAGAACCTCAGACGAATAAACCGAAGATCAACGTGCAGTCATTGGAGAGCAATGTCCCAGGAATTTATCTCGCAGGTGTCGTAATCGGCGGGAATGCGACGAGTGAAATCTTTATCGAAAATGGTCGCTTCCATGGAAAGCAGATTGTCGCGGCTATCACCGGTAAATCAATCCCTATCAAATAGCACCGCGCCGTGTAACCGAGTGAGTGCAGCACCCTTTGGTACTAAGGGTGCGGGTTTTGTATTCTCGTTCTTGCGTGGATCGAATTTGTGCGATTTCAATGGAACAAGATTCAAACCGGCGTCCGCCGGCGAGTTTGCCGCGTGCCATCTGCCTTGCTAGAATGACGGCATATGTCCTCAGTGATTTCTGACATCGGCGGGACGTTCTCCACACTCGTAAAGGGATTCCGCGTCACGTTGAAGAACATGTTTCGGAAACCCGTCACAGAGAATTATCCCGAGGAGTCGGTTCATTTCGAAGCGCGTTACCGCGGAATTCATGTTCTGCATCGCGACGAGGAAGGTCTTGAAAAGTGTGTCGGGTGTTTTCTTTGTGCGGCGGCCTGCCCCGCAAATTGTATTTACATTGAAGCCGCTGAAAATACCGAGACGCAGCGCATTTCAGCAGGGGAGAGATACGCAAGCGTTTACAACATAGATTATTCGCGTTGTATTTTCTGTGGATATTGTGTCGAAGCGTGTCCCACGGACGCGATTACCCACGGGCACGGATTTGAATTGGCCACCTACGATGTGAATGCGCTTCTCTACCGCAAGGAACAGCTTCTCAATTCAAATCAGCCTCGCAAGTGATCAGGTCGCGCACTCCTCAGTGCACTTTACGATACCGGGATTGGGCACTCTTTGTAGCACAGGTATACCTTTCAAAATCACAGTGCATGGCATTCGCAGACAGAATTGTTAATCGGATGGGCTGCATAAGATGTGTGTAATTGCGTTCCTGATCTCGATACTCAAACTCCGGCGCCCCCGCAGTTTCTGAAATTGTCCAAGACTTTTGGATCACGACGAACCACACAAATCTAGAGCGCATTGCATCACTAACGTAAATTGGTGACCTGATCGGGCATCAAGTGTGTCGTGCTGCTGTCTTTCCTGAGCCTAACTCGCCTGCACAAGAAATGCGCATGGCCTCGTAGCGCATTACCATTTCTAGCTAAGTTGCCGATGCGGATTACCAACCGGAATCGAACTGAGTCGTCGGTACCAATTATCTGATGACCTGCCCCCTAGCTCCGCGCACGGGATCATTCGACACCAAGACCTCCTGAACTCTGACTTTTCCCGCTGCCAGTCCTTCCAGTTGACCCTCAATTCTTACAGATGTGGTTCTCAGTTGTTGTACCAAGTCTACGAACGTCATGAATGTCGACGACACGCTGCTTGAACGCTCCCGCTAGTTCCCGGCAAGGGTGTTCACATCTTTCCTTTCACATTCCACGAATGGAAAGCAGTGCCCTTGCCACGCACCTCTCAGATCCTGAAAATCCATGACTCTTCATGCTCGGCAAGCCCCCCTCACTAACATACCTAATCAACCGCTGTTCAATCAATGTTGCAAATCAACGATTATATATTCTTCCAAATAGAATCGATGACCGCGAAAGGAAAGCTAGGTCAAAGGCGCGCTGGATGAATGAACAATGGATCGGAAGAAATCTGACAGATAGTGCAAACATTTGGCACACAGGTGCTGATGCAATATCCGTCGACGCGACAACTATGGATTCAACAGTCGCCGATGAAGTGATGGTTGGTCCAAAGATCGCCGATGCAAGGGCGGCGCAAGCGGAAATGGCGGTGGCGATCGTTGTTTGAGCGAAAGCGACGCGGGTGAGACGGATGATAGCGATCATTTCTTGTACGAGGGCGGCGCAGGCGGGAATGGCGGTGGCGATCATTGTTGGAGCGAAAGCGGCGCGGGTGAGACGGATGATAGCGATCATTTCTTGTACGAGGGCGGCGCAGGCGGGAATGGCGGTGGCGATCATTGTTGGAGCGAAAGCGACGCGGATGAGACGGATGATAGCGATCATTGCTCGCGCGGAGACGACGCAGGCGGGAATGGCGGTGGCGACCATTGTTGGAGCGAAAGCGGCGCAGGGGAGACGGATGAAAGCGATCATTGCTCGCGCGGGGACGACGCAGGCAAGAGCGAAGTTGGCGTCCAGTGCTTGTGTGGGGACGACGCAGGCGGAAACGACGTTGGCGAGCATTGCTTGTATGAAGACGGGCGGGGAAGACGCTGATCGGAATCCATGCGAATGCAAAAACGGTTGGCATGGGAAGCCAGTGTTGAACAAGGGCTGATTTTGAAAATGTTGTTGTAATGATCGTGGATCCAAAGCTCGTTGATTTGGGAACGGTGGCGAGCATTTGATCGCGACAACGGTTCGCGCGTGTTCGGTTCGTGTCTTCCATTGCGCGTGCTTGATCGAAGCAACAATTTGCGTGCATTCGGTTCAGACAATGACTGCGCGTTTGGCAAAGGCAACCATGGATTTCATGACCGCGATTGAAGCAAACACGGTTCATCCAAATGGAAAGGATTAAGGCGGCTTCGTTAACGACGGCTGATCCCGTCGATCAGAATCGCCGGCAAATGGCAATGCGTCGCGTGATCACAGAAGCGGGCAACATAACAGGAATGAATTTAAGGACGCTGCAAGAGCGGAGCAGGCAGTCCATGAGACGCGGTGAATCGGGTGTCCTGGCGATGATGCAAGACGGATGTGTGATGAACATACTTGCGGCGAGTCTATCGAGCATTGCTTTTTGCCAACAGGCCGAGCGGAAAGCCCTCGTGGACCTGCGAAGGCCTGGCGGGTTTGGATCGAATCTGCGAGCGCGTTGCGGAGATGGGCCGGGTGGCGGAGAGCGATCTCCGCGTAGTGATCGCGCGTGGCAAGGAAAGTTGGCGCTTCCGGTCAACAGAACTCGGGCGCGAGCGCTGCATGCGCATGATCATAGCGCGCGCAAGCAACGCGGCCGCCGACTCATCCAGGTACTGGTCGATGAGATCCGCTATTTGCTTTTTCAAATTGGCCGCGTGGTTCAATCGCGACAGTTCAAACGATTCCAGCGTCGGCACGGACGCCTTCAAAAGAAACTGGTAGGGCAGATTTTCGCTGTGGGGCATGTTTTCCTCCAAAAGTGTGTCCGGCTCTCCGACCTTGCCCTCTATATATATCGTATAGTAAATAAGATTGTCAATATACCCTGTGGAAATCACCGCAAGTCGCTACGTGTCGAGGAAGTATGTTGCTGCTTTTGTTGAGGAAGGCGGGCCGAAGAAGTGTGCAGTGCATGCTCAAACGACGATCCAAGACCGGAGATAGCGGGTGGTTTCGCCATGTCTTCACTGGTAAAAGCGCCAGTTTTCGCCTATTGGAAGGGCGGAAAGCGAAGACATTATCGGACACTCCTGTTTTGGACAAGAGTGCGAAAAGCGGCGTCAATACAGGGGTTTGTGCCTGTGCACAAATATGGTGCAACCGGTGCGGCGTTCCCATTTGCGCGTTTGGAGAATCGCGCGACTGCCGGAGTGCGATACGAAAGACAGGGGGAAGCCGGTGCTACGGAGGAGTTCTTGCGACATGAAAGTCATCACCGAAGGATCGCGGACGAACATTGCGAGCCGGTGGAGATCCGCGTAAGTGCCGACGCCATTATCGAGGTGCACGGTACGGGCACGCGTAAACATTTGCTACGCGACGCCGACGGTATCGCCGCCGCGTGGACGAGCCGCGATGCAAATGCGGTGCAGTTTCGTTGCAGCGCGACGCGTGCAAGGCATATGCGAGCAGCGAGGGCAAATTTCGCGTACGCGGCATTCGGCGCGGCGGCGGCGTTCGCGATCTGGGTGCTGTTGAGGTAGCGCACGCGAAGCAGAGTGGAGGGCGCGATGAACACTTTCGGTCCGGCGTTCGATTTGGCGCTTGATGGCGGCCGCGTGGCGACGCAGATGGAAGTGATTCGCGACGTGCTTCTCTCGGCGGCGGAGTGCGCGGAAGTTGCCGCGGTGAGAATGATGCGCGCGGGAATGCCGCCGGAAGATGGCGGCTGGATGACGCTGCGCGAACTCGGCGAGCTGACCGGTTACGGCGAAGCGAGCATCTCCGCGCAGATCCGCCACTTGCGCAAAGAACAGTTCGGCGGATTTCTTGTGGCGAAGCGGCGCCGCGGAATGGAAGCGCGCGGCGTGTGGGAGTACAGAATTCTCGGGCGCGCAGAGCGGACAATTCTTTCGCCGCTGCTGGTGCACGCGCGGATGTGAAGCAGGAGGCAGGAAAGCGAGGAAGCTGGGATTTTGTGGCCAAGCTTTCGTTGCGTCCTTGGTTTGGGTTGTCATCCTGAGGCCGGTTTTTGGCCGAAGGATCCGTACGAAGCGGGCACAAGACGTGCCACATGGCACGGTTTTGTGTGCCGCCGCAGGATTCTTCGTTACGGGCCGATGCAAACCATCGTCCCTACACTCAGAATGACAACGTTTTGAATCGGTCGCGAGCGACAAAACTGCGGAGGTGAGTGACGATGCCGAAGCGCGTGATTGATTTCGATGCGATGTGGGCGAGCGACAAAATCGCGGCGTGCGCCGAATGGGCGCAGTTCGAGTACGCCTGGCTCTATGGCCTGGCCGATTGCAACGGCTGCTTCGAGCTGACGAACCTTCGCGTGATCTGGGGACGCGTGGCGGCCGTGCGAAAAAATCTTTCGCTCGAGCGGCTCGCGCAGGTGTTCGACGAGTTTCACGACAAGGGGCTGCTCTTCCGTTGGAGCGATGGCGGCAAACGCTACGGCCACTGGACGGGCAGCGATGTTCCCGGGCGGCTTCCGCCGCCGAGCTGGCGCAACCGCCTGGAGCGGTTAGCCCCGCCGGTGCCGCGAGCGGCGCTCGAGGAATATGTTGCGACGCACATGCGTCGCAGC
>JBGPHM010000006.1:0-88955 GCA_041484365.1 Terriglobia bacterium | reverse complement strand
TGATTGTAAAAGCGGTCGTAGTATTCGTCGGTGTAATCGGAAAGCCCGACTCGAGCGCGGCGGTCGGCGAGCATTATAATTTGCAGCCAGCTGTGCGCGCTGAGGCAAGCCTCGAAGGCGTTGTCGGTCGGGTCTTTTACGTAGTGCGCGTCATTCGGCCGCAAAGGAAAGAAGAGCGAGTAGCGGTCCACCAGGCTTGCGCCGAACCGGTCGCTCACACCAATTTGCGCCGATGTGCGTTCGGCGACGTCGTCGGCCGTATTGAACGGATCATGCGCCTCGGCGACATAATGAGCGAGGAGGGTCGAGTAAAGCCGCACGTCATCCCAATTCCGTTGCTTGAATGCTTCCGTGAGTTTTTCGCTGTAAACGCCGATCTGCCACGGAAGCAGCCCGTTTGCCTCAATCTTCGGGAGGCCAAATTTCTTCACGGCCGCTTTGTAATTGCGCGGGAGTGAGTCGAACGGAAATGGCGCATAGCGATTCAGATAAAGGACGTGGTAGTGCTGCTCGTAAGGATTCTTAGTCAGCGCATCAAGCGGGTCGGTAATCTTCGCAAGAATCCTCATGCGATTTGCTTCGTAGAATCCGGCAAGCTCGGGTGGCAGCGTCTCGACCGCTTTATTCGAGATAAGCCGCTGCGCGTTCGCCCCCCACGCAAATGAAGTGGAAGACGCCAGCGTTAATGCCGCCATAAAAACGGCGAGCGCGCGAGATACTGTCCGCATCATTTTCGAGCGCATCAGTCGCCTCCCGCCGCGGATTCGCGCCCGAGCGTGCTTCGGCTGCGGCTGTATGAGAAATAAATCACCAGACCGATCACGAGCCACACGAAGAAGCGAATCCAGTTCAAGATGGGCAAGCCCGCCATGAGCAAAAGGCAGGTGAGAATCGTGAGGATGGGCGCCATAGAGCCGCCGGGCGCGCGGAAAGTGCGCCGCCGATTGGGATCACGCTTGCGCAAAATTAAAACGCCGACCGCAACTAGTAGGAACGCGAATAGTGTCCCAATGTTGGAAAGTTCTGCGAGTGTCCCGATATCCAATAGCCCCGCCGGGATGCCGACGAGAATCCCGGCAATCCATGTGGAGAAATCCGGCGTGCGAAACACCGGATGGACGCGGCTGAACAGGCGCGGCAGAAGGCCGTCGCGCGACATCGCATACCAAACGCGCGCCTGCCCCAATTGAAATACCAGCAGTGACGAAATCATTCCCAGAAGCGCACCGAACAGAACGATCAGTTGCACCCACTGCATGTTCAATTTTTTCAACGTGTTCACAACCGGCGCGGCGTCGCCCATCAATGTGTGCCACGGCACAAGTCCGGTGAGCACGACGGCGACGCCAATGTACAGAATCGTGCAAACGATTAACGACGCGATGATGCCGGTCGGCAAATCCTTCTGTGGGTTTTTGCATTCCTCAGCGGCAGTCGAGACTGAATCGAATCCAATGTACGTGAAGAAAATAATTGAGCCGCCCGTAAGGATTCCCGGCCAGCCATTCGGTGAAAATGGGTGCCAGTTGCCCGGGTGAATGAAGCGCGACGCGAAAGAAATAAACAAAATGATGGCGACGATCTTCAAAACCACCATGATGTTGTTGGTTTTCGCGGATTCGCGGATGCCGCGCACCAGCACGATGGTAAGCAACATTACAATCAGGAACGCCGGCCAATTAAATCCGAAATGCCAGCCGGACTTGTAAAGGTCAACGTTATTCAGATCCTGCAGGCCCGTGGGAAGATACGCTGGCGAAATCCATCGCAGTGAAGGGTGAATGCCAAACCAATCCAGCAGAGCAACAATATGCGCGGAAAATCCTACGCTGACGGCCATGTTGCTGACCGCGTATTCGAGAATTAAATCCCATCCGATCACCCACGCTACAATTTCTCCCATTGTTGCGTAGGTGTACGTGTACGAACTGCCCGCGATGGGGATCATCGAGGCCAGCTCCGCATAGCACAGCGCGGCAAACGCACACACGAGTCCCACAAGGAGAAACGAAATTACAATCGCCGGGCCCGCGCCGGGGCGTCCGAAAGTGGGCGAATGGTGGATCAGGTATTCAAGAAGCGGCGCGTTGACGATGGACTTGAATTCAAGCTTCTGCCCGGCGATTGCCGTCCCGACAACCGTAAAAATGCCGGAGCCGATTACCGCGCCGATGCCGAGAGCTGTAAGGCTCACAGGTCCAAGCGTCTTTTTCAGCCGGTGCTCCGGCCGCTCCGAGTCCGAAATGAGCTTGTCTATGCTCTTTACGCGGAATAGTTGTGAGGGCAACGCGCACCGTCCATAGGCGGAAAGAAACTCTACATTGCCCGGCCCCTATGCGCAACACCGTCGCGCTACACGACCGCTCAAACTTCAGGTATGCGCGGGAATCGCCTCAGCTCGCCAGTAGCCCATCCACTCTTGGCTGTGCGAAGTTAGGCACGCACTAAATTGGCGTACCGCTCGACAAGCTTCTTCGTCCCGTGGTCTATGAAGCTGACCGTCAGTTTGCGATCCTCTTCATCGCCATCCACGCCGATGATTGTGCCTACCCCATAAGTCGGATGCTTCACGCGCACGCCAATCAGCGGGTGTCCGCCTCCCGCAGGTTTTCGCGTTCGAGAGCCGCCGAATGCACTCGGTGACCGCTGCCCGCGCGCAGGTGGTCCCGCGCCGGAAGGGATGCGGCGGGCACGCCGCTCGAATTCGCCTGCTGAGTACGAATACTCGGGGTCCGGCTCGTAGCGGCGCGTCTGGCCCGCATCGGCGAGCGAGCCGGGCGCCGTCTCGATCAATTCGCCGGGAATTTCCTTCAGGAAGCGCGAGGGCAGGGAATCCTCCACGCGCTCATTTCCATAGATGCGCCGGTAAACCGCGCGGGTGAGCGTGAGCGTTTCGCGCGCGCGCGTCATGCCCACATAGCAGAGACGCCGCTCCTCTTCGAGTTCATCATCGCTGCCCATCGAGCGGTTGTGTGGGAAAACGCCCTCTTCGAGTCCGGCCATAAACACGTGGTCAAATTCCAGACCTTTTGCGGAATGAAGCGTGAGCAACGTAACGGGTGCGCGGTCGTCGACAGAATCGGCGGCGGAAATCAGCGCCGCGCGGTCCATGAAGTCTGTAAGCGTCTCGCCCTGCGCCGCGCCTTCGGACACGGCGTTCACAAGTTCGCGGAGGTTTTCAGCGCGCCCCGCGTCATCAGAAGTGTCGCGCTGTTCGAGCATGTCGAGGTAGCCGGTGCGATCAAGCACGTGGTTCAAGAAGTCAGCCGGATCGACCGTCTCAACCTCCTTCTTGAAGTCCTCAATGAGTTCGTGGAATCCCCGCAGTGGGGCGAGGCCACCCTCGCTTCCCGCAAGCACTGCTTCGAGTGCGATCCAGAGAGAGACGCCGCGATTTTTCGCGAGACTCTTGAGCGTGTCCGCCGTCTTCGCGCCGATTCCGCGCGGAGGCGTGTTCAGCACTCGCAGCAGCGCAATGTCATCATCCGTGTGCATGGCCAGGCGCGCGTATGAGAGAAGATCCTTCACCTCGGCGCGCTGGTAGAAACTGAAGCCGCCGACAACTTTGTAGTGCGTCCCGAATTGCTGCATGGCGTCTTCAAACGCGCGCGCCTGGAAATTTGCGCGGTATAGCACGGCAATGTGCTGCGAGGCGTCTTCGCGTTGCAGCCGTTGGATTTCCGCGCCGACAAATTCTGCCTCCGCTCGCGCATCGCGCGCTTCGTAGTAACGGGGAAGCGGCCCCTCGCCGCGCGTGGCGGTGAGCAGTTTTCCCAGGCGCTGTTTGTTGTGTGAGACGACTCCCGCCGCGGCATCAAGAATGAACTGGCGCGAGCGGTAATTCTCTTCGAGGCGAACAACTTTCCCGTCAGCAAAATTGTCTGTGAAGCGAAGCAGGATATTGATGTCCGCGCCGCGCCAACTGTAGATAGCCTGATCCTCGTCGCCCACCACACAAACATTTCTCTCCGGGCCAAGCAGCAGACGCATCACTTCATACTGGGGGCGGTTCGTGTCCTGGAATTCGTCCACGAGCACGTAGCGAAAGCGGGACTGCCAATACGCGCGCGCCTCTTCCGATTCGCGCAGCACTTGTGCCGCGCGTAGCAGCAGGTCGTCGAAATCGAGCGAGCCGGTTTGCCGCAGCAATTCTTCGTAAGCTTCGTAAACTCGCGCGGTGAGCTTAACATTGGGGTCGTTCGACGCCGCAGCCTCCTCGGCCATTTCGCGCGGAGTGATTGCGTGGTTCTTCGCATAGGTGATCTTCCAGAGGAACGGCCGCACGGACGCGCCCTTTTCAGCGGCGCCCATGCGATCCAGAGCGAGCTTCACCGCCGCCGTCTGGTCATCCTCGTCGTAAATTGCAAACGAGCGCGAGAGCCCAAGGCGCGGCGCCTCTTTCCGGAGCAGCCGCGCGCAGAAGGAATGAAATGTGGAGACCCAAGGATCGGCCGCGCCAAGTCCCGCGCGCAGAAGCAAATTGCGGACGCGCTCTTTCATATTGTCGGCAGCTTTATTTGTAAAAGTGACGCCGAGGATGCTTTCCGCCGGAACTCCCTTTTGAATCAGGTGGGCGATCCGGTAGGTGATGACGCGCGTCTTGCCCGTGCCCGCGCCCGCGAGGACCAGCAACGGCCCTTCGGTCGTCTCAACTGCGGTGCGCTGCCCCGGATTTAATTCGTCAAGGAGATTCATGAAGGCTGGCTTCTGCTAGAAAGAGATTGTATCCGAGCGCAGAGAGTCTGGCAAAACGGAGCAGTTCCCGACCGAACTTCGAACGCACGAACAAGTAGCGCTAAGGTGTCTGCGGCGGTCCCAGTGAAACATCGAAGAAGAGCAGCGGCTTGTTTGTTCCCATCTCGGCCAAATCGGGAATATACAATCGCGCGAATGCGATGTAGTTGAAGTGGCTGTTGAGATCAAAATACAAGAGCCCATTGACCACGGTCTTTGGCGGAATCAAATCCGTGGAAAGCATCACGCCCCGCAACGCCACGGCAAGCTCCTGCTCCTCCTTGCTCTTATTTCTGGATCCAGTGGGGATTGGAAGGCGGCGTTGCGTTGCGCCGGGTTGCTTGATTTTGCTGTCGTACACTAGCGCGGCCACGGCCTCCGGGCGCGCCGGAGAAAGTTCCTGGTCCGTTTGATTTGGCATCGAAATCGTCAGCCGGATCGTTTCGAGGTTCAGCCGAATCGGTTGCGCGCCGTCATTGCGGAAATAAACGTCAATCGCGATGATTCCCGCGTCGTAAGGATTTTTCTTTCCAAAGCGGGCCTTATACTCTTCGGGCTTCACCCAGGGGTCGGCAGCAACCAGCATTCCTTGATGCAGGTCGTGCGCGCGAAGCGTGGAGATGTCTTTTTTCGCCGTGGCCGGGGCGGGGTTCTGCAATGCCAAATCGCGCGAGCCGGAGAAAACCAGCCCCGCGAGAAGAAGAGGCAGAAATGGGAGCCGGGATCTCATTTGCATAAACTCATTCCTGTACTCGTCTCGCTTGGATGCGCGGCGGGTAGGGATGTGTCGCCTGCAATCCAGCCGGTGACACTATAATAGCTGGCCGGTTGCAGTGTCACGCCCTTCGGGGCTCAGGCGCACCGATGAACGGGTTGATGGTTGAACGAAATGTATCTCGTCTATAGCATTCTCGCGGCACTTGGGTTTCTGCTCGCCTCGCCCTACTTCCTTGTGAAGGGGCTGCGGGGCCACAAGTATTTTGCGAATCTGCGTGAACGCTTCGGTCGCGTCCCCCTCGGTCTGCGTGGGAAATGCGCGGGCTGTATCTGGGTCCACGCCGTCTCCGTGGGAGAAGTGATCGCCTCCCTGCCGTTGGCGAAGCAGTTGAAGCAGCAATTTCCCGGCAAGCCGCTCGTCGTCTCCACCACCACCGCCACAGGCCAGAAGCTTGCGCGGGAACGCTTTGATTTCGCGGACGGATTTCTATACTTCCCATTCGATTGGACGTGGATCGTGCGCCGTGTTCTTCACGCACTTTCGCCATCCTGCATCGTGATTCTTGAAACGGAGATCTGGCCCAACTTTCTGCGGGAAGCAAAGCGCAAAGGCGTTCCAGTGATTTTTGCAAATGGACGCATTTCGGATCGCTCCATGCGGCGCTATCAGCGGCTCCTGTGGACTTTCGGTTTCATATTGAAGGGATTCTTCCGCAACGCCTTGTCCAATGCCGCCCTCTTCATGATGCAAAGTGAAAGAGATTCCGCGCGCTTGCTTGAGCTTGGCGCTCCGCCAGACCGCGTAATCGTCATCGGCAATCTCAAGTACGATTCGCCGCAGCCGGGCGAGAGTGAATTCGGCAAGTGGCTCGCCGGGGCCGTGGAAGAACATGGACGGCGGCCGCTGATTGTCGCGGGTAGCGTTACCGCGGGCGAAGAATCACTGGTGCTCACTGCATTCGGCATTCTGCAAGCGAAAATGAGCAACGCATTGCTGTTGCTTGCACCGCGCAAACCGGACCGCTTTGACTCCGCTGCAAAACTAATCGATGAGTCGAATCGCGGTTACGTGCGCCGCAGCCATATTTCCCCCGCGTCGCAGGATGGCTCGGCGCTCGCGAGTTCCACGAGCGTGCTTTTGCTGGACAGCATCGGCGAACTCGCGGGCCTATATCGTTTTGCCGACGCCGTCTTTGTGGGCGGCTCACTCGTTTCCGCGGGCGGCCATAACGTGCTCGAACCCGCCGGCTTCGGTAAACCCCCTGTATTTGGGAACTCGATGGAGAATTTCGCGGAGGTCGCGAGCGCAATCGTTGCGAGGGGCGCGGGTTTGAAAGTGCATAGCGCCGAAGAACTGGGCGCGGCGTGGATTGCGCTCACTAGATCGCCGGAGAAGAGCCGCATCATGGGCGCGGCAGCCCGCGCACTCGTGGACGAGAATCGCGGCGCCACCGATAGAACGATCTCGCACATCAAAACCATTTTGCAAACGCGGAGCGGCGCGTGAGGAACACAAGCCGTCTGCGGCTTCTACTCTGGCCTGTGTCGCTCGTGTGGTGTGCGGCGGTTCGCTTTCGTGCTGCGCTATATCGCTGGCGAATTCTCAAGTCCTCGCGGCTTCCTGGCGTAGTCATCAGCGTTGGAAATCTGACCGCTGGCGGCACAGGCAAGACTCCCATGGTGCTACAGATTGCGGAACGCCTGCGCGCAGAAGGCAAACGTGTGGGCATCCTCACGCGCGGATATCGCGGGAGTTCGGCCGGAACACCGGGCGAGCCTCAAAGTGACGAAGTCGCGATCTATCGCGAGCGTCTGCAGCATCACGTTCACCTCGGCGTCGGGCCGGACCGTTTCGCGAATGGCCAGACGCTCGCGCGCCATGGGGTCGAATGGTTTGTGCTGGATGACGGCTTTCAGCACATGCAGCTTGCGCGCGACATTGACATCGTCTTGATTGACGCGACGGACCCCTTCGGCGGCGGCCATTTGCTTCCCGCAGGGCTGCTGCGCGAGCCAAAATCAGCGCTCGCTCGCGCGGATATCATCATCATCACGCGCGCCGACCACGCACCAGCGATCGAAAGTATCGTGCGCCGATACTCAGCGGCTCCAATTTTCTATGCGACCACGGAATTATTGGACATGCTTCCGCTCCGCGGGCAGGTCGGTATGCAAGTCCCTGCCGAGTGGCGCGCGGAGAAAATATTCGCCTTTTGCGGCATCGGAAACGCCGATGCCTTCTTCAATGATTTAATTCGCTGGGGATTTCAAGTCGCAGGCCGCGCAAGCTTTCCGGACCACCACAGCTATTTTCAGGAAGAGATATCCCAGATTGTGACTCAGGCGATGAAAGCGGGCGCCTCCGCGCTTGTTTGCACCGAGAAGGACGTCTTCAACCTGCGCGGCATCAAATTCTCCGGCATTCCCGTTGGCTTCGTGCGCATCGCCATGAGTCTAAGCGATGCGGACAAGTTCTGGGAGACGGTCCGTGCAACTGTGAAAGAGCATCAAGAAGGGCCGGTGAAATGAAGCCCCTCGGCAGGCCGGGCCGACCGCGCCGCCAAACACTTCGCCTTGTTGAATTGGCCCATCTCAGGTATCTCTATATGGGGGAAATTCCTTGACTGCGGATTTAACTCGGCTCGAAGACCTCGTTGAAAGTTTTCCCAAGCAGACGGTTGCCGTGATGGGAGATTTCGTCGCGGATCGCTTTGTCTTCGGCGAAATCTCGCGCGTTTCGCGCGAGGCGCCGGTGCTCATCCTTCGCCATCGCGAAACCGAGCTTGTGCCCGGCGGCGGCGCGAACGCCGTGAACAATATCGCCGCTCTCGGCGCGCGAGTCTTTCCCGTGTGCCCTGTCGGCGACGATGAAGCTGGCCGCGCGCTCGTCGAATATTTCAAAAACAAGAAAGTCGATGTCTCCGGCATCACCACAATTCGCGGCTGGCAGACGCCCGTGAAGACGCGTTACCTCGCCGGCTGGACGCACACCGCGCGCCAACAAGTCCTTCGCGTGGACCGTCTTCCCACGCAGCCAATGCCCGCGGCCGCCCACAAAACACTTTTGCGCAATGTTGAGCGAAAGCTCGCGCGATGCCAGGCCCTCCTCGCATCCGACTACGGTTTCAATTCTGTGACCCCCGCGCTCGTCCGCAGCGTCCGCCGGAAAGGCGGCGCGAAACTTTGCATCACGCTCGACTCCCGGTACGCGCTCTGGGACTACCGCGGCGCGGGCGTCACCGCGGCCACGCCCAACGAAGCCGAGATTGAGTCGCTCTATCACACTCCAATCGGGAAGGACGCCGCCAAGCTCGAGCTTCTCGGCTGGCGCACCGCGCGGCGGCTGGGGCTCGAAGCGCTGTTGGTTACGCGCGGGAAAGACGGCATGGTGCTTTTTGAGAAGGGGAAGAAGGCGCAGCCGATTCCCATCTACGGTTCTGAAGACGCCGCGGACGTAACCGGCGCTGGCGATACCGTCATTGCCGTATTTACGCTTGCGCTCGCGGCGGGGGCGACATACATCGAAGCCGCCGTGCTTGCGAATTATGCGGGAGGAATTGTTGTGATGAAGCGAGGTACCGCGACGGTCACTCGCGCGGAGTTGCACGAAGCGCTGCAGCGCGAAGCGACGGGCAAGGAATCCACGTTCGAGGCGAAAAGCCGGCGCTGATCGCGGACCGGTAAATCTGCTGTCATGCACACTCAAGAAAAAATCCAGAGCAGAGAGAATCTGAAGCGCCGCCTCGATGGCCATCGCCAGAAAGGGCAGCGCATTGTTTTAACGAACGGCTGCTTTGATCTGCTGCATGTTGGCCACACGCGGTATCTTTCCGGAGCAAAGGCCGAAGGAGATATTCTGGTCGTCGCCGTGAACTCCGATTCTGGCGTGCGTCAACTGAAGGGCGCGGGCCGTCCCGTGCTACCCGAGAACGAGCGCGCGGAACTTGTCGCCGCGCTGGCCGATGTGGATTACGTTTTGATCTTCGATGAGCCCAACGTGGGAGCCGTGCTGCAGTCTCTGCGCCCGGATGTTCATGCAAAAGGCACGGACTACACCGCGGAGACTGTTCCGGAGCACGAGGTGGCGAAGAAATTAGGCATCCGGATTGCTATTGTCGGTGATCAGAAGCGCCACTCCACGAAGGAATTGTTGGCGCGTCTCGCGGGCGGGAACCATGGCTGACGAACGGTTCCTCATTGTCCGGCTCAGTTCGCTCGGCGATGTGATCCACGCGCTTCCCGTGCTGGCGGCTCTGCGCGACACTTTTTTGCGCGCGCGGATTGACTGGCTCATCGATAAGCGCTGGCAGCCGCTGCTTGCAGGCAATCCCGACTTGAATGAGACCATCGTGATGAATGGCGGCTCCATCCGCGAATTCTTTCGGTGCTCGAAGCAGCTTCGCGAGGAAAAGTACACTGCCGTTCTGGATGTGCAGGGTCTTTACAAATCGGCAATCCTCGCAAGGCGGGCGCCCGCGGCGCAGCGCATCGGATTCTCATGGTCATTCGCGCGCGAGGGCGCCGCGTCGCTCTTCTATTCGCAAAAGGTAAAGCCTTCGGGCACGCACATCGTTGACCAGAATCGCGCGCTGGCGCAGGCGGCTGGCGCGAGGCTCGATGAGGTGCGCTTTCCTCTGTTCGTTTCCAGCGAATCGCAGGGCACCATCGACCAACTGCTTCGCAGCGCCAGCATTGAGCGATACATCGTCCTCAGTCCCGGTGGCGGCTGGCGTTACAAGCGCTGGCCCGTGGAACGTTTCGGGGCGCTCGCGGAAAAACTGTTTGACGCGCACCGTTACCGCATCATCGTGAATGTCGGTCCGGGCGAATTTGAAATCGGTGAAGCTGTGATCGGCAATGCCGGGCTCGCCATGCCCATCATGGTTCAGTACGAATTGCCCGAGCTGAAAGCGCTGCTGATGCGCGCGGACCTCGTCGTGGCTGGCGATTCGGGGCCGCTGCATCTTGCAGCAGCGCTTGGCACGCCTGTGATTGGACTTTATGGGCCTACCGATCCCGCGCGCAACGGCCCTTACGGCGGCAAAGACATCGTGATTCGCCACGCCTCGAATGATGACACCACCCACGACCGCGAAGACTCCGATTCCGAAGCGATGCTGGCGATTACCATTGACGAAGTTTTCGCGGCGGTCGAAGAGCGGCTCCAAAGAAAAGCGCAGGAGAAGCAGGAGAAAGCGCAAGGCTCTGCGAAGCGGACGCTGGCGCACGGTTCGGGTTCCTCACGATGAGCCAGTCCCGGGGCTTTTGGGTTCGCTGGCGGGTTCCCATCGGATATCCGCTTGCGCTGGCGTGCTTCTGGCTGGCGTGGCCGGCGTGGAAAGCGCTTGAAATCGGAGCGGCCATTGGAATCGTCGGGCTGATGATTCGCGCGCTTGCCGCGGGCGTTGTAAGAAAGCGCGAAGAGCTGACCACATCCGGAATCTATTCCTGGGCGCGAAACCCCCTTTATCTGGGGAGCGTGATACTTGCGGGGGGGATCGTTGTTGCTTCGAGATCGTGGATTGTCGCGGCGCTTGTTTTCGGCTACCTCGCCGCCTTTTATCCGATTGTCATCCGCAGCGAAGAGCGATTCCTTCGCGGACGCTTCGGCGCGGAATTCGATTCCTACGCCGCGCAGGTCTCGGTGTTTTTGCCATGGCCATCGAGGCGCAAGGGAAACGGCGCCGCATTTTCCTTCGCTCAATATGCGCGAAACCATGAGTACCGCGCGCTGGTCGGCGCGATTGTCGGATTCGGTCTGATGATCGGGCGGATGTGGCTGCATTCCAGATACTGGTAGCACTCGCGGTAGCAAGATTTAATTCAGCAGGTAAACGGTGGCGATCAGCCAGCGAAGTTTTGCGCCGTAGAGGATTTCGTACACGTCCTCTTTGCCGGGGAAGAGAGTCAGCGCCAGCCGCCGCGTCGCCGTGGCCATGTCTTGCGCTTCGTTCAGACTTACTCCGCCCTCGGCAATCACTTGCATCGTCAGGTGGACGGCAATCCGCAGGCGGCGAATCTGGCGCGACTCTTCGTCAATCTGCTCGCGCGTCGGAGAGAGTTTCGCGGATTCTTGCATTGAACTCATTAAGGCAATTATAGGATGTGCACCAAGATGCAGCAATCAAAACCGAAGCCGGATCCGAAAACGAGTAACGATCCGTTCATTGTTGTGTTCGAGGCGGAGACTCCCGCTGAAGCCGTCGTGTTGCGATCCTTGCTCGAGAGTGCCGGGATTGAATCCCCGCAGCCCACTTTCACCGACCCATTTCCGTTTGGGTTTTCGAGCGTGCTTGCGCGCGACACTTCCGTCCTCGCCCGCGAATCGCAATCCGAGGATGCTCGCCTGCTAATCGCCAGCAAATCCGAAGAGGGTGGCGAATAATCAGTGTGGAACTGAGCTGTTGAGAGTCGTAACCCGCGATGAATGCGTCTCCATGTACGTCTGCACGCGCGCTGAAACCCCGTCGCTTGTAAACGTAATCGCGCCGTCTCGGTCCGTACGAAACACAATCACTCCCGCGGCGCGAAGACGCTCAACCACGCCCAAGCTCGGATGGTTAAACGGATTGTTCTCGCCCACAGAAATCGCCGCGAAGGAAGGATGGACGCGGTTCAGGAAGGGCGCCGTCGTGGAAGTGGCGCTGCCGTGGTGTGGCGCCTTCAGAAACGTGGCATCGAGCGGCGCGCCCTCTTCCACCAGCGTGCGTTCCACCGGTTTCTCGATGTCTCCTGCGAGGAGCAGCGATTGCCGGCCGAAATCGAATCGCAGGACCAGCGAGTCATCGTTCGTGGCCTGCGAAACTTCGGACGTCGTCTCCGGCCACAGCACGCTGCCCCGCATCCCGCCCCACGTCACAGAGTCTCCGCGGTGAAGGTGAACGATGCGCGTGCCGCGCCGGCGCGCCGTATCGAGAAGCCGCGCGTATGCGGCGGACGCGACATCGTGCCCCACCCACAGTTCCGCAACGCGGAAGTTTTCGAGCACCGCGAGCAATCCCTCAAGGTGGTCTTCGTGCGCGTGCGTCAGGGCGACGGCGTCGAGCTTTTTCACCCCGCGCGACCATAGGTAGCGCGAGACAACCTCTTCGCCAATGTCGAATCGCGTTTGCACTCCGCCGAATCGCAATGGGCCGGGACCTCCACCGCCGTCGGTCAGCAGCGTACGTCCGTCCGGCGCGACGAGAAAAATGGAATCGCCCTGCCCGACATCGAGCACCGTGAGCTCCGCCTCGCCGCGCGGAAGTCGCGGCGCAAATGGCGAAACCGCCATCACGATTGCGCAAAGGACAACAAAGCTCGCCGCCGCCGCTTGCGTCCACTTACGTTGCCATCGAACGCAAATCGCGAGAGCAATTAATCCCGTGAAGCAGCACGTGATGAGCCACGTCGGTGGTGTTGGCACGCGTACATTTGCCCGCGCAAACTTTGCGAACCATCCGACAATCCTCACCAGCAACGAGACGCCGCCCGCCGCCACAAGACCAAGCACTCGCCCCGCGGTCACCGAAAGAAAACTCAGTGCCAGCGCCGCAAATCCTACAGGAACAATAATTCCGGTAAGTAGAACCGCGCCTATATTTGCAAATGGCCCCAGCAGGCTAAGGCGATGGAAATCGCTGGTCATGAGTGGAATGAGTCCAATCTGAAGCACGGCTGAAATCACGAATGCTTCCCACACGAGAAGCCCGCCGCGTATGGGCCCAGTGATAAGAGAAGACGCGCGTGGCCGCGCGATGCTCGGCAGCCTATGCGCAATCGCAGCCGAAAGTGCGCGCATGTCCAGCCGAAGCTGCACCAGCCTTGGAGTATGCGCGGGGTCGCGCGTCGAATCGCCAATGTTGCGAAGCGCGCGGCGCAGCGGCTCCGCCGTGCGTTCCAACCACGGCAATGCGATTCCACCAATCGCTCCGATTGCGAGGAACGAGAATTGAAAGCTGGGATCAACTAACTCGCCCGGCCGCCAAACTAAAATCAGCAGCGCCGCGACGGCGGCCACCTGAAGCGTGTCCATGCGCCTGAAAAACGCTCGCGCCACAAGATACGCAGCGGCCATCAGTGTCGCACGCAACACCGGCGCCCGGTCTTGCACGATTGCCGCATATGCTGCAAGGACCGCAATCGCCGAAATCGCGGCAGTAATCCTGCGCACGCGCAGCCGCTCGCCAATCCACACTACGAACGTGGCCAGAGCCGCCACGTGCAGCCCCGCAATCACCAGCACATGGTAGGCCGACGTCTTTCGGAAGTTGTCCGCGACCTCGTTGTCCACAAAGCTGCGGTCGCCCAGCAGCATCGCTCGAAGCACCGCCGCTTGGCCGGATGCCGCGCCGAATAACACGTCCACGCGTTCGAGCAACCTGCCGCGCAATCGCGCAAGACGGTTTCGCAATGTGAGCGGCGCGCCTGGTAATTTGCGCAATAGCTGAAGGCTTCGCACTGACGCCGTCAGCACGACACCTTGCCGCGCGAATTGCTCCCGATAATCAAACGCGCCGGGGTTCTTGAAATTGCGCGGCAGGCGCGCCTGCGCCAACAGCTCGACGCAATCTCCTGCATGTAGCGCGACCACCACGGCTTCAGATGTTTCATCTTCGATTTTTCTGCTGGAAGTTCCTGCGGAGTCCCCGGTAAACGAATAATGCGTCGCGCGCAAACCGCCGGTCACTTGTATGGTCTCTCCTGATATCGAGACGTCCTCAAGCTCAACCTCAAATCGCACGCCATACGGGAGCCGCGCCGGGTCTTCGCGCAACACGCCACGCCATCGTAGCGGCTGACTCGCATCCAGCCGCCCGTCCTCAATCATAGACGACGCCAGGTTTGCCGGCTGCGCATGTTGCGCGAGCGAGAATGCCAGCGCGCCTGTGGCGACCCATCCAAGTAGGGCGACTACGAATGCCCATGCGCCAGCGCGCAAAATCCAGAGCAGCAGCGCCGCGAGAAAGGCCGCGCACGAAACCAACGCCGGCAGTCCCACAGGGAGGTTCACATGGAATAGTTTTAGAGTGGCGGGCAGGATGCCCGCGGCGAATGCGGCGAGAATGCAGAGAGAGGGCGACTTCAATCGAGCCGCTCGAGCCTCACGAGCGTCTCGATATGATATGTCTGCGGGAAGATATCATACAAGTAAATATTCTCGATGGCGTAGGCGCTCTGGCCGGCCGCCGCTGCTGCCGTCAACGACGCCAGGTCGCGCGCCAGCGTCGCCGGGTCGCACGAAAGATATGTGATTCTGCCGGGACCGATGGTGCGCAGTCTTTCGATAATCGGAGCCGTAAGACCAGCGCGCGGCGGATCGACAACGACCACATCCGGCTTTTCCTTCCATCGCGCGAGGAACTCTCCTGCCTCGGAATGGCGGGGCCGCGCGGCGGGACTTTCTTTCAGGTTGGCTTCCAGGTCGCGCACAGTCGCCACGTTTCCTTCAACGGCAACCACTCGTTGGTACTGTCGTGCGAGGGGAATCGAAAACAGCCCAACGCCCGCGAAGAGGTCGAGCGCAAGCTCTCCCTTTTCACCCCCTACGACCGCCGTCGAAAGCTCATCGATCAAGAATCGGTTTACCTGGAAGAATGACAAATGTCCGACGCGATACTTTGCCCCCGCCGCGCCGTAATGAATGAAGCCGGGGCCATCCAATTCAAAGTCGCCGGACTTCTCATCCTGAACAAGAAATGAAGTCATGCTTGGCGCGACTTCTCGAAAGTGTGATGCAAGTTCCGAGACGGTGCCGGTTCGCTTCGCAACAACCACATTCAGCAGCATCGCGTCCGTTGCCGGATCAGCGAAACATTCAATGGCGCGGATCTCGTGCGCCAATTTGCTTTGTCGAAGGGCTTGATTGATTGCCGTGAGAGTCGCTTCAAGTTTCGGCGCGAGAATGGGGCATTTGTCCGCGGGAACCAGCACGGACGACGCTGCCTGAAAATAGCCGGCCACCGATCGAGTGGGATCTTCACCCGGGCGCACCGCCCATTGCGCGCGGTTGCGATACCCAAAGGGTTGTGACGCGTGCGACGGAATCTCACCGGCCCATTCAATCTTTCCAATGCGCGCAAGCGTTTCGCGCAGGATCTCTGTTTTGAATTGAAGTTGCGCCTCGTACGGTATGTGCTGGTAGTGGCAGCCGCCGCAATTTGTGAAGAGCGGGCACTCGGCGTGAGTCCGCTGCGGCGAGCCCTCCATGATTTCTTCCGCCCTGCCGCGAATGAGTTTCTTTTTCGCGGTAACAGGTATCACCCGCGCCAGCTCGCCCGGCATCACATACGGCACAAATACGGTGCGCCCCTCGTGATGCGCCAGACCGTCGCCGCCATACACAAGCTTCTCGATGCGAATATCGAATGGTGTTGTCATTAAATTGGGAGCCCTTAGCTCAGGTAGAACAGACTCAGGCGCGGCAGATGGTGCGCGTCGAACAAGCGCTTCTGCGTGTAGCGGCGCTCCAGCCCGGAAAGTTGGTCTGCCGTCATCTTCCTGCGGTATGGAGCAAGTTGCCGGTCAAGTTCGCGGCGAATTTCAACCAATAATTCGTCGCGTGCGTTCACTGTAAGCGATGACGAAAGTTTTTCTTCCAGCACCGTCAGGTGACGCTCCAAATCTTCCAGGTCCACGTTCCCGGGCGTTTCGACCAATTCCAGAAGCGAGACCAATTTCTCCGCGGTATCTCTTGCCCGCGCGCTCATCTCCGGTTGCGATAGGGCAAATGCGGCCGATGCGCTTTTCAACCTCTCAATGTTGCGCGCAAAATAGCGCCGGATCTCTTCGCGCGAAAATGTTTCCGTGGTCGAGCGCTTCTCGCCAAAGGCCGGTCCCGTCCCCGCCGCCGCTTCCTTTTCCTCTTCGGCCGCGTCAATCACCGCGTCCACGCAGTACGCAAGCGTCTTCAATTGTTTTCCCGATTGCCCGCGCCGCGAACGCGCGTAACTTTCAAACGCGCCGTCAATCCCTTTCATCACCGCGGAGATTGAAATCTCCGCCTTCTGCCACGTTTCCATGATCGCCCAGTCCAGCGGTGACACCAGCATGTGCGCGCCGCGCTTGCGCCAGAAATATTCTTCAATCTCAGTGAAATAATTGAAGTAGTTGAACGCGCTCTTCGCGGGTTGGGGAGACGCCGTCATTGCCGTGCCTTGCGGGAGCCTGGAGCCTGCTCCGCGACGGCCGCTTGCTTCGCGGAATTCGCCGCGGCTTCCGGTTTTGGCGCCCCAGTGCGTTCCGCCGCATTTCGTTCCCAGATAATCCGCAGCCCTTCGAGCGTAAGGAATTCGTCCACGTGTTGAATGTGCTTCGAGCCGCGCGCAATCAACGACGCTTGTCCGCCCGTCGCGACGACCTTGGTCTCCGCGCCAAGCACGGCCTTCATGCGCGCGAGAATCCCGTCCACCAGGTCCACGTATCCGTAGTACAGGCCCGATTGCAGCGAAGCGACCGTGTTCGTGCCGATGATTTTCCCCGGGTCGCGGATTTCCACGCGAAAGAGCCGCGCCGCGCGCGAAAAAAGCGCCTCCGCTGAAATCCCGATACCCGGAGCCAGCACGCCGCCCAGGTATTCGCCCTTCGCGGAAATTGCGTCAAAATTAATTGCCGTGCCGAAATCCACCGCGATGCACGGCCCGCCGTATTTCTCAAACGCCGCAACGCTGTTCACAATTCGGTCCGCGCCCACTTCCTGCGGATTTTCATACTGGATCGGCATTCCGGTGCGCACACCCGGCTCGACAAAAAGAGCATCGCGCCCAAAATATCGCTTCGATGTTTCCGCCAGCGTCGCGTTCAGCGGCGGAACCACGGAGCTGATGATCACGCCCGCAATGCCGCGCGTCTCGATGCCCGCAAGCGAAAGCAAATTGCGCTGCAGGATGCCGTATTCGTCCACGGTCTGGTCGCGCGCCGTGGTCAGCCGCCAGTGCGCGGCGAGTTCCTTGCCGCGAAACACGCCCAGCACCGTGTTCGTATTCCCGACGTCAATTGTGAGCAACATCCGCCGCCTCGGTTACCGCATCACTGATGTCCGCTGCAAGCAAAGTCTCCGTGCGCCCGTCGTCGCGCGTCACGCGCAGCAATCCACTCGGATCCAGTCCCGCGGTGGTCGCTGCAAAAGTTTCTTTTCCTGTCGTAACGCGAACCCTGCGCCCGCGCGCGTAGCTCGACACTTCACTGAACCGCGCGACAATCGGCGCCGCGCCCGCGTTCAGCAATTGATTGTAGTAGGCCTCGAATCGCCGCAGCAACCGCGCCGTCAATTCCAGCCGCGAATGCGAGCGGCCGGTCGCGAGCAACAGGGAAGTGGCGTTCGCGGAAATCTCCGCGGGCAATTTCGCGTTGTTCACGTTGATTCCGAATCCAATCACCACAAACTTAATCCGGTCCGGCTCCGCGTACATTTCCGTCAGGATCCCGCAAACCTTCTTATCATTCAGCAGCACATCATTCGGCCAGCGCAGGTCGGGCTTCATATTCGTCTGTTCCGTAATCGCGTCCCGTGCCGCGAGCCCCGCGGCCAGCGTCAGCACCGGCGCTTGCACAGGCGTGAGCTGAGGCCGGAGCAAAAGCGTCAAATAGATGCCGCTCGACTTTTCGGAAATCCACACCCGGCCCGTGCGCCCGCGTCCGGCCGATTGTTCCTCCGCAACCACAATCGCGCCGTGTGGCTCGCCCTGATGGCCGAGTTCCATCGCTACGCGATTTGTAGAATCCACCTTGAAGTAGTGGTGAATTCGCTTCGCGTGAGCCGTCCCCTGCAAACTTCGTCCCAGCAGCACGGGCACAAGCACGTCCGGCACGCGTTCGATATGGTAGCCGCTGCGAGGATGCCCCTTCACGTGCACGCCCAGTTCGCGCAGCCGCGTGACCCACCGCCACACGGTCGAGCGCGTCACGCCGATCTCGCGCGCAATCTTCGCGCCACTGATCACGATCATCGGGCTGTCGGCCAGCAACGCAAGCAGCGCATCAAGCTGGCGGTCGGTGCTTTCAGCGGACGCCGCCGCCGAAGATGTGCGCGCTCTGCTGACGGAGGTTCTTGCTAATTTGCGCGGTATGGATTTCTTTGGCATGAATTTATCTCGCCTGTTTCATCCGGTGCTGTGCAGCTCTCACGAATGTTACGCCGAAGCCGTCCCGCTCGCGCCGCCATCGAGCTGCAACAGCCGTTTCGTTAGCTTTTCAAGTTCCGCCTGCGCTTCCGCCATGGACGCGCGCTCTTTCTCTATGATTGCTGCGGGCGCCTTCGCGGTGAACTTCTCATCCGCAAGCCGCGCCTTCTTCGATTCGACGGAGGCCTTCAATCGCGGCAGCTCCTTCCGGATTCGCGCGATCTCCGCTGTCTTGTCCACCACATCTTCGAGCACCAGCCGCAGGTCAAAGTTTGCCGTCGTGTGGATTCGTCCATCCGCGGGATTAAATGGCGCTGCCAATACTCGCAGTTCGGAGAGCGCGCCCAGCCTGCAAATCGCGTCCTGCTCCTGATGCGCAAGGCTCTTCAGCGCCGCGTCTCCCGTAAAGATTTCCGCGGGGATGCGCTTCTTAGGGTCGAGCTTCGATTCGGAGCGCAGACTTCTCGCCACCGAAATAATCTGTTGCAGCATCACGATCGCGGTGTCCGCTTCCTCGTGGAACCAGGTGCTCTCTCGCTCTGGAAATTGCGCCAGCGAAACAGAACGCGCCCCCGCGATCTGCGGAAGCTGATGCCACAGCTCTTCCGTTAAGAATGGCATGAACGGGTGCAGCAGCCGCAGCGCTTCTTCAAACACCGCGAACATGTTGCGCCACGCCGCGCGCGCGGCTTCGCGGTTTGAGTCAGCAAGTCTCGGCTTGCTCCACTCGATGTACCAATCGCAGAAGTCGCCCCAGAAAAAGTGATAGACCTCGTGGGCCGCTTCGTGAAAACGAAACTCTTCGAGCGCCTTGTTCACACTTGCGCTGACGGCCGCCAGCCGCGAGAAAATCCACAGGTCCACGAGCGGCAATCCGCCTCCACCGTCATGCGGAGCCTTTGCGCGCGAATCCGGCGACGCAATGTCATCCAGCGTATCGCCACCGGCCTCGAACTTGTCGAAGTTCACATACAAAAACCGCGCGGCGTTCCAAATCTTATTTGCGAACGCGCGGTAGCCAAGCACCGCATCTTCGCTAAGCGAGATGTCCGTACCCGGCGCCGCTTTGATGGCCAGCGTGAAGCGCAGCGCGTCTGTGCCGTGCTTTGCCAGCCAGTCGAGCGGGTCAACCACGTTCCCGCGCATCTTTGACATTTTCTGCCCGTGCTCGTCGCGCACCAGCGAATGTAAATAAAGCGACGGGAAGGGGAGCCGCCCGGTCAGTTGCAAGCCGAGCATGATCATTCGCGAATCCCAGAAGAACAGAATGTCGTAGCCGCTGATCAGCAGACTCGTCGGATAGTAGCTGGCCAGGTCTTGCGTCTCATCCGGCCAGCCAAGCGTTGAGAATGGCCACAGCGCGGAGCTGAACCACGTGTCGAGAACATCAGGACCTTGTTCGAGCTCGGCGCTCCCGCACTTGTCGCACTTCTTCGGCACACCCGACGCGCGCGCGTGGCCATCCACCGTCGCAACGTCCGAACTCACCGCCGGAATCATCGCCTTGCACTTCCGGCAGTGCCAGATGGGGATGCGATGTCCCCACCAGAGCTGCCGCGAGATGCACCAGTCGCGGATGTTCGCCATCCAGTCGAGAAAAATCTTGCGCTGGTTATCCGGCACAATAGAAAGTTCGCCGCTCTCCACCGCGCGGACCGCTTTTTCCGCGAGCGGCTTCATCTTCATAAACCACTGCGTCGAAATGCGCGGCTCGACAACCGTCTTGCAGCGCTCGCAAATTCCAATGGAATGGGAGTGATTCTCGACGCGCTCGAGCAAGCCCGCGGCCTTCAAGTCTTCCACCACGCGCTTCCGCGCCTCGAAGCGGTCGAGCCCCGCGTACGCCCCGGCGTTCGCGTTCATCTGCGCTTCTTCCGTCATCACGTCAATCTCTTCGAGATGGTGCCGGCGCCCCATCTCAAAATCGTTCGGGTCGTGCGCGGGCGTCACTTTCACCGCTCCGGTGCCAAACTCTTTGTCCACCGCCGCGTCCGCGATGATTGGGATCTCTCGGTTCATCAGAGGCAAAATAATTTTCTTTCCGATGAGGCGCTTGTACCGCTCGTCGTCCGGATGCACGGCCACCGCGGTATCGCCCAGCATCGTCTCCGGCCGCGTCGTCGCTACAACAATGTGCTCTTTCGTTCCTGCCACGGGATATTTCAAATACCAGAGATTTCCTTGCCGCTCCTCATGCACCACTTCCAAATCGCTCAACGCCGTCATGCAGCGCGGGCACCAGTTCACAATGTACCGCCCGCGGTAGATCAATCCTTCGCTGTACAGCCGGAGAAACGCCTCCAGCACTGCGCGATAGAGCGGCGGATCGAGCGTGAACTTTTCGCGCGACCAGTCGCACGAATCTCCCAGGCGGATCATCTGCTTCTTAATCGTGCCGCCGCTTTTGGTCTTCCACTCCCACACGCGCCGCTCGAACTCCTCGCGTCCCAATTGTTTGCGCGTGATATTTTCTTTTGCGAGTTCGCGCTCGACGACCACCTGCGTTGAAATCCCGGCGTGGTCCATCCCGGGCAGCCACAGCGTCCGGTGCCCGCGCATGCGGTGCCAGCGCGTGAGAATGTCAATCTGCGTGTGCTCCAGCATGTGGCCGATGTGGATGTATCCGGTCACGTTCGGCGGGGGGATCACAATGCAGAACACCGGCCCATCGGCGCTTTCTTCGGCGCGATAGAGGCCGGACGCCATCCAGCGCTGTGCCCAGCGCTCTTCAATCTGCTGCGGCTCGTATGCTTTCGGGATTTCGCTGGTCATGTGCGGACAATGCGGCGCAATCAGCCGCATGGAAGTATTCACTATAAGGGCGGCGCGCTCAGCGCGTCAAATGATTGGGGAATCGAGAGGTGGGTGCTTACCAAATGTGGCGGGGCTCACTTCACTTCAAGCTGGCGGCGGACCAGCGCTTCTACAACCGGCCGCAGGATCTCGCGCGTGATCACGTCAAGCACTTGCGGCTGCATGCGCTCCACGACGCGCGAGATAATCTCTTCGAGTTGCTGCGCGTCCATCGTCGGACGCACGGGAACTGGAAACGATTCCGCGTTGCTGGATGGAATCACTGCTGGCAGCGAATCTTCCATTGCCCCGGCCTCATAAACAGGAGCTTCAGACTCGATCTCATCGATCGGCGCATTCTCCGAACCCATCGCCGCTACTTCCGCGTAAGGCTCAGCGCTCCGCTCGGATGGTTCCTCGACCGCTTCTTCATGAACCAGGTGTTGCAATTCATGGAACTTTGAAGGCGCGCTGTGCCACGGCATCGAAGAGGAGCGGATCGCCTCAATCGTTTGCGTGTCATCCATGGATGGTGCGGACATGGAAGGCGCGAACGTGGACGCGCCAGACTGCGCCTCGCCGGCTGCATCCAGAGCGCGGGAAACTTCCGCCGTCGCATCGGCGAGCACTTCTTCTTCAAATTCGTTCGTTCTTGCTCCTGCGGACTCCGTCTTTTGCCGATTATCGGTAGCAGCGGGAAAGTGAGTTGCGGCGAAGTGATCCAGCGGCTCGACAATTGTTTCGTCCTCGGGCCGGGCCTTCGAGGAAGGTACAATCTCCCAATTGCGCGTGATCCGATCCGCGCTCGGCGAAAAAATCGGAGCCATGGGTTCATCCAGCGCCGATGTCGCGGAATCAAGCCCCGGAGTCTTGATCAACCAGTTCGAGAATTCGTTGAGGCCTTCCACAGGCGCTGCACGGCGTTCGCTCTCACCAATGCTGGGCTGCGGTGAATGTAAACCTGCCGGCAAATCCTCGCGCGCGTCCGCGTGATCATTCGCATGCGCGCTCGCCGGTTCAATTCGCTCTTGCGTTGTCGCATCCAGGAACGACCCGAATGCCGAGGCTCCGCCATGATTCTGTGAATTGGCGGGTTCTTCCTTGAACGTGAATGCCTTAAAGGGCCGGATCTCTTCCGGCTCTTCCTCGGCCGGAACTTCAAATGCCGTTAGTGGCGGCGCAATTGCGCGCGGCGCGGATGTTTCCGGCGGAACCGCCGGAGCAGCAATCGAATTCTTTTCCGCCGCCGTCACGGAGACGGGCACCAAATGTTCCGCCGCTGCTTTCGCCAGAAGCTCCTTCACCAGCGCGACCAGTGGCTCCGACGGAACAAACGGTTTCTTTAGGACTCCATCCGCTCCCACCCGCTGCGCTTCTCGTTCGTCGAATGGGTCAAACGCGCCCGTCAACAGAATCACCGGCACATGCGCCAGCCGCGTGTCGTGCTTGATGAATTCGCAAACCTCATAACCATTTCGCACCGGCATAAAAATGTCCGCGAGCACCAGGTCCGGCATAATTTCCGGAGCCTTGCGCACAGCCGCTTCGCCGTTGCCGACCGAAACAACGTCAATGCCTTCATCCTTAAAGGCAAGCGTCACCATCTTTTGAATGTTGCTGTTATCGTCGGCGATTAGGATTGTTGCCACTGAGGGTCTCCAAACCGTGCCCGGGCGCCAAACGCCCTACCAGACATAGGTAGCACCGCGTTTCAGGTGAGTCAATCAATTGAAGGGACAGGTGTTTCCGAGACAGGCAGCCCCTGTACCAACGGACAGTGGGCCTCGGAATCACCTCGATGCCTCAGTGCGGCCCTACCAGGGGATAATCCTGCGAATTCCACTCTTTTTCTTGCTCGACGATTCATTGCCCTTGTTCGGACTACAATCAGGTTTTTTCTTATTCTTGTCGTCGGACTTGCTTCCGCTCGACGTGCTTCCTTGTTTGCTGTTTGGTCCGCACGGATTCGGTTGCGCCCCAGCGGGTGGATTCGCGGAGTTCGCCGTTCCGCTTGTCGAAGGCGCAGGTTGTGTGGTCCCGGATGTCGAGGCCGGATTCGTGGCCGGAGCTGGCGGAACACTTGCCGGTGGTTTCGGCGCGGGGTTCGATCCCACCGCCGGCGGAATACTCGATCCTCCGCCCGGCTGAATCGCGCTGCCTTCTCCGCCTTCCACTCGCCCGCCGGCGCCCCCGGAATTCGCAGCCCCGCCGGTTAGATTCATGTTTGTCATCGCGGCGTTCAGCGTTTCGCCTCCGCCGCCACTGTCGTCGGGTGGATTCAAATTTGGTGTGCCGACTCGCGCCGCCATCGAAACGTCCGGCCCGGAATGAATCACTCCAGTCACGTGATGAATCATCCGCGGACGGCTTCGCGTGATTTCCTGTTCCTGCTGCATGCGCGCCAGGGCCACGGGATCCGGCTGCGGGATGGGCGCCCCGAGCTCCGTCAGTTGGTCCTTGGTCTTCGGCACATATTCCGAGAGCGGATAGTTTTTCACGAGATCTGCAAAATAATGCGCCGCCGTATCGGTTCGCCTTTTGAGAAATGCTTCCTTTT
This sequence comes from Terriglobia bacterium, assembly GCA_041484365.1. Classification (GTDB taxonomy): domain Bacteria; phylum Acidobacteriota; class Terriglobia; order Acidiferrales; family UBA7541; genus DASTCZ01. The sequence continues at coordinate 65,054 of JBGPHM010000006.1, read as the reverse complement.
CCTGGCCTTGCAGATTTCCCGTCGGCGCCTTCTCGGAGATGTTTCCCAACATCCAGAGGACCTGATCCGCCTTGCTGAAAAGAGGATAGCGGTTCGCGATGTCCTGCAAACGGCCCGCGGCGGCCTTGTTGCTTTGTCGCATGTAGTAAAAAGCCGCGATCCGGAAATCGCCTTCCGCGAGCATCTCCTGCACTTCGCGAAGATGCTGCGCCGCCACCGGTGCCAGTTCGTTATCCGGATAATTCTTCAGGAAAATTTGGAACTCCTGTTCCGCAAGCTCCGCCTCCGTGCGGTCGCGGTCGGGCTTGGCCAGTTGGCGGAAATGCGTCATGGCCACTTGCATCTGTGCGTAGGACGCTTCGGGGAGGAAAGGGAAGAAGGTGATGAAATCCTTGTACTGCGCCACGGCCTGCGCCAGATTCCCCGTTCCGCTTTCCTTGAAGAATGAATCCGCGATGGCCAGCTTTGCCTTGGCGAGGTATTCGGTCTCCGGGTAGGTGTTGATCAGCGCATTGAGTTCGAGCCGCGCGGTCTCATACTTCTTGTGTTGGATGTCCGTCATCGCGCGCGCGTACAGAGCTTTGTCCGGCGCCGCGGAGTCTCCGATGGGCGGCAGTTTGTTGTTCTTGCCGCCGCAGCCTGCAAGCGCGGCCGCCATCGCCATCGCAATCAATGTAATTTTGTTTCCGCGCATCATTCAATACCTCAAACTTTCTCCGCCACCGCTTCCAGGGCGATTTGCTGTAACTGCCTTACAGCCTGCGCTGGATCTTTTGCATGAAATACGGATGTGCCGGCCACCAAAATGTCCGTTCCGGCTCTCACCAGTTCAGCCGTGTTCTCCGCGCTCACTCCGCCATCCACTTCGATCTTGTAGTTGTAGTGATTCCGCGCGCGCAAATCCCGAAGCTGTCGAATCTTGTCCAGCGAATACGGAATGAACTGCTGCCCGCCGAATCCGGGGTTCACCGACATCACCAGCACCTGATCCACTTGCGCGAGCACTTCGCTCAATGTCGCAACCGGAGTGGCCGGATTAATCACCACGCCCGCCTTGCAGCCCTCTTCGCGAATCATCGCCAGCACGCGGTCCAGATGCGCCGTCGCTTCCTGGTGCACGAGAATGGTATTCGCGCCCGCCCGGGCAAACGCCTGCACAAAGCGCTCCGGGTTCTCAATCATCAGATGCACATCCAGCACTAGTTGGGTTGCTTTGCGAAGTGACGCAACTACGGGCGGCCCGATGGAGATATTGGGCACAAAGTGGCCGTCCATCACGTCCACGTGGAGCAGGCGCACCCCTGCGCTTTCAACGGCGCGCACCGCGCCGCCTAAGTTCGCAAAGTCCGCCGCAAGAATGGATGGAGCTATCTCAGCCCGCGGATGCACGATTCCCCCACTGCAATTTTAGCACAGGCGGGAAAGGGAAGGACCAGTTTAAGGCGACTTGGTGATTTGGAAGACGACACTTTCCCGGCTGGCATCGTCGAGCCGGGTTCCCACGCGAACCCCGCCTATCTTTTCCATGGCTTTCTGCGAGCGCATGTTCTTCGGACCAACGAGAAAGACAACGCTCTTCACGAATTTGAAGGCGTGCCGCAGCATAAGATGCTTCATCTCCCGATTGTAGACGCCGCCCCAGTGGGACCTGGCCAAAAACGACCAGCCGATTTCGATCTCGCTTTTCTCTTTGTTGTATCCGTAAAAACGTGAAGACCCGACGACCCTGCCGTCTTTGGCATCAATCGCGATGAAAGCTCCCCCGGATTCCAGTGCCACGCGGAAGAATTCCTTGAAAACCTCCTCCTTGTAACGGTCGTTGTTCGGATGTTGTTCCCAGATGAGCGGATCGGAAGCCACGGCGTAAAGGTCGTCGAAATCCTCTGGTCGAAGCGGCCTGAGTTCGAGGATTTCACTCTTCAAAATGGGCTGGAGATTAAAGGACATTTTGGAATTGTGGAATCACAGACTTCAGTTGGAACCAACGTCGCCGCTCGCGGGCTGCGCGACCTTAATCTCCGCGGGCCCGTCCACTGAGAGCCGCGACCCCGCCGCGGGCGATTGGTCAATCACAGTTCCTGCTGGCCACTGCATCGCCGGCACCGGAGTAATCTTAATCCGGCTCACTCCCGCCGACGTGAGCGCGCGCTGTGCCTCTGTTGCATTCAGCCCGATAAAAAATGGCATCACGAACGAAGCCGTGCGCGGCCCCAGCGGCGAGAGTACGTTCACGTGCGGGTTTGTCGCCTGCGTCCCTGGCCGCGGCGCTTGCATCAGCACCAAGTCCGCAGCTTGATTGTCGAGGTAAGGCGCGGTCACTTCTCCCAATTGTAGCCCGGCCTGCAACAGCGCGATGCGCGCCGATCGCAGCGACGCGCCTTCCACCGTGGGAACGGTTACTTGCAGCGGGCCTAGGCTCACGATCACATGCGCGAACTGGCCTTCCTTCACGGATACTGTAGGCGATGGGCTCTGCCGGACGATGCCGCCCGCGGGCGTCTTGTCATACACGCGGTCCGCAACTCGCAGCCCGAGATGGAGTTTGTCTAGAGCGCTCTGTGCATCGGTCACGCTCTTGCCGACGAGGTTCGGCATCGCGACCTCGTGGCTGCGGATTGCAATCCGGATCGTCGTGACGGCGCTCAGGAACGCGACCGCCGTGAAAATAAATAGAAGCAGCCCCACCCGGGTCAGCCATTCGATGCGCTTGCGGAATTCCATCGTCCACCTGATTCAGCCTAGCATGTAAAGTTTTGCCGCAGCAATGTGAATGCTTCAGCTTGAGCCAAACCTTTCTCCGGCTTTCAGCCGCGCGCCATTCACAAAATCTCGCGCGGAAACTTTTACGCGGCCTTCGAGTTTCACAGTCTCAAGCGCCAGAAATGCCCCGCCGCCGCACGCGACAAGTACGTGTTCTCCTTCCGACGAAATCTCCCCAACTGCCGCCGAATTCGCCGCTGCCGGCAAAGTGCCTTCAACTGTCGGCCTTGTCCAGGGGCTGCCCCACACTTGACAATGTTGCCCACGGAAATGCGTGTAGGCTCCCGGCCATGGCTCGAAGCCGCGAATGCGGTTGTGAATTTCCCTCGCTGTAAGCTTCCAATCAATAAGCCCGTGTTCTTTCTTCAAGAGCGGCGCGCGCGTGGCCTGGTTTGAATCCTGCGCGCGCGGAGAAACCGTTCCATCAGCTAGCCCATGGAGAGACTCCGTCACAAGCGGCGCTCCGGCTTCCGCCATTCGGCGCGAGAGCTCCGGCGCTGTTTCATCCGCTCCGATTTCCATTTCGTGCTGCATGAGGATCGGCCCCGTGTCCATTCCCGCGTCCACCTGCATCGTCGTCAGGCCGCTCCGCGTTTCGCCATTCACGATTGCCCAGTTGATTGGCGCGGCTCCGCGATACTTCGGAAGTAGTGATGCGTGCAGGTTGATCCAACCGAGGCGGGGGATCGTAATCAAACTCTGCGGGATGATTTGCCCGTACGCGATGATTACCACCGCATCCGGCGCGATACGCTTGAAGAATCCCTCCGCGGATTCGCTGCGGACTTTCTCCGGTTGGTACAAATACAATCCTGATTCGAGCGCGAATTCCTTTACGGGGGATGGCGCAACGTGCTGCCCGCGTCCGCGTGGACGGTCCGGTTGTGTGATCACCGCTTCCATGTGGAAATCTGCGTCCGCAAGAAGGCGGCGCAGGGAAGGGAGCGCGAATTCGGGCGTTCCACAGAAAACCAGGCGGAGGGCCATCGGCGCGCGCTACCAGTCTCCGGCTTTGCGCATCTTGCGGATGCGCCGCTTGATCAGGTCGCGCTTCAGCATGCTCACGTGCTGAATAAAAACAACTCCGTGCAGGTGGTCAATCTCGTGGCAGAACGCGCGCGCGAGCATGTTCTCGCCGCGCATCTCAAATTCCTTTCCGAACGCATCCTTCGCTCGCACGGTCACGAACAGCGGGCGCAACACACTCGCGCGGAATCCCGGCAGCGAGAGGCAGCCCTCTTCCTCGCGCTGCTCGCCCTCCGAGTGAATAATTTCCGGATTCGCAATCACAATCTTGGCCTCTGGATTTTTCCCCATGGTCGTGTCAATCACGGAAAGCTGCAGGCCGAGCCCGATCTGCGGCGCGGCCAGGCCCACTCCGTTCGCCGCGTACATCGAAATGAACATGTCCGCGCAAAGCTGCCGCATTTCGTCATCGAATTTTGTGATTAGGTCCGCGCGCCGGTCGAGCACCGGGTCGCCGAACTTCACGATGGGATAGATCTTCACGCCCTTCGGAAGAATTGGCTCCTCAGTCGCTGCGGCCGCCGCGCCAACGTTCTTGAGTTCACTTTTTGCGTTGTGCTTCGTCGCGCGCTTGGTGTCGTGCTTAGTGCTCATGCGGGTCAGAGTGCCTTTCATTTAGCTTGTCATTCTGAGGAGCCCGCTGCGGGCGACGAAGAATCCGTTTACTTCAACGCTCGATGCAACATCGTGCGCATGTTCATACGGATTCTTCGCTTCGCTCAGAATGACAACCAGAACATTTCATCAGCAAGATGCTAGAACTGGTCCAATTGCTTCAAATACCCCTCGAAATTCCTCTGCGTTTCGCGCAGTGAATCGCCGCCGAACTTATCAAGGAACGCCTCGGCCAGCACCAGCGCGAGCATCGCTTCTCCCGCGATGCCCGCCGCCGGAACCACGCACACATCGGAACGCTCGTACGCAGCCTGAATCGCGGTCTTCGTATTCAAGTCAGCGGTGCCGAGCGGCTTTCGCAACGTCGAGATCGGCTTCAAGTATCCGCGGGCGATTACGTCCTCGCCGTTTGTAATCCCGCCTTCGAGTCCGCCCGCGCGATTCGTGGGACGCACAAACCGGCGCTTCTTCGTATCATAGCTAATTTCATCCTGCACTTCCGAGCCGTACGATGAAGCCGCCGCAACTCCCACGCCGATTTCCGCGGCCTTCACAGCTTGTATGGACATGATTGCTCGCGCGATGCGCCCATCGAGTTTCTCGTCCCACTGCGCGTGACTTCCAAGTCCCGGCGGAACACTGTGCGCAACGACCTCGAAGATTCCTCCAACCGAATCTCCCGCGCGCAACACCTTGTCCACTTCGGCTTTCATTTTTTCCTGCACAATTGGATCCGCGCACCGGAGAGGCGATTCAATGTCCGCGCAAACTTTGCGGATCTCATCCCACGAAACCGGGCGCTCCATTTTCACTTTGCCGACGCCAGTCACGTGACTCAGAATTTCCACGCCGAATTGCGCCAGGAACATTTTCGCCATCGCGCCGGCGGCCACGCGCGCGGCGGTCTCGCGCGCGGAGGCGCGTTCGAGAACGTATCGTGCGTCATGGAAATTAAATTTCAGCGCGCCCGCGAGATCCGCGTGGCCCGGCCGCGGAGCGGTCAATTCCTTCCGCGCGTCCTCCGCGCCCGCCACGTCTTCAACGGGCAGCGCCTTCTCCCAATTCGGCCAGTCTTTATTTTCAATCTTGAGCGCAATCGGCGCGCCAATCGTTTGTCCGTGCCGAACTCCCGAGATCGCCTCCGCGCTGTCCTTCTCAATCTTTTGTCGCCCGCCGCGGCCGTACCCAAGCTGGCGCCGGTGCAGCTCACGCCGGATAAAATCGAAGTCCACAGGCACACCCGCGGGCAAGCCCGATATCCACGCAATCAGCGCCTGGCCATGCGACTCCCCGGCTGTTACAAATCGCAGCATGCTTTGGCTGCCGCCAATCCTTTCGCGCTAAGGCAGTCTCCTGCCAGTAAGCTAACAAATCGAAAGCAAATCATTCTATCGAAGCACTCGACGGATGACAAAGTCTCCATTTGGGATCCCGTGCCAACCCTAAAAACTTAGTCATCCTGAGCGGGGTCCCGATGGTTTATGTCGTGACGCAGAGAAGGATCCGTTTCAAACGATACAAGTCGTGCCATTGGTATGAGTTCCTCCAGGTTTATGCGGATCCTTCGCTTCGCTCAGGATGACAATCCATAGTGAGAGGTTCTCCAAAGGAGTGATTCTGCGTCTCCATCTTCACAGGAGCCGTGGTGAAGGCTTTCGGGGGAATGTCAGGTCAACCCCGGATTTCAACGCTCTGCGTCATTGGTTTGGGCACTGCCAAACATGAGAGGTTGAAGTTTTTCAGTTTCCCAAGCCCCTCGAAGGGCTTGGGAAACTGAAAAACTCGATTGACCTAGGATATGCCATCTCTTACTGGGTATGGATGTATTAGGACTGCGCCGTTTCACCACTGTGGCGAAACAGTGCACTGGTGGAGAATCAGTGCGGGTTTAGAAAGGGTAAGCGGCTTCTGAATCCTGTTTTTCGTGATGTCACGGGCATATAGGAACTTGACGTGATACGGCTCACACGCTAGCCTTCACGGGACGCGCGAGCACCCTACTCGGCGTCAATACGGGGCGGGGAGCCAGGCGCCCAACCGGGATGGCAATCCGAAACACCATTCATGTCGCTGAAGAGGAGACCTCATCGGCGGTCTCGTCTCTCACTCAGCCAATTCTGCGGGGCCTGAAGCACGTGCAGGATTACTCGGTCCTGTGCGCCCACGGCATCGCGAATATCTTCACCGCGCCGCACTACACGTTGGACCTGATCGATCAGATGGACAACATCGGGGTCGGCTCGCTGCCGATCGTCGTGCTGACCGGATTTTTCATCGGCGCGGTAACCGTGCTGCAAACCGCCGCGCAATTCGTGCGCTTCGGACAGACGGCGCTCACCGGCGAAGTCGTCGCGCTGGCGTTGGTGCGCGAACTTGGGCCGACGATTACCGGTCTGCTGGCCGCGGGGCGCAACGCGTCGGGAATCGCATCCGAACTCGGCTCGATGGTGGTGACCGAGCAAGTGGACGCGATGCGCGCGATGGGAACGGACCCGCTGCGCAAACTTGTGACGCCACGGATTGTGGCGGCGGTATTGATGGTGCCGCTGCTCACGGCGATGGCCGATTTCGTCGGGCTCATCGGCGGATTCATGGTCGCGTCAATCACGCTGCATCTCGGCGCGGTGCAATTTTGGCGGACGGCGGTGAATTCACTTGAATTCTCGGACTTGATGGAAGGACTGGCCAAACCGCTTGTCTTTGGATTCATCGTTGCAAGCGTGGGCTGCTATCAGGGACTGAAGGTGCGCGGAGGGACGCAGGGCGTTGGCCGCGCGACGACGCAGGCTGTGGTGGTTTCTTCCGTCCTCATCTTGGTTACGAATTTCTTCCTTACGAAGATAATGCTTTTTTTGGCCGGCCATTTTTATTTCTGAGTTTTTTGTCCGTTTGCAGGCAAAGCGGGCCGATTTGCATCTATAATCCCAATGATGAACGAGGAACATTCTCCTGTTCAGGCTTCTGCTGAGGTCATCGTCTTCGATGACGTCCACGCCGGTTTCGACGAAGGCGACGTCCTGCGCGGCCTTTCCTTCACCGTAGCTCCCCACGAAACAAGAGTCCTGGTCGGCGAAAGCGGCTCCGGCAAGACGCTGATTATGAAGCTCGCAACCGGGCTTTTGCGCCCGCGCGAGGGACGGATACTTCTGCTTGGGCAGGATCTGGACGCGTTGAGCGAGCGCGAGATGCTCGGCTTCCGGCGCAAGATCGGCTTTGTGTTCCAGGAAGGCGCGCTGTTTGATTCGCTCACGGTCGCTGAAAATGTCGCGTACCTTCTGCATGAAGAGAATGTGGACGACGACGAAATCGAAGGGCGGGTTCGCGAGGCGCTGCGCTTTGTGGAATTGGAAGAGACAACGGAGAAGATGCCCGCGGACCTCTCCGGAGGGATGCGGAGGCGCGTATCCATCGCGCGGGCGTTGATCGCGCGGCCTGATGTGGTGTTCTACGATTCGCCGACCGCGGGACTGGACCCGGTGACTTCGCAGACGATCATCACTCTGATTCTGCGATTGCGCGACTTGCAGGGAGTGACCTCGCTCCTGGCCACTCACCGTTTGCAAGACGCCTTCGCGATGGCGAACTATCGCTTTGACAAAGAAACGAACCGCGTGGTGCATCTTCCGGGCGCGGAAACAAACGGCAATGCGGCGCACAAGACATCATTCCTTTTTATTCGCGAAGGCCGCTCCTATTTTCAGGGCGGGCCGCAAGAGGTTCTCGATTCACAAGATCCGTATTTGAAGAGGTTTTTGGTTTGAGAAGAACAATCGCGTAAACCAGGAAAGCAACTGAGGAGGGGTGGAAATGGCGCAGCATAAACAACTGACGTGGAATGAATTGCGTGTGGGACTCTTTGTGCTCGCGGGAATTTCATTGCTCGTGGTGGCCGTGTTCTACGTGACGGCGAGCGAAAACCCGCTCTCGACGAAAATCCGGTTGGTGACTTATTTGCCGGAGGTCGAGGGACTCAGCGTCGGCGCACCGGTGCGCCTGGACGGAATTGATATCGGCAACGTGGATGATATTCAGGTGAACCCATCAATCGGCGGGCCGGCGGCCGATAGAAAACGCAACATCATCGTGACCATGCGCATTACCAAGAAATTCCAGAACAATATTCGCACGGACTCGGAGGCGCGCCCCGTGACGGAGGGGCTGCTCGGCAACCGGTTCATGAATATTACCCGCGGGTTCACAGGGCGCGTCCTGAATGACTGGGACGAGGTGACGGGCAAGCAAGTGGCGGGCATTGACGAGCTTGTTGCAGAAGGCACCGCGCTTGAGACGCACATGAACGGACTGATCGACAACGTGCAGACACTGGTCACGGATGTGCGCGGCGGGAAGGGGACGATTGGGCAATTCGTCACCAACCGCTCCGCGTACGACCATTTTGATTCGGCGGTAAATAAGTTGGACACCATGCTGACCAATATCCAAGCCGGGCAAGGCTCGATTGGACAATTCTATGCGACGGACACGATTCACAAGAAGCTGGACTCGGCGCTGGGCCGGGCGGATGACGTGCTGAGCGCGATTCAGCAGCAGAAGGGCGCGTTCGGGAAACTTGTGTACGATCCGATCCTGCATGAAAAGATCAGTCAGTTCGTGGACAAGGGGAATGGGCTGATCGACGACGTCCGCAACGGAAATGGAACGATTACGAGACTGCTGAAAGATGACTCGCTCTTCGGAACATGGAAGCAGGCGGGGACGGATCTAGCGACCGCAACCGCGAAGCTGAATGACAATACGTCCAGCGCGGGAAGACTGTTTAACGATCCGAAGCTTTATGACAATCTGACCGGGCTGACGGGGGATCTACGTTTGTTCATGAGTGATTTCAGGAAAGACCCGAAGAAGTACTTGCACGTGAAGTTCGCGATATTTTAAGGGAACGATCGCGGAGTTAGGGTTGTCATTCTGAGCGGAGGGACGATGCCGTGTATCGGCACGAAGCGAAGAATCCGCAGGCGGCTCCCGGAACCGCAGCATTGGCTCTGGCATGTAATTGCAGCATACGGATCCTTCGGCGCAAGAACGCCGCCTCAGGATGACAATCAAAGTTGGTATTAAGCTATTCCGATAGTTGTTGCGCGAGATAGTTTTCGTAGCCGAGCTGCTCGATGAGCCCGAGCTGAGTTTCGAGCGCGTCCACGTGGCCTTCCTCGTCCTTCAGGATTTCTTTCAGAAAATCAGCCGTAGCATTGTCGCCGGCCTTGCGGCAGATCTCAACGGCGTGGTTGTAATTGATGACGGCGGATTTCTCGAGCGCCAGATCGATCTCCAGTTGTTTTCTCACGTCGGTGCCGATTTTTATTTTCCCCATCACATCCATCTTGGGCATGCCTTCGAGGAAAAGGATTCGCTCGATGATTTTCTCGGCGTGCTTCATTTCACCGATGGATTCCATTTTTGTAGCTTTGGATAGTTTCTTGTAGCCCCAGTTTTCACACATCTCCGCGTGCAGGATGTACTGGTTGATGGCGGCGAGTTCTTCCTTGAGCATTTCGGATAGCTGCTCGATCACTTCTGGTGTGCCTTTCATGCCTGGTGATCTCCTTGGGTTTCGTTATGCAACGACATTCTACTACGCATTAGACGGATTCTTCGCTTCGCTCAGAATGACAACCAACCATTTGAGCAGCTAGCGGCTAGACGGCCAGTACGGCGAGTCCCAAGAGGGAAAAAACAACCAGCAGCGCTAGCGCTAAGTTTCCAGTGCGGGGGCCGGCGAAGGCGCGCGCGTAGATTCCTTTGACGAGATTGTTGCTTGCCGCGGCGATGATGATCCCGGCGGATGCGAGAGCGAGCGGCGTGGAGGTCCCTGCGGATTGCGTAAGACCGAGGATGAAGGGGTCCACATCGCTTACACCCATGATCCCGGAAAGGGCATAGAAACCGTTGCGGCCGAGATAAATAAGGGCGTAATGCGTGATGGCCAGAATAGCAACGAAGAGAACTCCGAAAAGCAACGCGGCCTGTAACTCCAAAGGATTCTTCGGATTTGTATGCTCGCTCCCGGCGCCGCCCACAGGGTCCGGGCGGCGCGACCACGCCCAACCGCCGGCGAGAGCCAACAATCCAAGAGCAAGAAATGGGATTGCGAGCCGGTGGAACAGATCTCGATTGAAAATCGCGAGCAGCGCGAGCAGGCGCAAATACATCATTCCGCAAGCCGCGAGAATGCAGCCGGAATACAAATGCGGGCGGGATTGTTCGCGGGCGCGCTTTGCGAGCACGACCGTTGTCAGTGTTGAGGAATACAGTCCGCCAATCAGCGCACTGAGAAGGATGCCGCTATGGGCCTGCGCAAACTTCAGGAGCAGGTAACTGGCGTAAGAGATTGTGCTGACAGCGACGACCACGAGCCAAGTCTTGAGAGGATTGAAGCCGAAGGGGCCGATCGCCTGATTCGGAACGACGGGAAGTATAACCGCCGTAAGCAGAAGAAATTTTGCAAACGTGAGAATCTCTTCGGCGGGTATTTTCTGCGAAAGATTCTCGAGCCACGTCTTCAATTCGAGCAATGCAACGCTGAGGACCGTAATCGTCGTGGCAATCCAGTATTGCTCCTGATAGACGAGCGCCCCAACGGCGTAGGTGACGAGGCCGGAGATCTCACTGGTCATTCCGGCGAGTTTCGAGGTTTCCAGCTTGTGCCGGTAGGCCTGCCATAGAAATGCGCCGACGACAACGAGACCGAGACCGGGTAACAACAACCGGCCTCCGGAGAGAAGAGCCAGGGCGTAGCCAAGAAGTCCGAGGAGCGGATAGGTACGCACGCCGCCAAAGGAGTAATGCTCGGAAGCCGTCTTATGCTCTTCACGCTCGAGGCCAACGAGAAACGAGAGGAAGAGCACGAGAACGATCTGCGCGCCCTCTTTGGGGATGAGATGAAAGAGAGAATTGCCCATTATTATTCAGAGGCCGTAGACATCCGTCGCGGGGATAATGCGACGAAATTGGCTTTGAGGCAAGCCGGGTGTACCATCAGCGCGATTTTTTCGGAACGGAGGAGGGAAATCACATGAGAGGACTTACGATTGCCCTTGCGACCTGCATCGCAGCAGGCTGTATCCTCACAATTGGCTCAATGGGCTGCCACAGCGCTTCAACATCCTCCACAGACAGCGGAGGAATACCGGTTCGCACGTCTGGCGCTTCAGCATCTGGTGCGACGATTGCAGGGTTCGCGTTTGTGGATTCGTCGGTGACAGGACAGGGCGGGAAGGCAAAGCTGCCTCAGGGAACAAAGGTTTATCCAAACGGCGCAAAGATAACGGGAACCGACGGATGCCCAACGACGAGGTATCAGACCGATGGATTGATCGTCGCGGTGATTGATTACGACGGACGTCCGACTTCGGCGAGCCTCACGATAACGCAGCATCCGGCAACCGGCGGAACGATTGAACGCGCTCCGTATTACATTGACCTGAATCCGGGGCGCACACTTCAATTCCTGGGGCCGATCTTCGACAACGGCACGAACGATATTTTGTTTGAGTATGACTATAGCCTTGGGGCCGGGAAAAAAGTGACTGGAGGGTTTACGCTCGCGCGGAATTGCCCGAACCGGTGATTCGATGCGGCGGATGTTTTTGATGACAGGGAGAAATGATGGGCGACATTGTGCATGAGTTCACAATCAAGGCGCCGATGGAGCGTGTGTTTGAAATGGTGGCGACGCCGAGCGGACTGAACCGCTGGTGGACGAAATCGTCGAGCGGCGAGGCGAAGATGAATGCAGAGTTCCGGCTGGATTTTGGGCCGGGGTACGAGTGGCGCGCGAGGGTGACTCGGTGTGTTCCGGGCGAATCATTGGAAATTCAGATGACCGATGCGCACGAAGACTGGGCGGGGACTCGCGTGGGATTTGCGCTTGCAGCGGAAAAGAATGGAGTCACAAGGGTGCGGTTCCATCATACGGGCTGGCCGGAGGCGAATGACCACTGGCGCGTGTCGTGCTAGTGCTGGGCGATGTATTTGAGGATTATGCGGCGGTATTTGGAGTATGGGGAAGTGGTGGCGTACGAGAAGAGGCTGGAGGTGTAGGGAGTGAATTGAAGGCGCTAGATGAACTCGAGTTGGCGCGGCGGCACAACTGCAAGTAAAATGAACGGGCAAGCCGGAATGGCGGAACTGGCAGACGCGCCGGACTCAAAATCCGGTGGCCGCAAGGCCGTGTGGGTTCAACTCCCTCTTCCGGCACCAAGTTTAATTCCATAAAGAGACAGAGAATACTCAGGTCTGTCCTGCTGAATGCGTGGACCGAGACCTGAGCTACAGGACTGCGCGATTGCAGAAATGTGAGAGGCTGCGCGCGCGTTTGGTGGAGTTCTTATGCGGATCCTTCACTGCGACCCGATAGAATTCATCGGCTCTCCGTTCAGGATGACAACCAAGTTGGCGTAATTTCTACGGAGCGCCGCCGCGCATGATGTACATGAGTTGCTGGCGCATCTCGGGCGAGCCGGTGAACAGTTCGGCAGGGAAGCGGCGGTAGCGGATAATCTGGCCGAAGATTGCGTCTTCCATGCTGACGTTGAGAGCGAGACCCGCGAGATATTGCAAGCGGAGATTTCCATCGCGGTTGATTTCGGCACCTTGCAGCCAGGGCTGAAGGTCCGACGCGCTTCCGGAATAAATCGAGAGCAAGTCGAGCGGGGAATTGAAGCCGACGTTGCGGATCGAATTTGCGACGCGCGAGTATTCCGTGCTGTTGAAACGCGCCTGCAGCGCGTCGAGATCGAAGCGCGGAGTGTCGAGCTGTCCCATGAGGAAGACATCGTAACCGCGGCCCTCGATTTGATTTGCCCACACGGTGCCATTCGGAAAAACGCTGAAGAACGTGGCAAGTTCACTGCGGACCGTGTCCACATCACTCTCGTAGAGCGGCACCCACTGCGTAACGACTCCGCCGGAATTCAGGTGGGCCTTCACCATTTCAAAATATTCTTTCGAGTAAAGAGTGGCGCTGCCCTTGACCCAGGGGTGGATGGGGTCGGAGGTGATGATGTCGAATTTCTCGTTGGTAGTGAGGACGAAGTGGCGCGCGTCGTCGTAAACGATGTGCGTACGCGGGTCATTCATCACGTTGTAGTTCTCGCGCTTGAAGTATTGAGTGGCGGTGGGCGGGACGAGGGGCTCCATTTCGCAGACGACGATGCGCTGGATGCCCGGATAGGTGACGAAAGTTCCGGCCGTAACTCCCGCGCCGAAACCGACGATGAGAACGCTGTGCGGGTCGCGGTGGGCGAGCGCGGCCATGTGTCCCAGAGAGCGCTGCAAGCGCATGTCGTAAGTTTCGGTGCTAGCTTCCACTTTGCCGCTGACGTGAAACTGAATCGCGCCGTCCCGATAACGCGAGATGGCGATGGAGGAGTTGAGGCCTTCGCCGGTGTAGAGGATATCCGATGTGTTTATGTTGAGCATGAAGCGGCGACCGTAAGCGATGAGCCCAGGAGGGACTCCTTCCGTCTTCATGGCGAGATAGCTGGCACCCGCGGTGGCGGTGAGGAGAAGTGCAAAAGCATAGGCCATTGATTTTGCGCGAAGAGAAAGAATCACTGGAATCAGGACAAGCGCAGCGCTGGCGATGCTTACGTAGATGAGAATGCGTTCGCAAGTGAGAGTGCCAACGTGCGGAATCAGGATCAGGCTGAAGGCGAGCGCACCAACAATGGCACCGGCTGTGTTCGAGGCATAAACGCCGCCGACGAGGCGAGCGGCGTCCGTTTCATCACGGCTTGAGGACGAGCGCGAAGCCGCGGCAAGGGCGAGCGGGAAGCTTGCACCCCAGAGAAGTGTTGCGGGGAAGATGGTCCAGAGCACGCGCGCAAGATCGATTTGGAATGTGAACCACGAGCCGGTGGAGAGCAGCGGATTGATGGGCCAGAAGGGAACAGACTTAGCCAGCATGAAGGCTGTCCATGCAACTGCCGCTGCAAGCAAGAGCTGACAATACCCGAGCGCGGCTTGCGGACGCGCGCGACGCGCGAGAACTGCGCCAACTCCGCTGCCGAGTCCGAGGCCGATAAGAAAAACGGCGAGGATGATCGAGAAGGCATAAACCGTCGCGCCGAGCATGAGGCTGAGGAGGCGCGTCCACACGACTTCAGCGCCGAGAGCGGTGGCGCCTGAAAGGGCGATGGTGATGTAAATGGTTGCGCGACCAGCGGGCGGCGCAGGGACCGAATCGGAAGCTGATGAGTCTGATGCGGGCGCGCCGCCGGATTCAATTCCGGGTTCATCGGCTGTCGATTGCGCGGGCGTGGATTTGGAAAGCAAGTAGCTGACGAGCGCGACGAGCGCGTTGATGCCTGCGGCAACACAGGTAGCAAACGTTAAATTGAAAACGCGAAGAAGATAGAAACCCGCAAGGAGACAGCCGAAGACGGCTCCGGCGATGTTCGCGCCGTAGAGCAGGCCGAGCCATGAGACGCCTCGTGGCGTGGCCTTTACCCAGCGCGATGCGGCGGGGAGGGATGCGCCCATGAGAAACGTGGGCGGCAGCAGGCAGATGGCGCAGATCGCTGCGCGGAAAAATACCGCGGGCATGCCGTGACCGACGGCGGCGACGTAAACGCGGTCAACGAGAGGCATGCCGATGAGCGCGAGGAGGCCGAAAAGTCCGATGCCTGCTTCAACGACGGCGTAAACAAAAAGTGGATGGCGATCCGCGGCGGCGCGGATGCGCGGAAGTGCGACGCTGCCAAGACAAAGGCCGCCCATGAAAGTTGCCAGGAGAACGGCGAGGGAGATGGCCGTCGATCCGATTACGAGCTGGAGCATCTGGTACCAGACAATTTCGTAGATGAGCGCCGAGCAGCCGCTTCCTGCAAAGAGAAGTAGAAGAAGGGGGAGCCATCGATTGGCTCCCGATGCGTGGCTCGGCGCGCTGCCCGCGGCGAGCGCGGGCGCGGCGGCTTCACGAATCGGCTTGCGGTCTTTCTTAGGCACTATGTTCAGTTAATCAGCGAATCAGGCCCGGACGGTGTGCATCGAGCGGGCGTAAATGAAAACAGTGATGCGCGGAGAATGCAAGGGGAATTGACGTGAGTAAAGGGCAGAACGGTTTCGACGCAGAGTTTCTGGGAAGGGCATCCGTGGGGATGCCCCTCAGTGAGACGGCGAAAAAAAACTATTCTTCGTGAGCGAGAGGTTTGCCGTCGGGCCCAACCTGGATCTCTTTCTTCTTCGTGCCATCCTGGACAACGGCTTCGTAGGCAACGAGCTTGCCCTTCTTCGTGAGTGTCTCGACCTTCAAAATCTTTCCCGTGCCAGCCTTCTTCTTCAGGCCATCCTGGACAGCCGCCGGGAGAGTACTCATTTCCACTTCCTCTTCGATTTCGAGGAGAACGCCGTTCGCGTCAATTGCGACGTCACGCGCGTGACCGTTTACAGTGAGTTGGACTTCGTAAGTGAGCTTGCCGTCTTCCACTTCAGAAGAGTAGCCCTTGACGGTTGCGCCCTTGGATTGCTCGTCGGCTGTTTTTTGAACGGCCGCGGGCAGATCGGCTCTCGTTAGTTTTTTCTCCTGCGCAAACGCAGGCAGAAGAAAGAGAGTCGCTGCGAATGCTGCTGAAACTGCAAATCGAACTCTTGTCATTAAACCTCCTCCGAATTGAGAATCATGAATCCAAATAAATTTCGTTTCCAAAGCCGCAGCCGGACTGCTATTGCCGGCTGATGATTAAGAGTGAAAAGGTTCCAGGAACCATTGGCGCTCGGCCACCTCTACCCGGAGGCGCACCGGCGGGGGGCGCGGCCGGCGGGCCGTATTCGGCAGTGACGCTGTAAACCGTGTGCGAGGAAGTGTCGAGAGTCATTGTGCGGGCGCGTGCCGCGGTCGGCACATTTTCAACGAGAGTGAGCTTGTCTGGCGAGTCTTCGTGCGCAACCGTGAGGAAGCCATCTCCGGTTGACGCGAATGCAAAACCCGTGCCCGGGTCGAAGCCGTTGGCATCAACGCCCCTGCCGATGGCGACGGAGGCGACGACTTTTCCATTTGTAATATCAACCATGGCCATCATGTTGTCGCAGCCGATGAAAGTTCGCTTGTGAGCGACGTCAATCGCCTGACCGGATGGCGATTCGCAGGGAGCGATTGACCAGGTGTTGAGGACCGCGAGCTTCTTCGTATCCATCTCGATGAGCTGATTCTTGTCCTCTATGTTGACGTAGAGGCGGCCCGCGCCGTCCACTTGTGCGGTCTCCGGCTTTCCTCCGAGCGGCACCGTTCCGGCAATGTCGCCGGTCTTGGCGTCAATCGCGGTAGCGTCATTGCTGCGCCCGTTAAATGTGAAGACGCGCTTGGAAACGGGGTCGTAAATAATTGCGTCCGGATTCTGGCCCTGAATCTTGATCTCGGTAATCGTCGCGAGCGTTTTCAAGTCGAAGACAGTGACGGAGTTTGCCTGCCCATTGCTCGTGAATCCACGATTGAATTCGGGCGCGAGGGCGATGCCGTGAACTCCGGCAGTGTTAAGGATGTCGCCGAGAACTTTTCCGTCGGTGTCAGTGACCACGGTGTGATTGCCATGCGAGATGAAGATGCGATGCGTGGCGGCGTCGGCGAGAAGATAATCCCAGCTTGTATCACCGCCGAGTACGACTTTCTTTGTGAGCTTGTAGCCTGAGGCCTGGGGCGCGGGAGCGGCCACGGCGACGATTGCGATGAGGCATGCCAAGCCGATTGACAGAGCAAGAATTCCCATAGACTGCTTCTTTACTGAGTGCACGAGTTCCTCCAGTGCTTTGATTGCAAGGTGGCGCGGTCACTGTTACGACGCGCCGGACCGGCACTTGGCGGGCCGGTTGCACGGCACGATATGCAGCCGTACATTAAGAATCCCTTAAGCCCTTTGGGTGGAATGTGATAAGTGCGCGGCGAGGCAGTCGCCGCAAAGGACCAGAGAACCTAAATGCGAGTGCTGGTTGTCGAAGACGAGAAGCGGCTGGCCGAGAACATCGCGCGGGGGCTGCGCGAAGGCGGAAGCTACGCCGTGGATCAGGCGGCGGATGGAGAAGAGGCGGTATTCCTTGCGGAGTCGGTTGAGTATGACCTGCTTATCCTGGATCTGATGCTCCCGAAGAAGAGCGGACTCGACGTGGTGAAACATCTTCGCGGCAAGGGTAAAGAGACTCCCATACTGATTCTTACGGCGCGCGACGAGCGGGAGTCCGTGGTGTCGTTGCTAAACGCGGGCGCGGACGATTACGTCACCAAGCCATTCGATCTGGGAGAGCTGCTGGCGCGCGCGAAGGCGCTGATCCGGCGCGGCAAAGGGAAATCGGCGCCGCTGCTCAGCGTCGGCGACCTGGAGGTAAATACGGCGCGGCGGTCGGTGAGTCGCGGTGGTCGGGAGGTAACGCTGACTCCGATGGAGTACCGCGTACTTGAATACCTGATGCACCGCGCGGATACGGTCGTGCCACAGACGGAACTGCTCGAGCATCTCTATGACTACAATTGGGAGAAATTCAGCAATGTGATCGAGGTTTATATTTCCGGCTTGCGGCGGAAGATTGACGACGGGTTTTCGTTGAAGCTGATCCATACGATGCGCGGGCATGGATATATTCTGCGGAAAGACGGGGAAGGCAAACGGAAATGAAGTGGAAGCCCATATCGCTGGCGGCGCGGATTGTGGCGGGCGTGATCTTGCTGGATTTGCTGCTTACAACGATCCTGGTAGGCATCGGAGTTTTCGTAGCAGAGAGGGAGTTGCTTTCGGCATTTGACGTGAGCCTGCAAGGGAAAGCGTTGAGCGTGCGCGCGCTGGTCCGTTACGACGAGGTCAATCCGACAGCCCTGATTTTCGACAATACGGGGTTGCCGACATCGAGCGATGCGGCGCATCCGGATGTTTTTTCCGTGATGCTTGCGAGTGGGAATTCACTCGCTCATTCCGCCGGATGGGATGGGTTGCCGCAGGGCACGCGATATACAGCGGACGGGCTGGCAAAATTTCGCAAAGGGGGCGTGCCTTTTCGCGGGCTGGTGCTGAAGGATGTCCCCATTCTCGACCGTGAGGATGAGGCGGGGCCGCCGGCAAAAGTTACGGTCGTGTACGCGTCGTCGGTCGTTGACATGCGCAATAGAGTTTTTCGCGCTGGGCTGTACTTGAGCGCCGCAGGGATTGCATTGTTGCTGCCAATGGCATGGTTGACGGCGTGGGTGATGCGCCGCAGTCTGAGTCCCCTGAATGATTTGGCGGGGCGTGCGGGCGGAATCAGCGTGAAACAGTGGGTGTTCGAGGCGCCGCCGCGCGCGAAATCGGTGCCGGAACTTGCGCCGCTGAGTGAGGCTCTCGAAACTCTGGTTTCGCGGCTTCATGGTTCCTTCGCGAGGCAGCGGGAATTTACAAGTGATTTGGCGCACGAGTTGAAGACATCTGTTGCGATTATCAAGTCCAGCGCGCAGGTGCTGCTGCAGCATCCGCGGTCCGCAAGCGAATACGAAACGGGATTGGAAGCGCTGTTGAGTGATTGCGAACGGATGGAATCACTAGTGGAACGGATGCTGCGCCTCGCGCGGATCGAGCAACTGAGCGAAGAAGGGAAACGGTCGGAGCTTCCTGAAACGAGTGTGCTCGCCACTTGCGAAGCGGCGGTCAGCCGCCTTGCTGGCATGGCCGCGGCGAAGCAAGTGCAGATCTCGCTTGATGCGAAGGGCAATCCACAGCTCTGTGCAGACCCAGAAGACCTGGAACTTGTGTGGCTCAACTTATTGGACAACGCTGTGCGCCACAGCACGAAAGGCGGGACCGTAATGCTGCGCCTGAAGGAGTTTCCAGCGGGGCAGGTCGCTCTTAACGTAGAAGATTCTGGAGACGGCATTTCGCCTGCGGATCTGCCACATGTTTTTGAACGATTCCGCCGGGGGGGCGATACGAAAGGACAGCTCTCCAACGGATTCGGATTGGGATTGGCGATTTGCAAGGCGATTGTGGAAGCCTATCGAGGAAGCATCGAAATCAAGAGTGCACCGGGAAAGGGCACCACCGTCCTCGTTCAAATTCCGCTGGAAGTGGCGGGCGAAAGCACCAAGTCTGAGGACTCGCCCGGATAAAAGTGTTGAGAAGCGATCATCCTCCTGCCTTAAGCGGGTCTTAAGGATTGCGGAATTATTCTGCACGACTTCGTTTGCGCTGTTGGGTGTATCCTCGGCAGGCTCCGCGGGAGCGGACACGGGATGAGTGTGACTCCAGGAAAAATATCTCTCTGGCTGCGGTGCGCGCTCGTGCTCGCTCTTGTTTCGGCGGCAATCATTCCAGCGCCGGCGCAATCCCCTTCTAATCAGGGAGCAAGCTCCGCGGCGGGGCGCAGGCTCACGCTTCAAGAGGCCTTCTCCGTCGCGGAAAAGCAAAATCTGGACATTGCAGCGGCACGCTTGCGGCGGATGGTCGCGCTTGCGGGAATCACGATAGCGGGAGAGCGCCCGAACCCCACGGTTTCATTTGGCGTGTCACGAGATACCCCCCACGAATCGCTTTTCTTCGACTTGCCCCTGGAATTGGGAGGAAAACGCAGAACACGAATGGAGGCGGCGCGGCAAGAGGCGCAACTCACGGACGTGGAGATCTCGACGGTAAGCAGGCAAGTCCGGCGCGCGGTGCGCGATGCGTTTTTTGCGGCAGCGCTTGGAGCGGGGATCGTGAATCAGCAAACGCGATTGGTTGCGCTTGCGGCGAAATTGCATGATATCGCGAAAGCGAGATTTGACGCGGGTGACGTACCGCAGCTTGAAGTGATGCAAGCGGATTTGGAATTCGCGAGGGCGCAGGCGGACCTCGAAGTGGCGCGGCAGGAATCGAAAGTAGCATTTGGAAAACTGGCGGCGCTGCTGAACGAGTCATCCGGGATGACGTGGGAATTGGTGACGCCGCTGGATACCATGCCGCAGCAAGTTGGCCTGCCGGATCTGATTTCCCGCGCGACGGGAGCGAACGCAGAGCTGCAGCATCTGGCGCAAGAACTGAAAGTGGAGCAGAGCCGCGAGAAGATTTTTCGCGCGGAACGTTTTCCAGAGGTTTCGCTGGAAGCCGGCGCGGACTTCAATTCGCCGCCTGACTTCAAGACAGGCGCGAGGGGACAGGTAACCGTCGGACTACCAATTTTTACGCGCTATCAGGGGGAACTTGCGCAATCGACGGCGACGCAAAAACTTATCGAGGGGCAAACGCTCGCAACGCGCAGGTCGGTGGCAGGAGATGTCGAGGCGGCTTACAACGAGTTCACCGCGCGGCTTACCGAAGTGCGGCTCTATCACGACACGGTGATTCCCGCGGGGCGAAAACTGGAGACGCTGGCGGAAGAGAGTTACAGCGCGGGAAGAACAAACATCCTCGCGGTGCTCGATGCGCAGCGGAGCGTTCAACAGAACGAGCGGGATTATCTCCAGAGCCTTTTTGAATTGCAGCAGGCTTTTGCGCAACTGGAAGAGATCGTAGGGGTGCCATTGGACTGAATATGCGAAATCTCAAACGCAAGTGGTTATCGGCTTCCTCTTTTTCTGGTGGACTATTCTTGATTGCCGCACTTATTAGCGGCTGTTCGAAGGCTGCCGACATGAGTGACGAGGTCGCGAAGGGGGCGGCTGCGCCCGCAACGGTGACGGTTACGCAAGTCGCGCGCGGTGATGTGAGCCGGATTCTGCAACTCACTGGCAGCGTGGGCGCTCCCCCGAACCGAGATGTGAAAATAAGTTCACTTGTTCCGGGCCGCATTGCGGATCTCGTCGTGGCTGAAGGTGATCGAGTTGCTTCCGGCCAAGTGATTGCGAAGATTGATGACCGAACGTATCGGGATCAGGTGACACAAGCTGAAGCGGGGGTCGCGCAGGCGCAGGCGAATGTTGAAAACACGAAGCTGAATCTTGCGCGGAACGAAGAATTGTTTCAGCGGGGTATTTCCGCGCGAAAAGAACTCGAAGACGCGCGTGCTGAGGCGCGTGTTGCGGAAGCAACAATGAAACAGGCGACGGCGGCGCTTTCGCTGGCCCAACTTCAGGTGACGCGAACAGAAATTCATTCACCCATCGCGGGAACTGTGGTGAAGCGATTCGTCAGTGTTGGGGAACAAGTGGACGGCACAGCAGCGACGCAGATCGTAGAAGTCGCGTCGCTGGGTGAAGTGGAATTGATGGCCAATGTGCCCGCATCGGACTTGCGGCGGCTGCCCGTGGGGGCTTCAATGCGATTGACGAGCAGTGCGCTCGCGGGACGCCATTTTGTTGGACACGTTGTCGCGGTATCTCAGGCGGTTGACCCGGCGACAAATGCGGGATTGGTTCGCGTGCGAATCCCGAATGCAAATTCGGAATTGAGGTTGGGAATGTTCTTGAGCGCCCAAATCCCAATCGAGACGCACTCAAGAGTTTTGACCGTGCCCGCGCAATCTATCTATCGGGATCAGGAAGGGAAGTCGCGCGTTTTCAAAGTGGAAGGAGAGAACGCAACGGCGGTTGAGGTCGAGCTGGGAATCGAGATGCCGGATCGTGTTGAGATTCTTGGCGGCGTGAAAGAGGGAGACAAGATTATTCTCACTGGAGGCTACGGACTCGATGACAAATCCAAAGTAAAGGTGCAGGGCGCAGAGAAGAGCGGCGCGGGTGACGAGCCAGCCGCGCCGGACAAAAAGGCGCCCGAAAAGAAGGACGCCCACCAGCCATGAATCTCGTCCGCGCAAGCCGCGACAACCGGTTCGCGGTTTATTTGATCACCGCCATACTGTTCGGCGCAGGGCTGTGGGCCATTTTTCAGCTTCCCAGCAATATCTATCCCGAAGTGAATTTCCCTCGGATCATGATCCTCGCCCACGCGGGTGATCTCCCGCCGGACTCGATGCTCATTTCCGTCACGCGGCCGCTCGAGCAGTCCGCGATGAGCGTGCAGGGCGTGCGGCGTGTGCGATCAAAGACGATCCGTGGTGCATCAGAAATATCCGTCCTATTCAATCCCGATGCGGACATGGCGTTTTCGCTGCAACTCTTGCAGGGAAGCGTCAACGAAGTCCGCCAGGACTTGCCCACCGATACGCAGGTTCAGGTTCAGCGCGTGAGCCCGACGGTGTTTCCGGTGATGAGCTTCATTCTGAACGGGGACGTGCCGGGCGCGGACTTGCGCGATCAAGCGTATTACGTCTTGCGGCCGATGATCAGCCGCGTTCCGGGAGTGGGAGTTATCGAGGTGCAGGGCTCGGACACGCGGCAGATTCAGGTGCTTGTTGACCCGCAGAAAATGGCCACGCATCGCCTCTCGCTCGTGGATATCGCAGACCGGTTGAAAGCGACGAACGAAGTTACTTCCGTCGGGAAGCTTCCGAAAGATTATTTGCAATACCTGATTCTGACCACGAGCCAGTTCACGACGCTGGATCAGATCCGCAACACCGTGGTCGATGTGCAGGGCTCCACCCCGCTCCATTTGAGCGACATTGCCGAAGTGGTTGACGGCGTAGAGGACCGATCGATCCTCGTAACAGGAAATGGCAGGCCGGCAGCGCTGGTAAATGTTTCGAGGCAAATCGGTGGAAACATTCTTCAACTCGGCACCCAGTTGAACGATCAAATGACGCATCTGGGCGACGCCATCCCGAAAACGATACACGTCTCTCTTGTGTACGACCTGGCGGAGTTTGTGCGGAATTCGATCAGCAATGTGAGGGACGCGATCCTGATTGGCTCCGTGCTCGCGGTGCTCATACTGTTTGTGTTTCTGCGCAACGGACGAACGACGCTTATTGCGGCATTGTCGTTGCCGCTCTCGGTGGTTGGCACATTTTTCTTTGTGAAGCTGATGGGTGGCACGCTGAACCTGATGTCGCTCGGCGGACTGGCGATTGCCATCGGGATCATCATTGATGACGCAGTGGTGGTGATTGAGAACATTTATCGGCATTTGGGATTGGGGGAGTCGCCTGCGGTGGCCGCGGAGAGAGGAACGGCGGAATTGATTGGGCCGGTGGTCGGCTCGACAGCGACAACTCTCGTCGTCTTCCTGCCGCTCGGATTGCTGACCGGATTTGTCGGCGATTTCTTCCGGTCGCTGTGCATGACGCTGAGCATTTCCGTGCTGCTGTCATTGGTGTTTGCGCTCACGCTAATCCCGTTGCTTTCGGAGAGGTTTCTATCCGCCAAAACCTATAAACATTCTGCGGGAGGCTTCATTGACCCAGTGAACCGCGCATACGAGCGGGCCGTTCACTGGGCATTGAAGCGCCGGATTTGGGTGGCGGCAGCGACCGCGGTCACGATTGCGGCGGGCGTATTCCTTTACACACAACTTGCGTCTGATTTCCTCCCCGACATGGACGAGGGTGGCTTTGTGCTGGACTACATCACACCGCCGGGGACTTCCTTGCAGGAGACCGACAGCATCGTGCGTAAATTTGAAGCCCGCATTGCGAAGCTATCTGAAATGTCGGCCTTCTCACGGCGGACGGGCGCGGAAATGGGACTCTTCGCGACACAACAGAACAAGGGCGACATTTTGGTGAAGCTCAAACCGCGCGTAGAGCGATCGCGTTCGACGCAGGAGATCATGGACTTCTTGCGCCCTCTGGTGGCAGAGGACGCGCCCGGGGTTGAAATCGAATTCACGCAGATTCTGCAAGACATGCTGGGCGACTTGCAGGGGGTCCCCGAGCCGGTGGAAGTAAAGCTGTTCGGCGACAACCTCACGCAACTCAAGCAGGTGGCGGAGGACGTTGGCGCAAAGCTGCAAAAGATTGACGGTATCGTGGATTACAAGGGAAACCAGAAGGGCAATCCCGAAATTGTTTTCCATGTGGACCCAACGCAGGCGGGGCGCGTGGGATTGAACGTGGACCAGGTTACGCAACAGGTGAGCGCAGGACTGCTGGGCGTAACACAGACGCAACTGCGGCAGGCGGACCGGACGATTGATATCCGCGTGCGATTCCCGGATGAATTCCGCTACAACTACAACAACATTGCGCAATTCCCGATTGTGACACCCTCGAAACAAGTGGTGCCGCTGGGCGCGCTTGCGACCGTCGAGCGCGTGCAGGGGGAAAGCCAGATCTTGCGCGAGAACCAAAAGCTGATGTTGTCATTAACGGCGCGCCTCAGCGAGGAACGCGACCTGGGCAGCGCGATTGCCGATGTGCAGACAATGATGGGCGGAATCAAGCTGCCGACGGGGATGACCTACGAGATCGGCGGGCAATACGAAGCCGCACAGAAATCGTTTAAGGAACTCCTGGGCGTGGTCGGGTTGGCATTGGCCGCGGTGTTCACCGTGCTTGTGATTCAATTCCGCAAGTTCGGGCCGGCGCTGATTATTCTCTCGGCGGCGCCGCTTTCACTGCTGGGCGTTTTTGGAATGCTGCTGGTGACGCACACGCCTCTGAACGTTTCCTCCATGATGGGAATCATCCTGATGATTGGGCTGGTGGTGAAAAACGGAATCATCCTGTTCCAATACGTGGCGCATCTTCGCGAGGAAGAGAACATGCCGTTGAATGAGGCGCTGGCCGTTGCCGGGCGAATCCGCGTAAGGCCCATTCTAATGACCACGCTCGCGACGCTCTTCGGATTGCTGCCGCTGGCGTTGGGGCTCGGCTCCGGAGCGGAACTGCAGAAGCCTCTGGCGCTCGCTGTGATCGGCGGATTGCTGCTCTCCACTTTCATCACGCTCCTTGTGATGCCCGTAATGTATTCTTTGATTGAGCGGCGGCGGTCGGAGTCCAGCGCTACACCTGTGCAATGAAGAAGACAACAAGGTTTGCGGTTTTCTTTTGCGCGTGCAGCATTTTGGCGACGCTGGGATCGGCGCGGATGCACTTGCGCCCTTGGGCGGGAAGTCTTCCGGGTGCAATTCCCGTCATCGGCGAATCCCCCGCGCGGGGCGAAGTAGAGAACTTGATTCGCGAGAGTGGCGCCGAGGTCGCTGTCGCTTTCCGCACCATGGATGTTCCTCCGCAAGAGCTAATGTTGAATCAGGATGAATCCTTCCACGCCGCGAGCACGATGAAGGTGCCCGTGATGATCGAGCTATTTGCCGAGGCCCATGCAGGCAAGCTGCAGCTCGATGACAAGCTGCTTATCAAGAACGAATTTCACAGCATCATGGACGGCAGCGTTTACCAGCTCGACCCGAAAGATGATTCGGATGAAGAGGTGTACAAGGCGATTGGCACGCAATGGACGTTGCAGCAGCTCTGCGAGGCGATGATCACCAAGAGCAGCAACCTGGCGACAGATCTGATTATTGAGAAATTGGGCGTGGCGAATATTCAGGCACGCGTACATCAACTCGGCGCGGATGATATGCACTTGTTGCGCGGCGTGGAAGACGAGAAAGCGTTTCAGGCGGGGAAGAACAACACGACGACGGCCGGGGCGTTGTACGTTCTGCTCCGCGCAATTGCCGACCATTCCGCTTGCGACGCGGATTCGTGCAAGCAGATGATCGATATTATGGAGCGGCAAACTTTCAACGAGGCCATCCCTGCGGGCCTGCCACCGGGCACCGTCGTTGCGCACAAGACTGGCGAAATCACGGGAATCCATCACGATGCCGCAATCGTGTTTGGGAGCCACCCGTTCGTGCTGGTGATCATGGTGAAGGGGATTGACGACCGGAAAAAGAGCTCTGCATTGATGGCGGCAATCACGAAAGCCATCTTTGGTGGACTGCCGCACTGAGTCGAAGTTCGCGTAGCAAATCCCGCGCGGTGCAATGTTGCAACAATCCACTTGCGCCCGCGCTGGCGAGTCCTTAATATAGCCCCGGCTCATCGAGCCCGGCCCGTGCCCAAAGAAAAGCCCAAGGTAAACATCGGCGAAGTGATTCGGTCGTACCGCGGCCAGCGCGGCTTGTCGCAAGGCGACATCGAGCGCCGGACGGGATTGCTGCGTTGCTATCTCTCACGCGTGGAAAATGGGCACACGGTTCCTTCCCTCGAAACGCTTGCGAAAATTGCGGAAGCAATGGACATTGCGCTGGCGGATTTTTTCCCGGGCGCGGAGACCCCGCGCGATCGCGAGACGCAGAAGATGCTGGGAGAGCTTTCCGAAGACGAAATCAGGTTTCTTTCGGAGATCAAGAAATACAGTTCGACTCTATCTGACGGCGACAAGCGGCTCGTGCTGGCGATGATCCGCAAAATGGCTACGATCATTCCGCCGCAACAGGCGGCGCGCAAACCCGCTGCCGCCGCTCGGCGCGCGGGGTATTAGCAAGCCGTAGCTAGACGGTTCGCGCTTCCGTAGTAGTTTTCCCGCCTCGCAAGAAACTTCCCGCCGATTCCGCAAGCGTTATTCCGAGCTGGCTCCATAGACGCGTTTTCAAAGTGCCGTAACTCTGTGTCCCGGAAAAAATGTCAGCAAGAGTGCGGCGGAATGTTTCGCTGTGGCGCGCGAAGCCGATCATACGCGCGGTGACGGCTCCACCGAGAAACTTCCCGTGGTAAAACCGGTGGGAAAGCCTTGCGGCGTGCTCGAGTTCGTCGCGGAAGTCGGCGCGGATGCGCGCAGGGTAGTCCGCTGCATTTCCTTCGGCGACCGCCTCGGCAAGAACCTGTCCGGAGCGCATCGCGTAGTAGATTCCTTCTCCTGTAACGGCATCCACCAGAGCGGCGGCGTCACCCACAAGAGCCCAATTCGCGCCAGCGACGGGGCGATCTCGCAACGTTTCGGCGCGCGGTGATGGAAGGAGATGACTGTAAAGAGTGGCATTCGCTAGGTCCAATTTCTCCTCGCGCGTGAATGCGCCAAGCAAATCGCGAAGCTCATGCATTGTGTGACGCGCCATGCTTGCACATATGCCGACGGAGAGATGCCCCGGCCTGGGAAACGACCACACGTAGCCCTGCAGGCCTTTCACAAACTTGATCTTCATTAGCTCTTGCTCGGCGGGGATGTAGTAGCCGAGGGTGATCTCGAGATCTTCCTTGCCTAGGATCGGCGTGACGGGCGCGTTGTGCGGGTCCAACGAAGGGAGGAGTGCATTGCGAGCGCCCGCAGCAATTACTACGAAATCGAAGTTGTAATTTATTCCACCGGCTTCTATTCTCGGAGCCAGTTCGTTTGTGGAAAGGTGCGTGACACGCGCGCGAATAGTTTTGCAACCAGCTTCCGTGGCGCGGTCAAGCAGCAACCCGTTCAGCACCATACGCGAATAAATCACGATGGGTCGATCCAAAGGGAAGCGCGCCCGTTTGCCGTCCGAAGCGATCAATTCAACTGCATGGATGAACTTCTTGGGTTGAGAAGCAGTTTGAAGGTAGGGGAATGCAGTGAGCGCTCTTTGTGTGAGGCCTCCGCCGCACGGTTTCTCCCACGCAAGGTGCTCGTCAAAAATTGTGACGCTGAAGCACGCGCGTGCGAGGTGCTCGCCGCAAACGGCTCCCGCGGGCCCGCCGCCGATGATTGCGATGTTGCGGATCATTTCTCGCAGCGCCAAAACGCGAGTATAGCATCAACATTTGTGCCGCCCCGTGTGAGCGCTTTACATCGACTTGTGCCGTGATTGGCCAACAGAAAACATCGCAGTGAGCGTGCGTGCTAAGATGAATCGGAATCGTACAGAGTCTTGCGGCGAAAACCGCAGGACTTTTTGGCATTTCCCGGAATGTCTATTTCTACACTGGATGACCTTTTCGCGCGGGTTACGCGGCTCCCGGCCGTGGATGCCGCTGTTGAGAACCTGCGCCGCGGCGCAAAGGAAGCCGCGCTCGACGGGCTTACTTCGGAGGGGCGAGTAATCCTTGCGGCCGTTCTTGCAGCCGCGCTGCGGCGTCCAGCGATCCTTGTAGTTGACTCAGACGCTCGCGCCGAGGAAATCCTCGAGCCGCTGCGGTTTTTCTTTCGCGAGGCCACCGGCAGTTTGCCCGGCAATGTTTTGTATCTTCCCGCGCTGAACGCGATGCCGTGGGACGAGATCCCTCCTCACCCTGCAATCCTTGAAACTCGCGCGATGACGCTCTGGCGCATGGCAACGGGCCAGGCGCAAATCGTGGTCGCTCCCGTTGGCGCAACGGTTATGAAATACCAGGCGGTGGAGGAGTATGAACGGCTGGGCCGAACCGTCACACGGAACACGGACATTATGCTCGAGGAATTTCTTCAGCACCTCGCGGCTACGGGATATGTCCGGGCCGAACTGGCGGACATGCCGGGGCAATTCGCGTCGCGGGGAGGGATCATCGACGTGTTCCCGTCCGAGGCTGCGAACCCGGTGCGGATTGAATTGGTGGGTGACACCGTCGAATCGCTGCGCGAATTCGATCCGGATACGCAACGATCCGTGCGTCCGGTCGAACAAGTGACGCTGCCTCCGATGAGTGAGTTCCTACGCAATGTGACCGGGCAGGCAGCGGGCAACGGCGCCGGAGACGGAGAGGAGAATCGCAGACCAAGAAAAATTGGGAGCCTAAGCTTCTTTGACCTTGTCTCCAGGCCGGTCGTGATTCTTGATGAACCGGAAGAGGTGGAAGCAAACGCTGGAAAATTATTTCCAGGAACACAACCAGCGGATGCAAATGACGGAGATCCCGAAGAAGACACCCATGCGGGCAATTCAGATTATTTCTTCGACGAGCCATCGTGGAAGAAGATCCTCGCGGCGAAACAGCGATTGAACCTGCAACAACTTTCACTCACCGCGGGAATCTGCGCCACGCAAACCGTACACAGTCAGCCGACGCAGCGGTACCACGGGAATATCACGGCGTTTATGACGGAGGCGCGCGCCCGCGTTGCGCAAGGGGAACAGGTGATTGTTTCCGCTGCGACGCTTGGCGATCTCGAGCGTCTGGCGGACCTCTGCCATGATTACGAGCTGCCTTACCAACTTTCCGGCGGCGAGGACATGGCGGCATCGCGGCTTGTGGAGGATGCAACCGCGGGGTCCGTGCCCGCGCTGGTGCTGGCGCGAATTCCCATCGCGGATGGAGTTGCGTTTCCTGAATGCCACCTCACGATTTATGGCACTGGGGATCTATTCGACGAACGCGCCACGGTGCAGACCAAATCCCGCGCGAAGACGGGAAAGTTCTTCTCGGACTTCGCGGAACTCAAGCCCGGCGACTATGTGGTCCACGTGGACCACGGCATCGGAAAATTTGAAGGGTTGCGCCAGTTGCACGCCGACGGCCGGAGCGGCGAATTCATGCTGCTGTTGTACGCGGACGACGCGCGGTTGTATGTGCCGCTCTCACGAATGGATTTGGTGCAGGGTTACCACGCGTTCGAGGGTGTGCATCCTCAACTCGACAAGCTCGGCGGGCCGGGCTGGGCGACGCGAAAAGCGCGTGTAAAGAAATCGCTGACGGAGATGGCAGACCAGCTTGTGCGTCTGTACGCCTCGCGCAAGGTCACCGGCGCGCACGCGTTCCCTCCGGATTCACACTGGCAGAAAGAATTCGAGGACGCCTTTGAATATGTCGAAACGCCGGACCAGACATCTGCAATCGCGGATCTGAAGCGTGACATGGAGAAGCCGATCCCGATGGACCGTCTCCTGTGCGGCGACGTCGGATACGGCAAGACGGAGGTCGCGATGCGCGCGGCGTTCAAGGCGGTGACCGACGGGAAGCAGGTCGCCGTGCTCGCGCCGACAACGGTTCTTGTTTTTCAACACTACGAAACATTCCGCCGCAGGTTCGCGGCGTTTCCTGTGCGCGTCGAGATGCTGAGCCGGTTCCGCACTCCGCAACAGCAGAAACAGACCCTGGCGGCAATCGAGGCAGGGAAGGCCGATGTTGTCATCGGAACGCACCGGCTGCTATCGCGCGACGTCAAATTTCACGACCTGGGAATCCTCGTCGTGGACGAAGAGCAACGGTTCGGCGTCACTCACAAGGAGAGGATTAAAGAGATACGCAAGGATGTCCATGTCCTGACGCTTTCGGCGACCCCGATTCCGCGCACGCTGCACATGTCAATGCTGGGGCTGCGCGACCTGAGCGTGATCGAGACGCCTCCAAAAGACAGGCTGGCAATTCAGACGGTCGTTGCTCCGTTCGATGAAGGGTTGGTGCGCAAGGCAATTGAGGAAGAATTGGCGCGCAAGGGGCAGGTCTATTTTATTCATAACCGTGTTGAGTCCATCTATTCGCTGGCATCGTTGATCAGCAAGCTCGTGCCGAAAGCTCGTGTGGTGGTCGGCCACGGACAGATGGGAGAGCGCGAGCTGGAATCCGTGATGCTGAAATTCATAAATGATGAGGCGGACGTTCTCGTATCCACCACCATCGTGGAGAATGGAATGGATATCCCGCGCGCGAACACAATTGTGATCAACCGCGCTGACAGGCTGGGACTCTCTGAGCTTTACCAACTGCGCGGGCGCGTTGGCAGGTCCAATCAGCGGGCATACGCGTATTTGCTTGTCCCCCCAGGCAAAACGCTTTCCCCCACGGCGCGTAAGCGGCTTGCTGCGCTGAAGGAATTCAGCGAATTGGGGGCGGGATTCCGAATCGCGGCGCTGGACCTGGAGATTCGCGGGGCAGGGAACCTGCTCGGCAGCCAGCAGCACGGACACATCAATGCGGTGGGCTTCGATCTCTATACAAAGATGCTTGAACGCGCCGTGAGCGAGTTGCGCGGTGAATCTTCCGCAATCGATCTCCGGACGACAATCAACCTCGGAGCCGATGTGCGCATCCCACCTTTGTACATACCAAGTGAGAATCTGCGGCTGCGCACCTATAAACGGATTGCTGAAATCGCGACGGAGAACGATAGCGAAGAGGTAATGAGAGAGCTTGCCGACCGGTTTGGCCCGGCGCCCCAGGCCGTCCTGAACCTGTTGGACTACGCTCTGCTTAAGGCGACCGCTGAAAAAATGCAGATCGCATCGGTGGAACGGAAGGAAGGGAAAGTCGCCGTGAAGTTTTACGCGGAAACGACGGTGAATCCGGAGCGGATTGTGAGACTGCTCAGAGCGAAGCGCGGGCTGCGCCTTGATCCAGCCGGCGTACTGTGGATCGACTTGGAACGAGGGCCGGAACCAACGGCACAGATGGCCCGGAGAATATTGCTACAACTACAAGCGTAGGGATAGAATGATAAAGGGGGAATTCATGAAAGTGCAATTACTTGCGGCGGGCCTCGCCCTGACGTGCAGTTTTGTGGCTGGCCAGACTCGCGGCCAATCCCAGACCCAGTCTCAAACGCAGACGCAGACTCAGGGACGCGGTGCTGCACCCACCACAGGGCAATCAAATCCCACGCCTCCGCCCGCGGCGGGCGCGGCGCTTCCGGCACATGGGAAAACGATGGAAGAGATCGTTGCCCGCGTAAATAATGAAATCATCACGTCCGTTGACCTGGCGCGCGCCCAACTTGCTTCCGTGGACGACGCGAAACAGGACTGCACGAGCAGGAAATGCACACCCGAGCAACTCCAGCAGCTCATCGCGGAAATGCAAAGGGACGCCCTTCGTAATTTAATTGATCAGGCGCTTCTTGTGCAGCGCGCGAAGGACATGAACCTTTCGGTGGAAACAGACCTGATTAAGCAACTGGACCAGATTCGGATTGAGCACAATCTTGCTTCGCTTGAAGACTTGGAGAAGGCGATTGCCGCCGAGGGGGAGAGTTACGACGATTACAAAGACAATATGCGCAAGCATCTTCTGATGACTGAGGTAATCAACCGCGAGGTCTACTCGAGGGTTGGCGAATCAGTTGATCAAGCGCAAATCAAGAAGTACTACGATGAGCACCAGAATGAGTTCCAGTCTCCCGAGGTTGTGTACCTGCGTGAAATCCTTGTCACCACGGATGGAAAACCCCAAACCGAATTGGCGGCGCTCGAGAAGAAAGCAAACGATTTGCGTGAGCGCGTTCTGAATGGCGAAGACTTTGGCGACCTTGCAAGGCATTTTTCGGATGGTAGCACCGCAAAACAGGGCGGAGAATTAGGGAAATTCGAGAGGGGAGCGCTGAACAAGGCGATCGAGGACCAGGTTTTCAAGCTCGACCGGAAGGAAATGACGCCCGTTATTCACGCTCAGAATGGTTTCCTGATTATCCAAGTGGTGCAACGATTTGACGCCGGAATCCAACCGCTTGAAAAGGTTCTGAACGAAGTCCGCGGGCGCATCGCCTCGAAATTGGCGGAGCCCAAGCTTCGCGAGTATCTCAACACGCTCCGGAAGGACAGTTTCGTTGAGGTTCACGCCGGATACACAGACACCGCCGGCGTTGCGGGTGAGTCCATCACGGAAATAAATACCGCCGCGATGGACCAAACCGTGAGCAAGAACCCAAAGACTCCGAAGAGACACAAGCGATTCATCCTGTTCTAGCCGATGAAGAAGAATTTATGAAACCCGCCTACGTCGCGGACCTCACACCGGATCAAAACATTACGTCCTACTTTCTTGTATTCGAGAAAGAGGTGCGTTCGACGCGCGAAGGGAAGGCGTATTTGAGGCTGGAGCTTGGCGATCGCACCGGGACTGTGGAGGCGCGGATGTGGGATCGCTTCGAGGAAGCTGCATCGGCGATTTCACGCGATGATTTTGTGAAGGTGCAGGCGCGTGTGGACATATTCCGAAACCGGCCACAGCTCATACTGGAAAAGCTGCGCAAGGCTGATGTTTCAGAGGTCGAGCCAGCGGACTTCTACGCAACCACAAAGGCGAATGTGGATGAGTTGTGGGCGCGCTTGCGCGAACACGTCGCTGGAATTCGCGATGCGAACATTCGCCAAATGGTGGAGTCGGTTCTCGATGACCCTGAAATCGGCCCCAGATATCGCCGGGCCCCCGCGGCCAAGACCATGCATCACGCCTACCTCGGCGGATTACTCGAACACGTAGTCAGTTTATGTGAGTTAAGTGCAGTCGTTGCGGGCCACTATCCTGAAGTGAACAAGGATTTCCTTCTCGCTGGAGCTGTGCTGCACGACGTGGGTAAAGTCTACGAGCTGTCTTACGAACGTTCGCTTGGTTACACGACAGAGGGGCAGCTCATCGGGCATATCGTGATGGCCGTTGAAATCATCGGCAGGAAATCGGGGGCGATCGCCGGCTTTCCCGAAGAGCTGGCGACACTGTTGAAGCATTTGGTGTTAAGCCATCACGGACACTATGAGTTTGGTTCGCCGAAGCTGCCGATGTTTCGTGAAGCCGTTATGCTTCACTATCTGGATGATCTTGATTCCAAGATGGGCGCGATGACTGCCATGCTCGCTTCGGACCGCGGAGAGCCTGGGTGGACGGAGCGCGGCGGGGCGCTCGAGCGGCGATTGCTCCGTGTGGAGGATTACCTGCCTTCCGCGAAGCTCGAACAGGCGCCGGAGCAACTGAAACTGGAATCGTCCTCACAGGTCGCAAAAGGCACGGCGGCGGGCGAAAGGAAAAGTTTCTGATGGCAATGGCGAGGAGAGATGCGCGGCAGAAGGGATTGAAGCGGTCAATCCTCGACCTCGCTCCGCTGGAACTCGATTGCATGAATGCGCTCTGGCCACTCGAAGAGGCTACCGTGCGTCAAGTTCAGGAAGCGTTGTCTGAGCGACGCCCGCGCGCTTACACGACAATCATGACCATTCTCGACCGCCTCGCGCAAAAGGGCGTCGTCTCGCGGCGGAAGGTCGGCCGCGCATATGTATACGTGGCCAACCTGCGGACCGGCGATGCTCAACAGCACGCGGTGGACCAAGTGATCGAAGGATTCTTCGGCGGTTCGCGCTCCGCCCTCGCTGCACACTTGTCAGGTAGCGTGGCGGAAAAAGCGGCGGGCGAAAAAAACGTTATGAAACGCAAATCGACACCACTGGAGTCTAAAGAGCAGGTCGGCTTACGTTCCCCAGGTGAATCACGTGATCCTGCCCCTGAATCCGGGGTGTTGGACAGCACGTTACTCTAAGAATTGTTGATGAGGCTCGATTGATTGACAGGATCCCCAGCTCCTATCAAGTCGGCGGCAAAACGATTTGCCCTGCGACCATCCTCGCGCCCATGGCGGGCGTGACGGACACGATATTTCGCCGGGTCATTCGCGGCCTTGGCGGCTGCGGCCTCATCATGACGGAATTTACCAGCGCCGAAGGTCTCTCGCGCCGGGCCAACCGCACTCTTCACTACCTCTATTTCCAAACCGACGAACATCCGATTGCGGCGCAGCTCTTCGGCTCGGAGCCGGACGTGATGGCTTCGGCGGCGCGACTGGTGGAAGAGTTGGGTTTCGATTTCGTTGACGTCAATCTCGGATGTCCGGCGAAGAAAGTCGTTAAGTGCGGCGGCTCAGGTTTGCTTCGCGACTTAAAACAATTGGAACATTTGCTCTCGGCGGTGAGAGCCGCTGTGCGAATTCCGCTCACGATAAAAATTCGCGCCGGCTGGGATGAGAAGAACATCGTCGCGGTCGAGGTCGCAAAGATGGCTGAGCAGGTGGGCGTGAACGCCATTGCCGTTCATCCGCGGACGCGGCTGCAAGGCTACTCCGGCAGCGCCGATTGGAGTATTATCCGCGCGGTTCGGGATGCTGTGGGGATGCCTGTAATCGGCAATGGAGACATTCAAGCGCCGGAAGATGCGGCGCGCATGGTGTCGGAAACGGGTTGCCACGCCGTAATGATTGGCCGTGCGGCGGCAACGAACCCGTGGATATTTCGTCAAATTGAGCAATTCAAAGAAACAGGCCGGTACGATCTACCCTCGGAAGCGGATCGGTATCGGCTTTTGTCTGGATATTTTCGAGACCTGATTTCCGCGGACATTCCGGATGCTTTAGGAAAGATGAAACAGTTCGCCTGCTGGTTTACCCACGGAGTTGGCAATGGCAGCGAACTCCGTCGTCAGGTACATGAGTCTAAGAAACCGGAAGAGGTACTAATGCGGGTCGACGATTTCTTCACAGTCATTCTCGCTGCACAGGGGACGCCATGAGCGGCGAAGACACGCTTTCCAGACAGAGGCGCCGCAAGGAACGCCGCATCTCTGTGCGTCTGCCGATGCAGATTCGCGGGAAGGATATCGAAGGCGCGGCGTTTGAAGAAAGCACGCAGAGTGAAAACCTTTGCCGCGGCGGAGCTGCTTTTGCATTGCGCCGCAAGCTGGACCGCGGTGCAAGTCTTGAGATTCGCATCCCGCTGCCCGCGCCGGCGGGAACATCGGAGGCGGAGTTCTCCACAGTCGGGCGTGTGGTTCACATTGGCGAGGGCGATCAGGACACCGCGAAAGTGGTTGGCGTGGAATTCACGGGCCCGCGCTTTCGGCGAATTTTCCAAACCGAGGGTGGGGGAGTAGGAATTAAGGACTAGGTCTTTTCGCGAAAGCGCGGGGAACTAACTCTCAGTAAGAAGTTTCTTGTAGGCCTCACGGCGCGGTATGCCTGCTTCCCGAGCGGCCTGTTTCAGGGCTGCCTTGCGGTCCATTCCTTCAGTTTTCATGAGACCTTCGACGCGTTCTCGAATGGTTTCATTTTGCGGGGCGGCGATACTGTCCATGGGTTGCGGCGGCCCGACAACGAGAGTGATCTCCCCCCTTACTGCTCGTTTTTCAAATTGGTCGGCAAGATCGTGCAGAGTCCCGCGGACAAATTCTTCGTGAATCTTGGTCATCTCACGAGCCAGTGCGGCCGGACGCGGACCAAGGATTTCTGCCGCATCGCGCAGCGTCGCCGCGATCCGATGCGGGGCCTCAAACAGAACGAGTGTGACGGGTTGGTCTGCCAACTTGGCAAGTGCGCGGCGGCGCTCGCCCTGGCGCGGCGGTAGGAAACCAGCGAACAAGAACTGCTCACAAGGAAGGCCGGAAGCGGATAGCGCCGCGAGCAGGGAATTGGGGCCGGGAATGGGGATTACTGGAATCCCTCGCTCAACGCAAAGTTTGACGAGCCGCGACCCTGGATCGGAAAGCAGGGGCGTACCGGAATCGCTGACCAGAGCGACGGTTGAACCGCTCTCCATTTCGCCGACTAGTTCACCGGCTCGCTCGTGTTCGTTGTGTTCGTGATAACTCACCTGGCGTTTACGAATTCCGTAGTGGTTCAGGAGCTTTCGCGTTTGGCGGGTGTCCTCGCACGCGATCAAGTCCGCTTCTTTCAAGATACGGACGGCGCGGAAGGTGATGTCTTCAAGATTGCCGATGGGTGTGGCCACAAGGAAGAGCCGCCCCTTTTGAGTTGTCTTGGTGTTGGCATTCATCTAGTGATCCGAACCACCGTGTTCCATTGAGGCACAAACAGGGCGTCATTATACGTGCGATTTCGCATATGTCGCATGACTGCGCTGCCTCTTGGCATCAAAAGGGATCGCGAGGCGTGATAGTATTGACACCCGACATAACAAGGAAAAGGAGCACTGTTTGCCTCTTTACGAATACGAGTGTGCGCGTTGTCATACGCGGTTTGAGAAGATTGAAAAGTTCGGAGCACGCCAAACCCGCAAATGCATCAAGTGTGGAGCGCGAGCCCAACGGCTCGTCGCGGCGCCCGCCATACAGTTCAAGGGCGCCGGATGGTATGTGACGGATTACGCGAATAGGAGCGGGACGGCGTCAAAGGCAGAGAAGGCAGATACCGCGGAAAAGGCCGAGAAAGCAGAAAAGGACAAGAAGGAATCGAAGTCGGAGAAACAAGAGAAGGCACCCGCGAAGAGTAAAGAAAAGTAGAATTTGTATGCAAAGAACTGCCTAGAGTTTGAGTGACTTCAGGTAGGCCCGAAACGCAACGCCCAGTTCCTCGTTCTCCAGCGCCATCTCAACATTTGCTTTCAGAAACCCAAGCTTGTCGCCCGCATCGTAATTCTTCCCGTCACAGATGCACGCAAGTAGGCCCTTTTCCTTTGCAAGCAGTTTCAAACCGTCGGTGAGTTGGATTTCTCCGCCTGCTCCGGCCTTCGTGCGCTCCAGGCATTCAAAAATCTCGGGCGGCAGAACGTAGCGGCCCACTACACCGAGGTTCGAGGGCGCTTGGTCAGGTCTCGGCTTTTCCACCAGATCGTTCACACGCATGAGTTTGTTCCCCCAGCGGGAATTTTTCTCTGGTTTGGCGTCAATAATTCCGTAGAGGCGGGTCATTTCGTGTGGCACTTCTTCGACGGCAATCGCGCCAAGCCCC
The DNA here is from genome assembly GCA_041484365.1 of Terriglobia bacterium. Classification (GTDB taxonomy): domain Bacteria; phylum Acidobacteriota; class Terriglobia; order Acidiferrales; family UBA7541; genus DASTCZ01. The sequence continues at coordinate 27,601 of JBGPHM010000006.1, read as the reverse complement.
GTCGCTTCGTAGACCTCAATCAGTTGTTGCGTGGAAGGGTGCTTGTCGATGGTGATGACGTCACCGAGAAGCACGGCAAATGGTTCGTCGCCCACAAGCTCTTTGGTTACGAGAACTGCATGGCCTAATCCCAACGGATCTTTCTGGCGTGTGTAACTTATTTGGGCCATGTCTGCGAGGTGGCGGACCAATTCCGCAAGTTCTTCTTTGCCGCGCTCACGAAGGAACATTTCCAGCGCCGGAGCGGAATCAAAGTGGTCCTCGATCGCGTTCTTGCCTTTTCCGGTGACGATAATGACGTGCTGGATGCCGGAGGCGACGCACTCTTCAACGGCATATTGAATTAAGGGTTTGTCGACAACAGCGAGCATTTCCTTGGGCTGGGCTTTTGTGGCGGGCAAAAAACGTGTGCCGAGCCCGGCGGCCGGGAGCACAGCTTTGCGGACTTTTGTTTGAGAGGTCATGATTAAGCTGCCGGAAATTCCGCGCCCAAGGTCATTACGGTACGTGGAGGGCAAGTGAGTGTCAACGTTTGCGGAAAGTGTGTGTTCTTGTCTGTAAGCGCTCGGTGGCGCCGGCGTGTTGCAATTCGGATCCACAAGCGTGTGCTAACATGATTTCTTCGAGGAGATTGAACGGGCCATATGAGTATTCGCATTCTTGGCATCGAATCTTCGTGTGATGAGACCGCTGCGGCAGTCGTCGCGGACGGTCGCGAAATTCTCTCCAGCGTGGTCGCGTCTCAGAATGATATTCATCGAAAATACGGCGGCGTGGTGCCGGAACTCGCTTCGCGAGAACACTTGAAACAGATTGTGCCTGTCGTACGAGAGGCGCTGGAACGCGCAGGCCTCAGATTGCAGGACGTGGATGCTGTAGGGGTGACGCAGGGGCCGGGACTTGTCGGATCGCTGCTCGTAGGCGTGACCTACGGAAAAGTGCTCGCCATGTCATTGGGCAAGCCGCTCGTCCCTGTGAATCATTTGGAAGGCCACGTCCACTCCGTTCTTCTGGAGGCGTTTCGCACGGGGAAACAGACGCACCTTCCCGCGGTGTGTCTGATCGTTTCTGGAGGTCATACGCTTCTTTACGAAGTGACGGGGAAAACCGGGCCTGGCGCAGGCAATGGACTGCACGGGCAGATGGAATATCGGCGTCTCGGTGGAACGCGCGACGACGCAGCGGGCGAAGCTTACGACAAAGTGGCGAAACTGCTGGCGCTTGGTTATCCCGGCGGGCCAATCATTGATCAACTGGCTGATCCCCTTCAACCGGGCGGCGCAGGAAATCCAACCGCGATTCGCTTCGGACCGATAAAAATGCGCGGCAACCCTCTCGACTTCAGCTTCAGTGGGTTGAAGACGGCGGTGTTGTATCACGTGCGTGAACATCAAGCAGAATATGCGCCGGAGACCGAGACACGCAAAGCGGCGCTAAGTCAGGGCCTCCGCAAAGCCACTGACCTGAAGCCTCTCTGCAGCGTGAAAACGCTCGATCTTGTGGCGAGCTTCCAGCGGACCGTCGTAAATGAATTGGTCAGGCGGACGCTTGCGGCAGCAAGCCAATGCAATGTGAAAACGATTCTGGTGTCCGGAGGCGTGGCCGCCAATAGGGAGTTGCGCCAGACGTTTGATATGGAATGCAGGGAACTCGGACTCGACGTTTTCTTTCCAAGCCGCGAACTATCCACGGACAATGCGGCCATGATCGCGGCGGCGGCATTCGAGCACTATGACGCCGCAATACCCGCGGATTCCAGCCTGAACGCGATGCCGAATCTAAAGCTCGGAACTTCCTCCTAGAGCCCGCTAAATTCTCCGCGGCCTTTGCGTCTCTGCGTTGGAACAATCTTTAACCATCCACTCAGAACTGGAATCGCGCGAATGATGTAAAATCCCGCAGCCATGCGAATCGCGATGGATACCGGCGGCACGTTCACAGACTGTGTGTACGTCCTCGATGGCCGCCTGGAAATCCTCAAGGTTGCTTCAACTCCAGACAATCCCGCACGGGCCATCGTTCACGCTCTCGAAAAAGTAATGGCCGCACCCACCGATGCTCTCGAGCTGACTTGCGGCACCACCGTCGGCACCAATGCTTTGCTGGAACGAAGTGGCGGGCGCGTGGCTCTTGTTACGACGCACGGATTTGAGGACGTCCTCGAAATCGGCCGGCAGGCCCGGCCCCGGCTTTACGATTTTTTCGTGGATCGCCCTGCGCCACTTGTGCCTTCAGAGAGACGATTTGGATTGCGCGAGCGCATCGGCGCAAGCGGGGAAGTGATCACGAAGATTGTGCCCGGCGAAATCCGGCGCGTGGTGAAAGCAGTGTTACGAAGCCGAGCCGAATCCGTAGCCGTGTGCCTGCTCTTCTCATTTGCAAACTCTGCGCACGAGCGCGAGATCGCGAAGGCACTGCGCCGCTCCGGATTACAAGTTTCCGTGTCGCACGAAATCCTTCCGGAGTTCCGGGAATTCGAGCGCACTTCCACGACCGTCGCAAACGCCTATCTCGTTCCGGTGATGAGCAGATATCTTGGGCAACTGGTGAAGGATGCGGCGCGCTTCAGCCGTCGCGATTCTCGCCCCGCCGTTCGCATCATGCAATCGAGCGGAGGAATCGTTTCCGCGGAAGTCGCGTCGCGCGAACCCGTGCGGACAATTCTCTCCGGCCCCGCGGGCGGAGTTCTAGGAGCGCAGTACGTCGCCAATCTTTCGGGCTTTGACCGCATCATCACTTTTGACATGGGAGGAACCTCAACGGACGTGGCTCTCCTTGAGGGTGGGCTGGCGACGACGAATGAAGCGCGCGTTGCAGATTTGCCTATCGCTGTCCCCATGCTCGAAATCCACACCGTCGGCGCAGGCGGCGGCTCGCTCGCGCGATTCGATCGCGCAGGAGCGTTGCGGGTCGGCCCGGAGAGCGCGGGTGCCGAGCCGGGGCCAATCTGCTACGGGCGCGGTGAGAAGCCCACGGTCACGGACGCGCACTTAGTCCTCGGCCGCATTCCCGAGCGAGGCTTTCTTTCCGGTGAGTTTCCTCTTCATGCGCAGCGAACGCGCGATTGGATGGATCGCACGCGAGTGCCGATGCGCAGAACGGAGCAATTCGCTCAAGGAATTGTGGACGTTGCGAACGCGGTCATGGAGAAAGCCATCCGAGTCATCTCCGTCGAGCGCGGCCACGATCCGCGCGATTACACGCTCGTTGCATTCGGAGGCGCTGGAGGACTCCACGCGTGCGATCTCGCTGGCGCGTTGCGCATACCGCGCGTCCTTGTGCCGCGGTATCCGGGCGGACTCTCTGCGCTTGGCATTTTGCGCGCGAACGTGGTTCACGATTATTCGCGGACTGTCCGGACGAATGTGCTGTCCGTGGCGGCCACGCGCCGGACGCTGTCGGCTGAGTTCAGGAAGCTCGAAACGGCAGGTCGCGCAGCGCTTGCGCAAGAGGGATTCGCCGACCGGCGAATCCGCGTCCAGCGTATGCTTGATATGCGGTATGTCGGTCAAGCTTATGAATTGAATGTGCCTGAAGCAGGCGACTTTCTCGCGGCGTTCCATCTCGCGCACGAGCGTAGATATGGGTACTCGGACGCGGCGCGGCAAGCTGAAGTGGTGAATATCCGAATCCGGGCAATCGGGATTACCGCCAAGCCCGAACTGGATCGGCTGCCCGCGAGAGGGAGCAAATCAGACTCTGCAATCACAGATTCGCGCCACGCATATTTCAACGGGCGCAAATCCCTCACAAGAGTTTACGACCGCGCTCAGCTCCCGGCGGGAGCCGCGATAAAAGGCCCAGCGATCGTGACGGAATATAGCGCGACAACAGTTGTTCCTCCGGGATGGGGCGGAAAAGTGGATGGCTGGGGGAACTTGATTTTGAGCATGGCAGGCGTCAAGGGAAAGAGAGCCTGATCAAACGTGAGTCTCCGATGAAATTCGACCCTACGCGGCTTGAGATCTTCAAGAACCTCTACCACTCCGTTGCCGAGGAGATGGGCGCCAGTCTGCGCCGGTCAGCGTTCTCGCCAAACATCAAAGAGCGCCGCGATTATTCCTGCGCGGTGTTTGACGACGGTGGAAGCGTCCTCGCGATGGGCGACCACATGCCCGTGCACCTCGGCTCGATGCCGATGTCCGTGGCCGCTGCGATGGCCGCGCTTCAGCTCAACCCCGGAGACATAGCGCTCTTGAATGACCCGTACGCGGGTGGCACGCACCTGCCGGACCTCACGATGGTGATGCCTGTTTTCGTAAAGGGGCATCGGAAGGCCGCCTTCTATGTAGCCAATCGCGCCCACCACGCCGACATCGGCGGTGCGCAAGCCGGCTCCATGGGACTAGCGCGTGAAATCTATCAAGAAGGATTGCGCATCCCGCCAGTGAAGCTGATGCGCGCCGGTGGGATTCAGCAGGACATTCTGAAGATGCTACTCGCAAATGTTCGCACCTCCGCCGAACGCGAAGGGGATTTGACCGCGCAAATCGCTTCCTGCCGAATCGGCGAGCGAAGACTCACCGAAATCTTCGCCAAGTATGGCCGCCGCGAAATCGAATCTTACGCAGGCCATTTGCTCGATTATTCCGCCGAAATGATGCGCCTCGCGCTCCGCGGAATCCCCGCCGGGACTTATCGCGCCGTGGATTGGCTGGACGACGATGGAATCGTGGATCGCCCCATTCACATCCGCGCGACGATTCGCATCCGTGGAGATTCAGCTTCGGTCGATTTCACCGGCAGCGATCCCCAATGCGCGGGCAGCGTAAACGCCGTCGCCGCCATCGCCTATTCCGCGGTGTTCTACGTTTTTCGATGCTTGCTCGATGAGGATGTCCCCGCTACCAGCGGATTGATGCGCCCAATTACCGTAACCGCTCCGGAAGGCACTGTCGTGAACGCACGTCCTCCAGCGGCTGTGGCCGGAGGAAACGTCGAAACATCCCAGCGAATGGTGGATACGCTTCTACGCGCTCTTGCGAAGGCTGTACCCGCTCGGATTCCCGCCGCGAGCCAAGGGACCATGAATAACCTCACGTTCGGTGGCTTTGATCCACGCAACGGGGGCGCTCCCTTTGCTTATTACGAAACCACCGCCGGAGGGATGGGCGCACGCCCGGATCGCGCGGGCATCAGCGGCATACACACGCACATGACGAATTCCTGGAACTCTCCGATTGAAGTGATGGAGCACGCCTACCCGGTTCGCGTGCTCCGGTATGGGTTTCGCCGCGGCTCCGGCGGAGCAGGGAAGCACCGCGGAGGCGATGGCCTCATACGCGAAATCGAGGTTCTAACTGAGGCGCAAGTTGGGATGCTTAGTGACAGGCGAAAAACAGGTCCCTACGGACTTTCCGGCGGCAAGCCGGGCAAGTGCGGAATCAACGAGGTTAGGATTGGCCGCAAGACGCGCAAGACCGCAGGAAAATGCGCGTTCTATGCGCCCGTAGGAGCCGTCATCAGGATTGAGACGCCTGGGGGCGGCGGATGGGGCAAGGTATAGCTCCGCCGGGCATAAATTTTCCACAGGAATTCGAATAGCTAATTATTGATTAGGCTTCAACAGCTTCCGTGATTACCGGCATCTGCAGGCGAGCCTTGGCAAGCGACTTCACCAGGGCGCCTTCCATCGTTTCGTTGGAAGAGTTGCGCGCCGTCGCGAGTTCGCTGACCAGAAGGAACTTTGCCCGCTCGAGCATTTTCTTTTCGCGGAAGGAAAGCGGCTTGGTGCGGCTCAGTGCCACCAGGCTTTTCAGGACAGCGGCCACTTCAATCAGTGAACCGGTGCGCATTCTTTCGGAGTTTTCTTTGAAGCGGTGTTTCCAATCGTGGTGAGAGGTGAACTTGCCCTTCTCAAGATATTGCAAAACCTTTGTTGATTCGGCCTGACGTATTACAGATCGCAGTCCAACCGCGATGGCATTGGATTGCGGAACCATAACCTTGAGACCGCTTGAAGCAATTCGCAACATGAAGTATTTTTCAGTGCGGCCGTTAAGCATTCCATAATGAACTTGTTCGATGATCCCGACTCCGTGATTTGGATATACAACTTTATCCCCAATCTTAAAGTCCATGAAGGCCCCCCGTAGGCAAATACAGTGTAGGTTGTGTAAGTGTCGGAGTCAAGGATAATCCTTCTGGAATCAAGGAGTTAGAGCGGTCTTTCGCAATTAATTGGCATCCGGATTGCTCTGGGGTTAAGCTTCACTTCAAGTGATATGCATCACGATGCGATGAAAATTCTGGCAATAGATACCAGTACCCCCGCTGGCGGTGTGGCCATCACAGAGGGCGATTCCGTCCTCGCGAACGTGTTTGATGTGCGGAAACAGTCCAGCCAGGGAGCCCCTGTTTCGCACGCCAGCGAGGAGTTTTCGTCAAAGCTATTTCGATATGTCGACTCTTTACTCAAGGAGGTGCGGCTGGGTCTCCCGGATATCGACATATTCGCGGTTACGGCGGGCCCAGGCTCGTTTACAGGGCTGCGTGTAGGCCTAACGGCGGTCAAGGCATGGTCAGAGGTATATGGCAAGCCAATCGCCGCCATAAGCGCCCTGGAAGCGGTTGCAGCGCAATCCTTGGCGAGTTCCGGTCTCATTGCGGCTTATACAGATGCCCGCCGGGGGCAAGTGTTTTGGGGTCTTTTTGAGCGCTCGCAGAGGCGGCTGAATAGCCTTGGGGAGGAAAGCGTGATGCGACCTCAGGAGTTTATTGAGAGCGTGATGAAACTCGCTGGCGGGCAAAGCCAAGGGCTCGACAAGGGATCCAATCAGATTAGTCCGGTAAAGTTTGTTTCTCCGGCACCAGAGATCATTGCGGATGCTCTTGCCGAATCACCGCTAGGGAATTCCGTCGTAGAGAAAGTATCTGAAGATTTGGCGCCGTGGGTCGGACGCCTCGCATTTGGCCGCGCCCAGCGCGGTGAGCTTGTGTACGCACTTACGCTCGACGCGAACTACGTCCGCCGGATGGACGCGGAACTATATTGGAAGGATTCGTAAGAGTGACCGGCCGGCCTACAACGAGCGAGGGTCCTCAAATAATTATCCACCCGCTGAAGAATTCGGACGCGAGGTCGATTGCCGTGCTTGAACGGTCTTGCCCCGAGGCCGCGAAATGGGGGATGGGCGGCTATGCGCAGCTTGATACCGGCGAGATAGAGGCCTGGGGCGCGGACGATGGCATTGAATTACTTGCGTTCATTGTGGTGAGGATTGCCGCAGACGAAATGGAAATTCTCAATCTTGCCGTGAGCCACCGCGTCCGGCGCCAAGGTCTTGCAACTAAACTGCTCGCAGCGGCCCTCGCTGAATGCAAGACGCGCGGGGCAAGCCGGGCGTTCCTTGAGGTGAGGGAATCGAACGCCGGCGCGCGCGCGTTTTATCAGTCGCGTGGCTTTGAGGAATCCGGGCGGAGGAAGTTCTACTACTCACACCCGTACGAGGACGCGCTCATGCTGTCCATGCCGTTAACACCCACGCCGAGAATTATGTGAATTCCTCTTGGCTCTCCGGAGTTTTCTGTGTTAATTTTTGGGTGCGATGTGACCCACTCCACACAACGGGAGGCCAATGATGCCCATCACGTCCGGAGACATTCGTGAACAGCTTCTGGCAAGCAATCCTGAATATCAACGTCTGGCCCAAGAGCACTCCAAGTATGACACTCAGATCGAACAACTTTCCAAGTCGTCCTTCCACAATTCAGAAGAACTCATTCAAGAAGTCGAGCTAAAGAAACTAAGGTTGCGCGTGCGCGATGAAATGGAGCACTTGGTGGCGCGCAATTCGCGGACGCGCTCGGCTTCAGCCGATTAAAAGCTTAGAGCGTCTAACGCTCAAAGACTTCAGTAAGAATGTCGTGCCCGTCGCGGAGGCAGTACCGGCGGGGACTCAGGCGCTCCATCTGTCGTATCATTACGCCGCGTGAAAGCTCTGTGGTTTCTGCTTTCCCTGATAGGTGTCCGTGGTTAAAGAGGGATACATTTTTTCGGCAGGTCCGATCCTGCTTGCCGCGCTTGGGTTTGCCGAACGCTGGTACATTCCGGGGGCGGTATTGCTCCTGCTGGGCGCGTTTATTCTCTATTTCTTTCGCGACCCTCACCGCACGATTCCCGCGGATCCGGCAGCCGTCGTGTCTCCCGCCGACGGGCGAGTGATCGAAGTCGTTGAAGAGGCATTGGGGAATCGGCCGGGAAGGCGCATCAGCATTTTCCTTGCGATATGGAATGTGCATGTGAACCGCTCGCCGCTACCGGGACGAATTACGCGAATCGAGTATCGCCCAGGCAGATTCCACATGGCGATGAAGAAAGCGGCCTCTTCGGAAAATGAGATGAACATCATCCATCTGGAAACCGCGCGCGGCAAAATTGTGTTCAAGCAAATTGCAGGATTGATTGCCCGTCGAGTGGTACTCTGGAAGAAGCCGGGTGAGCAGGTGGAAAGAGGAGAGCGAATCGGCATTGTCCGCTTCGGGTCGCGCATGGACCTCTGGCTCCCGCTCGATGCGCAAATTGTGGTGAAAATCGGCGACCACGTAGCGGGTGGGTCGAGCATTCTGGCGCGATGGCCGTAAACTGAATACCTGAGATATGGGCGACGTCGAACAACACGAGCTAAGTTTCCCGGGACAGCGGGCGATGAATAGCCGCCGCAGACGGGGCATTTACATCCTGCCCAGTTTCTTCACGGTGGGAAATCTGTTGTGTGGCTATTACGCGGTACTCGCCATCCTGACTGGAGGCAGCGCGGGGCTCGATAATGCCGCAAAAGCGATAGGCGTGGCTATTTTATTCGACGCATTTGACGGATTCGTCGCGCGGCTTGCCGGGGCGGAGAGCGAGTTTGGGAAACAGTTTGACTCCCTCGCAGATGTAATTAGTTTCGGCATTGCTCCAGCGGCGCTTGCTTACGCCTGGGGGGTGCGTACCTTACACGGCGACGTCTCATCGCCTGCGCATGCCGTGCAGGAAATGGCGTGGCTTGTCTGCCTCGCGTTCGCAATTTGCTGTGCATGGCGTCTGGCTCGTTTCAACGTACATGGAATGTCCGGCGGAGGGATGCGTTACTTTGCTGGGATGCCGACGCCCGCGGCTGCGGGAGCCATCGCCGCGACTGTCCATTTCTTCAAAGAACCGCTGCTCAATTGGCACTATGCTGCGGCTTTTCTCGTGGCTGTTGGATTGTTCGCCGCCTTGATGACCAGCACAATCCGTTATCCGAGCTTGAAGAATGTTAATTGGGCCCGCCGCCATGACTCGTTGACGATCATTCTCATCGGACTCTTCGCGTGGTGTGTGATCGCGTACTCGCAATACACGCTGATCCTCCTCGCCGGATCATATTGTCTGTCAGGGCCGGTGCTATATATTCTCCGTGCCATCCGTCACCGAGTTTCTCCGCATCCCGCCGACTAGGCCATGCCAACTTTGGATTGCAGAAGAAATCTTGAAAAAATGAAAACACGGAGTCATATCACGCGACGGATCGCCTTCTTGTGCGTTTCAATCGTGCTTGCGGGCTGCGGTTATCACGTCGGCGGCCGCGGATCAGCCCTGCCTGCAACGCTAAACACGATTGCCGTGCCCGCGTTCGTCAACAAGACTCCTTCGTATCGATTGGAACAGCGGCTCACGGGCGCCGTGATCCACGAATTCCTTGCGCGCACCGCTTACCATGTTGTGTCGGATCCCACGGCGGCGGATGCCGTTCTGCACGGAGAAGTCAGCAGCATCGAATCGGCAGTTGCCGTGTATGACTCGATCACCGGACGCGCGACCGCCATGCTTATTACGGTCCATCTAAAAGTGTGGTTGGAAGACCGCGACGACAAGAAAGAGCTTTATCGCAATAACGATTTCGTTTTCCGCCAGGCTTATGAATTATCCACCGACGTGAAGAGCTTTTTTGACGAGCAGAATCCCGCGCTCGGGCGGCTTTCCGGCGACTTCGCCCGGCAACTTGTCTCCGCGATCCTGGAGAAGTTCTGATGCCGCAATTGGATGTTGCCGAATTACTGGCCCGCCTCTCGAAAGGGAAGCCGATACCCGCGGTTCTGCTGCTCGGCCCCGATTCATTTCTGAAAGAGACCTGTCGCAACAAGATCATTGAAACCTACGTTGAAGAAAGCACGCGCGAATGGGGCGTGGCGCGATTTTCGGCGGAGGACGATCTGGTGGCGAGCGTGGTCGGGCAGGCGCAGATGCTGCCAATGCTCGCGCCGCTCCAGGTGATCGTGTGGAGCGAGATCGAAGCGCTGGAGCGGCTTGGCGAGGAGTCCCGAAAAAAGCTTGTCGCGCAGATTGAGCCGTACCTGGCGAATCCCGCGCCGTTCACCGTGCTTGTGCTTGAAGCCGTGGCGCTGGACGCGCGCATGACAATATTCAAATCACTTTCCGCGAAAGCGTTGGTTGTAACTTGCGAACTCGATGGTGAGTTACCCGAACGGATTGCTCAAGTTATCGTTTTGACCGGGAAGATTGCGCGCGATCAAGGCGTCAAGATCGAGCCCGACGCCGCACAACTTCTCGCGGAAATCACGGACGCCAATCTCGCCGCCGTGCGCACGGAGATTGCGAAGCTGGCGACATACGTCGGCGACCGAAAAGTGATCCGCCGTGATGATGTTGACGCGGTCGCAGTGTCCGCGCAGCGATACGACGTGTGGCAACTATCGGAAATGCTGGCGACGGGAGATCGCGCGCGCGCGATGCTGTTCCTGGAAAGCCTGCTGCGCGAAGGGGAGCAGCCGGTTGCACTGGTTGGCGCGATTGCTTGGATGTTCAAGAAATTGATTGAGGCGGGCGAACTGCCCCGCAACACGCCGGACTACGAAGTTTCCCGGAAGTTAGGAATGCGCGCGAAAACTGCGGAAATGGCCATGCGTGAGGCTCGCCGCATTCCGAGGAAGCAATTGGAAGCAGGTCTTCTTGAGCTGGCGGAAGCGGACAGCAGACTGAAATCCGGGAACGCGGGGCATCGGGCCATCATGGAGTTTCTTTTGGCGCGGCTGACGGATTCGCGATTCTCCACGGCATCTGCCGGGGGCAAGAGTTAGTGAATCTTGATTTGAACGGAGCGTGATTCGAGTCGAATGTGCTTCAGGTCAAGCTTTTCGCGCGGCACGCAAATGGTTCAGGGAAATGGCCATGCGAGACTTGTAGCGGTTCGCGGTGTTGCGCGGAAGCACGCCCTTGGTCACCGCATGATCCAACGCTGCAACTGTTGGTCGGAACAATTCACCGGCAGCCGTTGTATCGCCCGCGGCAAGCGCCGCGCGCATCCGCCTCAAGGTGGACCGCATGCGCGTCTTGTTCGCGCGGTTCACGGCCTCTCTGTCCAGAGATAGTCTCGCGCGTTTGAGTACGGACTTTTTCTTCTTCTTTATCTTGGTTTGCGTTCCGCCAGCCATTCATTTCTCCTATTCGTCTATATGCGAAGGTAAGAATGTAGCCGACCTTCGCACGCTTTGTCAAAATTACGCCGATTGTGGGCATCGCTTGATTCCTTATGCCGCCAGCGGTACCCTAATAGGCGGAATATCCACACGTTTGGCCGGAGGAAAAGACCCGTGGCCGGGCACTCTCCAGAGAGCTGTTCGGCCAACCCCAGATGCGTCGCACCGTACAAATAGCCGGCAGTGTAGAGACCCTGTTCGGCACCCTCGACGAGAACCTGAAATTCTTTGAATCGGCCTTGCAGGTCAGGGCCGATCTCGAGAACGACCGCCTTTCCATCGAAGGCGAGCCTGTGCAGGTCGAGCGCGCCGCGCAGATTCTCGAGGAGTACAACGCGCTAGTGCGCGAGGGTCGGCGCTTTGAGAATGGCGAGGTGCATTCACTGCTGCGCCTGGCGGTAGAGGAGCAGGGAGTTCCGCTGCGAAATTTGCTCGAGCCTGCGGGGGGCCGCGCACGTCCATTCGGCAAGAAAAACATCACGGCGAAGAGCGCAAACCAGCGCCGCTACATGGACTGCGTTGAAAAGCACGACATGGTATTCGCTGTCGGCCCGGGAGGCACCGGGAAGACTTATCTTGCGGTGGCGATGGCGGTTTCCGCGCTGCTTACTAAGCGCGTAAACCGCATCATCCTTGCGCGGCCCGCGGTGGAAGCGGGCGAGCGACTGGGATTTCTCCCCGGCTCGCTCCAGGAGAAAATTGATCCGTACATGCGTCCGTTGTATGACGCGCTCTATGACATGCTCGACGCGGACAAATTGGAACGATACGTGGAGAAGGGAATCATCGAGGTCGCGCCGCTGGCGTTTATGCGCGGGCGCACGCTGAACGATTCGTTTGTGATTCTCGATGAGGCGCAGAACACGACCTCCGAACAAATGAAAATGTTTCTCACGCGGCTGGGATTCAACTCGAAGGCGGTAATCACCGGGGACATCACGCAGATTGACCTGCCCACGAACCGCCGCTCCGGACTGATCGAAGCGCTGGAAGTTGTCGGCAAGATTGAAGGGATCGCCACGGTTGCGTTTAATGAGAAAGACGTAGTGCGCCACAATCTCGTGCAGCAAATTATTCGCGCTTATGAAGAATTTGACGCGTCCAATGGGCGCCCAGCATCGAATGCGGCGAAGCATGAATCGCCGAAAGCGCCCCAGGCGGATGCTGCGCGATAGTTCGTCCATCCGGGCATGATCCTCAATCGCCAGAATCGGATTCGCATCCAGCAGGCGCCGCTTGCTCGCTTTGAGGCTCGCCTGCTCCGCGAACTGGCTTTGGGCGGCCGTGAGCTGACCGTTTGTTTTGTGGACGACCGCGAAATCGCGCGGCTCAACAAAAAGTTTCGCGGCAAGGCCAAGCCGACCGACGTGCTTTCATTTCCCCCGAATGGAGATGGCAGCGCCAGACACCAGAACGCGCGGCGCGGAAACTTTCTCGGCGATATCGCCATTTCGCCGGAGACGGCGCGGCGCAATGCTGAACGCGAGGGCCGCGGGCTCAACCACGAACTTCGCGTGCTCATTCTGCACGGCGTACTGCACTTGCTGGGTCACGACCACGAAACGGATGATGGCCAGATGGAACGGAAAGAGATGAGGCTTCGTCGTAAACTCGGGCTCGCATAGCTCGCGCAAAAATAAATGCTCACACTACACACACTCGGTGTAATCGCAATGCTGGCCGGCCTCGCCGTCCTCGCGTATCTGGATCGCATTTACCGTGAGCTTGGCCGCGTGACCACCGGGCGAGTCCACGAGCATCTTGATATTTTTGAGGCGGAGATCGAGCGGCACGTCGGATTGAACAGACGCAAGGCCTCGCTGGCGTTCAGCCTGCTTACAAGGTTGATGCTCGCCGCTGTCGCCGTCCAGACGGCGCGCGGCGTGATTTACTACGTGCCTGAACGATGGAATGCGTTCGCAGAATTGCTCGTCTTCCTGATGGTTGAAGTGATTCTCGCAATGCATTTTATCCCGGACCTTTTGCTCGCCAGGACTTCAGGGCGTTGGATTCGCCCGGTGCTTCCCGTCGTTCGAGTTTTTCTGTGGGTTGTCTGGCCGCTTCGCGCCGTCGCCGAACTGGCGGCATCGCTGAGCCGGATTTCCGACGACGAAGGCCAGCCGGATTCGCGCCGTGCCGATCAGGAGGGAATCGAAGCCCTCGTCGAAGCGGCTCAAGAAGAAGGCATTCTGGAACATGACGACGCCGCGCTGATCGAACAGCTCGTTGAATTCGGCGACAAGCGCGTGAGCGAACTTATGACGCCGCGTCCGGAAGTCGCCGCGATTTCAGCCGAAGCCTCGCTTGAAGATCTGCGGCAGCTCGTCGTGGAAAAAAGGTTTTCGCGCGTTCCGGTCTATGGTGAATCGCTGGACGACATGCTTGGGATTGTTTATTCACGCGACCTGCTCGAAATCCCGGATCACGAGGCGCGGCACCGCAAGGTGCGCCAACTGATTCGCCCCGCGCTCATCGTTCCGGAATCGAAGCGCGGCTCTGAATTGTTAAAAGAAATGCAAAGCAAAAAGCAGCAACTTGCCCTCGCGTTTGACGAACACGGCCTTTTCTCGGGCCTGATTACTATCGAGGACATTGTGGAAGAAATTGTCGGCGAGATTGGCGAACAGGATCGGCAGCCGTCTCCCGATGTGATTCGTGAACCCGACGGGAGCCTGGTATTACGCGGCAGCGTGTCGCTTGAAAAACTCCGGGAACTATTCGGGCAGGAACTGGATGTGGACAACGGTGAATCCTTTACGACCGTCGCGGGATTGCTGAATCATATCGCGGGGCACGTTCCCGCAGCGGGCGAGCGCCTGGACTTTGATGGCCTGCGATTTGAAGTGTTGGAAGCAAATCAACGAAAGGTGCTGAGGCTGCGCGCGCGCAGGCAGGCTGCCGCGGCGCAAAAACAATAGCAATCTGGCGAACTGCACAGCTCCTATGAACTCCAATGCAAGATAAAAAGCCATTCAAAGCAGGCTTCGTTGCGATCATCGGGCGGCCAAACGTGGGCAAGTCCACGCTCGTCAACACACTTGTCGGTCAGAAGGTCTCCATCGTTACTTCTAGGCCGCAGACGACTCGAAACCGCATTCAGGGAATCGTCAATCAGCCCGACGCGCAAATCGTATTGATTGACACGCCGGGATTGCACCAAACGCGCTCCGCGCTTGGGCGTCAGATGGCGCAGGAGATTGCGCAGGCGCTCGAAGGAATCGACATCCTCTGCGCGATGGTGGATGCCAGTGATCGCATCGGCCACGAGGACCGCGAGGCGCTCGGGCGCGCGCGAGGATTCACCGGCCCGGCGATTCTCCTGCTGAACAAAATCGACCGCATGCCAAAGGAAAAACTGCTGCCGCTGATCGCGGAATGCAGCAAGTTGCGGGACTGGAAAGAGATCATCCCCATTTCAGCATTGAAGGCGGATGGCGTGAAGGACTTGCTCAAGGTTATTGTGGACAATCTTCCACCGGGCGAGCCGTTCTTCCCTGTAGACCAATTCACGGATCAACCGGAACGCTTTCTAGCGGGAGAAATCGTCCGCGAGAAAGCGATGGCCGCAACCAATCAGGAAGTGCCTCACGCGATTGCATCACTCGTGGACAGCTATGAAGAATCACCGGCATTAATCCGGATCAGCGTCTCTCTGTTTGTTGAAGCCGAAGGGCAAAAGGGCATTCTGATTGGCAAGCATGGCGAAACACTGAAGAAAATTGGCACGTCCGCGCGGCTGGAGTTGGAAAAGCTGTTGGGTACGAAGGTCTTTCTCGAAACGCACGTCAAGACTCAACCGGGATGGCGGAACAATCCGGCGATGGTTCGGCAGCTCGATTGGCGGAACCAGTTGGAAGCGCTCTCTGACGTGCTGCAAGGATCGGACGTCGGCCCGGTTGGCGATGACGATTCAGGGGAATCATCTTCATCTGAAGAGTAATTCAGTTGTCATAAAAAAACGCTCGCCCTATGCGTCCGATGTTGAAATCCCAAGCGCTTTCATCTTGCGATACAGATGGCTGCGCTCCAATCCCAGAGCCAGCGCGGCCCGGCTCATATTCCACTGGTGCTCTTCGAGTTTCCGCAAAATGAAATCGCGTTCATAGGCAGCGCGAGCTTCATGCAGTGAAGCGTATGGTTGCTGCGCGTCTCTTGCTCCACGGAAAAGTTCGGGCGGCAGATGGTGTGGCTCGATGCGTTGCTGCGGGCAAACAATCACCAGCCGCTCAATCAGGTTGCGGAGCTCCCTCACATTTCCCGGCCACGAATAGCGCATGAGCACATCCAGTGAAGCGTCGCTAAACTCTCGCGGACGCTTTCCGTAAGCCCCGCTGAACTCCGCGAGAAAATACTTTGCGAACTGCGGAATGTCCTCGGAGCGGTCGCGTAATGGGGGCAAGTTAAAGGGAATCACGTTTAACCGGTAAAAAAGGTCCTCGCGAAATGCTCCCTTGCCAATCTCGTCTTCCAGCGTCTTATTTGTTGCGGCGATCACGCGGACGTCAACTTTCACCGCCGTGTTGGAGCCAACAGGCTCGAATCGCTGTTCCTCTAAAACGCGCAGCACTTTTGCCTGTGTTTTCAGGCTCATGTCGCCGACTTCATCGAGGAACAAGGTCCCTTCGTCGGCCTTCTGAAATTTGCCGACCTTGTCCTCGGTGGCTCCCGTAAAGCTGCCTTTCACGTGCCCGAATAACTCTGACTCGATGAGCTCGTCCGGGATTGCCGCGCAGTTCACTTCGACGAAGGGCTGCAATCGCCTGAGGCTCGCGGCATGCAATGCTCGTGCGACAACCTCTTTCCCCGTTCCGCTCTCGCCGTAAATCAGCACGCGACCGTTTGTGGGCGCCGTCAGTGCAATCTGCTGCCGCAAAGCTTTGATCGGTACGCTGTCCCCGATCAGCTCGAATCGTTGCTCAAGTTCCGCGCGCAACAATCGGTTTTCCTCTTCGAGCCGTTGGTGGTTCAAGGCGTTCTTTACCGCGACAGAGATTTTCTCGACTGAAAGAGGCTTCTCGACGAAGTCGAAAGCCCCGAGCTTCGTGGCGCGTACCGCCGTCTCGATATTTCCGTGCCCCGAGATCATCACCACCATCGGGCTTGGCTCCGTCTCTTTCAGCCGCCGCAGAGTCTCCATCCCATCCATTCCCGGCAGCCACACATCCAGAAGCACAACATCAACCGGGTGGCGCTGAACGTAGTCGATGCACTCTTCGCCGGACGCAACACACTCCGCATGGTAGCCGTCTTCCTGAAGGACAGACTTCAGCGACTGGCGAATCCCAGGCTCGTCATCAACGATGAGGATTGTATGTGGCATGGCGGGAAGGGAATCGAGCTTTAGGCCTCCGCCGCAATCTGGGAAGCCACGATCTCCGCCGCGGGAATGCGAAGAATCAAACGCGTGCCGACTGGTGAGTTGTCTTCCACCCGCAAGGTTCCGTGATGCTCGGCAACGACACGCGCCGCGATCGCAAGCCCAAGGCCAGTCCCGCGATCCTTCGTAGAGAAATGAGGCAGAAAAAGCTTGTCCTTGTCATCGGGGGAGATCCCGCATCCTGTATCCGAAACGATGATCTCCAGCGCGTCTCCATGTCCTGCTGTCCGCGTTGCCACTTGCAAGTATTTCGCCGGAGAGTTTTCCATCGCCTCGGCCGCGTTATCAATCAGGTTGACAAGCACTCCTCGAAGTAATTCAGTGTCGGCCTTGATGACAGGAAGATCCGCCGCAAGATCCGTCCGCAACTCGATCCCATCAAGCCTCCCGCGGAAGAGATCCAGTGCTTCGTTGACCACCATATTTGCATCCGCGTTCGCCAGGCGAGCTTGCGGGAAACGTACGAACTGAGAGAACTCTTCGACCAGCGACTTCAGGGCCGACACTTCGCGCTCGATGGACGTCGCGCACTCGCTCACTACTCTTTCGAGATCCGCATCCCTCGAAATCGGGGATTCTTCCGCGGCCCTTCTTGCAAGGAATCGAGCGAGACGGTCAGCCGAGAGTTGAATTGGCGTCAAAGGGTTCTTGATTTCATGCGCAATGCGTTTCGCAACTTCCTGCCAAGCGGCAACCTTTTGCGCGCGAAGTAGTTCGGTCAGGTCGTCCACCACGACGATGTAACCGGAATTCGCGGTCCGCGGCCCGAGAGCGCTCACGGTGACGGCCGCGTGGAGGACCCGGCCACTTGCACGGAGGTCAAGCCCTTTGGAAACATTTCCAAGGCGAGAGGATCGCCGCAGAAGCGTATAGAACTCAGGGCCGGCTTCATTCCCGACAATCTCGGCGAGCGTGTGCGCCGTGCGCGCGGATTCGCCAAACATTCTCGCGGCGGCGCTGTTGATCCGCACGACGCTGCCCTGTGCATCGAGTGAAATAACCCCCGTGGGGACATTCTCCAGAACAGTCTCAATCAGTTTTCTGCGGCTTTCGATTTCCGTCAAGGCGTCCTGAAGGCTTCGCGTGAATTCGTCAATCTGCCGGCGGTTATCGCCAAGCTGCCGGGTCATTTGATTAAATGATTGAACAAGCTCGCCAAGCTCGTCGTGCGCGGGCGTATCCACACGATAGGAAAAGTTTCCGCCGGAAACTTCGCGCGTGCCTTCGGCAAGGGCTTGGATGGGGATTGTCACTTGTTTGGAGAGGTAGACCGCAAACCACGTCACGGCGAAAACAAGCAACAATGTCAGAAATGAAAGTACCAACAATAACTCCGACCGAATCGCTCGATACTGCTTCGTCTGCCCAAAGTACACGTTGAGTTGGTCCTGGATTTGCGAGAAGCGCTCCAGGTAATCCGGAGCAGTGCGCCGCATGACGAGCACGGACTCATTCCCCCCTCCATTTCCAGCATTGAGGAGCGGTGCGCGCCCAGTGGTGGCTGTCAGGTCGCCAGCCTTCCATACCACGGCGCCGCTCGGCAGTGTGATTGGTGTGCCCCAGGCACCGCCCTCAGGCATGGAGAATGTTGAGGAAGAAAGGATTGGCTTCCCGCTCGAGTCCAGCACAAGAATCGCATCAACGCCGGGGACGAAACCATCGAGGGTTTCTTTCAAACTTTCTGGCGATGGATTCGACCCAAGCTTTCGCGCCGCAATCTGTGCATAAGTATTGAGCCGGTCGCGATCGCGGCCGCCAAGCTCCGTTACCAGCTTCTGGCTCTCCTGCGCGGCTAACTCCATTGGCCGGGAAAACCAGCGGTTCAGCGAGCGATTCAACAGCGCGTAGCTGATATAAAACATGAAAATAACCGGCAGAAGAGAAATCGCCATCGCACCGACAACCATCTTCGTCTTAAACCGGGCTCCCAGTTGGCGCGCGCGACGCTCCGTCCACAGGCGGAGCAGAAGCCGCGCCATCATCAGTCCGAATACAAGAAGCGCTGCGACAATGATTGTGGAGAGCGCGAAGAAAATCAGGACATCGGTCCACTTTTGCGGCTCAAACGGGAGGTTCAAAGAAACGAGCGTGAACACCGCGCCCAGCAAAAGCACGATCAGCAATCCGCCGTACCAAAGCCGGAGACGTGATGTCCGTTTTCGCGGCGTCGTGGGCGTCACTGGTGTCGTCGGGCTCATGGGCGCGCCCCGGCCCGTAGGGGGCTCCCGTGTGGGAGATATGGACCCAGGGGGCATTCCGCGCAGATTGGATTCCTGCTCCGGCACCAATTCTTTCCCGTGTTCACGATCAACGCGTGATATTCATTGTAAAGCCGCGCATCCCGCGGAAGGCGGCGCTGAAACATCTCACGGATTTCATCATAACCCGATTTTTCGTGCGTCATCTTATGCCGGGTCATAATGCGCCGCGTGTAGGTATCCACCACAAAGATTGGGTGATTCCCCGCATAAAGTAAAATGGAATCGGCTGTTTCGGGCCCGATCCCGTGCACGGCGAGTAGCTTTCCCCGCAGTTCCATCGTGGGGACTGCAAACATTCGCTTCAATGATCCGCCGAATCCCTCGGTTAAAAAGTTTGCGAAGGCTTTTAGTTTTTTCGCCTTCTGCCGGAAGTATCCGGAGGAGCGAATCAGCCTTCCCAGCCGTGCAACAGGAATCTTTTCAATGGCGGACGGTGTCAGGAATCGCCCCTTCCGCAGATTCTCAATAGCGCGCTCCACATTTGTCCAGGCCGTGTTTTGCGTAAGAATCGCGCCAACGATTACTTCAAATGGCGTCTTCGCAGGCCACCATCTCATGGGGCCAAGCTGCTCGCTCATGGCGCCGTAATAGGCCATCAGTGTCTCGGCCCGTGCCCCGATTTGAATCATCGATCCCGACATTGACCCTAAGGGTTCGCCAGCGCGGTGCAGGATGGGTAGCTCACTTCCCATTAAAGATGAAGATAGCCACCGCGCCGGGGCGAGTCAAGGTGGACCCTTTTCACTAAGGTTAGTGCCGAAGCAACCCTGTACCACAGGACAGGTGTTTCTGGATTCCTCAAAATGCTTCAATTAGTTACACGCAGGTCCAAAGGGCCTCGTGAACGGTCGATTGGGTGGACGTGTCTCAGGAGTTCTGCGCATGTCGGGTAGACTCGGCGAAATACTGATTAAAGAGAGCCTGATAACTTCCGATCAACTCCAGAAGGCTTTGGAGTATCAGAAGAAGAATGGCGGGCGGCTCGGTAGCTGCCTGATGAAGCTCGGCTTTATTAGTGACGACGAAATCACGCAAGTCCTCTCACGGCAATATGGCGTTCCCTCCATCAATTTGAAATATTACGAAGTCGAACCTGTGGTGATCAAACTGATTCCGCAGGAAACGGCCGTCCGTTATCAGGTTGTTCCGCTCTCCCGAGTCGGCGCAACTCTCACCATCGCAATGACGGATCCAACAAACGTCTTCGCCATGGACGACATCAAGTTCATGACCGGATTCAACGTCGAACCGGTCGTCGCATCCGAAAGCGACATTAACGACGCGATTCACAAGTTCTATGGTGAAGCTTCGAGCGTCGAAGAACTCAGCAAGGTAATGAAGGACCTTACGGGCGAGGAAGGCGCTGACCTCGAAATCGCCGCCGAGGAAGCGGAGATGAACGCCTCCGAACTCGAGAAAGCCGCCGAAGAAGCGCCCATCATCAAGCTCGTCAACTTCATATTGACTGACGCGGTCAAGCGCGGCGCCAGCGACATCCACGTCGAGCCTTACGAGAAAGAACTGCGCGTTCGCCTTCGTGTGGACGGCATTCTCCAAAACGTAATGGCCCCTCCATTGAAATTGAAGGATGCGATCACCAGCCGCATCAAGATCATGTCCAAGCTGGACATCAGCGAAAAGCGCCTCCCGCAAGACGGGCGCATCATGCTCAAGTACCTACGCGAGGGCAAGAAACGTGATCTTGATTTCCGCGTCTCGACGGTCCCCACGATCTTCGGCGAAAAAATCGTCATGCGCCTGCTCGACAAGGAAAACCTCCGCCTGGATATGACCAAGCTTGGCTTCGAGCAGGAATCGCTCGACAAATTTGAAAAATCTATTTTGAAGCCTTACGGAATGGTTTTGGTCACGGGCCCGACCGGTTCTGGCAAGACGAACACTCTGTATTCCTCCGTTGCGCGGCTCAACACATCCGAAACAAACATTATGACCGCAGAGGACCCGGTCGAATTCCAGCTTGCGGGGATCAACCAGGTGCAAATGAAGGACCAAATCGGTTTGAACTTTGCCACCGCCTTGCGTTCCTTCTTGCGGCAGGACCCAAACATAATTCTGGTGGGCGAAATCCGCGACTTTGAGACGGCCGAAATCGCTGTCAAGGCCGCGCTAACCGGACACCTTGTCCTTTCCACTCTGCACACCAATGACGCGCCCTCGACCATCAGCCGATTGATGAACATGGGCATCGAGCCTTTTCTTGTCGCCACTTCAGTGAACCTTATTTGCGCACAGCGCCTCGTCCGCCGAATCTGTTCCGCCTGCAAGGAAAAGCTCGAAGTTCCGCCGGAAGCAAAATTGGATGCTGGATTTACCTCCGAAGAGGCGCAGACCGCCGACATTTTTCATGGCAAGGGATGCAACACTTGCAACAATTCGGGCTACAAGGGCCGTGTGGGTCTTTACGAAGTTATGGAAATCAATGACGAGTTGCGTGAGCTGATTCTAGTTGGCGCTTCCGCGCTGGAGTTGAAGAAAAAAGCCTTGGATCAGGGAATGATTACGCTGCGCCGCAGCGGGCTTACAAAGATTGCCTCGGGACAAACAACTCTCGAGGAAGTACTTCGCGAAACAATTCTGTAAGGAGAGGTCCACGATGGCTGGAATCACACTGAGTGAGCTGTTGCAGAAAATGATAGAGATGGGCGGGAGCGACCTGCACATCACCACGAACAGCGCCCCGCGCGTTCGCGTGCATGGCCGGCTGCGCGCGCTCGACATGGCGCCGCTGACCGCCGCGGACACGAAGTCGCTGTCCTACAGCGTTCTTACCGACGCCCAGAAGCACCGGTTCGAGGAAAACCTCGAGCTCGACTTTTCGTTCGGTTTGAAGAACCTCGCGCGCTTCCGCGGAAACATCTTCAACCAGCGCGGCGCGGTCGCGGCCGTGTTCCGCACCATCCCCTGGGAGATTAAGGGCTTTGACGCGCTCGGACTCGCCCCGGTGGTGAAGGCGCTCTGTGAAAAGCCGCGCGGCCTCGTCCTCGTCACCGGCCCGACGGGTTCCGGCAAGTCCACCACGCTTGCCGCCATGCTTGACAAGATCAACGCCGAGCGCGAGGAGCACATGATCACCATCGAGGACCCCATTGAGTTCCTCCACAACCATAAGAAGTGTCTGGTAAACCAGCGCGAGATCCATTCGGACACGCACTCTTTTGCGGCATCGCTTCGCGCGGCTTTGCGCGAAGACCCGGATGTCGTTCTCATCGGCGAAATGCGTGACCTCGAAACCATTGAATCCGCCCTCCGCATCGCCGAGACGGGCCACCTCACTTTTGCGACGTTGCACACAAACTCCGCCGTCTCCACGATTAACCGTATCGTGGACGTATTTCCCGCCTACCAGCAACCGCAAATCCGCGCGCAACTTTCAATGGTCCTCGAGGGAATCCTATGCCAATCGCTTCTGCCGAGGGCCGATGGACGTGGGCGCGTTATGGTCATGGAAATCCTGATTCCGAATGCCGCGATCCGGAACCTGGTTCGCGAAGACAAAATTCACCAGATCTATTCGGCCATGCAGACCGGTACTGGAACAAGCGGGATGCAGACTTTCAATCAAAGCCTGGCCAACGCGTATTTCAACAAGTTGATTACTTTGGAGACAGCGCTTTCAAGATCATCCAACGCCGACGAACTGCAGGATATGATCAATCGAGGTGTGACAAGCGGGCCACCTGTGGGTTCCGTTGGAATGCGGCGCTAGCGATTTGCAATTTTACGTGAACATTCAAATGAGCGAAAGAAAATCAGGAGGGTAACGGTATGCCGGTCTTTACATACAAAGGAAAGAATCGCGCCGGAACAAGTGTTAGCGGCGAGCAGGTCGCTGGCAGCAAGGCCGAGTTGGCCTCTCTGCTTCGGCGTCAGCAGATAAACGTCACGAAGATGTCGGAGAAGGGCAAGGAGTTCGCTCTCCCGAGCTTCGGAAGCGGGGTCAAGCAGGAGGAGCTCGCCGTTTTCACCCGCCAATTCTCCGTGATGATTGACGCCGGCTTGCCGCTTGTCCAGTGCCTCGAAATCCTTGCTGGACAACAGGAAAACAAGACATTTCAAAAGGTACTGGCAGGAACGCGTGGCGCCATTGAAGGCGGCCAGACGCTTTCCTCCGCCATGCGTGCATACGACAAAGTCTTCGACACGCTCTACGTCAACATGGTGGAGGCGGGCGAGACGGGCGGTATTCTCGACACCATTCTGCAACGCCTCTCCGCCTATATTGAAAAAAACGTCAAGCTGAAGCGCGCGGTGAAGTCCGCCCTTATCTACCCGGTGGTAGTCTTGGGCGTGTCCGCGGCGGTCATCACCCTTCTGCTTTGGAAGGTCGTGCCGATCTTCGCCACTCTGTTCGTCAGCTTGGAAGTAAACCTCCCGTTGCCGACTCGAATTGTCATCGCTCTCAGCCATTTCGTCGGTAGTATCTTTGGTTTCCTTGCGTTGGTTGCCTTTATTGGCGTGATTATCGGCCTGAGGGTCTGGTACAAAACAGAAAAAGGACGCTTTGCCATTGACGCTTTGCTCTTGAAGCTTCCGCTCATCGGAATCTTGCTGAAAAAAATCTCCGTGGCGCGCTTCACCC
Organism: Terriglobia bacterium; assembly: GCA_041484365.1. Taxonomy (GTDB): domain Bacteria; phylum Acidobacteriota; class Terriglobia; order Acidiferrales; family UBA7541; genus DASTCZ01. Next base: position 3,900 of record JBGPHM010000006.1, on the reverse strand, counting down.
GCACGCTCGGAACCCTGATCTCCAGTGGTGTTCCGATCCTGGAAGCGCTGGACATCACCGCGCGTTCGTCTGGTAACGCCATCGTAGAACGCGCTTTGCTTCAAACCCGGAAAGCCCTCGAAGCCGGCCGCACACTCGCTGACCCGCTGCGTGATTCCGAAGTTTTCCCCGGCATGGTGACGCAGATGATTTCTGTCGGCGAACAAACCGGCGCGATGGATACCATGCTCCAGAAGATCGCCGATTTTTATGAAGACGAAGTGGACGCCGCGGTCAAGGACCTGCTCGCTGCCATGGAGCCCATGATGATTGTTTTCCTCGGCGCCATCGTTGGCGGCATCGTAATTTCAATGTATCTACCGCTGTTCGTTTTGATTGGCAAGTTGTCACAGCACTAGGCGGAAGCCGAGCCGGCTGGGGGTGTCGCGCCCCCGGCCGGTTCGCTCCTCGCATTCGCCGCGAATCAGTACACCCCTCTTTCTTGACCCGATTGAAAATGGGGCAGCACAATGAATGACAGGTGTCCAGTCAATGGAGTTCACGCAGAACACGACGGAATGGCTGGGTTGGCTTAGCCGCGTCCGTTTTCTCGTTATCACCTTTCTTCTCGCCATTTCGTTATTCCTCTGGAATGCCGGCCTCCTCATACTAAACGCCAGAGTATTTGGCACTCTTGTCGGCCTCTGGTACATGCTTGGTTTTCTGTACGCAATTCTCGCGAAATGGGTCCCGCAGGCGCGCTGGCAAGCCCCCTTGGAGATGGTTTGCGACCTCCTGATGATCACTGGTCTGGTTTACGTGACAGGGGCCAACGAAAGCCACTTTATTTCACTTTATTTGCTGACCATCATTGTTGCCAGCATCCTGTTCACGCGCCGGGGAACCTTCCTCGCTGCGGGATTTAGCTTCGTCATGCTCGCAGGGATGGTTGAATTGGTGTATTACGAGAAACTTCCGCGTACATCGGAGGCCATTCCGACCGCGCATAGCTTGCAGACCTGGGTTTTCAGCAATCTCGTTGCCTTTATGGCTGTCGCGTATCTTTCCAGCCTTTTAGCGCAGACTCTTCGCCGAAAAGGCGCGGAACTTGAGCAAAAGCGGGGCGAACTACAAGACCTTCAAGCGTTTAATGAAGACATCATCCACTCCTTGCGCGGCGGCTTACTGACAACGAATCTCGATGGCCGGATTCTTCTTTTGAACAGGACCGGAGAGGAGATCACCGGCGCACGCTCTGCTGACGTTCGCGGCCAGATTCTTTCGGATTTGTGGCCGGATTTCTGGATGCCGGAAGAAGGTGTTTCCGATGTAAGCAGAATCCCGCGCAAGGAGTTTGATTTTCGAACTCCTGACGGAACGACTCGCGTGCTCGGCGTTTCCGTTTCGTCTCTTCGCAGCCGCAGCGAAGAGTCGAGCGGCTACGTCTTCAACTTTCAGGATCTGACCGATTTGCGCAGGCTGGAAGAGGAAGTCGAAACAAAAGACCGTATGGCCGCCCTTGGAAGACTTTCCGCGGCCATTGCACACGAGATACGCCAGCCGCTCACGGCCATCGCTGGCGCCGTAAAGGAATTGGCCCGCCACGCCCCCCTGGAAGAAGACGAGCGGCATTTGGTCAATATCGTGAGCAGGGAATCGGAGCGCCTCAACCAGATCATCACCGAGTTCCTGAATTACTCGCGCGAGAGAACTTATGAGTTCACAAACGCAGACATAGTTCCACTTCTGGATGAAACTCTTACACTTCTCGAGCGCCATCCATCCATGGACGGAAAATACCGGATTGAGAGGGGCTTTACTTTGAAATCCGTTCGTGTACGCGTGGACGCCAATCGCATCAAACAGGTCTTCTGGAATTTCTGCGACAACGCTTTGCGCGCCATGCCGGATGGCGGGCTGCTCAGCGTCCGCTTGGAGTTGGGTCGCGGCTACGTCCGCATACACTTTCGTGACACCGGCGTGGGATTGGATTCGCAGCAAAAAGAGAAGATATTTGAGCCGTTGCAATCCGGGTTCGTCGGCGGTACAGGCCTCGGCTTGGCAATCGTCTATCAGATAGTGCAGGCGCACGGCGGCCACGTCATCGTATCCTCGGAGAAGAACCGGGGAGCTCAATTTACTGTCGAATTGCCGCGCGTGGCCTGAGAGGATTAGGACGAGATGGCGCATTTGTTGATTGTTGACGATGAGCGCTCCATATGTGAGCTGCTGGAGATCACTTTCCGCAAGGAAGGCCACCGCGTCGAAGTCGCTTCCAGCGGAGAAGCTGCGCGCCGGAAAATCGAGTCGCAAATCTTTGACATCATCATTTCCGATATCCGCATGCCTGACACCAGTGGTGTGGAGATTCTCAAATTCGCGCGGGAGACTACACCTTCGTCCGTCTTTCTCCTGATTACCGGTGTCCCCACGGTGGAAACAGCTATCGCCGCCGTAAATGCTGGCGCCGACCGCTACGTCATTAAGGACCATGAACTCGTCGACCAGCTCCGCCGCGCGGTGCGGCAGGTGGATGACAACCTCAAACTGAAAAAAGAGGCAGGCTACCTTCGCCGCGAATTGCACCGTCTCACCGGGCAAGACAACATCATCGGCAAAAGCGCAAAGCTTCGGGCCATTTTTGATTTGATCCAAACGGTCGGCCCGCAAGTAAGCCGCGTCCTCATCACGGGTGAGAGCGGCACGGGGAAAGAGCTCGTCGCGCGCGCCATTCACGAGCATAGTCCCCGCGCGCAAAGACCGTTTATCACTATTGACTGCGGCGCCTTTCCGGAAACGCTGCTCGAATCGGAACTTTTCGGCTACGTCAAAGGAGCATTCACGGGCGCGAACGACAACCGCCCGGGCCTTTTCCAGGCGGCCACTGGCGGCACTCTTTTCATGGATGAAATTGGAAACATGCCTTTGTCCATGCAGGTCAAGCTTTACCGCGTTCTGCAGGAGGGAAAGGTCCGTCCCCTTGGGAGCACGGAAGAATCGGAAGTGGACGTCCGTGTGATCGCCGCCACCAACAAAGATCTTGAGAAGGAAATTGCCGAAGGCCGCTTCCGCGAAGATCTCTTCTACCGTTTGAGCGTCATCCCCATACATGTGCCTCCGCTTCGCGAACGCCGCGACGACATTCCATTGCTTGCACGGGCATTCCTCGAACGGTTTCGCAAGTCCATGGAAAAAACCGTCGAGGGCATTGAGCCGGAAGCGATGCGCTTGCTGGAGACCTACGACTGGCCCGGAAACGTCCGAGAGCTTGAAAATACTCTCGAGCGTTGCGTGGCTCTCGAGACAGGACCGCGGATCAGCGTCACGGCTCTACCGGAGAAAATCGTCCGCGCCGCGCAAGCCCCTGCGTTCGAAGCGGCGGCTTCCAATGGCAAACCCTCAATACCTAAAGGTGGAATGGATCTCGAAATGAAAATTCAGGACATGGAAAAGGGCTACCTGCTTGAAGCGTTGCGCTTATCGAACGGCGTGGGAACCCGCGCAGCCGAACTCCTCAAAATGACTTACTCATCGTTCCGCCATTACTCCAAGAAATACGGGATCTAGGGGTTCGCTCCGCCTCTAAGGAATCCCGATATTCCGAATCCTTCAGAAATTACGAACCCGTTTCGCTCGCCTTAAGAGATTCATTTGTTGGAGCCACCCTTATCCGGTTTGCAATCGCCTGGATGGGATACCCGAGAGCAACGACAGTCAATATGATCAACACCGGATCAATGGGATGGCGGTATCGAAGTGAAGTATGGGTGATGTAATACACAACGGGATAGACCAGCGGAAACATCGCGACAGGAAATGCGTACGGGCTCTTCTGCCGAAAAAGCAGCAACAAGCCGATAAAGCTCAGCAACGAGACGCAAATATTGGAAACCAATGTGATTTTGCTGTCCCACCCGAGCG